>JAZNPH010000098.1:0-5389 GCA_045589515.1 Eubacteriales bacterium | reverse complement strand
ATCGGGGAGAACAAGGACATCTCCAAGCCCTACGACATGGGAAGCGAGATCACCGTGACACCTCCCGAGGACACCCCCGAGGCACAGAAGGAAATGGAAAAGAAGTTTTCCGTCTACAACCACGTCACGGAAGAAAACGGCAAAAAGATCCTCACTCTGTTCTCCGAAGAACAAGCGGAGGAGCAATGGACGAAACGCCAAAGTGGAGAAGAGTTCCGTCTTACTTACGACGAGATCCTGTTCCTTATCAACGATTCCGCAAGGCTTTACGAGACCTACGACGAGATCGTGCTGACCAACTCCTACGCCTACGGAATCTCCGAGCTTTCGGAATCCTCCTTGACGGGGGAACGGATTGTCAGCAACAAGGGGGATCTGACGGGGCTGACCTACGCCGCAGAGCAAGAGACGTACGGAAAGTTTTGCCGCGACTTGACAGTCATTGCCGCTTACCGCGTTGCCATGCTGGACTCCCGTATGCGGAAGGTTACCTCCATATACTACGGTTATTCAGGAATCTACGGATCGTGGAATCAGTTGTGTTTCGAGGACGAAAAAATGACGGGAATTGGACTGGTGGAAGGAGAAAAACTTTCTTGGGTCATGATTCCCGACGACGTGAAATGGGAGTCCGAGGTGGCTTACCGCGCCGCCTTGAAGGAACAGCTTGAACATTCAAATCGGATGTTCTCCACGGTGTGCAGCCATCCCCAAGTGCCCTACGTTTGTATTGAGTTTAATTGGGGCATGCTACGGGGACTTTTAGCAGAGTCGGATGGCGTGAAATCGATTGTTGCTTATCGTTGGGGAGAAACATCCGCAACCGAAGACGGCTATCCTGTGGAGCACCCAGATAATTTGGGCTCCATTCTGTACCCCATTCTGGAAGTTAAGCCCGTTTGGGAGCTGAAGGGCTCGTATTTGTACATCGGCCGCTACGACACCGTCGCTCTGAACCTGTTTCGCGGGGAGGGCGTGAACCGAACTGCAAGCCTTTTGGAGCTTTCTCATGCAGACGAGCTGCTGTTGTCCTCGCTTTTGGGAGACGGCGACGCCCTGGTGGAGCGTTATCGCAGCGCTTCGGAAAGCTATACCGCCGAAGAGGTGGGAGCGTATTATCTGGAAATGCGGCTGGGGAACGGAACCTCTTTGCTGGTTCCGCTGATGAAGCCCATTGGGGAGGATTACGCCTTGGGATGCGTGGTGGAAACGGCGGATACCTATACCGGGCTCTCCTTCCGTCCGTGCCTCCCGGCAAACTTTGCAAGCTGGGCGAGTTATTGGGCGTTTTCACAGGGCGGAAGATTCCTGCCAAAGCTGAAGCCTGCCGACCTGAAGGGGGATCACTTTGCGGCGTGGCAAACGGAAAATACGCCCTTCTTCGTGTTGGGCGAGGACGGCAAGGGATATCTCCGTGGCAACGGCGAGGAGGATCGAATTCTGCCCGTCCTGTACACCCGTGAGGAAGACGGCACCGTCGTGCTGTTGTATGAGAACGAGGCGGGAGAGACGTTGCTCCGTCACGTGTACCGTCCGCAGAATTTCGGCTTCGTGTACGACGCCGAGGCATCCTTTGGCTACGGGGTGTATCAGTTCTCTGACGGAACGGCGTTCTATTACAACGGGTAAAGGGGTCGAAGTGAAAAGCGAAGAAACGGCGCGGGAAAAGCGTCGTTTTTTCGTGGGGGAGATGCACGCAGGCCGTATGGCGAAAAGTCGTTTCGCAACACAACGAAGGCGGGCGATTCGTGAATCGCCCCTACTTTCACGAATGGAAGAATGGGCGAAAAGCGGGGCGTTTTCTCCCGCAGGCCACACAGTGCAAAATCATTTCGCAAAGCAACGCAAGCGGCGACCCGGAACCGAAGGCGACGGTTTTTGCCGAGGCAACAATATTCTCCACTCCCGCAAAAAAAGAAAGACCCTTGCAATGCCTGCAAAGGTCTTTCTTCCATCTCGCTTACAATGCGGGATCCATAAGGGACCGGTCCCTTATGCGGGGTTTTTAAGGGGCAGAGCCCCTTGACCGCTCCCCCTCAATACAGCTCGTTTTCCGGGTCGATGTGGGCGCCGTTTAAGAGCATCTCAAAATGGAGATGGGGGCGTTCCGCCTTTTCCGAAAGGGCGGTGTTCCCCACGTAGCCCAGCACCTGCCCTGTGGCAAGCTGTTTCCCCGGGGTGATGCCCTGTGCAAGCTGAGGATCTAAGTTGGCGTACACCGTTACCAGGCCGTACTCGTGCTTCACCGTGACGGTGACCCCCAAAAGGGGATCCTCTTTTACGGATTCCACCACACCGGGGGCGTAGCAAAGCACCGGATCGCCCAGCTCTGCGGTGATGTCAATGCCTGCGTGGGTGCGGTAGTCCTGCATGGTCTGGGAGAACACCAGCTTGTCCAGGGCGCATTTCTTCTGTACCTCGCCGCCCTCCACGGGAAGCACGTAGGAAGGCTCCTCGTTGATCACGGGAGCATCCGAAGAGGTGTCCTCGGTGACACCGCTGTTTTCCCCGAACACGGGCTGCTCCTCGCTCTCCTCCGGGGGCAGGGGAATGATCACCTGGGGACGGGAGTTCTCCGGGGGCAGGATCTCCCCGAAGGAAAACTCCGGGGTGCTGTAGGACGGCAGTTGGTCGGTACTGCGGCTTAAGGCAAAAATGCTTGCGGTGGCCACCCCCACGATCAACAGCGCCATGGCCAGATAGAGGTACACGGCGTAGCGGGAAAGGCGGCCGCCGAAGGGGCCGTTTGCTTGTTCTTGGGTTTCTTTGGGATCAAACATAAAAAACCTCCTGTTTGGTTTCGCGTCCTTAGTTTGCACCAAACGGGAGGTCTTTATTCAAGTTTCAAGGGAGAGCTTCGGAAAGTAAAAGGCCAGGATCTCCGTGTAGCCCTTTCCTTCACGGGCCAGGATGGAAGCACCGTTCAGACTCAGCCCCACTCCATTCCCTCTGCCGTGACAGAGGATATGTACCTTTTCCACTCCCAAGGAAAGGGTGAAGCAGGTAGAGGGAAGCCCCAGCAGGCTTTGCACCTGCTCCCCGGTGAGGGAGCCGCTTTCCCACTCCAACACCTGTACCCGCCCGAAGCGGTCGTATCCCCAGAACAGATCCTCGGGAGGGATCCGAGAGGGGATCCCCAAAAGGGAAAGAAGCTTTTCTCTTGAAAAGGTGAAGGCTTCCGTCACCCCCTCCTCCAGGTTTTTGATCCCTTGGAGGTAAGGCACCTCCACCCCGTAAACGCTGAAGGCGGAGGCGGTATATTTCCCCGCGCTTTCGTGGAACAAGGCGGCGGCCGGGCGGCCTTGGTAGGTGAGAACTTGCCCTGCCGTCTCCGCCGCGGCGGAAACGTTTTCGGGAGAGAACTCCGCCGTGGCAAAGCCCAGACAGCAAGCGGGGTCGTTACATAGAGAAGCGTTTTTATGTACGGGAGTGTGCTCCTTGCAGTACAACGCACGGCTGCGGATGGCCACGGCAACTGCCTTGCGGGCTTCCGGCTCCGGGGGCAGGGAAAGGTTCTCCATTACCCCGATGACGTAATCCTCCAAGGGCAGGGAAAGGATCTCTCCGCTTCCCGCGTCCAGGACGTCAAGGAAGGGCTCTTCCTCTCGCTCGGGAAGCAACGCGGCGGTACGGGGCAGCAGCACCACGGCGGCGGAAAGAATAAAAAAACAAAGCAGATAGTTCTTCATGGGGAGGCTCGTCCTTTCCACGTCACTTGTCTGCTTTATTGTATTCCGTTTTGTATGTGTTTATGCTTCCGTCTCGGTAAGAGCTTCCTCCGTGGGGGCGGTTTTCAATTCCATGGAGTAAATGCGGGTGAACATATAGATGATAAAGGCGATGGACAGCATGGCGTAGAGGATCTCCGTCAAGGTGGTCTCCCCGCGGATAAACTCCCAAAGCAGGGGCACGTTGTAGGAGGACAGCAGAATCACCGCTACGTGGCCGATGATGAAATACCAGGTGGCGCCTCCCTTGCCTGTGCGGAATTTGGCCTCCTGCAGGAAGAACAGCATGGTGGCGATGATGGCAAGGATACGGTATCCGCCGTGACCTGCCAAGGGCATGGTGCTGTGGTCGATAAAATCCGCAAGAATGCGGAAGGCACAGAACAGCACGGGGAATAGGGACAGGAACAGTCCCAAGGCCTTCTTTTCCCCCAAAGGCATCCAGGCGGCCAACAGCAGGAAGTACACCGCGCAGCCCAGGGCGAACAGCTTCACCAGCAGGGAAACGGCGGAGTTTACGTTGGAAAGCCGATCCTCCGCAGGGGCAAAATAGGTGTAGTAGACCGTTACGATCACCACGGTGAGAATGGCAAAGCCGCATACCGCGGAGCTGAAGGTCACCGAGGGGAGCCCGGGGGGAAGGGCAGGGGCAAGACGGCGGCCCAGCAGGTAAGCGATCACCGCACCCGCACCACAGCAAAAGGCCGTGGAAACGCCGAACAAAAACTCACCGGAACGGCTGTCTCCCACCCAAAGCCGTACCAGAACGGGTACCGCCGCCAGCAGGATCAAGAACAGCAGAGAAAAATATTTGACACTTTTGGGAAGCTTGGAAACTGCCATACGGGATGACCTTCCTTTGAAACCGTGTTAAACGAGAGCAAACTGCTCCTCTTTGAGGTATTATAGCAAAGTCGGGCGGATTTGTAAACCGAAAAGGCGGTTAATTTACAATTCGTTCAAAAATACCCAAGTCGGCGTTCAGCCTTCGGTTTATACGTGGTATCGTTTCGCCGACGTCAAAAACAGCTAAAGCTGTTTTTGGAATCTTGGGAGCGAGGCGTGGGACGGGAGTGCTTCCAACGTCAGCGTGTCATCCTGAGCGAACGCGAAGCGTGAGTCGAAGTTTTGCGGAAGGAACGGAGTGGATGGAGCAAAACCGCCGCAGGCGGGATCTACTGAGAGTCTGATGTACCCTGCCAAATCTAAAGAACTGTTTTATCACAAAGGATGTAAGTTTACCTTTGTAGGGGTAGATCAGACTTTGAGGAGACCCCTTGCGGTTTTGCTTTTCGAAATTGCTGTAAAAGGAACTGCATATCCAAAGACAATGGGCAATTTCAAAAAGCAAAACTTCGACTCCGCAGGCTTTTCTCATTGCAACCTGAGGTACAATATTATTCCACGCCTGCTTCGCTCAGGGTGACGACAAAACCCACCTCAACCGTCATCTCTGAGCATACCAACCCTGCGGGTTGGCCGCGCGGAATGTAGTCGTAGCGGCTGTTCGTCATCCTTCTTACTTCAGGACGTCATCCTGAGCACGCGCGGATTGTTTCCCCTGTGGCTACGTATTACAGCAATCTCCGCGCACGTCGAAGTTTTGCGGAAGGAACGGAGTGGATGGAGCAAAACCGCCGCAGGCGGGATCTCATAAGAGT
>JAZNPH010000097.1:0-7158 GCA_045589515.1 Eubacteriales bacterium | reverse complement strand
TTCGGATCCAGATAATTATTCACCAATTTAAAAGTCTGTACCAAATCTTTCTCTTCCAATAAATAATTCAAAGAATCACATACACTAACAACTGCTTTCACCGTTCCGTATAGTTCAAACTCCCGCATATCCTGGCAGAGAAGCAGGGTGTTCTTCCCCGCGTTCTTTTCCATGGCGATGGAAAGCATCTCGGGAGAGGCATCCAAGGCCACCATGTCGTAATCCTCTGCCAGCAAGGCGGCGATGCTCCCCGTGCCGCAACCCAGATCCAGCACCTCTTTCACGGGAATACGGGCAAGGCGGGTGAACACCTGTCCCAAAAAGAGAGCGTAGGGCTCGTATTGATCCCCGTTGATGCGGTCGTACAGCGGGGCGATCACGTTATAGCTCATTCGTTTGCTTCCTGTTCTTCTTCGTCAAACCCATCCGCAGGGTAAGTACCCTTGATAAAGCGGTAGGTGTCGTGATACATGGAGTTCAGCACGGGATCCTCGGAATGGTAGGCGTGGTAGAAAGACCCGGGCATACCCTCCTGGTAGTACATATGAGCGGCATCCTTCATGTAGCCGGTAACCGCTCCCGCGGCGTAGTAGTTGCGGGTGTGTCCCACGTTCCAGCGCTGGGTGCCCCCAACCTCCAGCTCGATGCACATACCCAGAAGCTTTGCAGTCTCGGCGGCATCGAACAATCTCTGCTCGGGAATATCCTTACGGAAGGCGTAGTTGGGCTGATAGCAAGCCATGTCAAAGCCCAAGCGTCTCCAATCGTTGTAGCCGGAGGCCAGATAGTAAGGGATCCAGGTGGTGATCATTCCCTTGGCACGGACGTGGTCGGTGGTGACGCGGATCATCTCCAAAAGCTGTCTGTCGTTATAATCGATCTCCTCGGTGAACCAATAGTAGCCCGCCAGCTCCAGGTGCTTGTATTGCTTTTCGTGAAAGCGCTGTTCCTGCTCGTCCACCAGCCACTTCAAGGCGGCGATACGGTCCTCAAGAACGGTGAAATCCAGATTCTTCCCGCCGATCTCCCCGAAGGATCGCTGCTCCACCACGGGATAAAGGATGGAGAAGAACACCTTCAGCTTCAGCTCAGGAAGCCCCAGATCCTTCTGAACCTGCTCTGCGGCCAGCTCCAAGGCGTCCAGGTTCTTGCCATCCAGGAACTGCTGATCCATATAGTACTGCCACTTGCTCTTGTCAAGCGGGCGTTTTTTGGATTTGTCGTAAAGGAAAGCCACGAAGGGAAGGAAGAGGTAGCCGTCGAACAAGGTGTCGGTGGCCTTGCCCTCCTTGTTCAGATACCCCACGTAGGGCAGGAAATGCTCTACCTCCAGGGGGGCACGGTTCTCATGGCAGAAATAAGCCAGCAAAACGTCCTTGGCGCCGCCAAGCTGCTCTGCACCGCAATACTTCCCGGGGTAGGTGGTCTCGTTCAACAGATCCGGCACCACGGCGCGGGCGCCGGTGATATCCTTCTTGCCGATGGCCTCGATCTGGTCGATATACACGTGGACGGGACAGCAGAAGGTGACCCGGACAAATCTGGCGCGCACCGCGGGCTCCAATTTGGCGCGGGCGATCACCACCTCGGATTCCCTGTCGGAATGGAGGTCGTCCAGCATGGCCACGGTCTCAAAATCCACGCCGTTTTCCGAAACGGCAAAGTCCACGTTGTTGGGCAGACGGACGGCGGTGGCTTTCTCCTTCAAAAGACGGATGCAGAACTCGGAAACGGAAGCGATGCCCCCGATATCGAAGATCACGCTTCTCGCCACGCCTCTGGAAAAACGCACCCACGCAGGGTCTTCAAAGGTGGCGCGCTCTGCCAGCACGCCGTCGGTGAGACGGCTTTCCGTGTCGGGGGTGTTGTATTGGGGACAGCAATAGGTCTCCTCCATACTGCCGTAGGAAATGATGGCGTACTTCTTGCCGGAAAGCAGATTCTTCACCGTGCGGTAATCCGGCTCGTTGCGGACGAACAGCTTCTCCGCCACCTTCTTATATTCGTAAGGGGTGTAATAGTTGTTTTTGGATGTGAGTTCCATATCGGTTCCTCCCATAAAGACGATTTTGCGGTAAATTTCTTCTTTGATTTAGTTATACCATATCTTTCCTTTTATTGCAAGAAAAAATCGAGAAAAAAATAGATTTTCCCACGTGTTGACAATTCCGTTTTTTTCAGTTATAATGATGTTATCTGTGCTGCAAACAAAGGAGGTATTTTATGCAGTATGACGTGATCATCATCGGCGCGGGACCGGGGGGTATCTTCTCCGCCTTTGAGTTGCAAAAGCTTGCCCCCGACAAACGGATCGCCTTGTTTGACATGGGGCATGCGCTTGAAAAAAGAAAATGCCCCATCGACGGGGACAAGATCAAATCCTGTATCGGCTGCAAGAGCTGTTCCATCATGAGCGGCTTCGGCGGTGCGGGAGCTTTCTCCGACGGCAAATACAATATCACCAACGATTTCGGCGGCACTCTCTACGAGCATATCGGCAAGAAGAAGGCTCTGGAGCTGATGCACTACGTGGACGAGATCAACATGGCCTACGGCGGGGAGGGCACCAAGCTGTATTCCACCGCAGGCACCAAATTCAAGACCATCTGCATCCAAAACAAGCTGAACCTGCTGGATGCCTCCGTGCGCCATCTGGGCACAGACATCAACTACGTGGTTTTGGAGAATCTCTACAACCATCTGAAGGATAAGGTGGATTTCCATTTCGATACCCCCGTCCGTCACGTGAAGAAGACGGAGGAGGGTTTTGAGATCTCCACCGACGATGAAACCTATTCCTGCAAGGAATGCATCGTCTCCGTAGGCAGAAGCGGCAGCAAGTGGATGGAAGCGGTGTGCAAAGAGATGGGTATCCCCACCAAGTCCAACCGCGTGGACCTGGGCGTTCGCGTGGAGATCCCCGCCGTGGTATTCTCCCACCTTACCGACGAGCTTTACGAAAGCAAGATCGTTTACCGCACCGAGAAGTTTGAGGACAACGTGCGCACCTTCTGCATGAACCCCAACGGCATCGTGGTCAATGAAAACACCAATGGCATCGTCACCGTCAACGGCCACAGCTACGAGGATCCCGCCATGAAGACGGAGAACACCAACTTCGCCCTTCTGGTGGCCAAGCACTTCTCCGAACCCTTCAAGGACAGCAACGGCTACGGCGAGAGCATCGCCCGCCTTTCCAATATGCTGGGAGGCGGCGTCATCGTGCAGAGATTCGGCGATCTGGTGCGCGGCAGACGAAGCACGGAAAAGCGTATCGAGGAGGGTTTGGTACGTCCCACCCTGGCGGCCACTCCCGGGGATCTGAGCCTGGTACTGCCCAAGCGTGTTCTGGACGGCATCATCGAGATGATCTACGCACTGGATCGCATTGCTCCCGGCACAGCCAACGACGATACCCTGCTTTACGGCGTGGAGGTCAAGTTCTACAACATGGAGGTAGAGCTGGACGAGCATCTGGAAAGCAAGCATAAAGGCCTTTACATCATCGGGGACGGAAGCGGTATCACCCACTCCCTGTCCCACGCCTCTGCCAGCGGCGTTTACGTCGCTCGCGAAATTGCAGAAAAGGAGATCACAGCATGAAAAAAACAATCGCTTTGTTGCTTTTGGCAACCGTTTTGACCACCACCTTGCTCCTTGCCGCCTGCGGCGGTGAAACGGGAGCAACCTCCTCCGTCACTCCCTCTGTGGGGGAAAGCAGCACGGAAGGATCCTCCGATCCCTCCGAGGATACCTCCTCCGAGGAAGAAATCATTCAGACTCCCGTAAGAGAGAACCCCAACTCCGCAGTGGTAAGCTTGGGTAAGACCTACACCAGCACCGAGGCCGCGGGAGAAAGCTATCCCGACTCCTACAACAGCGAGCTCACCGACGGCAAGAACGGTCCCGACGGCTCTGCGGATTACAACGAAGAATCCTACGCAGGCTTCCACGGCGGCTCCGTTTACTTTACCGTGGATCTGGGCGAGGTGTTCGACTCCCTGTACGAGTTCCGTATCAGCTACCTTTCCACCCACAACGCAGGTCTGGATATCCCCTCGAAGGTGCGTATCTCCGTCTCCGAGGACGGTGACAAGTACACCTCCGTGGGCGATATGGAGATCCCCGAGTTCGTGGAAGGCTGCCGCATGGAGGCTACGCTGAAGAGCGATTTTTACGTCACCGGCAGATACGTGCGTTTTGCCATCTCCAAGTCCGGCTGGTTCTTCACCGATGAGATTACCGTCATTGCCGACGAGGAAGCAAAGGTAAACATCAGCGAGGTCTTTGCGGGCATGGTGCAGGAAGCCTACACCCAATTGGGCACCGTTACTTATACCGGCGGAGAAGCTCCCGACATGACCAAGGCCGTCAAGCTGATCAGCCAGGGCAAGAAATACACCCTCTCCGCAGACGCCCACAAGCGTTTCCCCGACGCGGGCTCTCCTCTCACCGACGGTAAGATCACCGGTCTGTACTCCTCCGGCAAATGGATGGGTGCGGAAGGCGGTCAATCCTACTCCGTGGTGGTGGATCTGGGTAGCGTGAGAAACGATATCTACCGTTTCTCCCTGATGTGCTACGCCAACTTCTCCGGCGGAGACTGCCTCCCCGTGGCCGTAACCTACGCGGTCAGCGAGGATGGTGAAAGCTTCACCGATATCGGCAGAGTGTTCGCCCCCACCTCCCTGCAATCCACCTACGATTATCCCCTGTCCCTGGCAGGCTGTGCCACCGGCAGATACGTGAGATTCACCCTGGAATCCACCGAGACCGCGATGTACCTGATGGAGGAGGCCGCCGTTTACGTCCGTGACGGCGAAGCAGGGGTAGGCTCCATTTACCCCGCAGTGGTATTCGACGCTCCCGAAACGCCTTGGGAGAATCCCTCCACCGAAAGCAAGAACCTGCTTGCAGGTCTGATCCAGCAGGTCTACGTTCCCGCCGACTCCAACAACGTGACCCTCTCCAGCTGCTCCCCCTGGAACCTGAACGTCCTCACCGACGGCTGGAAGGCCAGCCCCCAACTCTACGACGACAACAACATCCACAACGGTCATTACTTCAAGTTCCAGAGCACCGCGGCTCCCATGGAATTCTACTTTGACCTGGGCGCAGAGGCGGCCTTGTCCTCCTTTACCGCACAGTTCAACCACCGCATTCCTTGGGGCGTGCAGGCTCCCTCCTCTTTGACCGTATACGTTTCCACCGACGGGGAGAACTGGTACGGCGCAGGCGTAGTGAAGATCGAGCCCGAGAATGACGATAAGCCCGCAGACGTCCTGGTAACCTTGGAAAAGGCTGTGAAGGCAAGATATATCAGCTTCGCCTTCAACACCGTCAGCTGGTGCGGCATCAGCGAATTTGAGGCCTTCGGCACCACCTCTGTGAAGGGCGCCCTCTCCATCGAGGAAGCAGGCCTGACCCGCAAGGAGGACATGAAGAAGGGCTACCTGCCTCCCAGCGAGACCGTTCTGAACGGCGCTTCCGATCTGTGCCTGCTGTATCAGCGCGCAGACAGAAACAGCTACACCGTGGATACCCTGCTTCCCTATCTGGCCTACGTAGACACCGAGGGCAAGATCAAGGACGTTATGTTCGACAGCTTCCTGTTCCTTATGAGCGGCGATATGCCCTCCGGCCATAACCCCTTGGGCGAAATGAACATGAACGATATGCAGTGGACCATCGACAACATGTTCAAGGAAGGCTACAATATGTTAGCCTTGGAGGAAGCCGCCGGCAAGGTAAAGAATGAATTGAACCTGGGCGACGACTTCAAGTACGGCGTAGTGGTCACCATCTACGACATCGATCCCCTGGGTACCGCCTTCGGCGACATCGACGGGGACGGCAAGGTAGACGCCACCAACACCCTGGAGAAGCGTCTCAAGGTCTTCGAGTGGTACATGGAGACCTTTGAAGCCAAGTTTGCGGAATACAACTTCCAAAACATCGAGTTCGTGGGCTACTACTGGTACCGTGAGGGCGTTTATCAGGAGCACGACCAGCCCGAGCTGATCCGCCGCACCGGTGACCTGGCCCGCGCAAGAGGCTACTCCCTGTCCTGGATCCCGTGGTACTGCGCTCCCGGCGCCAGCAACTGGAAGGATTACGGCTTCGACATGGTCTGCATGCAGCCCAACTACGTGTTCGATACCGAGGTTCCCGAGGGTCGCTTGGGTCAGGCCGCTCACATGATCCAGTTCTATGGCACCGGCGTGGAGATCGAGATCGGCTACAACGCCATGCAGAATCCCGTATTGCGCAACCGCTATTTTGAATACCTCGCCGGCGGCGTGAAGTACGGATACATGAAGGATTGTATGCATATGTACTACCAGGAGATTCTGGTGTATTACGATACCTCCAAATCTCCCGACCCCAAGGTACGTATGATCTACGATTACACCTATCAGTTCATCAAGGGTACCCTCAACGCCTACCCCGAAGCCGTGGAGGTTTCCGCTACCACCGCGCAGGATACCCCCGTTTCCCTGAAGGCGTTGGATAAGCCTGCCGACAACCTCACTTTGGATCTGGTGACCTCCCCCGCCAACGGCTCCGCCACCCTGAGCAACGACGGCACCATCACCTACTACCCCGAAGCAGGCTTTACCGGCACCGTGACCATCACCTTCACCTACGACGAAGGCCTGGGCGAATCCCACGTCTGCACCGCAACCATTACCGTAGAGTAAGCGATTCTTGACAAATTCAAGGAGCTATGGTATACTGTCTTTACCAAGCAGGTACGCAGTTCCTTGCTCCGCACCGTAACAATCAAATCGCGCCGTACTTGCCCATAAGGGTGAGTACGGCGTTTTTGTCGTTTCGACGGGCGATTCATGAATCGCCCCTACGAACACGAAAACAGAAAAATCAAAATACACACCCATCCCCCGCAAAAAGGACGGCGAAAACCATCTTCCCCCATCCCCCTACGTGGATCACGGCAAGGATTCCAACCTACATTCCTTGCGGGTCAGTAGGGGTCGACGCCCACGGCGACCCATTTGCGTTGGATCATCAATCGTTCACGCCCGCCCTCGTCGCGTGGGATGCACCCAACGTTTGGTACACGAGAGGGATTTGGAGAAAACCGAAACCGTATTCCCCCGCAATGCGGGGCGCCGAAGGACGTCGCCCCCTACGAAC
>JAZNPH010000096.1:0-17565 GCA_045589515.1 Eubacteriales bacterium | reverse complement strand
GGCAGGTCAAATTCATTATATCACAATCGGAGGATTTTTTCTCAACGGTTAACCTCTTTTGAACCACGCGACTATCGCGTGGTTTTCGTTGTACAAAAAAACAGAGCCGTTTGAAGCGGCTCTGTTTCGTTTTTCCTTAAGAAACTTTTTTGAGGAAAAAGTTTCTTAAGAATCTTCAAAAACCTTTCCTGCCAAGCCGATTTACATCGGCTTGGGGAAACACTCAAATTGTTTGTGTATACGCTTAGAGAGGCCGTACAGCTCCATTTTTCCGCTCGCCGCAGGCGAGCCTCACCGTCCCTACCGGGGAAGGGGGACCATCCGCTTGCAGACGGTGGATGAAGTTCCTATTGTCCAAAAACGGCTTTGCCGTTTTTTATGTCGGCGCACTGAGGCACACGTTTGATCCGCAGACATGCACCGACTTGGGATGAGGTTTCTCTCACTCCGCGATATATTTCACGGTGTACACCGTCTCTCCGTCCTTGTTCACCAGCTTGATCAGCGCAAACCGCCCTCCCTTGTCCGTAAAGGATTCCAAGCGGCAATCCGCCAAAAAGCTTTCCCAATCCTTCTCCTCCACGGCCGTGGAGGGTGCGTTGAGAATGGTATGATCCTCTATCCGATAGAGGGCGGCAAAGTACCGATCCAACGACCATTCCTTCACGTATTGCTGGCGGATCAAGGAGGAAAGATGGAACCACTCCACCGATTGGATCCGATAGCTCTTTTCAAAGTAAGCCGTCAGCCCCTTTGCCTCCAGCCACGCCAGCGTGGCCTTGTCCTCCGCATAAACGAATACGGGATCCATGATACTGCCGTCGTATTCGCCCTCGATGTAATGCGTCCAGATCACCCCCAAGCATTCCTCTTTGGGATGATATCGGTTTGCATAATTCTTCTTGCCTCTGTCCTCCAGAATACGCTCTACAAGCTTTTTCTTTTCCTCTACGGTCAGTGTTAACGCCTCTGCAAAGGAAAGCATATTGTCGGAGATGGCAAATTCCGTCCCCTCTGCGGCGTTGTGCATCAGGAACTCTCTCTCATGCTTCCGCAAGGCCTCCGTATCTCCCAACCGCAAGGTTTCAAACAGGGTGGAAAGCTTTACCGCGGTATAACAGCGTTTGATCTCTCTGCCGTCTTTCATGTGGTAGATCACGGTGAAATCCGCATACACGGCGCTGTCCTCGTGGTTTTTTCTTTCCTTGACCCAATGGGAGCCGTCCTCCGCCAACAGCTTATGGACCTCCAACGCCGTGTGGATGTCCGTTTCGCTTTCCAACAGAGGAAGTGCTTC
Organism: Eubacteriales bacterium; assembly: GCA_045589515.1. Taxonomy (GTDB): domain Bacteria; phylum Bacillota; class Clostridia; order Oscillospirales; family CAG-382; genus Coliplasma. The sequence goes on along the minus strand of JAZNPH010000096.1, from coordinate 16,268 downwards.
GTCGCCCACCAGGGTGGTATGGAGCAATTTTCCGTGCCCGTGCCAGCTGTGATTCCCGTTGATACCGAAATCCCCCTTGAAGGTCATTTTCACCCATTGTACCTCCTCCTGCGCGGGAACGGCAGTCCCGTACCCAAAGGGATCGGCATACAGCACCAAGGCCGCAAGCCCCATGCCCGCCAGGGTACAGCCCGCTACGGCAAGACTCTTCCAAAGCTTGCGAAGGCTTCCCGCAAACACCGCCCAAAGGGCCACGCAGGCGATCAGCGCCACGCCCGACGCCCAGAAGAAGCCTTCAAGGGTGCCGAAGAAGGGGAGTGCCAAGCCGGAAGCGGAAAGGGCAAGAACCACCGTGCAAGCCATGGTAAGAACGGGATTGCCTCCCGGCTTGCCGTCGTATTCCGACCTCCGTACGCGGAGCAGAACGCATCCCAAGGCCGCAAGGAACAGCGACACCGCTCCCATCAGGATCACGGGGAGCAGGCAAGGCTCCAGATATCCTTCCGGCGCATTGGGACTGTTTGTTACCAGATAGTCGCTCAGCACCTTCCCGAAGATCCCGTCCGCAGACAGGGTGTAATACTCGTCAAACAGATTGAAAAAAGAATTGTTCGCGTTGTAGACCTCCCGCATAGGGTAGGGGAACCCCCGTAAGAAGGTGGCGCACATCCCGCCGAAGAACAAAAGCAACCCCTTGGCTCCAAACAAAAACGTAGCGCACACCCCGAAGAAATCGCTTTTCCTCCCGCAGACCACCGCCGCCAGAACCGCCACGGTGTAAGCAAAGAGGATCGTCACCCCCAGGGTCAACAGCAGGATCGCCGTATCCACCCCCGCGGGGAACCCGTGGTCGGTATTGCTGCCGCCCAAAACCAGCAAAAGGGAAAAGCTGATCAGCGCAGGAACCAAAACGGAAACCAACCCGAACACGTACCGCACGATAAACAACTGCAAGCGGGAAACCCCGGTAAGCAGCATCACCGCCGCGCTTTTCTTTTTGAACAAAAAGCCGAACATCACCAATGCGGAGATCACCGCCACCAGAAAGGCGCCGTAGGGGAACAGCTCCCACACCTCCGAGGCGGCAAACCGAAAGGCAAGCTGTGCCGCAATGCCGTTCGGATGGGAAAGCTCTCCCATCTTCAAGACCTCAAACCCTAAAAATCCCACGCCGGTGAGCAACAGCATCACCAAAGGAAGCCAGAAATACCGCTTCACGGTGGAAAGGATCAAATGCCGCAAGGGGTTATTTTGCGAAAATGCCTTCAATTTCATTGTCTTCCTCCTTCGTCTCGTAAATAAAGATCTCGTTGAGTGTCATGCCGTAAACTTCAAACAACAAAAGCTCTCCCGCCTTCCCAAAGGCGTCTCTCAACTTCTCCTCCTGCTCCTCGCTTTGGAAGGTATAGATATTTCCTTCCCTACGCGGGAATTTGACCGAAAGCCCCGCTAAGGGATCCTTCTCGGTATTCACCGCCACGCGGTACTTCTTCACCCGCCCCTTCACGTCCTCAATGGGCTTGGAATACAAAAGCTGTTTTCCGTTGAGCATTCCCACGGTGTCACAGATGTTTTCCAATTCGTAAAGGTTGTGGGAAGCCGCCACCACGGTGGATTCCGTCTCGGCGATGTATTCCGCCAGCAGATTGCTCACCACCGTTCTCACGTTGGGGTCAAGTCCGTCAAAGCTTTCGTCCAAAAGAAGATACCGCGGGCGGGAGGCCAGCCCCATGATCATGGCGGCCTGCCGCTTCATCCCCTTGGAAAAATCTCCGATCCTTTTCTCGGGATTCAGCCCGAACAGCTTCACCAGCTCCGAAAAGCTGTTGTCGCTCCAATTGGGGTAAAACCCCTTGTAGAAATCTCGCATGGTCACCAAATTGGCCCCGGGGAAGTAGTAAGGGTCGTCCGTTACGTAGAACAGAGACCGCTTCACCAAAGGGTCGTCAAAGGGATCCCGCCTCTCTTCTCCCACGTCCAGAAGCGCCTCTCCTCCCGTAGGACGGTAAAGCCCCGAAACGATATTCAGCAGGGTGGTCTTCCCCGCACCGTTATACCCGATCAGCCCGTAAATGGAGCAATCCTCCACCTGCAGGGTGATATCCTTCAATATTTCCGTCTTGCCGTAGGATTTGCAAACACGGTTCAGCCGGATCATTTCATTTCCTCCTCGTAAAGTTTTTGTACCATCTCCATAGCCTCCTCTTTCGTGATCCCCGCGGATCTTGCCTGCCGCAGCGCTTCGGTCAGACCTGCTTCCGCCTTTTTCAGGACCATGGGGTTACGGATGGCGGAATCGGCTATATAACTGCCGCTCCCCACCACGGTGGTGATGACACCGTCCCGCTCCAGCTCCCCAAACACCTTTTTTACGGTGTTGATGTTCAGATGTACCTCCGCGGAGATGACGCGGAGAGAAGGAAGCTTATCTCCCGGGCGCAAAGCACCGCTTGAGATCAGCGCAAGGATCTGCGTTTTGATCTGCTCGTAAATTGGCACTCTGCTTTGGTTGTCGATCACAAACATTTCCGTACCTCGAAAATCAAAAGTGTGCTACCTTGAATAGCACACTTAGCATAACACCCTTTTTCCGGTTTGTCAAGAGGAAAACAAAAAAAATTTTTTCTCCCGCAAACGGCAGTTTGCGGCAATAGATTTTCTTTTTGGATTCTTAAACCTTTTTCTTTCTCAAAAGAAAAAGGTTTAAGCGTTTCTCCTCCCCCCTTCATAAATCGCTTCCTCCCCGCATAAACTGTCCCGAGAGGAGTGACCCTTATGATGCAACACCGTATCCGTAAGCTAAAACGAAATATGTGTATCCTGTTGCTGGTGGCCTTGATCCTGTGCCTTTGGATCCGCCATATCCGTTCCGAGGCAGATCTGCCTCCCGCCGCAAACCCCGTCAGCACCGTGGAAAACACCAACGCCTGTACCGTTTCTCTGTCTTTGACGGGCAGGGAAGGGGAGACTGCCCTGCGGCTGTTTTCCTCGGTCTGCGAGGGAACGGGGATCACTCCCTGCGTGTTCGTCACCACCGAATGGCTGGAGGAAAACAGCCATCTGCTGCCCCTCCTGTCGGGATCCACCTTGGGTCTGCTTTACGAGGAGTCCCCCAAGCGATTCACCCAAAAGCGCACCATGGCCTACATGGCGGAAGAAAACCAACGCTTTATGACCGTCACGGGCAGCTTTCCGAGGTACGTGCGCTTGTTGGAGGGGCAGGGAAGCAAGACCGTATCTTCTGCTCTCCGCGCCTATGGCCAGATCGCCATCGGACACGGCGGCAACCTTTCCGACGGCCCTATGAGAGGTACTGTTCTGGATTGCGGCCGGCTGGACGGCACCACAGGCTACCTGCTGGCAAAATTCTACGGAGAAACTCTTGCGGCAGGCTGTCCCGCAGTTCCCCTGGCCGTTCTTTTAAACGAACAAGACACCTGAGCCACCGTTGACAATCCCTTTCTTTGGTGGTATACTGTTTCCAGCAAAGCAAAGAAGGATAGCCATATGAAATTCAAAGGTAAAACCGTCTCCATCCTGGGAGACAGCATCTCCACATATACCGATATCTCCAACGGCGCCGCCGCAGATACCGCCAACTCCACCATCCGTGACAACGTTCTTTACTATACTCCCGGCACCTGGGGTGTGTATCTGGAGGACACTTGGTGGCACAAGGCCTTTTCCCGGCTGGGACTTACGCTGTTGGTGAACAACTCCTGGAGCGGTTCTTGCTTGCTGCACCCCCGCTACGGTACCGTGGGTGCGTACCAAGACCGTTGCGTGCAACTTCATAACGACTACACAGGGGAAGAGCCGGATCACATCGCCATCTTTATGGGAACCAACGACTACAGCTACTTCGGCACCACCCTTGGCACCGCCGAAGCCATCGACTACGATTCCCTGATCACCGAGTCCCCCGAGGGAACTATCTATCGAGAACCTACAACCTCCTGCGAGGCCTATGCCATCGTTCTGGATAAGATCCGCAAACGCTATCCCCATGCCGAGGTGCATTGCATGAGCCTCCTGCCCCGCAGAGAGAACAACCCCGAAGGATGGCATCAGCCCGTGTCCTTTAACCAAAGCCTTGCCGCCATCAATGACCGCTTCGGATGTCAAACGGTGGATCTGTATACCGACGGCATTTCTCCCTCGGAAGAGATCTTCGACACCTACTTTGCCGACCGCCGCCTCCACCCCGGAGTGAAGGGCATGGAGTTTATTGCAACACGCTTTGCAAAAGCCTTTGAAATGCATCGGTAACTGATTTTTTTGCCCGAAAAAATTGACAAACGAAAAACGCCGTGATATAATATTTTAGAACGGAATGCTTTTAACCGCGGGCTTTTTACCCCGAGAAAGGTGTTACCATGGCAGACAAAGAATTGCGCAAGCTGAAACGCAGTGAGCTTGTGGATATCATCTATCAGATGAAGAAAAACGAACAGAAATTGCAGGAAGAGAATGCGGAGCTGAAGCGCCGCTTGGAGGACCGCGAGATCAAGATGGAAAACGTGGGCTCTCTGGCGGAAGCCGCTCTGGCGCTTTCCGACGTTTTCAAAGCGGCGGATGAAGCCGTCGCCCTTTACGTGGAGGAGATCACCCGCCGCCGCGCCGCCGTTACCGAGGAACCCTCGGCAAAGGAAGACGAGACACAGGGCTGACCTCACGGATTGAACTCTCCCTTTCCGTAAAACAATGGGAAATTGAATCAAGAAGGTGTCAGAAATGACTTACGAAACGCCTTCCCAAACCGCCAAACGGCTTGATGTAACGCCCCGTGCCATCCAGAAATGGGCGGTGGAGGGAAGAATCCCCGGTGCAAATAAGGTTGCCGGGAATTGGATGATCCCCGCCGATTTCAAAGAACCCACCCCAAAGGGCGGGCAGACGCCTGTTGTGAATATCCCCATGCGGCAGTCCACCTCACTGTTGAACGTGGAAGTCCAACCGGGGCAGTGCCTCGCCTATGTGGAATCGCTGACCGACGAGGATGAGAAGAATCTTGCCTATGCGGAGTATTGCTACTACAGCGGCAAGCCGGAAGAAACCATTCGCATCACCGAAAACTACATCAATCACGAAAATCCCTACCTGCGTACCACCGCCTGTCTGGTGTATACCTTCGCCAACCTGAGCTGCGGACATATCCATATGGCAAAGTTTTCTCTGGATGTTTTACAGCAGTTCTACTCCAGAATCGATGCGATGGTGAAGATCCCCCAGATCCATTCCCAAAGAGTATGGATCAGCCACGCCGCCACCACGTTGCTCCATCTGTCCGATGAGAATCTGGAGCCTCTGGAGGATTGGATTCGTTATCTTCCCGGCGGCATGAAGATGTTCGCCTGTTACATCATTGCCCACAAGATGGTGCTTGAGAACAAGTTCCAGGGAGCTCACGCCGTGGCGAAGATCGCCGTGGAACTCAGCCCGGAGCATTATACCATCCCCATGATCTACTGCAAGATCATCGACGCGGTGGCGCTGATGAATCTGAAGCGGGTGGAGGATGCGGAGGTCCGCTTTATGACCGCTTGGAACATGGCGTCTCCCGATGGCTTCGTGGAGCCCTTTGCAGAGCATTATCTCATGCTCCAAGGGATCGTGGAGCGTTGCCTCAAGAATACACAGCCGGAGGCTTACAAGAAGATCGCCGATTGTGCCGCCGTGTTCAGCAAGCATTGGCGCACCCTTCATAACGAGAAGACCGGCAACAATATCAGCGGTGAGCTGACCACCACGGAGTTCTCCATCGCCATGCTGTATACCCGCGGCTGGTCCGCAAAGGAGATCGCCTCCCATCTGGATATATCCGTGCGAACGGTCTACCGCCATATTTCCAACATCTATGCCGTGTTGGGGATCCGCAGCGTGGCGGAGCTGAGAGAGTTTGTCTTAAAATAACGTAAATATACTGCCAATTTTTTGGTGCGAACAGCAAAAACAACACTTTCGTTCGGGGCAAAACCCGTTCGAAAGTGTTTCTTTTTCCTCTTTTCCTGCTTTTCTGGCGAATATTTTTCTTTTGAACTTTTTCGTTCGTACTGCGAACGATTCCTAAAAAAGGCAGTAAACCGCCCCTTCCTTTCCCTTGCGAAGGGGGCATTTTTTCGTATAATAAAGACATAAACTCAAGAAGGAAGCAAACGAACCTATGACGGATCGCAAGTACCGCCGTTTCACTATAGACGGCGATATATTGGATATTGAATACGCCCTCGATTCCGAAACAGGGCGCTGGGTAGGAAACTACCCCATCTTTGAGGAAACACCCCGTTTTACCCCCGAGGGCAGACCATGGAAGAACGTGTTCGGTTCGAAATGTCAGTATTCCGATTCCGAATTCGGGGATTGCGGCGGATGCAGTCATTTCCGCAGAGAAGATCCTTTGGATGTGATCGCCGTTTGCTATCACGAAGAATTGCGGGAGGTGTCTTATGGATCAGAACCGTGAAGTGGAAGTTCCTTCCTTAGAAGAGATCAGCAGCGAGCGGAAACGTATCCGCAGAGGAGAGTATTACCGCAAGGCCATGAAGGGAACCGTCTCGGTGCTCGTCGTGGTGGCGGCTGTGGCGGTACTCATTGCCACCCTGTTCCTGCCTATTCTGCAGATCTCCGGTGACAGTATGTCTCCCACCTACCAAAACGGTGAGATCGTGGTACTGTTCAAAAGCAGTAACTTCGACAGGGGAGACGTGATCGGCTTCTACTACCAGGGCAAGATCCTCTTAAAACGTGTCATCGCCTTGCCCGGCGACACGGTGGTCATCGACGGCGATGGCAACGTGTACGTCAACGAGGAGCTTCTGGAGGAAGAGTACGTCAGCGAAAAAAGCCTTGGAGACTGCGATTTGGAATTCCCCTATGTGGTACCCGAGCAAAGCTATTTCGTAATGGGTGACCGCCGAAGCAACTCTGTGGACAGCCGCAACACAGCCGTGGGCTGCGTTCCAAAGGAGCAGGTCATCGGCAGAGTATTCCTGCGGATCTGGCCGCTGAACAATTTTGAATTCTTCTAAATCTCGATATGAAAAACAACGAAAGGAGGCAAGCCATTGCAAAACGTTCTGCAACAATTTCTGCAAAACCGAAAAAAGGACCACAAAAAGCGTGTTCGATTGATTGCAGTTCTTCTGCTCCTGTCCGTGGTCGTTTCCGCCGAGGTGTTCTGGTCCATGCGACAGCCGGGCATCGCCATGGCGGGCGAAGCCCACTGCGGAATCACAGAGCACTCCCATGGAGATGCCTGTGAGGAAGCCTGTGTTCTGGAAGAACACGTACACTCCCTGACTTGCTACTCCGATGAAAACGCCGACCGAGAGCTAAAGGCTGATTGGGAGCTGACGCTCAATGGCGTACCCTTCACGGATAACATGGCAAACGACCTGCTGGCCATTGCCAAGACACAGCTGGGATACACCGAAAGTACCCGCAACTTCTTTGTGGATGAAAACGGTGTACGCCACGGCTATAACCGCTACGGACAGTGGTACGGCAGCCCCTACGGAGATTGGACTTCCATGTTCGTTTCCTTCTGCCTGTACTATACGGGGATCCCCCATGGAGTGATTCCCATGTATGCAGGTGCCGAGACCCTTCGAATGGGCTGGGAGGAGCTGGAAGGCTTCTATCCCGCCGCCGAGTATCAAGCCGCTCCCGGCGATCTGGTGTACTTAGACCCGGACGGCGACGGCAAGGCCGAATACGTGGGGATCCTCAGCGAGGTGAGCGAGACCGCTATCAAGCTCATCGCAGGTGATGTAAACGACTGCGTGGAAGAGCTGGCCTACCAAACGGGCGACTCCGCCGTGATGGGCTTCACCCCCATCTCCGCTGTGGAATCCGCTCTGCTGGAGAATAAGGTCATGCGGGTACAGAGAGCCGTAGCCCTGCCGCTCTTTGCCACCAAGCCTCAGGCCATTATGACCTCCGCCTCTCAGATTTTGAATCACGGCGGCGCAAACGTGGCTACCGATGGAACCCGCGTTAGCAAGACCATCGCAGGCACCTCCCTTGAGAACATCTTCGACATCACCCTGACCGTAGAGACCACCCAGAAGATCGAGCAGATCTACGAAGAGCCGGACATGGCAGTGGTCATCGTCATGGATATTTCCAACACTATGGTCACGGGGTACCTTACCGACGGTAAGAGCAGATACGCCGCAGCAGTGGAAGCTGCAACCGACTTCTTAGAGCACTTCGCCGAAGAGGCCGGAACGGTGAGTGAGGTGGGCTTTGTAGCCTTCAACACTTCTGCTCACAAGATCTTCGATCTCCAGCAGTGCGATACCCAGGCGCAAGCCACCGCGCTGGCGAACAAGATGTCTTCCGAGACCAATAAGATCATCCAGCAGTATTCTCCCAATTTGGTGTCCAACGCTTACTATCAGTCTATGCGCTTCACCAATATCGAAGGCGGATTGAAGATGGGCTGGGATATGATCAAGGATTCCCATTGCCAGAACAAGCACATCATCTTCTTAAGTGATGGATTCCCCACCACCTATTTGAAAAATCACAACGGTACCGATTATGCGGGCTACGATCCCAACACCTCAAGCGGTAATGTTGGCAACGACGGCGTTTTCTACGACTCCGTCACCAAGTACTACTGCTCCTACGGTACCAGCTATAGCGACAGAGCCGCGATCTACGCAAGACAAATGGCTACCAAGATCAAAGATGCCGGCGGTAAGATCTTCTCCATCGGTATTGATATCGGCGGCCAGACCATTGCGGGTTACGACGGCAGAACAGGCCTTTCGGTCATCGACCGTACGGGAACCACCTACGAGCTCGGCTCCGCCTCGGATCCCAACGCCTTCAAGAATTGGCTGGGCAACAAGATCGGCTCCGGCTACTACTACGACAGTACCAACACCACAGGCCTGAAGGAAGCCTACAATCAGATCTTCGATGAGATCCAAAGGCTTCGCGAGGAAGGCGCCAAGGCAGATTGGACGTCCACCGACCCTCTGCCCATCATGGGCGCTTCGGAGACTCACTCCGTAGAGTTTATCGGCTTCTTCGATATGGGCGGTACTTTGATCCCTCTGTCCGAGTCCAACTCCCTGACAGGCTCCCACGTGGTGGGCGCGGAGGATACGGTATACTTCGATTCCTCCGATCACCAGATCCACTGGGATCTGAAAAACTCCGGCTATGTCTCCACCACCTCCTCGGGTGTGACCTACTACAAATACGAAGTGGTCTATCGGGTGAGGTTGCGAAACGAATGCCATTGCTTCGTGGAGCATAAGGAGTACGATACCAACGACGTCACTACGCTGGACTATCGGATCATCGAATCCGTAGACGGACAGCAGGTGATCTCCGATAACAAAACTCTGAATTACCCCATCCCCTCCGTCAAGGGCTACCTGGGCGAGCTTACCTTCCAAAAGGTGGATCCCAACGGCGGCGCGGTAGTGGGTGCGGAATTCACCCTCAGTCATGACACGGAAAATTGCAACCTCTGCCACGGCGACGGTACTCCGACTACCACCGTGCCGGATTACGTAGCCGTGTCCGACGAAACCGGAAAGGTCACCTTCACCGGCATCCCCTCGGGACATCGGTACAAGATGACGGAGACCGGCATTCCCTCCGGCTACCTGGATACGGGTCGCAAGTATTGGGCAACCGTTACCTACGATACCACCACGGTGAACGTGGCATCCGTAAACGGTGCGGCCATTGAGTGGGACGGCACGGTTCTCAACTTCCTGCCCTACGACCTGCCCGGTACAGGCGGCACGGGCACCAAGTGGTACCTGATCATCGGCTCCACCCTCATCGTCGTCTCCCTGTTCTGCCTCTTTCTGCAGAGCAAAAGACGAAAACAGAGAAGATTGTGCTAAAAAGCACACTTCTCTCACCAACATTCGAATTAAATAATATTTGAGACTATTCAGAAAGGAATTCTCACATGAAAAAAGTTTTATCTTTCGTTTTGGTCCTCGTCATGATGATGACGATGAGCCTCTCCGCACTGGCGGCTTCCGTGTCCATCAAGGATCATCCCGGTGATGATGCTGTTCTTAACGGCCACACCTTTGCAGCTTACCAGATCCTGAAGGGTGACTACCACCTGGACGGCGGCGAAGAAACCTTGTCCAACATCGCCTGGGGCGACGGTATTGACTACGTTGACCTGGTTGCAGAACTGAAGCTGGACGCTTACGACGGCGTTTTCGGCGGTAAGTTTGACAGCCTGAATACTGATTTGGTTTCCTGCCCCTCCGATCTGGCAAATATTCTGGTTACTTTCAGCGCCTCCTCTGCCCAGATCGAAAAATTCATCGAGATCGCTCTCAAGCATCTCGCAGGTTCCGGTATTGCGCTTTCTACCTCCGGTACCGATGTAGCCGACGGCTACTATCTGATCGTTGACACCACGAATGTGGATGGCAAGTACGAAGTGAAGAATGCCGCGCTTCTGCAGGTTTTGGGCGAGGATATCGAGATCAACGCAAAGGTTGAAAAGCCCCCGCTGGAAAAGAAGGTGAAAGAGAACACCGAGTACACTTCTGACGGCGGTTACGGCACCGGTTACAACGACGTAGCTACCTATTCCATCGGCGACACCGTCCCCTTCGCACTTTATTCCGTAGTTCCGGATCTGACCCAGTACACCGAATACGAGATGATCTTCAAGGATAATCTCTCCAAGGGTCTGACTCTGGATGCCGACAGCATTAAGGTGACCATCGCCGGCGTAGAGATCACCAAGGGTACCACCTCCGGCGGCGTTCATACCGGCGACTACCACGTGTCAGTTACCCCCATTACCACCGCAAACCAGGTTCTTCCCCATATGCCCGAGGGCAACACTCTGATCTCCGTGCATATCCCCGATCTGAAGACGATTACCATCAACGATGGCAGCGGCGACAGAGCAGTGAAGGCAGGCGATGAGATCGTCGTTACCTACAACACCGTTCTGAACAAGAATGCTGTGGTCGGCACCCCCGGCAACCTGAACACCGCATACCTCAACTTCTCCAACGATCCCGATTCCGACAGCCACGGTAAGACTCCCGACGATCAGGTTATCGTCTTCACTATGGGTCTTGAACTGGACAAGGTTGACGGCGGCAACACCACTCACAAGCTGAAGGGCGTTGAGTTCGTAGTTTGGAAGGATGATGCCAAGTCTGCTTTCGCAATCGTTGATGCGAACAAGAGATTTGCAGGCTGGGTAAAGGCCACCGACGTTGCTGACGAAAATCCCTACAACTACTCCTCTGCTGAGTACACCGCAGTTTACGTTACCGATACCAATGGCAACGTTTCCATCTACGGTCTGGACAACGGCACCTACTACATCGAAGAAACCAAGGCCCTTGCAGGCTACAATGCCATCATTGGTCTGATCCCCATCACCATCGATGCAGACGTTGTATACGGTCAGACCTGGGATCTTTCTCCCGCTACTGCTCTTAAGGGCTTGGCAGGCGACACCGATTCCGACTGGCTCACCGAGAAGCAGATCGTCAACCACGGCGGTACTGTTCTTCCCGAAACCGGCGGTATGGGCACCGTGCTGTTCATCGCAGTAGGCTGCGTTCTGATCTTGGGCGCATCCGTTGTGATGGTAACCCGCAAGAAGATGTCTGTATACGCAGACTGATTTTAACCTTAAATCCGTGGGAGGGCTCCCAAGCCCTCCCGCGGTACCACCGTAAAGCAGTAGAGAGAAGCCTATGAAAAAAAACATATCCAAAACAGGAATCATCCTGCTGGCGATCCTTCTCGTAGGCATCTGTGTGTTGCTTTACCCCTCCTTCAGCCAGTATTGGAACTCCCGCACCCAATCCCGCGCAGTAGAAAACTATCGGGAGGTTTTGGATTCCTTAACGGAAGACCAATACGCAGAGCTGTTCGACCAAGCAACAGCCTACAATGCCGCTCTGGAGGCCGTTCAGAATCCTCTTTGGCATTACAATCAAGTCGAGGGCTATCTGGATAACCTCAACGTCAGCGGCACAGGTATCATGGGATACATCACCATCGAAAAGCTGGGCGTGGAGCTGCCCATTTACCACGGCACTGACCCGGATATTCTCAACGATGCCTGCGGCCATCTGGAAGGCTCGTCCTTGCCCATCGGCGGCCCGAGCACCCACTCCGTCCTGTCCGCTCACCGCGGCTTGCCCCACGCAAAGCTGTTCACCGATCTGGACAGATTGGAGGTTGGCGACACCTTTGTGATCACCATCCTTGACCGCACCGTGACCTACATGGTGGACCAGATCAAGACCATCCGTCCCGAGCAGACCGAGGATCTGGAGATCGTCAAAAACGAAGATTACTGCACCCTGCTGACCTGCACCCCCTACGGCATCAATTCCCACCGACTGTTGGTGCGGGGAACGCGGATCGAAAACGCAAAGCCCATTCTCTACGTCACGTCCGATGCCTATATGATTGACTCGCTGGTGGCCACTCCCGCCGTAGCCGCGCCCATCCTGTTGGGGCTGCTGATCTATTTGATGGTTAAGTACCGTGACAAGGGAAGCAAACAGATCATTTCAGAAAAGGAGAACGAAGAATGAAAAAAAGAGTCAGCTTGATCCTTCTGACCGTATGCCTTCTTTTGATCCCCTATACCGTATACGCCCTGTCCACCGATCAGGCAAAGGAGGCCATCGATCCCGATGCTCTTTGCACGTTGACCTTGACTTACGATTCCGCCGAGGTCACTTTGCCCTCTCTCGGCGTAAACGTCTACCGTGTGGCAAGCGTCTCCGCGGACTTCCGTTATACCCTGGAATCCGCATTTGAAGAAACCTCCCTGACCTTAAACGGTATTCAGACCCAGCGCGAATGGGAAACCGTCCGCACCACCTTGGATTCCTTTGTTGCTGCAGGCAGTATTGAACCCACCGCCACCGCTTCCACCGTTGCAAACGGTGCGGCAACCTTCACCGATCTGGCAACGGGTCTGTATTACGTGGCACCTCAGATTGCCACCGTGGACGGCTTCCGCTATTACTTCGCTTCCACCCTCATTGCTCTCCCGGATCTCACCGAGGAAGGCACCTGGAATTACACCCTTTCCGCCAACCCCAAGCCCGACGTTCGCCCTCCCTCCTCCTCAGATCTGGAATACCGCGTTCTCAAGCTGTGGCAGGGCGACAACGAGGAGACCCGCCCCCCCGAGATCACCGTTGATCTTCTGAAGGATGGGGAAGTGGTACGCAGCGTGACCCTGTCTTCCGAAAACGGCTGGAGTTACTCCTGGTTTGCCGCCGACGACGGTAGTTTGTGGACGGTTGCGGAGCAAAGTGTTCCCCACGGCTACACCGTGACCGTGGAGCAAAACGAGACGACCTACACCCTGGTAAATACCGTGGAATCCTCTGAGGATACCAGCATTCCCGAAACGGGTGACACCGGGAATACCGGCTATATCGTCCTCTTCCTCTGCGCCGCAGGCATCCTTCTGGTACTGTTGGGCCTGCATAGAAGAAAAGGGATTGAAGCATGAAAAAAGCTATGAATCACCGTATTCGCAACCTGTGTATCGTCGCAGGTTGCGGGCTTATTGTGGGGGCTTTGGTGCTGTTGATCTTCAGCGTTGCCTCTCGTGCTGCGTATACCGCCCGCTGTGAGGAGTATGTCTCCGCCATCGGGGAGACCCTTCCCCCCGTGCAGAACGCTATCCCCCAGCCGGGGCGGAACAACACCCTGCCCGCTTTGGAAATAGAGGGCATCGATTTTGTAGCCCTTATGGAGTTTTCCGCCTTCGAGACCACTCTGCCCGTTTGCAACGATTGGGGTGACCCGGAAAAATACCCCTGCAGATTCACGGGGAATATCCACGAATCCACCCTGATCATAGGCGTGGCGGAGCACCTTCTCCCCTTTACGGAGGAGCTTTACGTGGGCGACTCGGTCACCCTTACGGACATGATGGGCAACCGCTTCACCTACCGTATCCAAAACATTGAGATCTCCGACAATGCCCGCAAGGACACTCTGCAGGACACCGACGCCGATCTCACCGTCTTTGTTAAGCATAGCTTGTCCTCCGGCTATACCATTCTCCGACTGGAGACCGCTTCCTGACAAACCAACAAACGACCTGCCTGCCGTTTTTTCGGCAAACAGGTCGTTTTTCCTATTTCGTTTTTTCACTCCGGAATGGCAACTTCGCCTTCCGCAAGCTTCCCGCGGGCAACAGAAACGGCGCCTAACACCAGGTTTTCTTCCGTCAGCTCCCCGCGGAAGGCAACCGACACCACGTCGCCCACCCGGATCCCGCCGAATTCCACGCTCCGCAGAATCCGCAGATCCGTAAGAGGCACCCGATAGACCTGCCCCTTCGCGGGATCGCCGCAAAGAACACTGCTGTCCACCAGCAAATAGTCCTCACCGATCTCCGTCACTGTTCCCGCCACTCTCTGCTCGTAGGGCTCAAAATCCGCCTCCACGCTGTTTTCACGGGCAAAACGGATGATCTCCATGGCGGCTTCTTCTCCGATGAAATATGCCGCTTGCACGTCAAAGATATTGGTGGCAAGATACCCGTCCTCCGTGACGTACAGCACCCGCTTATAAACCCCTAAGGCCTCCGATGTGACCGTAAAGGTGAGATATCGCCTCTCCGAAAGCCACAAGGGAGGTAGATCCTTCACCCGTTTGACCTCTCCACAGCGGGCAAGTACCTCCAAAATCGGGTCGTCCTCCATGATCCTGCGGTAGCCTTTTTCCGTATATCCCTCATGCTCCGCAAAGCGGGAAAGCGTCAAGTGCATCTCCAGCCCGAAGGCCTCCGCCGCCTCTCCCAAGGTAGCGGGGAAGGGATCGGAAGCATTCGTATACACCCCGTAGACCCCGTCCTTCCCCAAAGCGATCATCCGCTTCGGCGAAATACCGCGGATCTCAAAGGCCTCCAGCTCCTCCGTGTGGGTCTGCCCTGTGTAAATGTCCTCGCCGCGGGCCACACAGCTTCCCAACGCCTGCCCCAGCAGATCCTCTCCCAGAGGCGCCCCGCAGGAGGTATACTCCGCGCTGCCGTAATCCGCAGAATAATACTTTTCCCAGAGCAGCTTATATTCCCAGGGCCATTCCATAGCCATCTCTTCCTCGGAGAAAATATAGATGGGAACGCTTACGCTTCCCCGGGACCCGGTCTCGTCGCTTTCGCACCCCATGGCACGCCAAGGGGACGCCACCAACAGCACCGCCGCCGCCAACACAAGGCAGGCCGCGGCACCGCCCCACTTCAAAAGCGGGAGCCGCCGTTTTTCGATCTTTTTTTCTTCCGCTCCCGAGGCGATCAGCTCATCGTCCAGATGCCCCATGGCAGAAACTATCTTCGGGATCTTCATACGTCAAATCCTTCCTTTCGCAAAAATACCTGCAATCGTTTTCGCGTACGCAACAGCATGTTTTTCACCTTACTGTTCGAAAAGCCGTACCGTGCCCCGATCTCCCCGATGGAATCGAAAAAGAAATACCTGCGCAGAAACACCTTCCGCGACGCTTCCTTTTCCCCCTGCAGGAAGCGGCTGATGGCCTTCCCCAGCTCCTCATCTCCCGCGTCGGCAGAGATTCCGCCGTCGCAAAGCACGCCCTCCAGCTCCTCAAAGGAAACAGATAGATGGGGAGAACGCTTGTCCCGATGCAAATATTCCGCCTTTTTCAAGGCCAGATTGCGGGCCACCTTGCAAACGTAAGCCGTCAAATTCTCCGGCCTTTGCGGGGGAATGGCCTGCCAAAGCCCTGCAAGCACGTCGTTTACACATTCCTCGGCATCCTCGCGGTTTCCGAGAATGCGGTAAGCGATACCGTAGCAGAGCTTTCCGTACTTGATCTCCGTTTCCCGCACAGCCTGCTCCTCACGGGCAAAATACAGCTCTATGATCTTTTGGTCCTCCATGCCGTCACCTCGTTTTTCAATACCACAAAAAGCGCTTTCACCCTATTAGTACGTTTTGATCTCCCGCGGTCTCATTTTTTTCATTCTATCACATTATTTTCTGCTTAGCAACTCCTTTTTTTCCGTCCATAGGCATAAAACCCCGCCGTTTTTTCGCCAACCCCGTTCCCCACGCCCTTGACGAAAAAACCGTTTCGTGGTATACTGTTTCCGAGAAAAATCGTTTGTAACGACACAAGGGAGGCACTTATGTCCCTTTTCACCGGCAAAACATTGATGATCACAGGCGGTACCGGCTCCTTCGGCAACACGGTACTGAAGCATTTTTTACACACCGATATCGGCCAGATCCGCATCTTCTCCCGTG
>JAZNPH010000095.1:0-43848 GCA_045589515.1 Eubacteriales bacterium | reverse complement strand
CGAGCCGCAGGGACAGGGCTCGTTGGGACCCGTTTTGTCCTTGCGGGCGGTAACCACAGGTTTTTTGGGAGCACTCTGGGCGGGGATTCCGCCGCCGGAGGCGTTGGTGACTGCCGTCTGTTTGCGGACGGCCTGCTCACGGCGTACCACGGAAAGCACCATACGGACGGTGCCTGCGCGGATGTCTCTCACCATGGTGTCGAACATCTCGCTACTGGCGATCTTATACTCGGTGACGGGGTTTCTCTGGGCGTAGGCGTTCAGCCCGATGCTGCCCTTCAATTCGTCGGCCTCGTCGATATAGTCCATCCAGTTGCGGTCAACGTTGCGGAGCAGAAGAGAACGCTCCACCTCACGGAAGATCTCGGGGGTGAAAGTCTCCTCCTGTGCCTTATACTTGGCAATGGCAAGCTGATGAATGGTGTCGCAGAGGGTCTCTCTGGAAAGGGAATCCAATTCCGACTGCCCGAAATCCAGCTGGTCGGTGAGACCCACCAGGGGGCCGAACTCCTTCTTCAGGGCCTCGAAATCCCATTCGTCGGGAACGTCGGAGGCAGTGGCGGCCTCCACGGCATCCTCCACGTAGTGCAGGATCATGCCCTGCACCGTCTCGGACAGGTTGCCGTCGGCGAGAACGTCTCTTCTCTGCTTATAGATCAGCTCGCGCTGTTGGTTCATAATGTCGTCGTAGGCGATAACGTTTTTACGGCGCTCGAAGTTCATACCCTCGATACGCTTCTGAGCGGACTCGATGGAACCGGAGAGGATCTTAGCGTCGATGGGCTGGTTCTCGGGCATCTTCAAAGCGTCGATGATACCGATGATGCGATCCGCACCGAAGAGACGCATGAGATCGTCCTCCATGGCGATGAAGAAACAGCTTTCGCCGGGGTCGCCCTGTCTGCCCGCACGGCCGCGGAGCTGATTATCGATACGGCGGCTTTCGTGACGCTCGGTTCCCAGAATGAACAGACCGCCTGCGGCACGCACCTTTTCCGCTTCCTTTTCGATCTCGGGGAGGTAGGATTCCTTCAGCTCTGCGAAACGCTTTCTGGCGGCGATGATCTCGCCGTCGTCGGTATTACCGTAGCTGTCAGCCTCGGCAATGAGCTCCTCAGGAAACTCCTCCTTGCGCATCTGCTGTTTTGCCAGGAAGTCGGCGTTACCGCCCAGCATAATGTCCGTACCACGGCCTGCCATGTTGGTAGCGATGGTGACCGCCCCCGCTTTACCCGCCTGGGCGATGATCTCCGCCTCTTTGTCGTGGTATTTGGCGTTAAGCACACGGTGGGGAATGCCGCATTTTTTCAGAATAGAGGACAAGGCCTCGCTCTTTTCCACGGAAACGGTACCCACCAGTACGGGCTGTCCCTTTTCGTAGCAGGCACGGATGCGGTCTACGATGGCGGCGTACTTGGCACGGATGCTCTTATACACCACGTCGTTGTGATCAACACGGATCATGGGCTTGTTGGTGGGAACCTCCACCACGTCCAGCATATAGATCTCGCGGAACTCGTCCTCTTCGGTCATGGCGGTACCCGTCATACCGGAGAGCTTGTCGTACATACGGAAATAGTTCTGGAAGGTGATGGTGGCCAGGGTCTTGTTTTCCTTTTCCACCTCAACCCCTTCCTTGGCCTCGATGGCCTGGTGCAGACCGTTGGAATACCGTCTGCCGGGCATGATACGACCTGTGAAGGAATCTACGATGAGAACCTTGCCGTCCTTGATCACGTAGTCAACGTCCAATTGCATCACGCCTCTGGCGCGGAGGGCGTTGTTGATGTAGTGCATCAGCTCGTTGTTTTCCGCATCACCCAGGTTCTCCACGTGGAAGTGGCTTTCCGCCTTGCGGACACCGTTGGCGGTGAGGGCGACGGATTTGGCCTTCTCGTCCACGATGTAATCCTCGGCAACCTCTTCGTCGCTCTGCTTACGGTCCACCTCCTTGATCCGCAGGCACTTCAGGCGGCGGACGAACTCGTCTGCCTTCTTGTACATATCCGCAGACTCTTCCCCGGGACCGGAGATGATGAGGGGAGTACGGGCTTCGTCGATGAGAATGCTGTCCACCTCGTCCACGATGGCGAAGCGGTGGCCTCTTTGTACCACGCGGCTCTGATACACCGCCATGTTGTCACGGAGGTAGTCGAAGCCGAACTCGTTGTTGGTGCCATAGGTGATGTCAGCAAGGTAGGCTTCCTTTTTTTTGTCGTGGGGGACCTCGTGGGTCACCAGACCTACGGTCATGCCCAGGAAGCGGAAGATGTTGCCGTTCCACTCGCTGTCTCGCTTGGCCAGGTAGTCGTTGACGGTGACGATGTGGACGCCTCTGCCCTCCAGGGCGTTGAGGTAGGCGGGCATGGTCTCGGTCAGGGTCTTACCCTCACCTGTACGCATCTCCGCAATTCTGCCCTGATGGATAAGAATACCGCCCAGCACCTGGACAAAGTAGGGGCGCTTGCCCAGCACACGCCAAGCCGCCTCGCGGACCACGGCAAAGGCGTCGGGAAGCAGGTCGTCCAGAGTCTTCCCTGCCGCCAGCTGTTCCCGGAAGAAGGGGGTCATGGCACGCAGCTCCTCGTCGGACATGGCGGCGTATTTTTCTGCCAAAGCTTCCACCTTGTTGGCAAGGGGGGTAATGGCTTTGATCTGTTTTTCGCTATAGGATTTGAAGAATTTGGAAAAAATACCCATAAAAACGGTTTCCTTTTCTCTTTGTACATTCGATTTCATACTATCATAACACATTTTTGAAAAAAAGTATAGCACTTTTTGTAAAAATAATTGCATTTTGGTAAAGAAAGTTATATAATAGACGGTACATTATATGTTTTGAAAGCGAAAACGGCTATGCATCACATCAACGTTGTCCTTTTGGAGCCTGAGATTCCTCAGAATACGGGGAACATCTCCCGCACCTGTGCCGCCACCCACTGCTCTTTGCATCTCATCAAGCCCTTGGGCTATTCTTTGGATGACCGCTATCTCAAGCGGGCGGGGCTGGATTACTGGCAACATCTGGATCTGCATATTTACGAGAACATCGGAGAGTTCTACGAAAAGAACCCCGGTGCCGTTTGTTATTACTTCACCACCAAGGCCTCTGCCTGCTACACCGACCCGGTTTATCCCGAGGACGTATATCTGGTGTTCGGCAAAGAGACCAAGGGACTGCCCGAGGAGCTTCTGAAGGCGCATCGGGAGACCTGTGTGCGTATTCCCATGTGGCAGGAGCTGAGAAGTCTGAACCTTTCCAACTCCGTGGCCGTGGCGGTGTACGAGGTATTGCGTCAACGTTCCTTTGGGGAACTGAACACGGCAGGAAAGCTGCACACAGGGGAGGTCTTATGAGAACGGTAGCGGCTATCTCCACTCCCTACGGCAAAGGAGGCGTGGCGCTGATCCGCATCACCGGTGAGGATGCTATTGCCATTGCCCAAAAGGTTGCTATCCGTACGGGAAAAGGAACTCTTTCCGACGCTCCCTCCGCTACGGCGGTGCGGGTGACCTTTGAAGACGGGGGGATCCCCTTTGACGACGGTCTTGCCACGGTGTTCCGCGCCCCCCGTTCCTTTACGGGGGAGGACGTGGTGGAGCTTTGCTGTCACGGGGGCATTTTAGTGACCCAAAAGCTGTTGGGCGCCGTTTTTACCGCGGGTGCCTTTCCCGCAGGGCCGGGAGAATTCACCCGCCGTGCTTTTCAGAACGGAAAGCTCTCTCTGTCCCAAGCCGAGGCGGTGGGGGGACTCATCGACGCCAAAAGTGACAAATACCTGACGGTTTCCCTGCTCCAATGCAGGGGAGCCCTTTCCGAGAAATTACAGCGCTTGTGCGATAAGCTGCGCTTTCTGATCGCCTCGGTGTACGCCTTTATCGACTATCCCGACGAGGATATGACGGACGTCACCGTGGAGGAGATGAAGGAACGGTTAGTTTCCATTTGCGGAGAGGTGCAGACCCTTTGCGACAGCCACGCCTACGGCAAGGCCATCAGCGAGGGCATTCCCGTTTGCATTCTGGGCAAGCCCAACACCGGGAAAAGCGCCCTGCTCAACGCCTTGGCGAGAGAGGATCGCGCCATCGTCACCGCCATTCCCGGTACCACCCGCGACGTGGTAAAGGAGCAGATCCGTTTGGGAGACTTGCTGTTGAACCTTTCCGACACCGCGGGCATTCGGGAAAGCGAGGACGTGGTGGAGCGGTTGGGTATTGAAAGAAGCTTGCGCTCCTTGGAGGAAGCGGAGCTGGTGCTGGCCGTGTTCGACAGCTCCCGTCCCTTTGACGAGGAGGACAGAGAGGTTCTGCGGCTCATTAAGGATCACGGCAAGGAAGAGCAGACGGTGTATCTGCTGAACAAGGGCGATCTTCCCGAGGCGGAAGGGGTAAGGTCTTCCCTGCCCAAGACGCCCGTATGCATTTCTGCCATGGAAAAGACGGGCCTTGAGGCTTTGGAAACCGCCGTGAAGGAACGTTTTAGTCACACCGAGACGGAAGCCCTTGGAGAAATCGTGGTAGGGGCAAGACAGTTTGCCGCACTCACCAAGGCCAAGGGACATTTGCAGGATGCTTTGCGCACCTTGGAGGGATTCTCCCAGGATATGGCAGGGCTGGATATGGAACACGCCCTGCAGGCGCTGGAGGAGGTAGACGGCAAGACCGCCTCCGATGAAATCGTTAGCGAGATCTTCTCCCACTTCTGCGTGGGGAAATAGGATAAAGACTATGACTTTTTACGAAGCTGAACAACTGGATATTGCGGTGATCGGCGCGGGACACGCAGGCATCGAAGCCGCCCTTGCGGGGGCGCGGATGGGCTTGCGGACGGCGCTGTTTACCCTGACGCTGGATCTGGTGGGCAATATGCCCTGCAACCCCTCCATCGGAGGCACGGGCAAGGGGCATCTGGTCTTTGAGATAGACGCCTTGGGCGGCGAGATGGGCAAGGCGGCCAACGCCGTGATGCTTCAAAGCCGTATGCTCAACGCCTCCAAAGGGCCTGCGGTGCATTCCCTGCGGATGCAATCCGACCGTGTAGCCTACCGAAACTACATGAAGCGGGTTTTGGAGGAGACGGAAAACCTCACCTTGATCCAGGCGGAAATCACCGCCATCCGCCATGAAAACGGCGCCGTTACCGGGGTGGAGACTGCCTTCGGCGGGTTCTTCCCCGCAAAATGCGTGATCATTTCCACGGGAACCTCCTTAAACGGCAAGATCTTCGTGGGAGAGGCCTCCTGCGAGGCAGGCCCCGACAACACCGTTCCCGCCAAAGCCTTGACGGAGAGTCTTTTGGAAATGGGCGTAAAGCTTGCCCGCTTTAAGACGGGAACGCCCCCCAGAGTCCATGCGGACAGCATTGATTATGACAAGCTGGAGCTTCAGGAGGGGGATGAAACGCCCATTCTCTTTGGGTCGGACGCCCCTGCGGTCAACCGCCTGCCCTGTTACATCACTTATACCAACGAGGAGACCCATCGGATCATCCGCGAGAACTTCCACCGCTCCCCCTTGTATTCCGGGGAGATCGTGGGGACGGGGCCTCGTTACTGTCCTAGCATCGAAACCAAGATCGAGCGCTTCCCCGACAAGGAGCGCCATCAGATCTTCGTAGAGCCCATGGGGCTGGACACCAAGGAGGTCTATCTCCAGGGTCTTTCCTCTTCCCTGCCGGAGGAGGTGCAGAAGGCCTTCGTTCACACCATCAAGGGCTTGGAGAAGGCCGTCTTTATGCGCACGGGGTACGCCATCGAATACGATTGCTGTGATCCCACCCAGCTAAAGCCCACCATGGAATTCAAGCACATTCACGGCTTGTTCGGCGCGGGGCAGTTCAACGGCACCTCGGGGTACGAGGAGGCCGCCGCCCAGGGCTTGGTAGCGGGTATCAACGCCGCTTTGCTTTGCAAGGGTGAAGAGCCTTTGGTGCTTTCCCGCAGTGAAAGCTACATCGGCACCATGATCGACGACATTACGGTAAAAGGCACTGACGAGCCCTACCGTGTCATGACCTCCCGCAGTGAATACCGTTTGCTTCTCCGTCAGGACAACGCCAAGGAACGTCTTATCGGCTACGGCAAGCGGGTAGGGTTGGTGGGAGACGAAGCTTACCAAGCCTTCCTTTTGGAGGACGAGCAAAAAAAGCAGGAGATCCTGCGGCTTTCCCACAGCCATCTGCCTGCCTCCGAGGAATTGAACGCTTTATTGGAATCCAAAAACTACGCGCCTGCGCCTACGGGGCTGAACAAGGCGGAGTTTTTGAGGCGGCCATTCCTCACATTAGAGGATCTTTACGCCTTGGAAGGCGGGGAGCATCCTCTGCCCCCCTCCGTGCGGAGACGTGTGGAGGTGGAGCTGAAATACGAGGGCTACATCAAGCGCCAGCTGGAGGAAGTGAAGCGGTTTGCCAAGATGGAGGAAAAGCAGATCCCCAAGGACCTGGATTTCCACGCCATCGGCGGTCTTCGCCTGGAGGCACGGCAGAAGCTTTCCGACCTGCGCCCCGACACGGTGGGTAAGGCATCCCGCATTCCCGGGGTCTCCCCTGCGGATATTTCCGTGCTGTTGGTAGCACTTGCACAGAGAGGGTATCATGACGAAGCTTAACGAACTGACAAGACAATATCTTCCGTGTCTGACGGAAGAGCAATACGCACGCCTTGACCTGATTGGGGAGCGTTTGGTGGAGGTGAACCAAAGTCTGAACCTCACCGCGCTGACCGCCCCCGAGGAGGTTGCGCTGTTGCATTTTTACGATTCCTTGACCTTGAAGCAGACGGGGTTATTTGATGGTGACTTTTCCGTGCTGGACGTGGGTTGCGGCGGGGGCTTCCCTTCCCTGCCCTTGGCGGCCTGCACGCCCTGCAAAGTGACCTCCAACGATGCCACGGCCAAGAAGCTGAACTTCGTTTGCGAGACCGCAAAGCTTGCGGGGATAGAGATCGCCCCCTTATGCGGCAGGGCGGAGGAACTTGGCAAAGAAAAGGCGTACAGAGAGCAATTCGACCGTGTGGTTTCCCGCGGGGTGGCTCGGATGTCCGTGCTTTGCGAGTGGTGTATGCCCTTCGTGAAGGTGGGCGGATACTTTGTTGCCATGAAGGGCAACCGTGGCAGAGAGGAGCTGGAGGAGGCTTTGCACGCCGTTGAGGTTTTGGGCGGCAAGGTGGTGGACGTTTTGGATGCGCCCATTCCCGTATTCGACCGCAGGCACACCTTATTGGTGATCCAAAAGGTGGCGGAGACGGATGCCAAGTATCCCCGCCCCAACGGCAAGATCATGAAGAAGCCTTTGTGATGGGAGGATACGCTTAAACCTTTTTCTTTCGAAAAAGAAAAAGGTTTAAGAATCCAAAAAGAAACTTGAGTGCCGAAAACTGGCGTTTTCGGGGGAGGGTAAGATGGAACCAAGAGACAAAAACGGGTTGACGGAAGCGGAATTTTTGGCACGGTACGATGCCACTAAGTTTGAGCGCCCTTCCGTGACGGTGGATATCATTCTGTTCCGCGGGGACAGCGTTTTGCTGATCCGCAGGGCGGGGCATCCCTCCATTGGGAAGTTAGCGCTTCCCGGCGGGTTCGTAGACCCCGACGAGACGGTAGAGGAAGCGGCACGGCGGGAGCTTTGGGAGGAGACTCACGTAAAGGAGATCCTTTGCAAGCAACTGCCCGTTCAGTCAAGGCCCGACCGAGACCCCCGCACACGGATCATCACCGTGCCCTTTTTGGCCTGCATGGTAAACGAGAACCAGGAGGCCAAGGCAGATGACGATGCAAGCGAAGCGAAGTTCTGGAAGGTCTCCGCAGAGGACACGGGAACGCAGGTAACCTTTACCCTGCGGTACAAGGAAGAAGTGGTGACCTTCACCGTGGAGCGGTACCATCCTGCAGGAACCTTCCCCGAGGTAATTGCATACCGTGTAGTGGGGGAAGATCCCTTGGCGGGCGACCACGGAGAGATCTTTGCAAGAGCCTGGGACGAGAAGAAAAAATAATCGGAAGAATTGCTTTTTCGACTTGACAAACGCATGGGAATTGGATATAATAGACAGGTCAGTTAGGGGTATCGCCAAGCGGCAAGGCAAAGGACTTTGACTCCTTCATCGATGGTTCGATTCCATCTACCCCTGCCAGAAAAAAGCAAGTCGCAAGACTTGCTTTTTTCAACGAAATTTGCCCTCCAGGCAAGTGAAATAGCTTCGCTGTGAAATATTTGCTTGCAAATGTGAAATATTCGCTGACGCGAATGTGGGCAAATTTCATTTCACATTGCGACTGCAAGGAGCAATATTTCACAATTCACGAAGTGAATTATTTCACATTCGGCGTAACCCAAATATTTCACCAAATCTTTCAACTCTAAAGTTTTTCGAAATTTCGTAGATGCATTTCAGGTATTTCGGGGCGGTGGATGGATTCGAACCATCACACTTGAAATGTTTACATATTTGTGGTATAATGAAGGTGCAATAAAAACACTTTCAAAGGAGGGTATCAATGAACAACGTTTTATATGAGGCAACTTCAAAATTTGATTTTACAATTCTCGCTATACCGACAATTATGATAATTTTTATGTTGATCTTTCCGTTGATTATAAAAAAATCTTATGAAGGTAAAGATGTAAAATTGAATATTAAATTTGTCAAACTCTTTTGCCTTGCCGGTATTTTATTTGTAGCCTTTTGCTCTACGGTCGGTTTAATTGCCCAGTTGAACATGTATAATAAAACTGTTGGTGCATATAATCGCGGCGAATATCAAATAGTCGAAGGTTACGTTGAAAATTTCGACCCAATGCCTTATGAGGGACACGCAAATGAAACTTTTGAAATTAACGGCGTCAAATTCTCTTACTCTGACTACAATATTCACCCCGGATATAATAACACTAAATCACATGGTGGTGTAATAAAAGAAAATGGTCAACACTTAAAAATCGGCTATGTTTACTTGAATGAAACATACGGTAATATTATCGTTTACATAGAACGGCTACCGGAATGAATTACATAGGACTCGTTACAAGCATGGCGTTAAAAGCCCGGCAGATCGCGGAACCTTTTAACTCCCATCATCGCCAAGGGGGGAGTCTCCCCTCTGCAAAACCTACGTGCTTCTAAATCAGCCACATACGTCACAAAAAAAGCACGCGCAAGCGTGCTTTTTTCAACGAAATTTGCCCTCCGGGCAAGTGAAATAGCTTCGCTGTGAAATATTTGCTTCGCAAATGTGAAATATTGGCTGACGCGAATGTGGGCAAATTTCATTTCACATTGCGACTGCAAGGAGCAATATTTCACAATGTGCGATAGCATATTATTTCACATTCGGCGTATGCCAATATTTCACGCAATAAACGTGTATGTATCCTCAGACGTTCACCGTCAAAGCACTTGAAAAATTCAAAATACTGTGGTACAATGAAAAAAAGGAGGTAGATCGAATGCCCCATAAAGTTATTTGCCCCGTTTGCGGGAAGCATGAATTCGAGCATGTCAATGACTACGACATTTGCCCAAGCTGCGGCTGGGAGAATGAAGAGTTCTTTGAAGAAGGCGGCGTGAATAAGCTGTCCCTTTCCGACTTTCAAAAGCGGTACAAAATATACGTTTACCTGAATCCGAAGTATTCTTGGGAAAAGAACGGCTATCCCGAGCTGACGGCAAAAGAACGCTGTACTTATTGGCATCAATATTCTGTTTCCAACATGCAAAGCGTTTTGGCAAGCAAGCAGTGTGGCTGCTTCTTCTGCAAAAAGATTTTTGACAGTAATCTTGTTTCGGCGCATTACATCAATGACAAAGACGGTGCAACCGCAGTTTGTCCGTTATGCGGGGTGGATTCTCTTCTGCCGGATAGCAGTGTCGAGCTTTCAACCGAGCTGTTAGCCGAGATGTATCAAGTATGGTTTGGTTGGTAATTACACCGCAACAAATCCTCGTTCTTCGGAACGGGGATTTTTTATCTAAGCTGCAAGCTTGGTATCATGCGGCGGCGTTTATTTACCTTCGGCGTATTGGGGAGCGAAGCAAGCCCATTTCGGAGGTTCGTCACCGATACGCTTGATTTGTTCACAAATTTATGGTAAAATGAAGAAAAGGTGGCGAACAGGCCGTCCTTTTACGAATTTCGTTTTTAGCACACAAGGAAGGAGAAATACGATGAATTATTCCGAAATTACCCCGTACATCAAAGACCTTGCGGCACTGTCCGATGCCAACAACCACATTCTCCCCGAAATGTACGCACAGCACGACGTGAAGCGCGGCTTGCGTGACATCAACGGAAACGGTGTTGTAGCGGGGCTTACTGAGATCTCGCGCATCAAAGCCAAAAGCAAAGATGCCGACGGCAACGAGATCCCCTGCGAGGGTCAGCTTTATTACCGCGGGATCAACGTACGGAGCATCGTTAAGGGGTTTCTTGATGACGACCGTCCCGGATTTGAAGAAACCGTCTATCTGCTCCTGTTTTCCAAGCTACCTACCAAAGACGAGCTTGCGCGGTTTTGCGAACAGCTCTCGGCCTATCGTTCCCTGCCGCCCTCCTTTGTCCGCGATATGATCCTCAAGGCTCCCGGCAAGGATATGATGAATATTCTGTCCAGATGTGTGCTGGCGCTGTATACCTACGACGAAAACCCGGATGATATATCCACCGCGAATATTCTGCGCCAATGTTTGCAGTTAATTGCGGAATTTCCGCTTCTTGCGGTTTACGGATATCAGTCCTTTCAGCATTATCACAACTACAACAGTCTTTTTATTCATTATCCGAAAAAGGAACTGAATACGGCCGAGAATCTGCTTTACATTCTCCGCGAGGACGGGAACTACACTCCTCTGGAAGCCAAGCTTCTCGATCTTGCTCTCGTGCTTCACGCAGAGCATGGAGGCGGTAACAACTCCACCTTCACCACCCACGTAGTTACTTCGTCGGGAACGGATACCTATTCCGCTATCTCGGCAGCCCTGGGCTCCCTCAAAGGACCCCGTCACGGCGGCGCTAATATCAAAGTCATGCAGATGTTCGACGACATGAAGGCCAACGTGGATATAAAAAACAAGGATGCGATCAGAGATCACTTGGTCAAGCTCCTTGATAAGCAGGCGTTTGACAAAGCCGGTCTTATCTACGGTATGGGGCATGCCGTTTATTCCCTGTCCGACCCGAGAGCCGATATTCTCCGCACCTACGCAAGGAAACTATCCGAGGAAAAGGGCATGCAGGAAGAATTTGAGCTGTATGAAACCGTTGAGCGCATGGCCCCCGAGATCATAGCGGAAAAGCGTAGAATGTATAAGGGCGTCAGCGCAAACGTTGACTTCTATTCCGGCATGGTCTACAAAATGCTCGGGCTTCCCTATGAGCTGTTTACGCCTATATTTGCCGTAGCAAGAATTGCGGGCTGGAGTGCCCATCGCATGGAAGAGATCCAAAATGCAGGCAAGATCATCCGTCCTGCATACACAAGCGTGAAGCCGGAAAAGGAATATATCGTTTTGAAGGATCGGTAAATAACCGCAAACGAAAAGATTTTGCGTGCGCTTTGCAGATGAAAAAGAGGTAACGCTATGGTTTGTACAATGATCATCGGGGCGGTGTTCTTTGCGTTCTCGGCGTTGTTGGGGCTTTTGGTGCTATGCGGTGCTTTGTTCAAAAACATCGGCGCCACGCATTTCGGCATTGTCGGCACGTTGTTTTTCCTGCTCTTCCCCTGCTTTTGCTTCGGGATGCAAGTAACGCTCTACTTGACCGCTCCGCACGTGTGGGGGCTGGCATGGTTTTTTATCGTCTTAAACGTATACTTTTTGGTTCTGCAATATATTCATCTTGTGGGCTCTGCCGTCTTTACAAGGAGCAGTATTTACAGGCTGACGAGATTTCTTGTTTGGAAAAGACATTCCTACGATGACGTTATCGGCTACGTCATGAAAAAGTCCTCCGGCGTGATTTGGCGGAGGTTCGGTTCCCGCAAGGTCGTGACCTTTGACGTAGAGATCTACTTTACCGGAGATCAATACGCTTCATTCAGCACCAAGGATCGATCCAACAGGAAAGTGGAATATATTACGAAAATGCTGGAAGATCATCACTGCCGGCGCAACGGGCGTATCAAAGGAAAGAGGGGGTCTTTATGAGTTTTTTCAAGTGGATAAAAAAGGTTTTTGAACCGTCTGTGGATAAGCCGGAACAAGAACTGAAAGCGGCATTTCGCTTTTTGCTCGAAGACTACGGTTTTTCCTATGCCAAGCTGGATCTCGGGGATCTTGAGGATCGAAACGGCAAGCGGATCTTCTATGGACCGCTATACGCTTATCAGTTTTACAACGACAGGCTGTGCATCCATATCGTAGAGTTGGTTCAGAGGCATGAAATTGACGGTTACGTGACGGAAAAACGGGAAACCGATCAACACCGTATTTTCAGTGGCGAAAAGCTTCCCTCTCATTTAGCTGCTAATTGGCGTCTGCTTGCAGCGGAAATCAAAACCGAGATAGCCGCCAATCAAACGATTTTCGGAAAGCACGTTTGAAGCAAATCAAAATAGAGGTTCTCTTTATGAAACTGCGGATCGTCGAATACTTAACGGATATTGAAGAGCTGGAAGGGGTTGCCCTTTCCGCAAATCTTTGCTGTTCCTGCGGGGGCAGACGGTTCTATTTTGCCTACAAGGGGAAGCAGACCAAGGGGATCCTTGCGCCCTATTTGGTGAAGAAGGGCGGTCAGCTTGTGGTCAAGGCAATCTGCAGTAGTTGCAAAAATGCGTTTGTGATGTACGATTCCAGGGTGGACGGGCGTCATGCAAAGCCTTGGAAGACGGATATGGAATATGCCGACTTCGCTTTGCCTACCAACAGAAGCGACAGCTACGAGGTGGTTGTGAAATACAACTATTACCCCGAGAAGTTCAAGGAAGACGGGGTGTATTCCAACGAGTTTGAGGATTGCTTTGCTTATCTGACGGACAAGAACGGAAAAGAAAAGGCACTGTTTGAGGAATGAGGTTTGAAAAAGGGATCCTTTTTCAAACATGATTTGTGGCTTCGCTCACAAAATCGTTAGCGACCGCCCGCCGGTAGCGGGCTACGAAAGGAATGACCGCGCCAATGAATCTCCCGGAAACGAAAATTGAACAATTGACCGTCGCTCCCGGGCGTCGGGTGTTGGTGACAAGCGACGTTCACGGACATCTCGAGCATTTGGAAAAGGTTCTGGAGATGGCGGGGTTCTGCCGGTCGGATCTTTTGGTGATCGTGGGGGATCTTTTGGAAAAAGGACCCCACAGCCTGGGCGTTTTGCGGAAGGTAATGGCGCTTTGTGAAAGCGGGAACGCCGTGTGCGTCATCGGCAACGTGGATGCTTATCGGCTGCACATCATACAAGGACTTTGCGAAGAGACGGCGGAGGAGCTTTGGCAATACGTGGCTGCCTGCCGCGGATGGTACGGGACAAGCTTTTACGAGGAGCTGGCGGTGGGTTGCGGTCACGTGCTGAACTGCAAAGAGGACGTTCTGCAGGCGAAGGGAGATATTCTCGACCGCTTCCGTGAGGAGCTTGATTTCTTAGCTTCCCTGCCCACGGTTTTGGAGACGGAGAACTACGTCTTCGTCCACGGCGGGCTTAAAAAGCAGGTTGTGGCGGACAACGCTTTGAGCGGGGTTTTTGAGCTGACCAAGTACGACGCTTTTGCAGATCGGACGCCCTTTGTTTTTGACAAGTGGGTGGTGGTCGGTCACTGGCCCGTGGCGCTGTACGGGGAACGTATTCAGCAATACAATCCCGTGAAGAATTACGAAAAACGCATCCTTTCCATAGACGGCGGTTGCGGGATCAAGGAGGAGGGGCAGTTGAACCTGTTGATCCTTCCCCATATCGGGTGTTCGGTGGAGGAGATCACACACCTCTCCTACGACGATCTTCCCAAGGTCAAGGCCCTGGAGGCGCAGGAGGGGGACGAGGATTCCCTGTTTATCAGCTGGATCAACCGTCACGTGGAGGTTTTGGAAAAGGGTGAGGAATTCACCTATGTGCGCCATCTTCACAGCGGGAGGGAGCTTTGGGTGCCCAACGTTTATTTTTACAAGGAGACGGAGTGTCTGGATTATTCCGATCATCGGTTGCCCGTGGAGGCGGGAGAAGTTCTCTCCTTGTCACGCAAAACCTCCAAGGGGTGTATTGTGAAGAAAAACGGGGTGGTAGGTTGGTACTGCGGTACTTTTGAGGAACTTCCCTCTTGACAAACGGATTTTTTTGTGCTATAAAAGGACAATCATATTTTTTGGAGAAAAACATGAGCCGCTTGTATCTCGTACAATTGCAGGACGATGATATTTAGCGCTTGAGCCTTTGGCCGTTTGGCTTTGGGTGCAAGCGCTTTTGGTGTTGCACTCGGGCGGGAGACGGCTTATGCTTTTTGCTTTGATCCCCCATGGGTGCATACCGCATCCGTGGGGTTTTTGTTTTTTGAAGAAAAGCGAAGGAAGGTGATCTTATGCGGCAGTTTGATCTTGCCGTGGAAGACGGGGTCTCTGTTGTAAGCTATTAAAAATCAAAAACAATGGAGACTGAAAAAATGAAAAGGATTACAAATCAAATCAATACAAACGATACCGAGCCTGCTTCCCTTTCCCGGCGTTTGGGCGAGGTGGTGACTCTTTGCGGGATGATCTACAAGGTACGGCTGATGAGCGGCTTTGCCTTTGTGATCTTAAAGACGAGAACACAGCTTTTGCAATGCGTTTGCGATCTGCCCATGGAAAACCTTGTGGAAGGAGCCTGGGTACGGGTTATAGGAACCGTTTTGGCCGAGCCCCGCAGCAGGACGGGGTATGAGGTACGCATCGAGAAGATCGAGGTACTTTCCCTGCCTGCGGAGGAAGCTCCCGTGGTGGTGAACAACAAGGAGGTGAAGGCCTCCCTCTCCACCCTTTTAGACTACCGCCCCTTGACGTTGCGGAACGAAAAGGAGACGGCCATCTTCAAGGTGCAAGCGGAGCTTTGCAAGGGGATCCGCAGTTTCCTGGACGGGCAGGGATTTGTGGAGATCCACACCCCCAAGATCGTGGGGGGCAACGCGGAGGGCGGTGCCAACGTGTTTGGGCTGGACTATTTCGGCAAGCCTGCGTTCTTAGCCCAATCCCCTCAATTCTACAAGCAGACCATGGTGGGGGTGTTCCAGCGGGTGTATGAGATCGCCCCCGTATTCCGCGCGGAAAAGCACCACACTGCAAGGCATATCAACGAGTACACCGGGGTGGACTTGGAGATGGGGTTCATCCACAGCTTTGAAGAGCTGATGGCTTTGGAGACGGCCATGCTGGGCAGCGTGTTTGAACACTTGAAGGAAAGCTGTGAAAAGGAGCTGGCGCTTTGGAAGGTAGAGCTCCCCGTGGTGGATTCTATCCCCGCCATTCCCTTTTCGGAAGCCAAGGAATGGGTGGCAAGGGAATACGGCAGACCCATCACCGACGAATGGGATTTTGAGCCGGAGGAGGAAAAAATGCTTGGAGAGTTGGTAAAAAAGGAAACGGGGAGCGAGTTTGTGTTCGTGACCCATTACAAGACTGCCAAACGCCCCTTCTATACCATGGAGACCCCGGGGAACCCGGAGGTAACGGAAAGCTTTGACCTTTTGTTCCGCGGGATGGAAATCACCACCGGGGGACAGCGGATCCATAATTACCACGCCCAGGTGGCAAAGATGGAACGGCTGGGGATGGAGGTTGACGCCTTTGAAAGCTATCTCATGGCCCACAAGTACGGTCTGCCGCCCCACGGCGGGCTGGGCATCGGGCTGGAGCGGCTGACGGCGCGGCTGTTGGGCTTGGACAACCTGCGGCGGGCGGCATTGTTCCCCAGGGACACGGAACGCTTGACACCGTAATTTTTTTAGAAAAAACGATAAAAAACGATAAAAAAGCGATGGGAAATGTGACTGTATTTTTGAAAGCCAAATGATATGAGGAGGTTTTTTACGTGGAAGATGAAAAAATCATAGAATTGTTTTTCCAACGCTCGGAAATCGCAATTCCGTCCCTTGCGCAAAAATACGAAAAGCCGTTGTTTTCCGTCAGTTATCGCATCTTGCAAAACCGAGAGGATGCGCAAGAGTGCATTAACGATACTTATTTGGGGATCTGGAACGCCATTCCACCAACGAGGCCCGCTTCTCTGTATTCCTTTGCGTGCCGCGTCGCGCGAAACATTTCCATCAATCGGCATAAGCATAACTGTGCCGCCAAGCGTAATTCTTACACGGTCTCCATAGAGGAGATTGGAGACTGTATACCCGCAAGCAACACCGTGGCAGAGGATTTTGAGCTGCAGCTGTTGACGGATACGCTGAATCAATGGTTGGAAAGCCTGCGGCCGCAAAACCGGTATATCTTTGTACGTCGGTATTGGTATATGGATCCCGTCCCGCAGATCGCAACCGCCATGAAAATGTCAGATGCGGCAATCTATCTCCGCTTAGATCGTTTGAAAAAGAAGCTGTACGAATATTTGAAAGAAAGGGGTTATCCGGTATGAAAAGCTTTGGCGAACAGTTAAACAACGCTTTCGGAGAAATCGACGATCGGTTCATCCTTTCGGCTCAAAATCCTCCAAAATCAAAAAAACGCATTTTGCTGGGTTCTATTGCCGCCGCCCTCTGCGTGCTTCTCGTGCTGATCCCGTTCTTGGTCACACAGGGCACGTTTCTCCGAGGTGACGGCTGGGAACAGGTTTTTTACGAGGCTGCGACACTCCAAAAGAAAAAGACCGGCCCTCACGGAACTCTTTGTATGATGACGGTCAATCTTGGTGATATCTCGGGGGTGACGGAGTACCAGCCTGCGGAGGACGTTTGCCTTGAAATGTTCGGACAATGGCTTTTCTCTTGGGGGAGCATGGACTATTCTCTGCAATTCTCCCTCTTCCCGGAGGAGCATTTGGAATCTTACGTCTATCAAGAATTCGAAAAAGCGGGGTACACCAAGGAGCAAGGTATGGAGAAGATCTCCCAAACAGCCTCGGAGCTTTTCCCCTTCCGCAAAGTGGAGATCCAATACACCGTAACGGCTATCAAGCGGGACGATCCCGAGCTGACCCGCAGATTCTTCCAAAGGATCAATCTTGAGAAAGCGGGGATCGATCCCGACGAGGTCACAAGCGTCCTGCATTATTCTTTCGAGCAAATACGCCTCTACTACGACGGGTTGCTCAGTTCCGGGAACATCTTTGATGACGAGCTGGGCAGCGGAGTCTACTTCTATGAGTACAAAGGAAAATGGTATCTTGCCCCCAATATGCTGGAGGATGATATGTCTATCGATCTGCTTCACGCCGGCAAGAAGAAGCCTTCCACGTACTATGAAACAAAAAAACTGTGGGGAACCATCACATCCATAGAAAACGGATATATTTGCATCGATGATTCCTTCTACTTCTTTGCGGATGAAGAACTTGCAAAGGGGTATCGGGAGGGCGATTCCGTTTCCGTCCGTTACTACAACGCCGTATACAGCATGGAACGCATAGAGGACGGAAAAAAATGCAAAGTTGCACGGGCTGTTTCCATCAAAAAAGAAGACCCCTCATAATCGTTTCCCCATCGAGGTCATTTCCTCGGTGGGGATTTTTTATGAAAGGAGGCAACAGCGCCGGTAGCCCATTCCTCCCGGCTTCCTATTGACATCTTCCCTGCTTCGTGGTAAAATTATCATTGGTATTTTTGCTAAACCATTCCAAAAGAAAGGCGGTAATGCACTTGGACGCAAAATATTTTTGGATCATGGTTGCAATATCCTTTGCAGTAGGATTGATCAGTCGTTTTGTTTACGACAAATTTTACGTAGACTATCGGTTTTACAAGAAGATTTTACGCAAACGTTGGATATATTTGGTGATCCTTTGGACGGATCTGGTGTTGACTTTCGTGATCATCTGTCTAGTGCTCCTGTTTCCCGGTTGGTGGCTATGTGCATTCGGCGGCGTTTGGTTAGGCACAATAGGGGAATTGATACCGTTATATCACATCAAAAGCGTAAATAGGCTCTCTTACGACTGTATGTACGAGGTCTATATCAAAAACGCTCGCCATTGGGAAAAGAAAATGAACGCGCAGAAGAAAAAAGAAAAATAAAAAACGAAAGAAGGGAAATATTCCCATGAAAACGAAATTATCCGGAAAATTCTGGTTTGTTTTGGTGTTGTTCAGCCTGGTGGGGCAAATCGCCTGGGTGGTGGAGAATATGTATCTCAACGTGTTCATCTACAAGATGTTCCGTGCCTCCGCCGCGGATATTTCCGCCATGGTGTCTGCCAGCGCGGTTGCCGCTACTTTGACCACGGTGCTGATGGGTGCCCTTTCCGATAAGCTGGGAAAACGCAAGGTGTTCATGTGCGGCGGGTACTTGGCCTGGGGTATTTCCATTCTCGGGTTTGCCCTTTTGAAGGCGGATCTGATCGGGGCGATGTTCCCTGCGGCTACCTCTGCCATGGCGGTGGGGGTCACCCTGGTAATCGTTCTGGACTGCGTGATGACCTTCTTCGGGTCTACGGCAAACGACGCCGCCTTCAACGCCTGGCTGACGGACAGCACCGACGACACCAACCGCGGGGCGGCAGAGGGGATCAACGCCATGATGCCCTTGGTTGCCATTTTGGCGGTGTTCGGCGGGTTCATGGCCTTTGATCTGAACAGCGAAGAAAGCTGGACGTGGATCTTTGTGATCATCGGCGGCGTGGTGCTGGCGGTGGGGCTTGCAGGGTGCTTCTTCATCAAGGAGCCTGCGCTGACCCCTGCAAAGGAAGGGTACTTCAAGACGGTGGTCCACGGCTTTTTGCCCTCTACTATACGAGAAAACAGTGCGCTGTATTTCTATCTGGCGGCATTCATCGTATTTAACGTTTCCATTCAGATCTTTATGCCTTATCTGATCCTGTACTACGAGGTATCCTTGGAGATGGCGGATTACGTGTTGATCATGGCGCCCGCTATCATTCTGGCCTCGGTGGTGACGGCCTTCTGGGGCAGGGTCTACGACCGAAAAGGCTTTGGCTTTTCCGGGTGGTGCAGTCTCGGCTGGCTGGCGTCGGGGTATGTTCTGCTGTACCTGTTCCGTGGGACGGCTCTTGTATTCCTGGGCTCTCTGCTGATGATGTGCGGTTATCTTGCGGGGATGGCGGTATTCGGCGCCAAGATCCGTGAGCTGACCCCCGCGGGCAAGGCGGGGATGTTCCAGGGGGTACGTATTTTCTCCCAGGTATTGGTGCCCGGGCTGGTGGGTCCCTGGATCGGCAAGACGGTGCTTGCCAACGCCGAAAAGATTATCAACAACGACGGCACGGAGTCCTTCATCCCCAACGCCAACATCTTCTTGGCGGCCTTGGGGGCGGCGGTGGTGCTTGCGGTGCTGTTGTTACTGAAAAATAGCAAGAAACAGAAAGGAAAAACCGTATGAATCCTCTTTTGAAAAAATCCGTTCTCTTCGTGGGGGACTCCCTTTGCGAAGCTTACTGTGAGTGGAACACGGAATACGATCACATCCGCGGCTGGGCGGGACGTATTATGGCAAAGAATGAAATGACCGGTGTGAACAAGAGTCTGGGCGGTGCTTCCATTGGCAACTGCCGCGGGGAAAACATCGTTTACAAGCAGCTTGTGGACATGACGGGGAACGACTACGATTACCTTATCATCGAGGGCGGCGCCAACGATGCCTGGGATTCCGCACCCGTTGGTGTGATGACCGAGGGCTTTGACGGGCCCTTTGACCGCGACAGCTTTGCAGGCGGTTTGGAGGCCACCTTCGCTTACGCCAAGGAGCATTACAAGGGAGCTAAGCTGGGGTATATCGTAACCTTCCAAATGCCCTCCGCACAGTTTGGCAGAATGGCCGATATGAGCGAATACTTCGCCCTCTCCAAAGAGATCTGCCATAAGTGGGGAATCCCCTATCTGGATCTTTACTTTGACGAGAAGTTCAACAGAGAGGTGATGAAGACGGAAAGCGACCTTCATCTCCCCGACTTCATTCACCCCAACTCCGCGGGGTATGATCTGTTAGCTCCCGTCATTGAGAATTGGATGAAGACGATTTAAAGATACGTGTTAAGAAACTTTCTTTGAAAAGAAAGTTTCTTAGAGCTCGCCGCAGGCGAGGTCTAAGCTTACAAAGAAATTTTGTTGCCAAAAACTATCGTTTTTGGAGGTGATGGCATGAAAAGAATCGATAACGCCAAAATGATTGCGCTGTTTGGTCAGGATATAAACCGCTATTTCTACCATTGCTACGATCTTGCTCTGGCGGGCAGGGACGGATACAAAATCAAGGAAATGGCGTATTACGTACAAGAGGAGTCCGCTCCCCTTTCCTCCTTTCTCTGTGTAAGGACTTACGAGGACGATTCCGTGGTGGTGGGCGTCAACTCCGAGGACAAGGCCTTTTGGGAAGAAGCGGTAGACTTTATCTCTGCCCTGACGGCAGAAGAGATTGACGTTGCCGCCGGCGATGCGTTTTATACCCATCCACACGTAGCGGAGCGGTTGTCCTTTGGTTCCTCAGAAAGCGGGGCACCTATTTACGGGCTGCTTGCTCCCGAGGATCTTGCGCCTCTTACGGAGAAGGAAGGCGTTTCAGTCTCCCCTTTTGACGGCAGAAGAAAAAGCCTTTCTGCAAAGCCACACGGAGCTTTACGAAGGCTTTGAGGAGGAGCTGCGTTTCCCTTCCCTTTGGGATGCCTGCGATTGCTTTTTCGATACCCGCTTCTATCTGCTGAAGGAGGGAGATAAGGTGATCGGCTTCCTGCGTGGGGAGCTGGGCTACAAAAATTACTACGACGTGGGCTGGGTGTACGTGGCGCCTGCTTACCGCGGCAAGGGCTACGGCAAGCTGTTGACCCTGTATTTCTCCCACGACCTTCTGAAAAACGGGCTTTACCCCCATTACGGCTACGCCATCAACCCCGAATCGGCATCCGTGGCAAAAAGCTGCGGCTACACCTGTACCCGCCCTTCTCAGGTATTCAAGCGGATCATTAAAAACGGCTGAAAGATGCCGTTTTTCTTTCCCCGCCATTCAACGGATCGTTGAGTTTCACTCTGCCTTCCGTCGCTTCAAGCGCCTTGTGATCCGTGATATACTGAACTCCGATAGAAAAGGAGGGGCGGTATGGAGCACCACCGGGAGTTCAGCCTACTTTTTCCCGAGGGCAAAAAAGCGGAAGAGCGGGTAATCATAAGCCGCAAGGCCTGCAAAGCCTTGATGGGGAACTATCTTTACCACAGGGAAATGGATCTTTGCGACTATCTTACCACAGACGAGGAGACCATTCTCTACCGCAGGGAGCTGTTCTGCGACCTTTTGGAGCATTCCGAGGCGGAAGCGCTTTTGCGGGAATTGTTACCGCTACTGAAAAACATGGAGGAGCTTTACCGTCTGCGGGAAAACAGCCATCACACGGAAGGACAGCTTTACGCCATCAAGCTGATCGAGCTTTATCTGCAGTTTGTTTCCACCGCGGGAGACGGGTTGCGGAAGCATGGTAAGGCCATCCGTTCAAGAGCTCTTTTGGAATTACGGGAGCGGATAAGGGAGATCGAGGAATCTGCGTGGTACAAGGCTCTGCGGGAGAATACCAAGGCACTTTCCCGTGAGGTCACCCGGGTGAAATGCGTCACCGTGGGGATGAATTTAGACGAGACCTTCTCCCCCGTTTCCTTCGGCGTACTGGGCTTTCACAGTCGTGCTATGGAATCCGGCGGCCTGATGGAGCGGTTGCTGGGGCATCCCGCTTCCGACGGGTTGACAGCTTTATGTCCCTTGAAAATCACCGCGGGGCATTTGAGCAAGGAAGAAAAGCACTTTGCGGATATGGCGGTAATCTCTGCACTGAACAGGCTGTTCAAAAGCGCCATCGGAGAATGGGAGCCTGCGGTCAAAAGCTTTTTCCGCAGGGAAACGAGGGAGTTTCTGCCTTTGATCGGAGAATTGAAATTTCTGCTCTTCGGGGTGGATCTGCTTACGGAATTGAGAAGCAAGGGACTTCCCTTGTGCTCCCCGGACATCTCCCCCATGGAGAAAAAAGTCTTTTCCGTCAAGGGGCTTTATCATCCCGCCTTGGGAGTGCCTGCGAAGCGATTGGTGGCCAATGATCTTACCTTTGACGAGAACGGCAGGCTCTATCTTTTGACGGGTGCCAACAGCGGCGGGAAAACGGTGTTTCTTTCTGCCGTGGGGATCTGCCAGATCTTTACACAGCTTGGTTTTCCCGTCCCCGCAAAAGGAGCGGAGATCAGCCCCGTGGATCGTATTTTGGTGCATTTCGCGGGGAAAACCACGTCTGTAGATCTGGGGCGGTTGGAAGAGGAATGTTTTGCGGTCAAAGCTCTCTTTGGGGACGTGACGGAATACAGCCTTGTGTTGATGGACGAGCCTTTTTCCTCCACAAGTGCCTTTGAGGGGGCACATATTGCCTTCGACGTGATGGCTTCCCTTTCGGCTTACGGATGCAGAGGAGTATTCTCCACCCATCTTCACGAGTTGGTGACCATGAAGGAGGAGATCAACCGCCTGCCCCGCTCACGCTCTGCAGTAGACACTCTTGTGGCGGAGACGGATTGCAGAGGAAGACGCACCTACAAGATATACAGAAAAACGCCCGACGGGAAAAGCTATGCCGCCGGCATTGCAGGACGGTACGGGCTGGACTATGAAGAATTACTGCGTTTGCAGGAAGAAAAGCAAGGAGGAACGAAGCATGGCTGAAACAATGGGTCAGATCATTAAGCGGCTGAGAAAAGAGCGGAACTTCACCCAGGAGGAGTTAGCGGAGCAGTTGGGGGTGACCTTTCAGGCGGTCTCCAAGTGGGAAAACGATACGGGTATGCCGGATATCTCCCAGGTGGTGCCCCTGGCATCGGTTTTTGAGGTGAGCACGGACGTGCTGTTCGGGCTTTACGGCAAGAATTGTCGGGAGGAGGTAGAGGAGCTTTTGGTGAAAGCCCGCAGTATGGTTCCTTCCCCTGCCACCAAGGAAGCCGCCTTGCAATGCTACCGTATGCTCACGGAGGGGCTTGCAAAATACCCCAACAATACCGCGCTGTTGATGGGTTGTCTGGAGGTGGGGCTCTCTCTCGCCTTCCCGGAAAACGACACCTTCGACAATGCGAACGGAAAGCAGATCTACCGCGAATGTATCCGGTTTGCGGATCTGGTGATCAAATACGGCAGGAACACCAACGACATGATGCGGGCACGGATGATCATGGTCTTGCTTCACAGCGCATACGGCAACGGGGAGGCCGCGGGACACCATGCGGCGCAGTTCCCCCGGAGAGCGGATATGACGGTACACACCATGGAGTCTTATATCGCCCATTTTGAAAAGGATACCCAGAGGGAAAACCGCTGTTATCAAACGGATCTTGTCTACCACCTCAGCGCCATGCTGGACGATCTGGTTGCCATTGGATTCTGTTATTTCCGCGTAGGACAGTACGAAGAAACCAGATCAGCTCTTACCAAAGCGCTGGATCTGATCGAATTGCTGTTCGGGGAGGAAGAGGTACTCCCATCCTTCCACTTGAGGGAACGGGGAGATATCTACGTACTGTTGGCACAGCTTTCCTTGAAGGAGGGCGACACCCACAAGGCGCTTACGGAGTTGGAACAGTCGGTGGAGCTCTATTTCAAAGGGAGAAAAGGCTACCGCGGGCAAGAGGTTATAACGCCCTTGTTTCGTCTGGCAGACTGCCGTTTTTTTCACCCGAATCCCCGGGAGAAAGGACGTCTGTTGGCACGGCTGAGCCATCCCGTTTTTGCACCCCTGAAAACCGAAGAACGGTACCGCACACTTTTGGAGCGGATCGAAAGCGATGCAGAGTGAAATACTCTGCATCTTTTTTATTCCCGCGACAGGGTTTGACAGAATCGGCGGGGGAAGTCTGCTATACTACGGATACGACGTGTGAAGAAAGGACGTGTTTTGAAGAATATGACGTTTTCCACCGAGAAAAACGGAGATAAATTACGGATTCGCTTACAGGGCGAGGTAGACCATCACAACGCGGCGGAGGTACGGACGCGGATCGACCGCATCTTGGAGACGGAACAGCCCGAGGTGTTCTATTTCAACCTTTCCGGGGTAACCTTTTGCGATTCCTCCGGTTTGGGGCTGGTGATGGGGCGTATGCGGAAGTGCGGGCAGATCGATGCGGTATTGATCGTGGAGGCCCCCTCCGAGGCTGTTATGAAAATTTTGCATATTGCGGGGATGGACAAGCTGATCCGCATTGAAAGGAGCAACGGAAATGGCAAGGCGAGCTGAGAATACGGTGAACGAAATGAAATGCGTTTTCCCCGCCAAGAGCATCAACGAGGGGTTGGCGCGGATGACGGTATCGGCGTTTATTGCCCACCTGGATCCCCCTGTGAGCGTGCTTTCGGAACTGAAAACGGCGGTGAGCGAGGCGGTGACCAACTGCATCGTCCATGCATACCGCCACCGCACGGACAAAATGAAGTGCCCGATCTACATAAGCGCTGTCTACACCGGAAGCGGGGTGTTACGCATTACGGTGAAGGACAAGGGAACAGGGATCACGGACGTCGCCCTGGCGCGGACGCCTCTCTACACCACCGATGCGGAGGGAGAGCGAAGCGGCATGGGGTTCACGGTGATGGAAAGCTTTACCGACCGTGTGAGGGTCCGTTCCGCACAGGGAAAGGGTACGACGGTTATTTTGGAAAAACGTTTTGATGTGAAATGAATGCTCCCGAGCTGTTGGAGCGGGCCAAGGCGGGAGACGCCGCGGCGGAGGACATCCTCATGCGGGAGAACATGGGGCTTGTGAAGTCGGTGGCGGCGCGGTTTCTTGGCCGAGGTGCGGACTACGAGGATCTGTGTCAGCTTGGCGCCATTGGGATGTTAAAGGCCATCCGAAACTTTGACACCTCCTACGGGACGGCCTTCTCCACCTACGCCGTGCCGCTCATCATCGGAGAGATCAAGCGATTCCTGCGGGATGACGGGATGATCAAGGTGAGTCGTGAGCTGCGGCAGAAGGGGGCCCATCTGCTGCGAAAAAAAGAAGAGTTCACCGCCGAAAACGGCAGAGAACCCACGGTGACGGAGCTGGCGGACTACTGCGGCTGCAGTGTGGAGGAGACGGTGGAGGGCTTGGATGCGGGGAACGCGGTGCTTTCCTTCTCGGAGCCTGTGGGAGAACGGGCGTTGGAGGATCTCATCGGCACCGACAACCTGGCAGAGCTTTGCGAAAAGGAGGCCTTGCGGCAGGCGGTTCTCAGTCTTCCCAAGGAGGAAAAGCAGTTGATTCTGTTGCGGTTCTACCGAGGGTACTCCCAGCAGAAGGCGGGAGAGGTGCTTGGGATGACCCAGGTGAAGGTGAGCCGCACGGAAAAGAAGATCTTGGAGAAACTGCGGAAGGCGTTGGAATAGCAATCGAAAACCACCGAGGGTCTCGGTGGTTTTTGTAGTGGCGAATCATCGGACATTTGGCGATTTACGACACCGGAATAATAATGGAAAGACCGGTCTCTTTTCCATTTTTTCCTAATTGGATATCAATGGCATACCATACCGCATAGGAGCCGTCATCCAGCATTAGCAAATAGGGCGAAGAGAGAGAATAGCTACAATTGCCGGAATCGATGCCGTCACATACATTTTCGGCATATTCCTTTGCCAAAGCTTCCGTTCGTTTATAATCGATGGATAGCGCCTCGATTTCTGCATCATCCATCGCATCCCCACGTTTGTAATAAAGCAAGCTGCCGTATTCCGTAATACCGACAGAGCACATATCACTTGTCTCCACGCCGTCAATATACTTTTTAAATTTATATCCGTATATATTGCGGGCATAGCTTGTTCCTTCGTTGATCGTATGCAAGCTGGACTTTTGTAATTTGTAATTCCCTTGATTCGGATCGAACCCAAGGTGGTTCAAGTATTCCAAAAGTATGGTGTCGCATTCCTCTTGTGTTATTTTTTTAGCCCCCTTATTTGTGTCAATTTTATCAGACACCTTAAAGTTAAGTTCAACAACCTTCCCGGTGGCGGAATCCAGCATGACCGACCCATATTGTGTTACAAAATACCTTGACAATGCCGCTCTTATGCCTATAGTAGATTGCGAATTATAGTATTGCGAATCGACCTGCGTGAAAAGCAAATCCAAGGTTTGACTCGCCACCCCTTCTTCTACTACTTCGTTGCTCATATAGATCTTAGGGGTGTTTACAACTATGGGCGGGGCGACAAAATTAAATTTCATATCAAACCAATAGATAGAATACGGTTGATACTTCTTAGGTATCTCTTCATCAAAAGAAGCGCTTGATTCAAATGACTCGGAATTCAAGGAACTCTGCAATCCCGTGGTTGCATTACAACCGGCAAGCAACAAGCTAAAAAGAAGCAAAGCAATGATCAGTTTTCTTTCCATGATAACTCCCTCTATGAAAAAATATCACTCAGTGTGATGGAAGCATTTCCACCGATGACAGCAACCTCAGATAGTTCACATCTTTGCTCAAATGTGTCTTCGCCAAAAGAAAAATCGTCATCATCCAACACATTGATCGCTTCCTGCAATGTATACCCATGAAGCCTCATCTCTTTCAGCAAATTTGAAAGCCACACGTTACAAGCATCAAAAGATGTATTCTGACTAAACGCTACTGCCGTTTCTGCACCGCTGTAAATACACGCCTCAACAAGATTATAAGGCCTCGGTGGTTTTTGTAGTTATGATGCAAGCGATGACGGATCAACCGCCTTTTCCGCCCAGTTCTTCATAGCAGTCGATGGCAATTCCGTTTTCGTCAAAACGGATGACAAAGTATTCTTCCGGATAGGTTCCCAAATATCCCACCCGTTCTTCCTTGGTAAGGTAATAGCCTTCCGCATTTTTACAAATGGTGTCTTCCTTTACCTCTATTGGATCTCCATAGGGCAATACTATTACTTGGTAGAACGTACCGTACCGTTCCTGTATCTCCGCAGAAGTCTTGCCGATGATCCACTCCTCGTCATATCCACAGCCGGAAAGGCAAAGGGGCAAGAGAAAACAAAGGCACAAAAGGGCAAGAAGGATCTTTCTTTTTTTCAAAGGGGGGCTCCTTTTTTGTATTTCTGTATTCATTCTATCAAACCGTGTACTTGCTGTCAAGGCATGTTCACGAAAATTTACAAAGCGGAAAAAACTCCTCCCGGTGAAGGGAGGAGCGTGGGTGGATCGGTTCGTCAGTCGATCTCGATTCTGTCGGGGAGGTACAGGTAGGTAAATTCGGAAAAACGGTTCTCGTAGCAGGCGTAGCTATCGACGAAATATTCATACACCAAAACGCCGTATTCGTCGTATTGGTTGACGATCTCGTGGGCATTTACGGAAGCGCCGCTCTCCCCCGAGGTGGAGAGCTCCCGCAGGAGGTTTCCATCTTCGTCGTATTCCCTGGTGACTTCCACAAAGATCTTATTTTCGGCAGAATAGCCCGTCCTT
Source organism: Eubacteriales bacterium (assembly GCA_045589515.1). Lineage (GTDB taxonomy): Bacteria > Bacillota > Clostridia > Oscillospirales > CAG-382 > Coliplasma. The sequence goes on along the minus strand of JAZNPH010000095.1, from coordinate 16,334 downwards.
TTGATCTCTCTGCCTGCCCCGTCGTATTCGCGGACGTAGGTGGCGGAAAGTGTGCCGTCTTTCAGATCCTCGGTCTTTACAAGGTTGCCCTTTTCGTCGTACTGATGGACGTACTCGTAGACCGTTTTCTTGCCGGATGCCGTTTCGGTACGCTTGATCACGTTTCCGTGGTGGTCGTATTCCCTTTCGGTGACGGTTCTGTCCTTGCCGGTGGTGACCACGCTTTTGATCTCGCGGTTCATATCGTCGTAGGTATAGACAAAGGTGGTCACGGTGCCGCCGGGATAGGTGCGGGTCTTCTTTGTAAGGTTGTTCCTCTCGTCATATTCATAGGTATAGGTGTAGGATCTGCCGTCGGAGTCGGTATGTACCTTTTGGATGGGTCTGTTCAGGTCGTCGTAGGTATAGACGGAGCTGTTGGATACCGTATCCATGGCGCTTACAGACTGCCGGCTCGTCAGGTTGCCCTGCTCGTCGTAGGTCTCGTCACAGGAAGATACCCGATAGCCGTTTTTCACCTCGGTGATGCGGGAGACTTCGCCGTTTTCGGAATAGACGTAGGCAAATTCGCCGGTCTGAACGGTACCGAGGTCATTGACGGTCTTTTCGCAGATCAAATCCCCCTGCTCGTTGTAGGTATATTCCGATGTGGACGAGCCGAGAGGGGTTTCGGTGATCTTCTTGGTGATCCTGCCTTCCTGGTCGTAGGTATACTGATAAGAGGTCTCTGTGGTGTTTCCGACGATGGCTTCCTCCCCTTCGCCTACGGTGTACTGTGCGGTCTCCAGGATCAGATCCCCTTGGGGATTGTAGGTATAAGAGTTATCGATGGTAGCGGGCCTGTCGCCGCCCATAATGTGTACCCTGCGGATCAGCTTGCCTTCTTCATCGTAGGTGTTGCTGTCTTCGTAAGAGAGGCCGCTATCGCCCCCGTTGCCGCCGGTGTAGGACATTTTCTCGGTGAGCAGATTGCCGGATTCATCGTAACTGCACTCCAGAGTCTCCACGTACTCGCTATCGGAATAAGCGATGACGGTCAAGACGGGATTCCCCGCTTCGTCGTAGGTGTAGGTCTTCGTTGTGTAACTACTCTCGCTGTAAACGACTTTGAGAATATGGAGAAGGCCCCGGTCGTTGTAGGTATAGGTCTCCCGTCTGTTCTCCTTGCCGTCCAAAGTCTCTACGCTTTCCAGCTTATTGCCCTTGGAGTCGTAGGTGATCTCATATTCCCGAAGGAAGCTCTGCCAGTCGGGAGACTCGAAGCTATAGGTGACCTCCTCGCGGATCAGCTCCCCGTATTCGTTATACTCGGTAACACGCTTGGCGTTGTAAACGGAATAACTGTTCGTATCAATATGTCCCCGCAGTACCAGGAAATCGGTTAGCATCTCCGCCGCCCTTGCGTCCTCGCGGTGGGTATAGAGATACTCGTAGGCTTCCTTGGTTTTGCCTGCATCCAGAAGCTTTTTGGCTTCGGCAACGTGGTCTACCTCGGGCTGCTGTTGCGGCTGAGGCTGACTTTGGCAAGCCGCGAGAGAAAGCAGAAGAACTGCGATTAAAAGGAAGGAAATTAGCTTTTTCATGTTGGCGGTACTCCTTTTGTAATCCATGTGGTTTGCTGTTGTAAATCACGTGGATAGTTTACAACAACAAACTCCATTTGTCAAGGGGTTTCCGTAAAAAAGTTTGAAATAATTTGTCCAAAGAGAAAACCTCCCCGTAAAGGGAGGCTTTGGAAGGTTATTTCTTGATCTTCTGCCAATACTCGTCGGCGGCACGCTCGGTTTTGTTTTCCCCTGGGGTGTAGAAGGTCTTCCCTATCAGGTCGTCGGGCAGGTACTGCTGGCGCACCCAATGGTTGGGGAAGGCGTGGGGATATTTGTACCCGCCCTCCGAGCCGGGGCGGTTCTGATCCCGCAGGTGTGCAGGAACCATGGTGCCCTTCCCTGCTTCCACGGCGGCCATGGCGGCATCTACCGCAGATTCTCCGCTGTTGGATTTGGGGGAGGTGGCAAGCAGGATCACCGCATCCGCAAGGGGGATCCGTGCCTCGGGGAGCCCTACCTGCAAGGCGATGTCGATGCAGGATTTGGTAAAGATCACCGCATTGGGATAGGCAAGGCCGATATCCTCGGCGGCGCACACGGAGATGCGGCGGCAAGCGGATACCAGATCCCCGCCTGCAAGGATCTTCGCCAGGTAGAACACGGCGGCATCGGGATCGGATCCGCGGATGGACTTCTGCAGGGCGGAAAGCAGGTCGTAATGGGATTGGCCGTCACGGTCGTACCGCATACCGGAACGCTGTGCCAGACTGCGGGCAAGGTCCTCGTCGATGGCGGTCTCGGAGGCGTAGTAGCAATTCTCCAGAGAGCCGATGGCCTTCCGCACGTCCCCGCCGCAACCATAGGCAAGCACCTCCAAGGCGGCGTCGGAACAGGTCTTGGCGTTGCCGAAATCTCCGTTTAAGATATCAAAGGCACGGCGCAGACCGGGAACGAGATCCAACGGCTCCACGGGCTTGAACTCAAACACGCTGGAGCGGGAAAGCAAGGCGGGATAGATGGCGAAATAAGGGTTCTCGGTGGTGGAGCAGATCAGGGTGACTCTTCCGTCCTCCACGTACTCCAAAAGGGATTGCTGTTGCTTTTTGTTGAAATACTGGATCTCGTCGATGTACAGCAGAATGCCCTCGTTCCCCGACATAAGGCCGCCTGACAGGTTTAAGATCTCCTTTACGTCGGAGGTGCCTGCGGTGGTGGCGTTGAGCTTGTAGAACTCCCTGCGGAAGTGCTTTGCGATGAGATCCGCCGTGGTGGTCTTCCCCGTGCCCGGAGGGCCGTAGAAGATGAGGGAGGGCAGGTGCCCGCTGTCCAGAATACGGCGCAGGGGGGCGTTTTTGGCAAGAAGGTGCGTCTGTCCGCAGATCTCGTCAAAGGTATTCGGTCTGACACGGTCGGCAAGAGGCATGACGCAAAACTCCTTTCAGGCGCTTGTGAAACGGTGTTTCACAAGCAGTTCGTTATTTTTCCTTTTTCTTAAAGGAAAGTTTGTTTTCCGTACCCTCAAAGAGGCGGCGGATGTTGGAACGGTGCATGAAGATCAGCATCATACCGATGAACAAGCTGAAGCAGATGGCGGGCAGGGAGGGATAGGTACCGCGGACGGTGGCACTGATGAACACGATGCCCGGGAGAGCAAAGCCGCCCAGAACGGAGCCCAGGGATACGTAACGGGTGATCAGCACGGTGAGGGCGAAGATAGTGGCGGCGATGAGGAACACCTGCCAGTCGATCATCAGAACCATGGTGGCGGCGGTGAGAACACCCTTGCCTCCGCGGAAGTGATAATAAACGGGAGCGATGTGGCCCAGCATACAGAACACGCCTGCAAAGTATGCGCCCAGCTCACCGCAAGCAATGATGCCGATAAGCACGGAAATAAACTGCTTGAAAATATCCCCGAACAGGGTCAGCAAAGCGCCCTGCTTGCCGAAGACTCTGCCCATATTGGTCAGTCCCGCATTGCCGGAGCCGTACTTGCGGATATCGTCGTGGTACTTATACTTGGAGACGATGATGGCGGCGTTCAGGCTGCCCAGCAAATACGGAATGATGGTACAGACCAGGATGCCTGCGCAGAAGATCAGCGCGGCGGTGACGTCCTCGCCCTTTTCCAGGAAATCTCCGTGGAGCCAGTTCAAAAAGCCCTGGAAGGAGACCCGGAGGGTCACGCCGTCCACAACCACCTCACGGGCGATGCCCAGCTTTTCGTACAGGCCGATGGCACTCCATAACCATTCAAAGAATTGAAGCATAGTGGTCAATCTCCTTTCTGCTTGATGACCAATCGGATGGGAGTTCCCTCAAAGCCGAAGGTCTTACGCAGACAATTTTCGATATACCGCTGGTAGGAATAATGGAACAGCTCTGCGCTGTTGCAGAACAAGGCAAAGGTGGGCGGGTTGGTGGTGGTCTGAGTCATGTAGTAGATCTTCAGACGTCTGCCCTTATCCGTGGGGGGCTGGACGCGGTCGGTAATGTCCGACAGGAAGTCGTTGAGGACGCCTGTGGTGATACGCTTGCAGGATTCCTTGTAAGCGTCGTTCACCAGGGTGAAGATCTTATCCAGGCGCTGTCCTGTTTTTGCAGAGACGAACACCACGGGGGCGTAGGTCATGTAGGACAGGGCGTTGTAAACGTCCTTGCGGAAGTTTTCGAAGGTGGAATTATCCTTCTCCACCAGATCCCACTTGTTGATGACGATGACGCTTGCCTTCCCCGCGTTGTGTGCCAGGCCTGCGATATGCTCGTCCTGGGCGGTGATGCCCTCGTTGGCATCCACCATGATCAGGCAGACGTCGCTGTTTTCCACCGCCATGTTGGCGCGGAGAACGCTGTATTTTTCGATTTTGTCCTCGATCCTGGCGTTGCGGCGGATACCTGCGGTATCCACCAGGACGTATTTGCCATGGCTGTTTTCCACGTAGGTATCCACGGCGTCACGGGTGGTGCCTGCCATGTCGGAGACGATGACCCGGTCCTCCCCGCAGATCTTGTTGATAATAGAGCTCTTTCCCGCGTTGGGCTTGCCGATAACGGCGATGCGGATGCGGTCGGAATCGTTGTCCGCTTCCTCTTCCTTGGGGAGCAATTCAATGACACGGTCCAGAATGTCGCCGGTGCCGGTACCGCTCAAGGAGGACAGAGGGAACACGTCCTCGAAGCCCAAGCCGTAGAACTCGTAGAATTCGGGGGGCGTTGCGCCGATGGAATCTACCTTGTTCACGATGACGATGACGGGCTTGTGAGCCTTGCGGAGCATGGTGGCGATGTCATTGTCGGAATCCGTCATGCCGCTTTTCAGATCGCACATAAACAGGATCACGTCGGCGTGGTCGATTGCGATCTGTGCCTGGTCACGCATTTGCACCAACAGCTTGCTGTCGGTGACGGGCTCGATACCGCCGGTATCGATGAGCATAAAGGTCTCGCCGTTCCATTCCACCTCGTGATAGATACGGTCACGGGTGACGCCGGGAGTATCCTCCACGATGGAGATACGGGAGCCTGTCAAGCGGTTGAACAGGGTGCTCTTGCCCACGTTGGGGCGGCCTACTACCGCTACTACTCTGTTAGCCATAAATATAGTGAAGTCCTTTCGTTAAGACTTTTTCTCTAAGAGATTTCTCAGAAGATCCTCGCCGTCACGGGCGGTAACGGCCACGGGGATCTGCAATTTCTCCTCCACGTCCCGGAGGCTGACGCTGTCAAGGAACAGATCTCCCTCGTGGCGGAGCATATTTTCGGGGATCAGAAGGGTATCTCCCAGATCCTTTCCCCTAAGTTGATCGATCAAATCGCCTCCCGTCACCAAGCCGCTGACGGTGATGGTCTCCCCGAAGAAGCGGTTGACAATGGCGTGGACGTCCACCTTCAAAGAAGGAAAACGCTTCATAGCCATGGCGGCCAGCTCCTCCATGTGTGCCTTTGCCAGCATTCCCGTGGCAATAGACACGTGGCGGGGAATATCGGGAAGGTCGCAATCCTCCAGGGCGTAGCCGAATTCCACGGTATGGAGACGCAACATCCCCACGCCGTTTTCCAATTGGGCGTAGTCCTCGTAGGCTTCGTCCGGGGGAAGCTCCTTTTCTGCGGTGAGGTAGAACTCGTCGGAGGCGTAAACCTTGCGGGAGCCGAAGGCTGCAAGACATTCCTCCGCCTTAGCCTCGATACGGGCGATCACGTCCCGTGCGCTCTCCCGGTCAAAGGGAAGAAGCTCCGGCAGACCCTCTCTGTGAGAGGTCATCCCGCAGGGGACGGCCGCGAGGCTTTCCAGGTTTTCAAGTTTACATAATTCGTCCAGAGAATAGCTAAGCTCTTCTCCGTCGTTGACACCTCTGCAAAGCACCAGCTGGGCGTTGATGCGGATGCCGCCTTCGTCCAACAGCTTTAAGAAACGAAGCTTCTCGCCTGCAAAGCGGTTGCGCATCATCTTCACCCGGAGGTCGGGGTTCATGGTATGAACGGAGACGTTCACCGGGGAAATGTGCATACGGATGATCCTCTGAATATCCGATTCCCGCAGATTCGTAAGGGTGACATAATTCCCCTGCAGGAAGGAGAGACGCTCGTCGTCGTCCTTGAAATAAATGGTCTCCCGCATGCCGTGGGGATTCTGGTCGATGAAGCAAAAGATGCAGTTGTTGGTGCAACGCTTCTTCTCATCCATGAGGTAGGTGGAGAACTCCATACCCAGGTCGGCATATTCTCTGTTATGCAGAGAAAAGGTCAATTCTTCCCCCTCGCGGGAGACGGTAACCACGCTGTTGGCATCCGTTCCGTAGAAACGGTAGTCCAGCACGTCGCAAACCTTCTCGCCGTTGACGTACAGCAAAGTATCCCCCGCCTTGATCCCCGCTTTGTGGGCGGGACTGCCGGGGGTGACCGATTGGATCTTGACCATAAGTTTTGAACCTCCTCGCGGGGCATTCTATGAAAAAGGCGTGTTACTCAATGCCGTGAGCAACACGCTTTTCTTTACGCCTTTTCTTCTCCGACCGTCAAGACTGCCTTGCCACCGTAATAACCGCAGGTCTTGCAAACACGGTGAGAAAGATTGAACGCACCGCACTTGGGACATTTGGACATTCCGGGAAGCTCGAGCTTCCAAACGTTGGAACGACGCTTATCACGTCTTGCTTTGGAGACTTTTCTCTTGGGAACTGCCATCTCTAATGAACCTCCTTACGTATGATCATTTTCATTATCTTCTTCAAAATAACTGCTCAGAGCCGCCCAACGGGGATCGATCTCACGCGTATCGCAGGAGCAACGCTCTACGTTCAGATCACATCCGCACTTGGGGCAAAGGCCTTTGCAATCCTCCCTGCAGAGAAACCGGAAGGGCATCTCCGTAAGGATCTGACTGTAGACCACTTCCGAAAGATCCAGCTTGCCGTCCTCCAAAAGAAGGAACTCTTCCTCATCCTCGTTGGCAAGTCCTTCCGCCATTTTATAAGACAGAAGAAACTCCAGACTGACGGGAAACTCCTTGCAACATCTGCCGCAACGGGCGATGCCTTCGAGGGACGCCTTGCCGCTCAGAGTCAGGTAGCCTGCGTGGTTTTCGGCCGCGCCTTCCACAAAAACCTTGGCGGAAACCAGATCGTCGGAAAGCTCTGCACCGGATTCCTCATAGGCAAAGGGGACGGTCTTTACAACCCCAACAACCAGCTCACGAAGATCCAAAGTCATGGGATAAACACCTCTCTTTGCAAAAGTCCTCTCGGGTACACAGTTCATTCCATTATAATGCTTTGCTTTCGATTTGTCAATGGTTTTTTTGTTTTTTCTCGGAGAAAAATCCGCTTTTTTCAAAAAAAGGTTGCAAGTCGAAAGGAAATGTGATAGTATAGTTTCGACTTCCCCGGCAAACACTAACCGCGGGAGGTTGAAAAATATGATGTGCAATATGAAAAAGATGATCGCAAGCCACCGACTGATCTGTGATATGATCGGCGTGGCTATGGGAATCGGTCTGGGCTTTCTGGCGGCAAACGCCATGGTGAACTGCTGTACACCCGGCAGAAAGATGAAGAAGAAGGCTATGAAGGCCTTCAAGGCTTTGGAAAACAAGCTCTGCTGTTAAAAGCCCTTAGGGGTGCTGTGCGCCCCGTACTTATCCGGAGGAAGGAATCTTTTATGCGTTCTTTGGGAAATCGGTTACAGACGGTGGCGGAATTGCTCCGTACATATGCGCCCTTTCGCTGTCTTGCGGACATCGGCTCCGACCACGCCTACCTGGCGGTATACGTGATGAAGGAGGGCATCGCTTCCCTCTCTGTTTCTTCGGATATCAACGAAGGGCCCCTGGCAAGAGGCCGTGCCACTGCAGAAAAATACGGGGTCGAGCCCGCCTTCGTGCTCTCGGACGGATTCGATAAGCTGGGAGACTACGACTTCGACGGAGCCTGCATCTGCGGTATGGGCGGTGAGTTGATCGCGGATATTCTCCTCCGTTTCGGCCCTCATCCGGAATGCCGCTTGTTCTTACAGCCCATGACGGCTCAAGACGATCTTCGGAAATTCCTTTGGGAAAACGGCTACGAGATCTTGGAAGAGCGGTTCACCCGGGAACGGGAAAAGCCCTACGGCGTGATCTGCGCGGTGTACACCGGGAAGAACACGGCTTACACCTACGACGATCTGTTCTTGGGGCAGTTCCGTCCCGACACGGAGGACTTCCGTGCCTACAAAGCCAAGGTTCACGCCCAGGCGAAAAAGCGCAGGGACGGGCTGTTGGCCACGGGGGGCGACACCGCAAGCGAAGAACGATTGCTTAAATACAGCGAATAAATTTCTTCTCCAGCTTCTCTGCAAAGAGCTTGCGAAGCTCCTGAGAATCCGCGGGCATCATGTTCCTTTTGGGCACGATGATCGTGGATTTTTTGTCTAAATACAAATAGAAGAAGCCGCCCGTCTCGTAGACGCGGAAGAAATCGGTATAGAAGAAATCGTCCTGAGTATCTTCCAGATTGCGGGCGTTGTGCGCGGGGTCGAACAAAACGGAATAGATCAGCCCGTTGTTTCCGAACTGCACCTGATGGGTGGCGTAGAGGTATTCCTGCTTCTTGACGCACACCGTCTTCACCTGCTTACGTAAAAGTGCGAAGAAAGTACCCAGGCACAATAAGATCAGACCACCCACCAGCACCAGTGTGGAGCCTTGGCTTGCAAAGCCCACCACCGCAAGATATGCGGCGATGATCACCACCCAAACGGTAATAGCGGTACGGATCACACGGGAAAGCTTACCTCTGCAAAGGTTGAAGTTTGCGTATTCACGGTAATCGGAAAGAACGATCTTTCCCTTGGAGAGCAGGTATTTTTGCTGTTTCATAAAAAGCGTCCTTTCTTTCAAAGGTCTTTTTTCAAAAGAAGGGTCAACAGGTCTTCCCCTTTGTCCAGGTACAGCCCGCCGTCGAAGCCGCTTTGCTCGCAATAGGTGCGGATGCCGCTGTCATGCTCCTTTTGGGAATCGTACAGCACGAAGGGCACGGCGTCACGGGTATGGGTTCGGACGTACACGGGAGTAGGGTGATCGGGAAGCAACAGGAGGCGGAAAGGCTCACCCTTCTGCTGGAAATATGCCAGCAGGGGGGCAAGGATGTCCCGATCGATGCACTGGATGGCTTTGATCTTTTCGGAATAATTGCCCTGGTGGCCGCATTCGTCGGGAGCCTCCACGTGGATATACACAAAGTCGGCACCCGCCTCCAGCTCGCGGACGGCGGTGCTTTCCTTGCCTGCGTAGTTGGTATCCAATCCGCCGGTGGCGCCTTCCGTAACGGGGGCGTTCATCCCTGCGCAGAGGCCGATGCCGCGGATGAGATCCACGGCGCACACAACAGAGGCCTTCAGACCCGTTTTTTCCGCAAAGGAAGGAAGTGCGGGCTTCTTCCCCGGGCTCCAGAACCACAGGGAATTGGCCTTCCGCTTTCCTGCGGCGGCGCGGGCAAGATTGACGGGGTGGTTATTCAGCAGATCGAAGGAAGCCTTTTGCAACTCCCAGAAGGCCTGAGAAGATAGGTTCACGGGGGCGTGATCCCCGATCCGTCTGCCGATGATATCGTGAGGACGGGAAAAGTCCGTGAAATCCGGGCAATCCTTCCAGATCAGGCAATGGCGGTAGCTGACCCCGGTGTAGAAGGTACGGTATTCATTGCCGAAGGCGGCCTGCACGGTCTTGATCAGCTCGTCGGCCTCCTCGGTGGTGATCTCCCCTGCGGAGTGGTCGATCATCCGTCTGTCCTCGTAGCAAGTCTCCTCCTCGGAAAGGCAGACCACGTTGGCGCGGATGGCGGTCTCGTCATCCCCCATTTTGATCCCAATGCTTGCCGCCTCCAAGGGAGAACGGCCTTTGGAATACATCTTGGGATCATAACCCATGATGGCCAGGTTTGCGGTATCGCTTTCGGGAACCATGCCCTCCGGCACGGTGCTGACTCTGCCGTTGATGCCTTGGGATGCGATATAGTCCATGGCGGGTTTGACAGCTGCAGAAAGAGGGGTCTTGCCCTCCAGCTCCGACAAAGGCAGGTCTGCCATGCCGTCACCCACAAGAATGATATACTTCATAGCGCAAAGGAAATCTCCTTTCGACTTTTGCTCCGATTAACAGTATACCAAACGTAAGGCGAAAAATCAACCGCCTTTTTTCATCATTTTTATCTTGTTTCTGATTTTTTTGTTGACAAAATCCATAGAGCGTGGTATCATGAGGGCAGTTTGAACAAGGAAGGGAGTGTTCCGAAAATGCGTATCAAGGACGGCTTTCTCCTGCGGGAAACGGCAGGTAAGTTCATCGTTCTGCCTTTGGGCGGAGAATTGAATCTTGGCAGTCTCATCACCCTCAACGAGACGGGGGCTTTTTTGTGGCGGCTTTTGGAAAACGGTGCAAGCCGCGGGGAGCTTTTGGAAGCGCTTCTTGAGGAATACGACGTAACAAATGAACGGGCGGAAAAGGATCTGGATGCTTTGCTTGCCAAGATGAACGACCTGGGCGTTCTGGAGGATTGAAGGAATGGCCGAAAAGGAAAGGCTTCCTCTTGCCGCTTTGGAAAGCGTGATCCGTGAGGAGCTGGCAAGCGGCGGCAGTACGGTGATCAACATCCGCGGGCAGAGTATGCTTCCCATGATGAAGGAAGGCGTTTGCAACGTGCGGATCGTTCCTCCCGTGCTTCCGCTGAAAAAATATCAGATCCCCTTCTACAAGCGGGAGGACGGGCAATTTGTTTTGCACCGGGTGATACGGGTGAAAAAGGACGGCTACGTTTGCCGTGGGGATCATCAGATGCAAAAGGAATTCCCCGTGACGGAGGACATGATCATCGGCGTTGCGGACGCCCGCATCGTGAAAGGGAAGGAAAAGCCCTTGCGGTCAGTTCCTGCCATGGCGTGGGGCTGCTTTTTGGCAGAGACGGCGTGGATACGGGGTATGGCGCGGCTGTGCTTCCGGAAGCTTGTCCGCCTCTTGAAAGGAAAGAAAAAATGAAGGAAGAATTGCGGGTGGCCGTCATTGGGTCCCGCGGGATCGACGAGGCGGATCTTTCCCGCTATATACCGGAGGAGGCCACCATGCTGATCTCCGGAGGGGCTGTGGGCGTGGATTCCCTTGCGGAGGCATACGCCGCGGAAAAGGGGTTGCCCATCAAAGTGATCAAGCCTCAATACGGGCTGTTCGGAAAGAGAGCCCCTCTCCTGCGGAACAGGCAGATCGTGGAATGTGCGGATCTGGTGGTGGCCATTTGGGACGGGGAATCCGCCGGAACGGCTTACACCATCGATTACGCCCACGAAAGGGGTGTGCCCGTGCGGCTTTACATCCCGCCGACAAATAACGGCAAAAACAAAGCATAAAACCACCTGTGCCGGTGAAGACTATCGGCGAGGTGGTTTTTTGTTGAAACGGTTGTGTATTCTGTTCGGGATCTGCGGAGCGGTTTACGTACTTCTGGAGCTGATCTACCGCGGGAGATCCCATATTTCCATGTTCTTTGCGGCGGGGCTTTCCGCCGTGGGGATTCGGCTTTGCTGTAACTGCCGCAAGGTGAAGCACAGATGTCTGGCCTTGAAATGCCTTTTGGGGAGTGCCCTCATCACGGTGGTGGAATTCTGCACGGGAGTGGTGGTGAACCTGTGGATGAAACTGCAGGTATGGGATTATTCCACCATGCCCTTGAATCTTTTGGGGCAGGTATGCCTTCCCTTTTCTTTGGTCTGGTTCTTTCTGACGTTGCCAATTTTGGGGTTGGGAGAGCTGCTTTGGGGATCTTATTTTTCCAAAGAGGCTACGAAACGGGAAATTCCCGCTTCCCCTGCCTCGTCGGGAGAATAAACCCCTGCGTCCTCCAGGACGGCTTCGAAGACTCTGCCCACTTCCTCCTCCAAAACGGAGGAAATATTGGCGGCAGTGACTTCCCTGCGGGAGAGGATTTCAGACCACCATGTGGCATGCTTTTCCGTACCCTCGGTATTCATGGGAAGGTTTTGCAGGTGGCGCTCCTCCAATTCCTTCAGCTCCGCCTTCAAACGGGCGGGAAGAACGGCAAGTCCCATGACCTCGATAAGACCGATGTTTTCTTTTTTGATGTGATGCTTTTCCCCGTGAGGGTGGTAAAGCCCCATGGGATGCTCCGCCGTGGTGATGTTGTTACGCAGCACCAGATCCAGCTGATATGCCTCCCCTTCCCTGCGGGCGATGGGAGTAACGGTGTTGTGCTTGCCGCTTTCGTCCTCGGCAATTACCATGGAAGCGGGGTCGGAATAGGCTCTCCAGGCGTCCAAGATCTTACAAGCCAATGCGTATACCCGCTCCTTTTCTCCGGTGAGGCGCAGGACGGAGAGGGGCCAATGGAGCCATTCCATACGGATATCGGGATAGTCCTTCAGGGGGAAGGTCTTACGGGGAGAGGCGGTCTCCATTGCGAAGGAATATCTGCCTCCCTGAAAATGGTCGTGGGTGAGGATGGAGCCTCCCACGATGGGAAGATCCGCGTTAGAGCCGATGAAGTAGTGAGGGAATTGCCCTACGAAATCCAACAGGCGGGCAAAGGTCTGATGGGTGATCTGCATGGGAGAGTGAGTCTCCTTCAGCAGGATGCAGTGCTCATTGTAATACACGTAAGGAGAATACTGGAGATGCCAAGTCTCCCCCGCTACAGTAAGAGGAATGGTACGCAGGTTCTGGCGTGCGGGATGATCCGCTCTGCCGTGGTAGCCCACGTTCTCCGGGCAAAGCTGGCATTTGGGGTAGGAGGACTGCCCCACATTCTTGGCGGCGGCGATGGCCTTGGGGTCCTTTTCCGGCTTGGAGAGGTTGACGGTGATGTCCAGCTCTCCGTATTTGCCGCTGTATTTCCAGCGGAGATCCTTGGCCACCCGTTCGGTACGGATGTAGTTGGTATTCTCGGAAAGGGTATAGAAGAAATCCGTGGCAGTCTCGGGAGAGGAGGCGTACAGCGCCTCGAAGGCGCTTGTCACGGCAGAGGGTAGAGGGGTGAAGATCCCCATGATGCGGGTGTCGAACAGGTCTCTGTCGGTGATGCCGTCCTCGATGATCCCTTCTTCTGCGGCGAAGTCGCAAAGGCGGTCCAGGACGGTCTGGAGAGACAGCCCCTCGGCGGCGGAAGCATCCTCAAAGCTGTCCAGCTGTAAAAGCTCCAAAAGACGGTTGGTATAGTAGATACGGTCTGCCTTTTCCGCCAGGTGATTTTCCTCGGCGTAATTCAGCAGAGCGTTGATGAAAGAATACACGGTATTGCTCATAAAACCCTCTGTTTGCGTTGAATTCTTCCTCAATTATACACGGGATTTTGAATTTGTCAAGAAAAGATTGACAGGAGAGGAAAAAAAGAGTATAATATCACGCAAGAAAAAAGGAACCGGGAGAATGAGCTTATGAAGCGAGCTTTACCTCTGATTTTGACAATTTGCATGATGATTTCTCTGCTTCCCTTTGCCGTTTACGGCGAGGGCGTGACGGAGGTCACGGAATACCCGCTGACAGGGATCGATACGGCTTGCCGCACGGGGCAGATGGTGGTGTATACCGCAGGCGGTTCTGCCACCGGGACAGACGAAAAATGCACCGAGGCTTTGGTAGGCGCCGACGGGAGAGTGCTCTCCGTAGGCGGGCACAACAACACCGTTCCCGAGGGGGGCTTTATCCTTGCGGGAAGCAGCTCCAAGGCCAAGCACGTGGAAGCCTTGCAGGTGGGGGACGGCGTGTTTTATGACGAAAAAGCCTTGACGGTAACCATTGTTCCCAAGGATTATAACCCCTTCTATGAAACAAGCGTGAAGGTGGATGGAATTAACACCACCCGCAAGCAGGACACCATTATTCTCTTTGACGGCAAGGACGGCAAGACTGCCACAGGCACCAACGCCTGGGGCTTTGAGGTCACCGTGGATAAAGACGGCTACGTCACCGTGGTTGGCGGCAACGACAGTCTCATTCCCGAAGGCGGATACGTGCTTTCCGGCCACGGCACTGGAAAAACGGCATTGGAGGAAGCAGCCAAGGGCGGCATGAAGGTCACCCTCTCTTCCGACAGAAAGACGGCCACCTTTGCCTTCGACAAGGATTCTGCCTATAAAGAATACGTTCTGGCGGTGGATACGCTGACCAAGGCTTACGCCACGGCACAGGAAGAGGACCGCCTTATCGACCGTACTGAGGCAGACAAGACCATGGAGTCCTTGCGGGAAACTCTGCAGGAGCTGAAGGCTGCTTTGGACGGCGGAGATTACGCAGGGTACTTGAGATGTGCTTCCGAGATGGAATCCCTCGGGGTGACTGCCAAGCGTGCAATGACCGAAAGCATCTCCGCAGAAGCACGGGGCGTGTGGCTTCGTCCCACTCTTACCAAGGATCGGAATAAAATCTTCGACACCGTAGAGGCTATTTGGAAAGCGGGGTACAACCAGGTCTATCTGGAAGTACAGTTCGACAACACCATGATCATTCCCCTGCCCGAGGGCAATCTGTACGCACAGAATCCCGCCCTGGAGGGAAGCGATATTCTGAAAACTTACATTGAAGCCTGCCATTCCTACGGCATTGAGATCCACGCATGGATGTCCGTCTTCCGTGCAGGCTACAAGGGCTCCTCCAACACCAATTTGGGTGTGGCTATGCAGAAGCCCGCATGGCGCCAGGTCTCCAAGAACGGGGTGGATTTCGTTGCCAACGCTTACGGCGACGCCTTCTTCCTGAATCCCGCCCTTCCCGAGGTACGGGAGTTTTTGCTGGAGACTTACCGCTATATTCTGGAAAACTACGATATCGACGGTTTCCAATTGGATTACATCCGTTACCCCAACAAGGCGGATGGGGAGGAATTCGGTTACGACGAGTACACACTGAAGCTCTATAAGGACGAATTCGGGAAAGATCCCAAGGCCTTCTCAAACGGCAGTGAAGACTACGCTCATTGGGTACAGTTCCGCGCAGACTTTGTGACGGAATTCGTAAAGAGCGTGAAGGAGCTGATTGGGGAGATCCGTCCCGACGTATATCTGGGTGCGGCAGTCGCTCCCAACTACGCAAATTCTCTAAACAGTATGTGTCAGGATTCCGTGACGTGGATGAAGGAAGGCTTGATCGATATCATCTTCCCCATGGCCTACGGCACCACCGACGGCGTGATCCGCTACTTAGAGGAAACCGTTGCCGCCGCGGGAGACAAGGTTTTGGTGATCCCCGGCGTCAGCGATCAGGGCGCGGAGATCCTGGAGGAGCAGATCCTGGCAAGCCGAGCCAACGGTGCGGACGGTGTGGCCTTCTTCTCCTGGAACGTATACGACAACCGTTACGCCCCCATCGGCGAATGGGTATTTGCGGAACAGGCTGTTTCCACCTCTTACAGCGGGAAGGCAGCTATGGTTGCGCTTTTGAAGCAGTTGTCCGCCCGTGGAGCCCTTTCCGACGGGCTTTTGGAAGAGGGCCTCACCGCCAAGCTGAAGGAAACGGCAGAGGCCTTGGAAAAGAGCACCCTGTCTGCCTCTAAAAAAACGGTGAGAGAGGTTCTGGACGCCGTGAAGGCAAAGGCGGAAAGTGCCGATTCCGGCAAGGCATACTTGGAGGATCTCACCACGGCTTACCGCATTCTGAACACCCAGAGAGACGACGCCAAGGAAGAATACCGCAAGGAGCATCCCCTGCCCGATTCTCTCATTCCCGGTGAAGAAGAGGAGGAACAGCCCGGAGAAGAAAGCGGCGAGGAGAGCGCGGAGACAAGCGAAGAGACAAGCGAAGAGGAGATTATTCTCACCCCCATTGAGAACTTCTTCCGCATTTTCTCCATGGTGATCCTGTTCGGCGGGTTGGCGCTGTTCCCCGTTTATTACGTACTGAACATGCGGAGACGGAAGATCATCCGCTCCTTTAGCGAACCCAAGGAGGAAGAAGGGGACGAAAACGAAGAAGAGCCCCTGCCCCCTCCCGAGGAATAAACTCTTTTGCCCGAGAAAGGAACCCAATGTTACGATTTGCATTTTTTGACACCAAAGCATACGATAAGCCCGCCTTTGAAAAGCACGGCGAAAAAAGCGGGATCGAATTCAAGTTTTTTGAGACCAAGCTGACCCCCGACACCGCATCCCTTGCTCACGGATACGACGGGGTGTGCGTGTTCGTCAACGATAAGATCGACAAGGCGGTGATCGATAGTCTTGCGGAAGGTGGCGTAAAGCTGATCGCTTTGCGGTGTGCCGGCTACAACAACGTGGACGTTCCCTACGCCTTCGGCAAGATCCACGTGGTACACG
>JAZNPH010000094.1:0-13516 GCA_045589515.1 Eubacteriales bacterium | reverse complement strand
ACCACGCCGTGTGGGAATGCGTCACCGAACTGCGTGCAGTCTTGAGTGATGGCCAATTACGGCACATCCCTGCCGCCGCGGTCACAACGGGGTATCGTTCGGTGCGCGGGGTCACGGGAATGTCGGAAGGAACGTCAGAGGGATCCTCAGAGGGGTCGGGGTCATCGGAGGGCTCTTCGGTGGAGGTATCCTCGGAAGGCTCCTCGGTGGTGGTGTCCTCGGAAGAAACAGGCTCGTCGGAAGGCTCTTCGGAGGGAACGGGTTCGTCGGAAGGAACGGGGTCCTCGGAGGGAGCAGGATCCTCGGAAGGAACGGGGTCCTCGGAGGGAGCAGGATCTTCGGAAGGTGCGGGGTCCTCGGAAGGAAGCTCCACAACCGTCTTGGTGGCATTCACGTGGAGAACGTAGGTCACGTCGTCTGCAGTGACGTCCACGGTATACACCCCGTTTTCATCCGGGGTCAGCTCCATATAGTTGAACAGCTTCACGCTGTCCACCACGTAGCCCTCGGCGGCCACGATGCGGATGCTCAGCGCCGCACCTGCGGGAGCCTGGAATTCGGTGGCAGGAGCTTCCGCGCCGTTGAAGTAGGCCAGAACACCCTCCAGATCTCCTTCCAGCTTTACGGTACGGGTATCTTCCGGCTCAGCCAACGCTACCGTGGCAAACACGGACAGCAGGGTGAACACGAAGAAGAGGGAAAGAAAAAGTTTTACGTTACGGGTCATAATGACATCTGTTTCCTTTCATAGGATGTAGTCTGTCGAAACAGGGTATATACAGAATATATACGAGATATACACTATTATAGCACGCCCTCCCGATTTTGCAAGGGCTAATTGAAAACATTTTGTAAAAAGCGTTCACCGTTTCACAAAAAATTCCTCATACCAAACCAAGAACACGAAAACGCACCAGATCTGACGCCAATTGTCCTTCTTTTCCGTCACGTGCTCCTCCAAAAGCTGCAAGAGCGCCTCGGTACGGAAGAATTTGGCGGCGTGGTCAGAGGCGAACTGCTCCCGCACCAGGGAGGCGTATTTTTCCTCTCTCAGCCAGGCTCTCACGGGAACGGGGAAGCCCAGCTTCTTCTTGGAGGCCACCCCTTCGGGGATGTGCTTGGCGGCGGCTTTCCGCATAGCAAGCTTGGTGCCGTTTTTATCAGCGCGGTATTTGGTGGGAATGGCGGAGGCCAGGGCGAATACCTCTCTGTCCAGGAAGGGTACTCTCAGCTCCAGACTGCTGGCCATGCTCATTTTATCCGCCTTCAGCAGGATGTCCCCCATAAGCCAGGTGTGGAGGTCGATGTACTGCATCTTGGTGACGGCGTCCATCCCCTTCAGCTTGTGGCGGTAGGGCTTGGTGAGATCGGTGGGCTTCACCTTGCCGTCGTAATTCAACAGCAACTGTTTCTTGAAGGATTCGCTCATCAGATTGGTGTTGCCGATGTAACGCTCCTCCAAGGGCTTGGCGCGGCGCAACAGGAAGTTGGCACCCTTCATGCGAGGGAATCTTTCCGCCACCTTCCCAAGGCCTCTGCGGATAAACCCGGGGATCTTATCGAACCAAGCCAAGGCAAAGGGCTCTTTATACACGTTGTAGCCCCCGAAGAACTCGTCGGCACCCTCGCCGGAAAGACAGACCTTCACCTGCTTGGCGGCATCCCTGTTTAAGAAGAACAAGGCGGCCGCGGCGGCGTCTGCCAGAGGCTCGTCCATGTGGTACTGGATCTTGGGAAGATTCTCCCAATACTCCTCGGGGCTGATGTAATACACGCTGTGCTTTACCCCAAGCTCCTTGGAGAACGCCTTTGCGTATTCCGCCTCGTCGTAATTGCGGTTTTCAAAGCCAACGGTGAAGGTCTTGTCCACCTTGGCGATGCAAGCCACGAAGCTGGAATCCACCCCGGAGGACAGGAAGGAGCCTACCTCCACGTCGGCGATCTTGTGGGCGCGGACGGAATCCGCCATCACCTTGTCGATTGTCTCCACCCATTCCGCCTCGGTTTTTTCCGTATCGGGAACGAAGGCGGGCTCAAAATACCGCTCCACCTGCAAGTTTCCGTCCTTCCACAGCAGACGGTGGCCTGCGAGAAGCTTTTTCACCCCCGTAAAGAAGGTGTCCTCCCCGGGGGAATACTGACAGGAAAGGTACAGAGTCAATTGAGACTCGTTAAACTCTTTTTTGAACGCGGGATGGTGGAGAAACGCCTTGATCTCGCTGGCGAACAGCAGTCTGCCATCCCTTGCGTCGTAATAGAAGGGCTTGATGCCGAAGGGGTCTCTTGCAGCGAACAATTCCTTGGTGTTCTTGTTCCAAATCACAAAGGCGAACATCCCCCGCAGCTTTTCCGGCAACGCCGTTCCCCACTCCTCAAAGCCGTGCAACAGCACCTCGCTGTCGGAACGGGTGGCGAAGGTATGACCTTTTGCCAAAAGCTCCTCCCGCAGCTCCATGAAGTTGTAGATCTCCCCGTTGAACACCAAGGCGAGACTGCCGTCCTCGTTGAACAGAGGCTGCGCGCCCCCCTCCAAGTCGATGATGGAAAGCCTGCGGTGTCCAAGAGCCACCCCGTCTTCGCAGAAATACCCTTCTCCGTCGGGGCCTCTGTGGGCGATGGCATCCGCCATGGCGCGGATGATCTGCTCTTTATTCTCCGGGTTACCCGTAAATCCTACGATCCCGCACATAGAAAATCTCCTTCGTTTTTACGTCAATCAGCCGCTTGTAAAAACACGTACAATATAATAAATTCCGTTTTTTCGGAGGCTTCGCCTTCGGAAAAACACCTTTTAAACGAGCGAAGCGAGTTCGCGCGCCGTAGGGGAAGGCGGCGATAAGCGCGCGTACCCCGCCGCGCGGTTCATGCTTGTAAAACGCAGTTTTACAAGCAGATCTTTAGTCTTTTGCGTCGTACCAGCTCTTGCCGATCTTGGCATCTGCCACCAAGGGCACGGCAAACTCTGCCGCTCCCACCATTTCCTTTTCCAAAAGCGCCTTCACCTGCTCTGCTTCCCCTTCGGGAGCTTCCACGATCAATTCGTCGTGGATCTGCAGGATCAGCTTAGCCGCCAAGCCCGCCTTCTTTAAGGCGTCGAACACACGGATCATGGCGATCTTGATAAGATCCGCCGCCGTTCCCTGGATGGGGGTGTTCATGGCCACCCGCTCCCCAAAGGCACGGCGCATCTTGTTGGCCTGCTTCATTTCGGGGATCTCACGGCGTCTGCCGTAAAGGGTCTCCACGTAGCCGTGCTCTGCGGCAAAGGATTTTGCCCACTCCATATAGTCCC
Source organism: Eubacteriales bacterium (assembly GCA_045589515.1). Lineage (GTDB taxonomy): Bacteria > Bacillota > Clostridia > Oscillospirales > CAG-382 > Coliplasma. The sequence continues at coordinate 10,224 of JAZNPH010000094.1, read as the reverse complement.
GAATGGCGGGATATTTCTCAAAATATCTGGCGATGAAGCCCTTGGCCTCCTTGACGGAAACCCCGATGTCCTGAGACAAGGAATACTCCCCGATGCCGTAGATGATGCCGAAATTCACCGCCTTGGCGGATTTACGCATTTCCCCCGTCACCATCTCCATGGGCACGCCGTAGACCTGAGCGGCGGTGGCGGTGTGGATGTCCGCCCCCTCGCGGAAGGCGTTGCACAAGGCCTCGTCCCCGGAAATATGGGCAAGCAAGCGCAGTTCGATCTGGGAATAGTCCGCATCCACCAGAACGTGGCCCTCCCTTGCCTTGAAGAACTTCCGCAGCTCTCTCCCCTTTTCCGTGCGGACGGGGATGTTCTGCAAATTGGGCTCTGCGGAGGAAAGTCTTCCCGTCATGGTCATGGTCTGCTTGAAGGTGGTGTGAACTCTGCCGTCCTCGGAGATCACCTTCAAAAGTCCTTCCCCGTAGGTGGATTTCAGCTTGGCCGCCTTGCGGTAATCCAAAATCAACTGCACCAAGGGGTCGTAGAGCGCCAGCTTTTCCAAGGTCTCCGCATCGGTGGAATAGCCGGATTTTGTCTTTTTGTAATGGGGAAGCTTCCGCTCCTCAAACAGCACCTCCCCCAGCTGCTTGGGAGAATTGATATTAAATTCATGCCCCGCCAAAGCATAGATCTGCTGAGCGTAAAGATCGATCTCCTCCTCCAAGGCGGCGGTGAAGGCCTCCAAGCCCCGGCGGTCCAGAAGGAATCCTTCCTTTTCCATGTCCGCCAGCACGTAGGCAAGGGGCTTTTCCATCTCGGTGTAAAGCTTTTCCAAGGCCTCCGTCAGAGAGGGACGGAAGGCGTCGTACAGCAGAAAATACAAGGCAGGATCGGGAAGATCCTCCGTCACTGCCTGGGTGGCGCGGAACACAGCCCCCGCAAAGGAGATGCCGTTGTCCGCAGGGGAAGAAAGATATGCCAGCAGGGAGAGATCCTCCATCTCGCAGGCAGACTCGATCCCCTTGTTCCAAAGTGTATGCAGGGTCTCCTTGATCGACCACACTAAGGCGGTCTTTCCCGCGGTGAACAAAGCGTCCGCCTTGTCCCAGGGGATGCGGTAGCCCGCGTTGCCGTCAAACACCAGACAGCCATCCTCCCCGGGCAACACCCCGAAGCGGTCTGCAGAGACGGACACCGCCTCCGTATAGGTCACCTGCTCCGGCAATTCCGCCGCGGGGGTAGCTTCTTCCTCCCCGGGCAGCTGCTCCAACAGCTTGCGGAACTCCAATTTGGTATACAGCTCCCGCAGGGCGGGAACGTTCTGTCCCCCGTAAAGATAGCCCTCGGGGGCGGTTTCAATAGGCGCATCCAAGCGGATCTCCGCCAAGAAGCGGGAGGTGTATGCCATTTCCTTCCCTGCCAACAGCTTATCGTGCAAAGCGCCCTTGATGTCTTGAATATTGGCGTAAACGCCCTCCACGTCCCCGTATTGGGCGATCAGCTTGATGGCACCCTTTTCTCCGATGCCCGCCACCCCGGGAATGTTGTCGGAGGCGTCTCCCATAATGGCCTTGATCTCGATGAGGCGCTTGGGATCCACCCCGTACTGCTCAAAAATTTCCTTCACCCCGGTGATACGGGTCTCATTGGTGGCCGCAAGATGGACGGTGACACGGTTGTTCACCAGCTGGAAGCTGTCCCTGTCCCCCGTGACGATGATGCACTCCGTCCCGCGGCGGGAGAAGCTGTCCGTCAAGGTGCCGATGATGTCGTCCGCCTCAAAGCCGGACAATTCCACCACCGCAAGCCCCAAGGCGGCGGCAACCTCCTTTGCGTAGGGCATTTGCTGCGCCAGCTCCTCGGGCATCCCCTTGCGGTTGGCCTTGTAAAAATCGCAGGCCTTGTGTCGGAAGGTGGGCTCCTTGCGGTCGAAGGCGATGGCGGCGTACTTCAGATCCTCCCCCGCCTCCTGCATGGCGCGGCGGATGATGTTCACGAACCCAAAGATGGCGTTGGTGGGGATGCCTTCCTTGGTGGAAAGGGGGCGCACCCCGTAAAACGCACGGTTCAGAATGCTGTTGCCGTCAAAAACGATGAGCTTTTCCATACTGCCCTCCGACATAGTTTCTCAAGTATAGTATATCACAAAACCGCCCCGCCGTCAAGGGAAAGGATATACAAGTTAGGAAGAAAAAACTTCCGTTTTCATAGAAAAGGAAAAACATAAGTTGACAAACCGCCAAAGGGGGAGTATAATGAAGGCAACAAAAAGGAGGTTTTTCTATGGCATTCTGTCCCAAGTGCGGCGCTCCCCTTCCGAACGGTGCAAATTACTGCATGTCCTGCAGTGCAAGGGTAGCGGATTTCGGGTCCGAGGGCTCCTCTGCTCTCCGCACGTTCATCCTCAAAAACAGTGGGCTGATCACGTCGGTGATCGTTGGACTTTGCATCAACCTCGCCCTCTCTTTTATCAGCAATCTGCTGGTCAACGGTGTTTTCTCTGCGTTGGTGGCGGCCGTTATGCCCGGGCTGACGGCCTGGGCGCTGTTCTCCTTCTTAGGGCAGGCCAAGCATCCCGCCCCCTTCTCCACGACAGGCTTTACCGTCATTAAGGTAGTCACCATCATCGAGCTGGTAGCCATGGCTTTGTTAGGATCGCTCATGCTTTTGAGCGGGTTTGTGATCAGCTCCGAAGACGGAGCCAAAATGGTGGAGCAGGTGCTCCGCGAGGATCCCGACTCCTGGGAAACCATGGTGGAATTGACGAAGCAGTTGAAGCTGAATGATATCGAAGCGCTGTTCCGCTTTTTGACCGTGGTGATGTTTGTCATCGGCACAGTGTGCGCGGTGTTTATCTTCCTGTACTGCGTACCGCTGATCAGAAACTGCAACGCCATGAAGAATCTGGTCTCCATGGGCGCCCCCGTCAAGCTTTCCCGCGTGCTTCCCGTAACGCTGTGGATCATCGTCGGCATGAACGCTATGGGCTTGCTGACTATGGCGGGCGGCGTTTTGGGCATGATCTCTTCCATGATCGCCATCGCCGTCTATTCCTGCGGCGCCCTCTTACTGCAAAAGGCGGCAAAGGAAATTGTTTTCGAGCCCCCCTATGATTTCAATTTCTTTATCGCCGAGCCTTAACGAATCGACTTTGTGAGCCGGGTCTCAACGACTCGGCTCTTTCTTTTCTCAAAAAATATGAAAACCCACGGAAAACAGGGGTTTTGCGGTTGATTTCCGCGGTGGTTTGTGATAGAATAAGATGTTAAATCAATGATATTTGTTTTGGGAGGAGTGTGCGAAACATGAAACCGACGGTAGCCGTCATCGGCGGGGGTGTCGTAGGTAGCCTGATCGCCAGAGAATTAACGAAATACGAGCTGAAGGTGGTGCTCATTGAAGCGAGAGAGGATTTTGCCACGGGAGCCACCGGTGCCAACAGCGCCATCGTCCACGGCGGGTTTGACCCCGTTCCCGGGACGCTTAAGGCCAAGCTGAACGTCAAGGGTGCGGCCATGATGCCCGCCTTGGCAGAGGAGCTGGGAGTCACCTACAAGAACAACGGCTCTTTGGTGCTGGCTTTTTCCGAAAAGGAAATGGAGCACGTTCGTAAATTATACGCAAGAGGATTGGAAAACGGTGTTCCCGGTCTTTCCGTGATCAGTGCCGAGGATCTTCACGCCTTGGAGCCCAACCTGTCTCCCGAGGCGGTGGGCGCTTTGCGCTGTACCTCCGCGGGGATCATCTGTCCCTATTCCCTTGCCATCGCCGCCGCAGGCAACGCGGCAGACAACGGGGCGGAGCTTTGGACGGCTTCTCCCGTCACCGCCATTGAAAAGGACGGGGCGTCCTTTGTCCTCACCTGCGGAGAAAAGACCTTGCAGGCGGATTACGTGGTCAACTGCGCGGGCATCCGCTCCGACGAGGTCTCCCGCCTCATCGGGGACGACAGCTTTTCCATCAAGCCCAGAGCGGGAGAATACCTCTTGTTGGATAAATCCGAAGGGGACACCGTGTCCCACACCATTTTCCAGACCCCCAACGAGATGGGCAAGGGCATTCTGGTCACTCCCACCGTTCACGGCAACCTGCTGACAGGCCCCACCGCCTTGAACATCGGGGAAAAGGGCAACACCGCCACCACCCGCGAGGGGCTGGCCTTCGTGCGGGAGACCGCCGCCAAGAGCGTGCCCAATCTGAATTACCGCGCCGTGATCACCTCCTTCACCGGGGTGAGAAGCGTGCCGGATCAGGAAGACTTTATCATCCGCTTCTCCGAGAAGGATCCGCGCTTCCTCCAGGTGGCGGGCATCGAATCTCCCGGTCTTTCCTCCGCTCCTGCCATTGCCCCCTACGCGGTGGAGCTGTTGGCTCAAGCAGGGCTGGCGCTCGCCGAGAACAAGGCATTTAACGGCAAGCGGAAGTCCTACCATTGGTTCTCCTCCCTCTCCGTAGAGGAAAAGAACGCCGTGATCCGTGAAAACCCTGCCTTCGGGCGTGTGGTCTGCCGTTGCGAAACGGTAACGGAGGGCGAGATCGTGGAGGCTATCCACCGCGCACCCCGCGCCACCACCCTGGACGGCTTGAAGCACCGCCTCCGCAGCGGTATGGGCAGATGCCAGGGCGGATTCTGTACCCCGCTTTTGGTGGAGATTCTGGCAAGAGAGCTGAAGCTTTCCCCCATGGACGTGGAAAAGGGTGCAGAAGGCAGTCATCTTCTCATCGGTAAAACGAAAGGAGAATAAGCCATGAAGAAAGAATTGGTGATCATCGGCGGAGGTCCCGCGGGCCTTGCCGCCGCCGTTGCCGCTTACGACAGCGGGATTCGGGATATTCTCGTTTTAGAGCGTGATACCTCTTTGGGGGGTATCTTACAGCAATGCATCCACAACGGCTTTGGGCTCCACCGCTTTGGGGAGGAGCTTACCGGCCCGGAATACGCCGCGCGGTACGAACAGCAGGTGCGGGAAAGAGGTATTGAATCTCTTTGCGGCACCATGGTGCTTTCCGTATCCCCCGACAAGACCGTCACCGCCATGAACAAGCAGATGGGCATCTTTACCCTGGAGGCCACCGCCGTGGTGCTCGCCATGGGGTGCAGAGAGCGTCCCAGAGGTGCTTTGAACATTCCCGGCACCCGTCCCGCGGGGATCTTCACCGCAGGCACGGCACAGAGATTTGTGAACATGGAGGGCTACATGCCCGGTAAAGAGGTTGTGATCCTGGGCTCGGGTGACATCGGCCTGATCATGGCCCGCCGCATGACTTTGGAGGGGGCGAAAGTGAAGGCCGTTTGCGAGCTGATGCCCTATTCCGGCGGTCTGAACCGCAACATCGTACAATGTCTCCGGGACTTTGATATCCCCCTGTATCTCAGCCACACCGTCTCCCGCATTCACGGCAAGGAGCGTGTCACCGGCGTTTCCATCGCAAAGGTGGATGAACGTTTGCAGGTGATTCCCGAGACGGAGACCTACATCCCCTGCGATACCCTGCTTCTTTCCTGCGGACTGCTCCCCGAAAACGAGCTGACCAAGTCTGCGGGCATCCCTCTGGATGGCATCACAGGCGGTGCCACCGTGAACCAGAACCGCGAGACCGCCTTGGAGGGCGTGTTTGCCTGCGGCAACGTATTGCACGTACACGATCTGGTGGACTTCGTCTCCGAGGAGGCCGCTTTGGCAGGCAACGCCGCCGCCGCGTATATCAAGGGGAACGCTCCCACAAAGGAGATCGCCCTGGCCGTCAAGCCTGCAGGGAAGGTGCGTTACACCGTCCCCCAGCGCATCGACAGTGCCAAAGAAGAAATCACCCTGTTCTTCCGCGTGGGAAGCGTGGCGGACAACGCCCTGCTCACCGTGAAATGCGGGGACAAGGTGCTTCTCACCAAGAAAAAACGCCGTATGACCCCCGGCGAAATGGAATCCGTCCGTCTCTCCCCCGCCCTGCTTTCGGAGGCAAGCGGGGATCTGACGATCTGCGTAGAATGAACGACAGGAGGACCCCTATGAAGACAACCGAACTCACCTGCATCGTCTGCCCCATGGGCTGTACCCTCACCGTCACCCAAAACGAGGAGGGCGAGATCCTCTCCGTGGAGGGCAACACCTGCCCCCGGGGCGTCCCCTACGCAAAAAACGAGCTGTTGCACCCTGTGCGCACCCTCACCACCACCGTGAAGACGGCAAGCGGTAAGCTCTTGCCCGTAAAGACGGACAGACCCATTCCCAAGGAAAGCCTGTTTGCCGCCATGGAGAAGGTGAACAGCGTCATCGCTCCCGACGGTGTGAAGATCGGGGACGTATTGCTGGCAGACCTTTTCGGCGCCAACCTGGTGGCCACCGCAGATCTTCGTTAAGCCCCCCAAAAAGGACGTTTTATGACCAAGACCATTTCCAAAAACGATAACAAAATGGCGGTGATGTCGGAAGGCAAGCTCCTTCTGAACATGGCGTGGCCTCTCATCACCTCCATGCTGGTGCAGGCCCTCTACAATATTGTGGACAGCATGTACGTCACCCAATACAACCCCGAGGCTTCCACAGCACTCTCCCTGGCGTTTCCCATTCAGAATCTGCAGATCGGTTTTGCCACCGGCGTAGGCGTGGGCGTGAACGCTCTGCTCTCCCGCTTTTTGGGGGAAGGAGACAGGGAGCGGGGCAGCCGCGTAGCGGGGAACGGCATTTTCCTTTCCGCCGTGGTCACGGTGCTGTTCATGCTCTTTGGTTTCTTCGGCGCACGGCCTTTCTTTGAAATGCAGTCCGACGTGCCCTTTACCGTGGAAAGCGGTTCTACCTACGTAGCTATCTGCTGTATCTTCATCGTGGGCATCGTGTTCGAGGTGCTGTTTGAGCGTATGCTCCAGGCTACGGGCAGAACCATCTACACCTTGTATACCCAGGGAACGGGTGCGGTCTTGAACATCATTCTTGACCCCGTCTTCATCTTCGGCGTTCCCGCCTTGGGAATCCCCGAAATGGGCATTGCAGGCGCGGCCATCGCAACGGTGATCGGTCAGTGGGTAGCGGCACTTATGGCGCTGTTCTTCAATCTGAAGTGCAACAAGGACGTGGATTTCCGCCTGTCCTACCTCCTTCCCAAGTGGCATCTGGTCAAGGAGATCCTTGCCATCGGCGTTCCCTCTGCCATTATGATGGCCATCGGTGCCGTGATGAACTTCGGCATCAACCGTATTCTCCAGGGCTTTTCCGAGACGGCAACAGGGGTCTTCGGCATCTACTACAAGATCCAGAGCTTCTTCTTTATGCCCTTGTTCGGCATGAACAACGCCTGCATCTCCATCGTGGCCTTCAACTACGGCTACCGCAAACCCTCCCGCATTACCCGCACCCTGAAGCTTACCTGCGGTATCGCCTTGGGGGTCATGTTTGCGGGCTGGCTCACCTTCCAGCTGGCTCCGGACTTCCTGTTGGGGATCTTCAACCTGACGGATGAGTTCTTAACCATCGGCCGTGTGGCGTTGCGGGTCATTTCCTGGTCCTTCCCCATTGCGGCGGTGGCCATCGCCCTGTCCGCTTCCTTCCAGGCGCTGGGCAACGGGTTCTATTCCACCATCGTGTCCTTAAGCAGACAGCTGTTGGTGCTGTTGCCCGTGGCGTATCTCTTAAGCCTTGCAGGCAACGTGGATCTGGTGTGGTGGGCCTTCGTCATCGCGGAGTTCGTCAGCCTTGCCGCCACCATCGTGCTGTTTGTCCGTATTTACCGCAAAAAGATCAAGCCCTTGAAAAACTTGGAATAAGAAATCCCCAAAAAGCATTTTGAAAAGAACCCTTCACCCGGAGGGTTCTTTTTTCACCCTTTTTCGTCATCCTTCATACCCTGTCAATGGGCAGGACAATCGTCCGCCCTAAAATAAAAAAGGAGGCTTCCCTTTGGAACCCTTGGACCAATTTGTGGCGGACATGATGGCTTTTGAAGAAAGCATGTTCCCCGCCAAAATTTCCCTTGCCATGTCCTACGTGCCCAACCAGCCCTTCGAAAACCTCTACGGCGAGGACGAAGCCCTGGAAAACGGCACCCTGTTCCGCTCGCTGAACTTTCCCTTTGTAGGAGGAAAGCACCGATGAACAACGTGACTGCCTACGAAACCGCCCTGCAGCAGATTCGGGAGACCGGCTTTGCCCTCCACGAGCTGGTGCTGTATCTGGACACCCACCCCGAAAACCGCAAGGCGTTATCCCTCTACAAGATGTACAAAAAGAAGCTTGACGAGCTTTGCATCGCCTTTGAAAAGAACCACGGCCCTCTCACTTCCTTCGGTGTCAACGGCGACCGCTGGACCTGGACGGAGCATCCCTGGCCATGGCAAAATTGCGGATGCGCTCCCGGTGAAAACGCCCGCCCGTGGAAAGGAGGCAACTGATATGTGGTCATACGAGAAAAAACTGCAATACCCTGTGAATATCAAGAACCCCAACCCCGCCCTGGCAAAGCTGATCATCACCCAGTTCGGCGGTCCCGACGGTGAGTTGGGCGCTTCCCTGCGCTATCTCTCCCAGCGGTACTCCATGCCCAACAAGAACGTCATCGGCGCTCTCACGGACATCGGCACGGAGGAGCTGGCCCATTTGGAAATGATCGGTGCCATCGTTTACCAGCTCACCCGTAACCTCACCATGGAGGAGATCCAAAAATCCGGCTTTGACGCCTATTTCGTGGATCACACCACCGGGATCTACCCCGTTTCTGCCGCAGGGGTGCCCTTCACCGCGGCCTATCTCCAATCCAAGGGCGACCCCATCACCGACATCTCCGAGGACATGGGGGCAGAGCAGAAGGCCCGTACCACCTACGACAACATCCTGCGCTTCTGCGATGATGCCGACGTCCGTGATCCCATCCGCTTCTTAAGAGAGCGTGAGATCGTCCACTTCCAGCGCTTCGGGGAATGTATGCGCATGATCCAGGACGACTTGGATTACAAGAATTTCTACGCCTATAACCCCAGCTTTGACAAGAGATAAACGCACAAAAGAGAGAGCAGATGGGGTCATCCATCTGCTCTTATCTGTTCGACATATTGGAATTTGTTTGCATCCTTTATAGGCCTATCCCTCGATATATAAAAGCTACGCCAATGCCTAACACGAATGCGATTGTGTGAAAAATAATTGTTGTTACATTCATAAATGATAGAACAGGAATATTACCAAGAATCAAGTAGATAATGAGCCAATTTCCACTCCATGTACCAAATGTTATTTTAGGGAAATCTGGCGTAAGAAATTGCAGGGCAAGTCCAAATCCAATCAAAGCAAAGTTATATCCAGAACCACCAAAACTCTCTGTTGCGTTGGAATATATCGCAAGAAAAACCACTTGACATACTATGGCACAAATCATGCCAACAAGTAAGAATTTTACACTTCCCAGTCGCTGCTCGTATAAATACCCAACCCAAAACATTGCACATACATTTGCAAGCATATGTAAGATGTGTGTATGTGTCAATCCTGCAGTAAAAAAACGATAATACTGATTTCCGATTTGTCCTATTCCTTTACCACACAAACTGTCGAGCGTATTCTTATTAGTCACTACAAATACCCATACGACAATCCATGCAAGGCATATCATCAGCGATATGGGCTGTTTGGCGATTCTATCTAACATACTCATATTCCTTCTTGTTTTCTTTTAGTTTTTTGATAGCTTCTCTACCAAATTCTTGTTTATCGAACTGATTATACCATAAAACAGAAAAGAATGAAAGAATTTATTTGTAACTTTATTCAACATCTTTCCTATATGTTTGGTCGGTCGGAAGGAACTATTGCTTTTTTCGTCCTTTGGTGCTATACTATCTACATCAAAGGTTTTTGCATCGAAAAAGGGCAAAAATCGAAAAAATAGGTTAAAATGCAAAATGCCCAAAAACCCTTATGTATCAAGGGCTTCCCCGCGTCTTTTTGATTTGGTAAGAACGGTGAATGTATGCGCATGATCCGGGACGACTTGGACTACAAGAATTTCTACGCCTATAACCCCAGCTTTGACAAGAGATAAACGCACAAAAGAGAGAGCAGGTGGGTTCCCCATCTGCTCTTATCTGTTCGACATATTGGAATTTATCTGTCGGCATCTATCAATATTGCTCTGCACGGCGAACCATCCACGCCCGATAAATTCAGTGGTGCGGCATTTAATAAATAAACGCCTTCCGACACCTCTGATAAACGAATTCCTTCAAGCAAGATAACATTGGCGCCCAAG
>JAZNPH010000093.1:0-73892 GCA_045589515.1 Eubacteriales bacterium | reverse complement strand
ATTACGGCGAGAGAATATAGAAAGCCTTTGCCCGCTCCCGAAGGGAGCCTCGCCTTCCCCTTTGGGGAAGGGGGACCACAACGAGACGGAAGCGCTCACGTCTATTCGCTTGGTTCTTTCTCGTGGTGGTGGATGAGGTTCCTCTCACCCCAAAACCGCTTTTTTCAGCGCCTCGTACCTCCCGCGGAAGTGATAGCTGTTGCCGTTTTGGTTTTCCCCGATGCGCTCCAGCCCCAAACGGGCCAGGATGCCTTGGGATTTCTCATTCTTCTTATTGGCGTAGGCCTCCACGAACTCCACCTCGGGCGGCAAGATCTTCGCCAGGTGGGCGTACAGGGCGCGGAACAGCCCGCTTCCTTGGTAGGCGGGGGAGAATTGGATCTCCTCCATCATGAAAAGGCTTCCGTTTACGTAGTACATGAAGAACCCTGCCACGGTCTCCCCGTCCCGGATCACCAAAAGCTTTCGCGGCTCCTTCTCCAGGGCTTCCCCGATGCAGGAGCACCAAAGCGCTTTGTCCTCTTCGTAGCCCTTCCCCGTGGGGGCAATGGCGTCCATATTCCCGTGGAGGATGGCGAACAGCCCGGGCAAAATCTCCCCCTGCGATTCCTTTTCAAGAGGGCGGAAGGTAAATCTTTCGTAGTGGTAATACTCCGCATCCCCGTCGGGATGGGTGGAGGCGTAAACAAACCCCGCCTTTTCAAAGGCTCTGCGGGAGGCGTGGTTGCCGGGGAAGATCACCGCCATGGCGGAATGGATGGGCCTGCCCAAGATTTCTTTCCCCTCTGCCAGAAGCTCCCGCAAAACGGCGGTGCCCAAGCCCTTGCCCCGCAGTGCGGGGGCAACTACCAGCTCCGAGAGAGTGAAGACCCCTTCCCAAAGGGAGATCGCCACCACGCCCAGGGGAACGCCGTCACGGCAAAACAGCTTGACCCAAAAATTCTCCCCGGGGATGGTCTCGGGCTCCTCCAGCCAATAACCGTAATAGGTGCCGAAGCCCTCGTCCAGCCCGGTAAAGCCTACCGCTTCCTCGTCCAGCCAGCCATCGATCAGGGGAAAATCTTCTGTTTTTACGTCACGCCACGTGTAGAGCATAAGGGTGTCCTTTCTGTAAGCGAAAACGGCAACGCCGTTTTTGATGTCGGCGGTATGCGGTTATGTACGGTTTGAAGTCATGCGCCGCCTTGGCTTTGCACTGCAGTTCCAAAAACGATTGATCGTTTTTGATGTCGGCGGTATGCGGTTATGTACGGTTTGAAGTCATGCGCCGACTTCATCATATCACAACTTTCCTTACATTGCAAGAAAAAACGCAAAATCATATTGCGGCGGGGAAAAAAGTGTGATATACTGTTTTTTGTAAAAACCCAACGCCAAGAAAGGAACTGCTTTTATGTCTTCCAATACCATTGATACCAAATCTATGTTCAAGATCGGCTACGGTTTGTACGTGCTGACCACCCGAGAGGATCTTAAGGACAACGGCTGCATCATCAACACCGCCGTCCAGCTGACAAGCGACCCTTTGCGAGTTGCCGTGACGGTGAACAAGCAAAACTACTCCCACTGGGTGCTGATGAGAACAGGGAAGTGCAACGTGAACTGTCTTTCCGAGGCCACACCCTTTTCCGAGTTTACCCGCTTCGGCTTTGCCAGCGGCAGTGACACCAACAAATTTCCCCAAGGCGTTCCCATGCGTTCTCTCAACGGTATTGCCGTGCTGCCCCAATACTGCAACGCCTTTTTCTCTCTTGCGGTAGAGCAGTACATCGATCTGGACAGCCATGGGATGTTCATCTGCACTGTTACGGAGGCGAAGGTGCTTTCCGATGGGGAGACCATGACCTATTCCTACTACCACAAGAACGTGAAGCCCAAGCCTGAAAAGAAGGCGGATTCCCCCAAGGGCTACGTGTGCAAGATCTGCGGCTACGTGCACGAGGGGGAGACTTTGCCCGAGGATTTCGTTTGCCCCCTGTGCAAGCACGGTGCTTCCGACTTTGAACCGTTAGGTTGAGGAGTTTACCATGGAACTTGTGCTGTTAACGGCTCTTGGGGTGGGCGGCGCCACGGTGTTCGGCTCCCTCATCGGCTTCGGATTCAAAAAGATCTCTCATAAATTTGCGGATTACGTCATGGCCTTCGCCGCGGGGGTCATGCTTGCGGCGGCGGTGCTGGGACTGATCCTGCCCTCCTTGGAATACGGCGGGAACTTCGGATTGCTGATTACCACGGCGGGGATCTTCTCGGGGGCTTTGTTCTTGAACGTCATCGACAAGGTGGTTCCCCATCTCCACAAGCTGGTGGCGGGGGAAAACGGCGGGGAAGGGGCAGACCTGCGGAAGGTCTTGCTGTTCGTTTCCGCCATCGCCATCCATAACCTCCCCGAGGGCATCGCCGCGGGGGTTGGCTTCGGTGCGGGGGATAACGCCCGCGCCCTCATCGTGGCAGGGGGTATCGCTTTGCAGAATATCCCCGAGGGTATGGTGATCATCGGGCCCATGCTGGCCGCAGGGGTCACCCCCAAGCGTACCTTCCTCTGCGCCTTGATGACGGGCCTTGTGGAGGTGGCGGGGGCGCTTTTGGGCTTCTTCGCCGTCAGCGTGGCGGAGCTGATCCTGCCCTTTGCTCTTGCCTTTGCGGGAGGCACCATGCTCTACGTCATCAGCGCGGACATGATCCCCGAGACCCACGCCCACGGCAACCAGAAGGGTGCCACCTATACCCTGCTGGCAGGCTTCTGCGTTATGCTTGCCATGGACGTATTGTTAGGATAAAACCTTTATGAACTTCATTTTCCGTTACTTAAAACCGTATTTTACCGCCATGCTCATCGGATTGGGGATCAAAAGCTTCGGTACCCTCATCGAGCTGGCTCTGCCCTACATCCTACAGCACATCCTGGACGTGGTGGTTCCCTACGACGGCAGAGTGTCCATGATCCTTTTGTGGGGCGGCGGCATGGTGCTTTGCGCCCTGTTGGCTCTGCTTTGCAACATCAAAGCCAACCGCATGGCCTCTAAGGTGGCCAGAGACAGCGCCTACGCCATCCGCAAGGACCTGTTCTCTCGCTCCCTCACCCTGTCGGGCAAGCAGATCGATCATTTCACCATCCCCTCCTTGGAGACCCGTATCACCACGGATACCTATAACATCCAGCAGTTCGTGGGGCGGATCCAGCGCCTGGGCGTCCGTGCCCCCCTGTTGCTGTTGGGCGGGCTGATCGTCAGCTTGGTGATGGATTTTTATCTGTCCCTTGTGATGCTTGCCATCATGCCCGTCATCTTCACCGTGGTGTACTTCGTCTCCCGCTACGGGGCAAGGCTTTACACCAACGTGCAGAAGGCTGTGGACGGCATGATCCGTGTAGTCCGTGAGGATTCCCGTGGGATCCGCGTGATCAAAGCCCTCTCCCGGGTGGAAAAGGAACGCAACCGCTATGACGACGTCAACGACGAGCTGGTGAAGGCGGAAAAGAAGGCCTCCCTCACCATGGGCTTCGTGAACCCCGTGATGAGCCTGCTCATGAACCTGGGCATCACCTTCGTGGTGGTGCTGGGCGCAAGCCGTGTGATGGGCGGAGATACGGAGGCGGGCACCATCGTGGCCTTCACCCAGTATTTCACCATGATCTCCAACGCCACCCTGTCCGTTACCCGTATCTTTATGATGTCCACCAAGTCCATGGCCTCCGCAGAGCGTGTCCGTCAGGTGGTGGACGCTCCGAAGGATCCCGTTTTGTATCCCGAAACGGAGTATCCTCCCGTGGAGGAAGAACCCCACGTGGTGTTTGACAAGGTTTCCTTCTCCTACGAAAACAGCAAGAACGCCCTGCAGAACATCTCCTTCTCCCTGCCCAAGGGAGGAACCTTGGGTGTCATCGGTGCCACGGGCAGCGGCAAGACCACGCTGACGTCCCTGCTGATGCGGGTGTACGACGTGGAATCGGGTGCCGTCCGCATCGGAGGCAGAGACGTCCGCACCATCCCTCAAGGGGAATTGAAACGTAAATTCGGCGTGGCCATGCAGAACGATTTCCTGTATGCCGACACCATCTACGAAAACATCCGCTTCGGCAGAGACCTGACGGCAGAACAGATCGAGAATGCCGCCCGTATGGCCTGCGCCCACGAATTTATCTCCGCCATGGAGGAGGGCTACCGGTCTGTCCTGGCGCCTAAGGGGGCAAATCTTTCCGGCGGGCAGAAGCAACGCTTGCTCATCGCCCGGGCTTTGGCAGGAGAACCCGAGATCCTGATCCTGGACGACTCCTTCTCCGCTCTGGACTACAAGACCGACGCCGCCTTGCGGGCAAATCTCAAGACCTGCGCCGCGGAAAGCACTTCCATTCTGGTGGCACAGCGTGTCAGCTCCGTGATGCACGCGGATCTGATCTTGGTGCTGGAGGAAGGGGAGATCATCGGCAGAGGCACCCACGAGGAGCTGTTGGAGACCTGCTCCGTTTACCAAGAGATCCACCGCTCTCAGATGGGAGGTGCCTTCCTTGACTGAACGTAAAAAGACCCCCGGCGGGAAGATCTTCCGCCGCCTGCTGAAATACATTCTCCACTTTTGGCCATTGGCTCTGTTGGGGGTGACCTTCTCCGTCTGCTCCAACGTCTTGGCTCTTCGAGGTCCCGTGTACCTGGGGAATGCGGTGGATGCCATCGCCGTAGAGGGCGGGGTGCAGATGGAGGCGGTGTGGTACAATTTCTTCCGTATGCTGCTTTGCTACGGCGCTTCCGCCATTCTGGCGTATTTGTTGACCCTGGTGATGGTAAACCTCAGCCAAAAGGTTACCCGCCGTATGCGGAAGGAGCTGTTCTGCGCTCTGACGGGACTTCCCGTCTCCTACTTTGATTCCCACCCCACGGGGGACATCGTCAGCCGTTTTTCCTACGATATCGACACGGTGAACTCCACCCTTTCCACCGACCTGGTGCAGGTGCTTTCCAGTACCGTCACCGTGGTGGGCTCTCTGGTGATGATGGTGACCATCGCTCCGCCTCTGCTGCTGGTGTTTGCCCTCACCCTGCCCATCTCCATCCTGTTCACCAAAAAGAAGACCACCACCATCCAGCCCCTGTTCCGCAAGCGCTCCGCCAAGCTGGGGGAATTGAACGGCTTTGCGGAGGAAATGCTCTCCGGTGCCAAGACCATCGGGGCTTATCACCGGGAGGAGGACGTCAGCGGAAAGTTCGACCAAAAAAACAAGGAAGCAGCCGATGCCTACTACGAGGCGGAGTACCTGGGGGTGCTCATCGGCCCTTCCGTGAACTTTATCAACAACCTGTCCCTGTCTCTCATCATGATCTTCGGGGGCGTGCTGTACCTGCTTTCCCAAAACGGTACCGTGGCGGCAGGCTCCATGTGGTTCATCACCATTGGCGGCATCACCAAGTTTGTCATGTATTCCCGTAAGTTTGCAGGCCCCATCAATGAGTTTGCCAACATTCTGAGTGAATTCCAATCCGCCTTCACCGCCGCGGAACGGATCTTCCGTATCATGGACGAGTCTCCCGAGCCCGCCGACAAGGAGAACGCAAGAGAGCTGGAAAACGCCGCGGGAGAGGTGGCTCTTTCCCACGTATCCTTCGGCTACCTGCCGGGGAAGACGGTGCTGCACAACCTTTCTTTTGAAGCAAAGCCCGGGCAGACCGTGGCCATCGTGGGCCCCACCGGGGCGGGGAAGACCACCATCATCAACCTGCTCATGCGGTTCTACGACCCCGACGAGGGGGAGATCACCGTGGACGGCAAGGAGATCCGCGACCTCACCCGTGACAGCCTGCGGAAGGCCTATACCATGGTACTCCAGGATACCTGGCTGTTCCACGGAACGGTGCTGGAAAATATCACCTACGGCAAGGACGGCGCCACCCGTGAGGAAGCGGAAGAAGCCGCCAAGGCCGCCCGCATCCACGGCTTTATCTCCCGTTTGCCAGAGGGTTATGACACCCTGCTTTCCGACGACGGGGTGAACATCTCCAAGGGACAGAAGCAGCTCATCACCATCGCCCGCGCCATGCTGGCGGACAGCAGAATGCTGATCTTAGACGAAGCTACCTCCAACGTGGACTCCCGCACGGAGCAGAAGATCCAGGAGGCCATGAACAAGCTGATGGAGGGCAGGACCTGCTTTATCATCGCCCACCGCCTTTCCACCATTCAGCACGCAGATCTGATTTTGGTGGTGAAGGAGGGTAACGTTATTGAGCAAGGAACCCACGAAGAATTGCTTGCCCAAAAGGGCTTCTACGCCTCCTTGTATAATTCCCAATTTTCGTAAGCAAAAAACTCTTGACAGCCATAAACGGTTGTGCTAAAATAACGCCATCCTTTCAGAGAAAAGCGTGATTTTCATGGCACTTTATACCTCTGCCGATGCCATCATCGGCAACACTCCCTTGTTACAGCTTCAAAAAACGGAAAAGGCACTTTCCCTTTCCGCTCACCTGTTTGCAAAAATTGAAACCCTCAACCCCGCAGGCTCGGTGAAGGACCGTGTGGCCAAGGCCATGGTGGAGGACGCGGAGGCAAAAGGCCTTCTCACTCCCGATACCGTGATCATCGAGCCCACCTCCGGGAATACGGGCATCGGACTTTGCTCCGTAGGGCGTGCCAAGGGCTACCGCGTAGTCATCGTCATGCCCGACAGTATGTCGAGGGAGCGGATTTTGCTGATGGAAGCCTACGGCGGGGAAGTGATCCTCACCCCCGGCGCACAGGGCATGCAGGGCGCTATCCAAAAGGCAAAGGAGCTGGCGGAAGCCCTGCCCTCCGCATGGATCCCGGGGCAGTTTGAAAATCCCGCGAACCCCATGGCCCACTACCTCACCACAGGCCCGGAGCTGTACGCCGATTTAGAGGGCAAGATCGACCTCTTTGTCTGCGGCATCGGCACGGGAGGCACCATCACCGGTGTGGGGAAGTATCTGAAGGAGCAGAACCCCAATTGCCGCATCATCGGCGTTGAGCCCGCCTCCTCTCCCTTGCTATCCAAAGGAATGGCAGGCTCCCACGGCTTGCAGGGCATCGGCGCAAACTTTATCCCCGAGGTGCTGGACACTGCTTTCCTTGACGAGATCATCACCGTCACCGAGGAGCAGGCCTACGCCGCAGGGAGACTTGTGGGCAAGACCGAGGGCATCCTGCTGGGCATCTCCGCAGGAGCAGCCGCAAACGCCGCTATCGAACTGGCAAAACGTCCCGAAAATACGGGCAAACACATCGCCACCATCTTCCCCGACGGGGGCGACCGCTATCTTTCCACCCCCATGTATCGGTAAGGAGATCTTCATCATGGCAAACCAATACAAAAGAGTTTTAACGGTGCAGGATATTTCCTGCGTGGGACAATGCTCCCTGACGGTGGCGTTGCCCATCCTTTCCGCTTGCGGTTCGGAGACCTGTGTGCTTCCCTCCGCGGTGCTTTCCACCCATACCGGCGGTTTTTCCGGCTTCACCTTCCGTGACCTCACCGAGGATATGCCTTCCATCCTGGCCCATTGGAAAAAAGAAGGCATCGATTTCGACGCCATCTATACGGGATATCTGGGCAGTACCAAGCAGATCCAATACGTGAAGGATATCTTCCGCGGCGTGGCAAAGGATTCCTGCGTGAAGGTGGTTGACCCCGCCATGGCGGATCACGGCAAGCTGTATTACGGCTTCGATCAGCCCTTTGTGGAGGCTATGAAGTCCCTCTGCGCCGAGGCGGATTACCTGGTTCCCAATCTGACGGAGGCCTGCTTCCTCACCGATACGCCCTACACCGAACAGTACGACGAGGCCTTTATCCGCACCCTGCTGGAAAAGCTGTGCGCCTTGGGGGCTAAGAACGTGATCTTCACGGGAGTGGCCTACCGAGCCGGGAAGAACGGCGTTGTGGTGTACGAAAACGGTGAGTACGCCTATTACGAGCACGAGATGCTTCCCAACAGCTGTCACGGTACGGGGGATATCTACGCCTCCGCCTTCGTGGGTGCCTTGATGCGTGGAAAGACTGCATACGACGCCGCACGCATTGCCGCAGACTACGCTGTGGAATGCATCAAGTACACCGCCACCGTGGAGAACCATTGGTACGGCGCCGCCTTCGAGCCCGTTCTGGGCAAGCTGATCAAGGCGCTGGATGAATAAGAGAACGTTTAAGGGGTGTTTCTCGAAAGAAGCACCCCTTTGAGCTCGCCTCCGGCGAGGTCTATCCCCAAAAGAACTTTTCCGTCCGAAAACTGCCGTTTTCGGGGAAATCTACAGTTTCTGTAGCCTGCCGGATGCGGTTTCTTTTGGGTTTTAAAGGGGCTTTTCTTTTTCCAAAGAAAAGCCCCTTTTTCGTACCCTATTTACTTTTTCGCAAACAATTTCGTCGCCACGTACTCACGGATCTTGTTGTCCGTGCCGTCCATAGCCTTCTTCACGTTGCCCGCGTGCTTATACAGGATCAGCCCGCTGACGGCGGTGCAAACGGCGATGACGGGAATAGCCTTCTTCAAAACCCACATGATCACGGGGAAGGCGATCCCGCCGTAATAAGGCAACGCCACGCTGTAATTCACGATGAACATGGCCAGAACGCCGGTGACCAGCAGGAAGAAGAACACGTGGGGATCCACCGCCAGTACGAAGCCGCCGAAGGCCGCCAAGCCCTTCCCGCCCTTGAACTTCAGATAGAAGGGGAAGATATGCCCCACCACAGCCGCCGCGCCCCCGAGGTAGGAAGCCATTTCCACTGCGGGGAACAGCAAGGCCCCCAGATGGAAGGCCAGCACCGCCTTGAAAATGTCAAACAGCATCACCAAAACGGCGTACCCCTTGCCGAAGTGCAGCAGTACGTTGGTAGCTCCCAGATTCCCCGTGCCGCTTTTCTTCAGATTGGTCTGCTTGAACTTCCCGATCAAAGCCGCAGGGTTCAAGGAACCCAGTAAATATCCCAAAATAACGGATAACAAGATCTCCATTTCAACACTCTCTTTCACATCTTACACCTATATCATACCGAAGGGATGTTTGCAAATGTTTTTCTATTTGTGAATAAATTGTTAAAACCTTTCCACGTTTCGGTTTTTCTTGACAAAATCCCTTCCATCCCGTACAATAAAAGAAACCGTCCCAAAAAGGAGCCTCCATGAAACGTACCCTTATCACCCCGGAATTGTATAGCATCCCCGAGGCCTTCCATCCCTTGCTGACAGGCAAGGAGGTGTACGACAGCAGTTGTTCAAAGGAAGCTCGGGTCTACTATATCCCCTCTGAGGGGTGCTTTCTGAAATCCGCCCCCAAGGGGAGCTTACAAAGGGAAAAAGAGCTCACCGCCTTCATGTCCGCCCGGTTTCCCGCCCCCAAGGTGCTGGCGTATCTTTCGGAAGAGCGGGATTGGCTGTTGACCTCCGCCGTGGAAGGAGAGGATTGCACCCACCCGACCCACCTGGCAGACCCCAAGCGTCTTTGCGACCTGCTGGCGGAGACTTTGCGTACCATCCACAGCCTGGATACGGCGGGTTGCCCCGTAAAAGATCACCGTGTGGGCTACTTTGCCACCGCGGAAGAAAACTACCGCAAGGGGGAATGGGATCTTTCGTACTGCGACGGCGCTTTTGACACCCCCGAGAAGGCTTTTGCCCACCTGCAGGCGAACCGCTATCTTTTGCAGAACGACACCCTCCTCCACGGAGATTACTGCCTCCCCAACGTGATGCTGAAGGATTGGCAGGTCTCCGGCATCATCGACCTGGGCAACGGGGGCGCGGGTGACCGCCACGTGGATCTCTACTGGGGTGCCTGGACGTTACGGTTCAATTTGAAGACCGATGCCTACCGCGAGCGCTTTTTCCACGCCTACGGCAGGGAATCTATTGACGAAGAACGGCTTCTGCTGGTGTCCGCCGCAGAATGCTTCGGATGAGGAGAATGAGCCTGCCGGAAGCGGGCTACGAAAGGAATGATTGCAGCTTTATGACAAACTATACTTTATTAAACCAACAGCTTCTTTCCCTGACGGAGGGTGTGGAGGAACCGATTTCCAACCTGGCAAACGCCTCCGCCTTGCTGTTTCATACTCTTCCCGACCTGAACTGGGCGGGGTTCTACCTGTACAAAAACAACGCCCTTTTGCTTGGCCCCTTCCAGGGGAAGCACGCCTGTACCAAGATCGATTTGGGGAAAGGCGTCTGCGGAACCGCCGCCTTGCGGGGTGAGACCTTGGTGGTTCCCGACGTCCACGCCTTCCCCGGGCATATCGCCTGCGACGGGGCGTCCAACGCCGAGATCGTCATTCCTTTGTACGTTGGCGGCACCCTCTACGGCGTGCTGGATATCGACAGCCCTGTGTTGAACCGTTTCACGGAGGAAGACCGTGCGGGTCTGGAGGCCTTTGCAAGATCCCTGGAAACGGTGCTGAACGGATAAAAGGATCCCACGCTTTTCCCCCCTGCGTGCACTCGAAACAAAACCTTTTCACCCGCATAGGGCACAGTGCCGATTCGTATCATAGCGAAACGAAAGCGGGACGCCGTGGACGTCGTCCCCTACGAACACGCATAATTTGCGGGCTGAAATCAAATCACATTGTCACGCAATGAGGCGGGCAAAATTCGAATCATCGCTGTCCCTTCTGCGGGAGAGAAGGCTGTGTTTTTCATCCTTCCTCGGTTCGGGTCCGTAGGGGACGACGTCCACGGCGTCCCGCGGGGCGTGTGCCGATGGCATGAATTTGAACGGCAACGGCGCGTTGTATCTTCCAAAAACACAATCATCCGAAGAGAGCGAAAAAATTTCCTCTCTTTTTTTGTTTTTCATTACAGTTTCATAACAAACCTGTGTTATAATACCTCCGAGAAGGAAAAATGAAAGGAAAAAATCGACATGGCAAAAATACTGGTGGTGGAGGACGAGCAGATTATCAACGACCTCATCGTGAAGCATTTGACCCTGGTGGGACATACCTGCTTTTCCGCTTTTGAGGGGCTGAAGGCATTGGAGCTTCTGCGTACCCATGATCCCGATCTGGTGATCCTGGACGTGATGCTTCCCGGGCTGGACGGTTTTGACTTGGTGAAGCTCATGGGGAGCACCCCTGTGATCTTCGTTACCGCGAAGAGCAATCTGGAGGACAAGCTGCGGGGGTTGTCTTTGGGCGCGGAGGATTACATCGTCAAGCCCTTTGAAATGCAGGAGCTTCTGGCGCGGGTGCGGGTGGTATTGCGCCGTACCCGGCGGGACGGCAACGAATTCTGCTTCCAAGGCCTTACCGTGGATTTCAACGGCCGAAAGGTGTACCGCGGCAAGGAAGAGATCATTTTGGCGCCCAAGGAGTTTGCCCTGCTGGAGGCCTTGATCAAAAACCGCAACATTGCCCTGTCCCGGGAGAAGATCCTGCGCTTGGTTTGGGCCTTCGACTACGAAGGGGATACCCGCACCGTGGACGTCCATATTCAAAAGCTCCGCCAAAAGCTGGATCTGAAGGATTGCCTCAGAACCATCTATAAGGTGGGCTATCGGTTGGAAATATGAAAAAGAAAACGAGAATGAAATTCTTTGAGCGCACTTATCTGTTGACGCTATTGCTGTTTTTGCTGTTTCTCAACGGATGCGTGTTCGCTCTGGCCTACTATACCCATGCGGGGAACCTGGCCGCCGCCAAGGAGGTCAGCCGCTCGGGAGAGACGGCGGCTCTGGAGGCTTACCTGCGGGACAGGGAGACCTTAGACGACGTGAACGAGCTGCTTTTGCAGGTTTCCTACGGGAACTTCTACCGCAAAAAAGAGGTATACCTGGCTTTCACCCGCGAGGGAGAGATCACCTTTACCAGCCTGCCTGCGGGGATGGAATGCCCTGTGGCGGGGAAGATGACCGACCTGCGGCTGGAGGGGAAGCGTTATCTTGTGTTTACCGAAGAGGCAGGAGAGGACGGACTGCTGTTCACCTACGCCTCCGACGTCACCTACCTGGACCGGGAGTTCCGCACCCTGATGCTGGTGCTGGGCGGTGTCTCTCTGGCGGCATCCGCTTTGCTGGCGCTGTTTTTGTACCTCCTGCTGCGGAAGCTGTACGTTCCGTTGGGCACCCTTTCGGGGGCGGCGAAGAGTCTGGCAGAGGGGGAGCTTTCCGTCCGCGCAGACGATTCCGGCACCGACGAATTCTCCACCCTGGCGGGGCATTTCAACCGGATGGCAGACAAGATCCAGGGGCAGATCCAAGCGTTGCAGGAGACTGCCGACCAACGCCAGCGTATGCTGGACGACCTTGCCCACGAAATGCGTACCCCCTTGACGGGGATACACGGCTACGCGGAGTATATTTGTGCCGCCAGGATCTCCGAGGAGGAGAAGATCGAAGCGGCTCAGTTCATTATGTCGGAATCCATGCGCCTGCGGCAGATCAGCGAGACCCTATTGGACATGGCCTTCGTGCGGGAGAACCGCATTTCTCCCACGGAGCTGGTGGCAAGGGAGCTTCTGCTGGCCACCCGCGACCGCTTTGTTACCCGCGCCCATGAAAAGGACATCACCATTACCGTTACGGGGGGAGAGTTCCTCCTATCGGGGGATAAGTTGCTGTTGGAGCTGTTGCTCACCAACCTGACGGAAAATGCCTGCAAGGCTTGTCCCGTCGAGGGACACGTTGAATTGGGAGCCATCGTCACCGAGGAAGGGAAGACCCTGTTTGTCAAGGACGACGGAAACGGCATGACCCCGGAACAGCTTGCTCACATCACCACCCCCTTCTACCGTACCGACCGTTCCCGCAACCGCAAGGACGGGGGCACGGGGCTGGGACTTGCTCTTTGCGAGCGTATTGCCGCCGCTCACGGTGCCACCCTTTCCTTTACCTCCGCCTTGGGAGAAGGCACCACCGCCTATTTGTTTTTTGAAAAAAACGAAAATTTTACAACTCCATGACAACTCCATGACGGTTTCAAAACAACTGTGTGATATGCTGTAGATACCGTGAAAGCGGAATCTATCTTTCAGAAAGGAAAACCCTATGAAACCCCAAAAGAGCTTATTCCTCAAAACGGCTCTCTGCCTGTTGGTGGCCTGCGCCGTGCTGTCCTCCGGAATGCTGTTCATCGCCGCATCCGTGGAAGGCACTACCTCCATCGACGCCGAGTCCGTGACTCCCGCAATCGAAGGCGTGGGCGGCTCCGATGCGGATCTCCCTCCCGTGGATGATCCCGAGACCCCCGCTCCTCCCGCCACCGTGGTTGACGAGTACCTCACCGTCACCGAAGAAGACGGCAAGACCGTCGCCACCCTCTACACCCCCCAGCAGATCGCGGACTTCAACGCCCGCAGAGAAGCAGGGGAGTGGTTCAACCTCTCCGACGAGGAGGTTCTGGCGCTGATCACCGATACCCGCGAGATGTTCTTTGAGTACGACGTGATCCGCATCAACAACCTGGACGGCACCACTTCCAAGTACTACGGCTACAGCTTCTATTCCGAAGGCGACTACCTGCAGTACTTCGGGATGCCCGTAGAAGGCACGGAGGCTTCCTTCAACCTGAGCAAAGATCTGCACTACGCCACCGTAGAACGTATCCGCGTGGTTCACAGCGCAGTAACCATCCCCGACGGGCTTTGCAATCCTGAGCACGTGGTGGTATTCACCGGCTTTGAAAGCGAACCCAACTTTGACGATTATCCGGATACCCAGCGTGGGCTGAACCTTTTGGGTCGCCAGGTAGCGGGTTATTGGTTCTTCGGACAGGATTACTGGCAGGCTTATTGGTTCGAATGCAGCCGCGGTGGTGCCTTTATCCTGACCACCGACAACGGTCTGTTGGGTGAATCTGCCCATTATATCAGCGACATCTCTACGTTTGACAGAAACGACTACACCCGTCTGTACAAGGCTTCCGAGGACTTTGATTTCGGTAAGTATGAGTACGCCGTGGAAGGTCATTCCGTAGTTATCGAGCTGTGGGACGACAAGACCGAGACTTTGGTTGCCCGCGTTCTCGTGAACAACGAGGAAGAGGTTGCCACCGCAGAAGCTTTGTGGGACGAGATGATGGCATACCTTGAGAATAACGAAAACTACGAAATGGTTGACGTGGAGGATTACTTCACCGTGAACAACTACTCCGTAGTGGTTTACCTCAACGGTGCTACCGGTCTCTTTGGTCGTGGCCCCACCTATTTCCACTACCGCGCAGACTATAAGAGCGACATCTGGGGCTTCGGTGAGTACGATCAGTGCTATCAGCTCTCCGGATGTGCCGACATGGCGGCTTATATCAACTCCCTGCTGGCAAAGTATCTGGCAGAATAATCTCCGGACGCATGGGAATTTTTCCCTTGTTATATCCTTTCTTGTTGCAAGCGTGCCCCCGCCCTTTTCGCGGGGGTATGCTTGTTTTCTTTTTTTGACCAAGTCGGCGAACGGCTTTTGGTTTATGCCTGGTTTTGCTACGCCGACTTGTGCTATTGACATTTCCTCGAAAATATGCTACTATATCCCCGCAAGAACAGGAAAGGAAGGGCGCGCCCATGATCCTCACCGTAGACATCGGCAACACCAATATCAGCCTTGGCGGATTTTCCGGCGGGGAGCTGACCTTTGAATCGAAGGTGGCCTCCAACCCCACCCTCACGGGGGATGAATACGCCTGCAAGCTTTTGTCCATCCTTTCTCTGTACGGCGTGGAGCGGGAGTCCGTGGAGGGAGCCATCCTTTCCTCCGTAGTGCCTCCCATCACCGGCGTGATGAAGCAAGCCATCTCCATCGCCTACGGCGTCACCCCCATGGTGGTGGGGCCGGGGATCAAGACCGGGCTGGGCATCCGTTGCGACGACCCCGTTTCCGTGGGAGCGGATCTCATCTGCGCCTGCGTGGCGGCAAAACAACTTTACGGCCACCCCGCTTTGGTGGTGGATATGGGTACTGCCACCAAGATGATGGTGGTGGACAGCGGCGGCTCCTTCATCGGTGTTTCCATCATTCCGGGTGTCTCCATGGGCTTGAACGCCTTGTCCTCCGGGACGGCACAGCTTCCCCAGGTGAGTTTGCAAGCGCCTCCCTCCGTCATCGGCAAGAACACGGCGGATTGTATGCGCTCCGGGGTGGTCTTCGGCAACGCCTCCCTGGTGGACGGCATGATCACCCGCTTCAACGAGGCTTACGGGGAGAAATTGCCCGTCATCGCCACAGGGGGTGCGGCCTCCGTGGTGATGCCCCATTGCAAGAGTCTGTATACCATGGACGAGCAGCTCGTACTGAAGGGGCTTTATCTTCTGTACCTGCGTAACAATTGAATCAAAAAAACAAAGAAACATAAAAAACGGCGTTGTACCGCGTTTTGCGGACGACAGCAAGGAGGATTTTTATGCAAGCAAGCAAAAGGCAGAGAATGTCAACGGAGCTTTTGGTTCTGGGTGCCATCCTGACCGCTTTGGTGGTGGTCCTGCAGATGATGGGGTCGTTCATTCATTTGGGAATGTTCTCCATCTCCCTGGTATTGGTCCCCATCGTCATCGGTGCTTCCGTGGGAGGCGCAAAGCTGGGTGCCTGGCTGGGCGGTGTGTTCGGCGTGGTGGTACTGATCAGCGGAGACGCGGCGGCGTTTCTTGCCATCAACGTACCCGGCACCATCATCACCGTTATGGCAAAGGGAATCGCCTGCGGTTTGGTGGCAGGGGTGGTCTATAAATGGCTGTCCGGTATTGACCGCTACGCCTCGGTGATCATCACCGCTTTGGTCTGCCCCGTGGTGAACACAGGCGTGTTCCTGTTGGGATGCAGCGTGTTCTTTATGGACACCATCAAGACCTGGGCCTTGGCGGATTACGGCGAGAACGTGGTGGGCTACCTGTTCTTGGGCCTGGCAGGGCTGAACTTCTTGGTGGAGGTTGCCATCAACGTATTGTTGTCCCCCGCCATCGTCAGACTTTTGGATCTCAGAAAAAAGAAATAAGCCAATAAAACCTTCCGGTCAAACGGAAGGTTTTTTGTATGGAGGCTTCACCTCACCTCGCCCCTTAACTTAAACAACAAAAACAAATTGGGGAAGATCATCAGCCCGCCCAGAATATCCGCCAGGGTCAAAAGGCTTCCCATGGGCAATTGGGCGCCCAAAAAGGCGCAAGCCACACTGCAAAGGGAATAAACCGTCTCCCCGCCGGGAAGGGCAAGATACTGCAGGCACACACGGCTGTAATAGCACCAGCTTAAAATGGAGGCGAATGCGAATACCGCGGAAAGGAGCACGAACACCAACCTCCCGCCCCCGAAGAACAAAGGCGCAAACACCTCCGTGATACTGCCGCTTCCCGTCACCAAAAGCGCCAACGCGGTGAGAGTGGACACCAGAAAGGTATCCGCAAAGATCTCAAAAACGCCCCATTCCCCCTGACGCACCGGGTCGGATTCTCCCGAGGAGGCGTGTGCCAGGGGAGAGGAGCCCACTCCCGCCTCGTTGGAGAATACGCCGCGGGCAAATCCCTCCCGCATGGAGGCGGCGATCAACGCCCCGGAGACCCCGCCCACCATAGGGCGCACTCCCATGGCTTCCCCCAGGATCTCCGAAAAGGCAGACGGCAAAGCGGGAAGATGTGCCAACACCACCCCAAAGGCGGTGAACACGTACACCAAAGAGGCCGCAGGCACCAAAACGCCGTTCCATTTCCCGATCCGTTCTCTGCCGCCCCACAGGCAGTAGGCCAACAGTACCCCGCAGGCGACACCGCACAGCAGGGGAGAGATCCCCAATTCAACCGCCGTTTCCGTAAGGGCACCGATCTGGGTGAGATTCCCCACCCCAAAGGAGGCCAGCACGCACAAAAGGGCAAAGCAGACGGCGGTCCTTTTGTACCCAAGGCTTCCCAGAACGTAGGGCGCACCGCCTACGTAGCCCTGCTCCGTCTTCTTGCGGTGCTTCACAGCCAGGAACACCTCGGCGTACTTCAACGCCATGCCGCCCAATCCGCTGACCCACATCCAGAACACGCTTCCCGCGCCTCCTGCGGCAATGCCGTAGGCCACCCCCGTGATGCTTCCGATCCCCACGGTGCCTCCCAATGCGGTGGAAACCGCGTGGAGCAGGGCTTTCCTGTCCTGCCCTTTGGGAAGGCTTCCCACCGTCCGCTTCAGAACGGCAGGTAACCGCAAGGGCAGAAAGCGGGTCTTCACCGTGAAATATCCTCCGAAGGACAGCAGAAGCCCGATGAGGGGCATTCCCCACAAAGCGTTGCGGATGGTTTCCAGCATGAAAAGCAAACTCTCCTTTCGGGTTGACAAAGGGCGGAAAATGTGATACCATAAAAACATCAAAACAGGAAAAGGAACGGTCATCACCATGGCAGAAGCATTGTTTTCCAAATCGGCAAGAGGCTACAACCGAGAGCAGGTAGACGCCTTCCTGCTGGAGCTGAACCGCAATTTTGCAGAAAAAGAAAAGGAGCTGGACGCCCGCATCCGAGAGCTTTCCTCCGCCCTTGGGGATACGGAGGCACGGCTGAAGGAAGCACGGGACAAGAATGCCGCTTTGGAAAAGGAGCTTGCCGATCTGCAGGCCTCCATCGGCCAGCGGATGCTCCAAGCAGACGCCAGAGCGGAGGAGATCTTGGCAAACGCCCGTAAGCAAGCACAAGAGGAAGGGGAGCGTCTCATTTCCGAGACCCGCAAGGGGTGCGCCGTCATCGGTCAGGCCGTGGCAGAGTTCACCACCCGTCTGAACACCGTCACCGCGGAAATGAACAAGACGGAAAAGCTTCTGGATCTGGCCTTGGAGGACGTGAAGCGTAAAGCGGGGATCCGCAAGGCATGAAGACCCTTTTGGTAGAGGAAGCCCGTCTCTGGCTTCCCACCCTGAAAGCGGGGGACACCATCTCCCTTTGCGGCAGGGTATATACCGCAAGAGACGCCGCTCATCAGCGGCTTTGCAAGCTTTTGGATGCAGGAGAGGAGCTTCCTGTTTCCCTGGAGGGGGCTTTCCTGTATTACGCAGGGCCTACTCCCGCCCCCGCGGGGAAGGTGTGCGGCTCCTTCGGTCCCACCACCTCCTGCCGTATGGACAAGTTTGCCCCCCGCCTGTACCGCGAGGGCGTTTTGGCCACTATCGGCAAAGGGGGCAGATCCCCTGCCGTGAAGGAGGCCATCACGGAGGTGGGCGGCGTTTACCTCATCGCCGTAGGGGGTGCGGGAGCGTTTTACAGCTCCAAAATTACCTCCTGCCGTGAGATCGCCTTCCACGACCTGGGTTGCGAATCCATCAAGGAGCTTACCTTCAAGGACTTTCCCCTCACCGTGGCCATCGACAGCAAGGGAAACGACCTGTTTTCCCGCTAAAGTACGGGCTCGGGAGGTTTGACCTGTGCAGGCGGCTGTTCTCCCGGCTCCAGGGGAAGCTTTATTCCGATATTTTCCAGTACAACAGCGCTTACGTTCAATACGTAGGCGTTTTGTATTTCGTCAAAAAGAAAGGTGTATTCCCATTCCAAGACCTCGCCCAGGGAATCCAACCACAGCTTCATGTCTCCCTCGGCATCGGATTTCAGCAGTTCTTCCGTCATGGTGACCCTTTGCTTTTCGTATTCCCGATAGGTCACCTCCGTCACCGTCACAGGGGTTTCGATGAAGCCTAAGAGCTTCATCTCCGTCACCTCCACGGAGGTATCAAACCGCCGGTAAGGGCTGTCTGTTCCCAAAGTCAATTCCTTGCCCAGCACGGAGGTCACCTTCCGCACCGTTTTCCGTCCGGTGTAAGCCTTGATCTCCCGTTCCACCGGGAACACGGCGGAGTAGCTTTCGTACACCTTAGCCAGCACCTCCCCCCGTGCGTGGTGTACCCGATACACGTTCCGTTTTCCCACGGTGAAGG
Source organism: Eubacteriales bacterium (assembly GCA_045589515.1). GTDB lineage: Bacteria > Bacillota > Clostridia > Oscillospirales > CAG-382 > Coliplasma. The sequence goes on along the minus strand of JAZNPH010000093.1, from coordinate 55,072 downwards.
CGGAAATGAGGATCTGCCCCGTTTCCACCACATCTCCGGGAGATACCAGAATGGTTCCCGCTCCTGCCTTCACCGAGACCACTATGCCGTCTCTGGCCGCCGCAACGTTGCAGTACCCCGTTACGTCCTCCCGCGGGGGCTCGTGTACCCGCTCCAGCACCTCTATTTGGACGTGGGTTCCCTTGACGTTGATGGCCACGGAGGAAATGTCGTGGAAGGATAACAGCACCAGATTCTGCACCTTCAAAACGGGAATGGCGGGGATGTAGCTCCCCACCTCCACCCCTTGCGCCGCAAGAGCTTCTAAAATGACCTCCTCGGGGATGGTCTCGTTGCCGTTCACCGTCACCTTCCAGACGAACAATTCACTGTAAAACAAAAGTGCAAGCCCCAAAATCAGCCCCAAAAGCAGCCCGGGGCGCTTTTTGTATTTGGCCGCCAAAAAGGGCAGACCCTTGGATTTGACGATCTCTGCGGGGATCCCCGCGTCATGGGCGTTGTTCAAAAGCAGCTCCCCGCAGGAGAGGGTGGTCTTCAGATACCACACCCCGTCCCCGCCCCGCAGGCTCCAGAACAGCACCTTGTTTAAGGTGAGCCTGCGGAGAAAGGGAAGGGGATCTGTGCAAGAAAGCTTTGCGGTGTATTCCCCTACGAGGGAGTGCAAAAATTTATACACGGTCATCCTCCTCCGGGAGGTAACACACCTTGCGGATCTCCCCCTCGATCACAATGCAGGTCTCGGAAAGGAAGCGCATCTCCAATTCCCTCCCAAAGATCCCCAGCCGCTGTTCTCCGCCGCTGACGGTCATGCGGGCATCCCCGTATTCCAGAAGGCCGTCGATGCCCTCCGCCACCAGTCGTCCCGTGCCCCGCCATTCTATAAAAATGCCTCCGTCCTTTTTTGGCAAGACTTTGCTTGCCAGCCTGCGGAGGCTGTTTTTTCTCCCGTTTTCCATCATATCATCACCCGCTACCCAAGTATATTTTACCGTAGGTGATTTTATGAAGCGGTTCCCCTTGCTGTATACCCTGTTTCCCATGGTCTTCTTTCTGTTTTTGCTGTTTTTCCCCGAGACGGCGGGGGAGGCGGTGCTGTCCCGCACGGTGTTTTTTGTCACCAAGGTGTTTCCCACTTTGTTTCTTTCTCTTTGCCTTTCGGGAATGCTGGTGACCTCTCCCATGGCCCAAAGGCTGTACAGATTCCCCCGGGGGGTGGAAGGCACCCTGCTTCTTTTGGGGGTGCTTTGCGGCTTCCCCGTGGGGGCAAGAAGCGCCATGCAATTGTATGAGGCGGGGAAGATCACCAAAAGGCGGGCGGAGTTCCTCTGCGGCTTTTCCAACCTTGCCTCCGCTCCCTTTTTGCTGGGGGTGGTGGGAAGCTCTCTCTTTGGCGAAACTGCTTTGGGATGGCGTTTCATAGCCTTACAGACGGTATGCGCTTTGTTGACTGCAGGGGTGCTGTACCTCTGCCTGCATCCGGATTGCAACGGCGTTCCGGAGATACACGGGGAGGAACGTCCGCTCCTTTCCCACGTGACGGCGGCCACCCGTACCGTTGCGGAGGTGGGCGGGATGCTGATCTTCTTCGGCACCGCAGGGGAATGCATTTCCTCCCTTTTGAACCTCCGCGGCATTCCCGCCGTATTGCTGTCCTCTCTCTTTGAGTTCTCCGCGGGATGCAACCAAGCCTCGGCGTTGGGAGGCAGGGCAGGGGAGCTGCTTGCGGTGCTGTCCGTGGGCTTTTCCGGGCTTTGCGTGCTGGGGCAGGTGGCCGCCGTCACCAAGGGAAAGCTTTCCCTTTTGCCCTATTTGGGGGGGAAGGTGATCCAGACTGCTTTGATGGGCGTGCTGTTTTTCCTTTTTGCTTGACAAATCAAGGAAACTGTGGTACAGTACATACAGAAAAACCGGGAGTGAGCCAACGTGAAGAAACCGACCGAAGCCTTGGAAAAGATCTGTGCCTATTGCCAATACGCCACCCTCATCGGGGACAGCGGTGCCTGCATCTGCGAGAAGAAGGGGGCCGTCCCCGCCGACGGTCATTGCCGCCGCTTCAAGGAGGATCTTCTGAAGGTGAAGCCCCACCTCCCCACCCTGCCGGACCCGGGAGAAGCAGAAAACTTTTTTAGGTAAAAATTCCGTAAAAGCCTTGACAAAATAGAATATTTGTGTATAATAGTTTTTGCGCGTTTGGAGAGTGACCTCGCTCCCCCGTGGAAAAAACGCGTAGAATATGGATCTGCGGCTGTGGCGGAATTGGCAGACGCGCACGTTTGAGGGGCGTGTGGAGTACTCCGTATGGGTTCAAGTCCCATCAGCCGCACCAGAAACGAAAGCCTTTTGCCTGTTGGCGAAAGGTTTTTCTTTTCACCTGAATCCGTTCCTCTCTCCACGAAGTTGGATTTCATCAGCGAAGCAGATTTCATTGACTATTTTGAGATTTTGTGATATGATTTTCCTTAAGAGGTGATGATCATGCGTAAAGAAATAGAAATCAATGGTTGCGTTGAAATACCTTGTGATATTTCGATGGATGAGTTTGCAGATTCTTTTATCGAATGGCTTGAATCAAAGGGTTGGTATTTCGGTGGCGGATTTCATGAAATCGTTGATGGGCATTATATAAATCCTGACGGAACAAAAGGCAGAGCCGTGCTTGAAGATTAGTGCTACGCTACTTTTTTGCCCAATCCGAAGGATTGATAAGCCGAAGGCTTGGCATATCATCAGCCGCAAGGCCGTATCAAAGCCACCCTCTTGACAATTCTTTGCCTGCAGGGTATGCTGTAAAAAACAGGAGGTGGCATTTTATGATCTACGGCGTTAAGATCCTTCGCACCATCGGCGTGGGGGAGCCTGCGCGTTACTGCTACGAGGAGCTGATCCTGCGTGTCAAGGCAGATTCCTTTGAGGAGGCCTACCGCAAGGCGGAAAACTATGCCCGTGGCTATGGAGAGCCCTACCGGAATCCCTTTGGGGAAACAGTACGGACGATCCGCATGGAGGCGGTGGATTGCTTCCTTGCCTTCGCGCCCGAAGGAGACGTAGAGGAGGTCTATTCCGCCACGACCGCCAATCACGGCAATATCTCCGAGGAGGCGTATCAAAACGCTTTGACCTCCTTCTGCGACCAACGGGAGCTGTATTCCCTGCGGAACGCAGAGTATAACGAAGAGGACGAATGACGATAAAAAACGGCTTGCAAACTGCAAGCCGTTTTTGTTATTTCATCCATTCCTCCGTGAGTCTTAAGATCTCCGGGGCCACACGGGCCTTTTCTTTTTGCAGAACGCGGTTGTAGACAGGGTAGGCCAGGCAGATCAGAGCGATTCCCGGCAACGCCACGGGGATCCCGATGAGCATCCCCATCTCCCGGGTGAGCCCAAAGAAGTCTGCCAGCTCCGACAAGGCCAGGCTCATGCCAAAGCCCAGGATCAAGGCTCCGATCACACCCAGGGTGAGGGCCACCGCCCGTGCCTTGTTCCCCACGGAAGCGTCCAGACGGCGGATCCGCTGTAAGGGAGTCTCCTCCTCCGGGGGAGCGTACTTCTTGCGGATGGCCAGGATCTCCGATTGCTCCTTTGCGGAATAGGTATAGGTAAAGGATTCTTTTTCTTGGCTCATTTTGATAAGCCTCCTTTTTTCAGCTTTTGAACGCTTTGGACGATCATAAACACCGCCATGGTCAGGATCACCAAGGAAACGGCGCCTCCCGTCAATCCCAGAAGCAGCTTCTTTCCAAAGAGATCCATCTCCCCGCGGTCAAACACGGTAAGCAGGGTGGTGGTGAGGGTGAGCATGGATACGCAGGCCGCCGCCAAGCTGATACACTTGGAGGCGGTGAACACGGGGCTTTGATACTTGCGGTAACGCACCAGATTCACGATGGCGAGCGTCATGGCGGTGAAGGTGTACGCCGCCAACGCGATGGCAGTGATCTCGTGGTGGCGGAAGGTCCTGCCCCAATACACCATGAAGAAGATCATCAAGGAGATGGCCAGGTTCATCACCAAAAAGACCACACCGCAGGCACGGTATTTCTTCCATTCCAAGCACGGGTTTTCCCCGGGACGGTTCTTCCCCATATACCGCGCCAAAAAGATACGCATGGCCGCCAGGGACAGGTAATACCCCGCCAGAGAAAAGAACCAGAAGGAACGGTGGGTGAACCCCAGCCCCAGTTGCAATGCGGCGTAAGCCAGATTGATCCCCAGGGAGAACCACAGGGAGATCCGCACCCGCAGTCTCGGATCGGCTCGCCAGCGGAGAATATACTCGTTTCCCTGCTTGAAAGCCTGCCAGAACCCGATGATATGGGGGATGCGGAAACACCACACCGTGAGAGTATAGGCCGCCAGAACGTACCAGGGGACGGTATAGAGGGACTCAGGCCCTGCCAAGAGCATGGAAGCTCCCATCAGGCCTCCCCCAAGGGGAAGCAGTAGCCAGCAAAGCCACGTGGGCGGGAACAAAATGCCCCGTAGCAGCTTAGGCATCTTCATGGGGCGCCCTCCTGATCCGTACGGTGAAGGTACTGCCCGTGCCGGGGGTGCTTTCCACGGAGATCTCCCCGCGGAGAATATCCACCACCCGCTTCACCAATGCAAGGCCAAGACCGTTGCCCCGGGTGGCGCGGGAGGTATCTCCCTGGTAGAATTTCTCGAAAATGTGAGCGCCCACCTCGGGGGTCATGCCGCATCCCGTGTCCTTCACCTTCACCACCGCGTGACGTGCCGTGGCGGTAAGGGTCAGGGAGACCGTCCCTCCCGAAGGGGTAAACTTAAAGGCGTTGGAAAGCAGATTGTTCCATACCAGGGCAAGAAGCTCGCCGTCCGCCTTTACGGTGACGTTTTCGGCGATCTCCGTCTCGATGTGGATGCCTTCCTTTTCCCAAACACTTTCGAACTGCAAAAGGCTTTCGCAAAGCTGTTCTCCCAGATCGAATTCCGTGGCCTTCGGGAAGATCTGCTGGTTTTCCAGGCGGTTCAGCTTCAGGATGTTGGTCATCATATCCGCCATCCGTCGGGCGGCTTCCGCCATCCCTGCGGCGTATTCCTTCCGCATTTCCTCGGAAAGGCCCTCCGCTTGCAACAGAGTGCCGTAATTCTGCATCACCGCCAGAGGGGTCTTCATCTCGTGGGAGACGTTGGCGATGAAATCGGTACGCAGAGTCTCCACGCTGCCCAGCTCCTCCGCCATGCGGTTGAAGCAATCCGTCACCTGTCCGAAGGCGTCGTCGGAGCCTACGTGGGCAGGGCGGGGGATCCGTACGGAGAAATCCCCGCGGATGATCTTCTCCGCCGCCTCGGTGATCCGCTTCACAGGGCGTTCCACCGTCAGCTTTCTGCGGATCAGATCCACCACGAAAAACACCAAGCTCAACAGCACCACGTTCCAGAAGGTAAACTTTGCCGCCGTGCCGAGAATCTCGTCGGTGAGAACGATCCCCAAAGAATCTCTCAATAGGGAAACGAACAGCATGGTACAGCAGGTGATCACGAAGGCCACCAGCAAGAAGAATACGAAGAACCGGCTGAGATATTTCAGCACAACGCGGGTCTTGCTTTTTCTCTCCCTCATTTGATCACCGCCTTGTAGCCCAGCCCGTGAACGGTTTTGATCTCAAAATCGTCACAGCTTGCCAGCTTCCCCCGGAGCTTGGTCATGTAGACGTCCACGGCACGGGGAGCGGTATCCGTATCCGCATCCCAGAATTCATCCATCAGCTGGGTGCGGGTGAAGGTCTTCTTGGGGTAGGAGAGAAGCTTGTACAGAATGGAAAACTCACGGTTGGTGAGAGGGATCTCCTCCTCACCCAAATAAGCCGTATGCTCGTCGGCGTCCATCACGAAGCTTCCGATCTCCAGCTTGCGGCTGGATGCGATCTTGGCACGGCGCAACAGCGCCCCGATGCGTAAGAACAATTCGTCCAAGTCGATAGGCTTCACCATGTAATCGTCCACCCCGATGCGGAAGCCCCTCTGCTTGGAGGCGATGTCGTCGCGGGCGGTCATAAACAGAATGGGAATGTCGCTGTTCAGCTCCCGCACGTTTCTTGCAAACTCAAAGCCGTCCACTCCCGGCATCATAATATCGGAAATAATGCAATCGAACACCGTCTCGTAAAGGGCGTCGTAGGCCTCCATGGCGGAAAGACAGCCCACGGCACGGTAGCCGCTGTGGTTCAGAAAGGAACAGACCGTTTTGTTCAGGTCCTTGTCGTCTTCTACGATGAGAATATGAAACATAATGCACCCTCCCATGGTATCGTTGCCTTTATCATAGCAGGCAAATGTTAAGATTTTGTTTCCGTTTTGATCCTCTGCGAAATAAAAAACCGAAAACAACAGTTTTCGGCATGAAAAGTTCTTTGGGGTTTTAAGGGGTCTTTCTTTCAAGAAAGGCCCCTTAAGCATCTTTCATATAATCCCCGCGTAGTCTTCCTCGCGGATGGTATCCCCCAAAAGCTCTGCCAGCTTGTCCGCGCTTTCTTCTACGGACTCTCCGTCCAAGCTGAGGATATAGTCTGCGTGCTGTTCGTAGAGGGGCGCCCGTTCCTCGTACAGATCCCGCAGGGTAAAGCCCTCCTGCAGTACCACGCCCCGGCGCTTGTAGTCTCCAAGGCGTTTTGCCATTTCCTCGTAGGAGATGCGGAGATACACCACCACGCCGTTTTTCTTCATCTTCTCGATCACGTCCCCGCGGTAGATGGCACTGCCCCCCGTGGAGATCACACAGCTCCGCACGTCCAGGGAAGCGTTCACCCGTGCCTCCAAGGCAAGGAAACCCTCGTTCCCCAGCTCCGCAATCAGATCGGGCAATAACTTTCCCGCCCCCGCCACGATGACGCTGTCGCTGTCGATGTAGCCGTAATGGATCTTTTTTGAAAGCAGAATGCCCAAGGTGCTCTTTCCCGAGCCGGGCATCCCCACCAAAATAACGTTCTTCATAATGACCTCGCAATTTTTCCAAAGGCAGTGTACCACAATCCCCTGAAAAAGTCAACTCTCCTCCCGAAAACGACAGTTTTCGGCAATAAAAGTTCTCGGGGGATTTTTAAGGGGGCTATCTTTCAAGAAAGCCCCCTTAAATCGTCCTTCTCTTGCTTCAGTCCAGCCCCAAAGCCTTCAAAAGGTCTTCCTTGGGTAAGTACCCCACGGAGGTGGCCACGGTACGGCCGCCCTTGATCAGCAGGACCGTGGGAATGCTGTTGATGCCGAAGCGGGCCGCCAGGGTACCCTCCTCGTCCACGTTTACCTTACACACCTTCCATTCGGGATGTTCTTCTGCGATCTCCGCGATCACGGGGGCGATCATCTTGCAGGGCCCGCACCAGGTGGCCCAGAAATCGATGATCACAGGTCTGTCACAGCCAAGCACCTCTGAGGTGAAGGCCTCCGCCGTCAGTTTTACTTCTGCCATTTTCATTTTCCTCCGTTTTTTATTTCTCTTTGTAATACAGCAAGCAGTGGCAGTACCCCTCAAAATCGGGATCCTTGATCTGCTCGCGGAACTCCTTGCACATACACTTGTATTCCTCCGCCTTGCCCATGCGGCAGGGGCAGTAGCCGCCCTTCTTCTCAAGCCCTTCCTTGATGGTGCGGACGATCTCCTCGTTTTCGTTCAATCGGATCTTCATACCGTTTTCACATCCTTTCGACTCAGTATAGCACAGAGACAGGAAAAAAGAAAGAGAATCCTGTCAGCCTTTCCAAAAAATTCACATTTGTAACCATCTTGTAAAACTGGGGTTTCTGCAACAGATGGGGATTACGCAAACCCCTCTTTATTTTTTGCAAAATGCAGGGTTCTTAGGGGGATCATCCCCCTAAGCGGAGATTCTTAAGAGGCAGAGCCTCTTAAGCCCCTCGCTCCTTCTCACAAAAAAGGGAAAGCACCCCCGAGGGAATCGGAGGTGCTTAGAAAACTTAGTTGCCGTAGTAAGCGTCCAGATACATCTGCTTCAGCTCGCTCATCAAGGGATAGCGGGGGTTCGCACCGGTGCACTGGTCGTCGAAGGCCTGCTCCACCATGTCGTCCAGGCGGGCAAGGAAGTCAGCCTCGTCGATGCCGTACTCCTTGATGGTCTTCTTGATGCCTACCCTCTCCTTCAGCTCCTCCAGCTTGGCAATCAGCTTCTCCAGCTTTTCGCTGTCGTCTGCGCCGGTGATGCCCAAAGCGGTGGCAACCTCAGCGTAACGAGCCAGGGTGTGAGGATGATCGTACTGGGGGAAGGTACCCATCTTGACGGGAACCTCTGCGGCGTTGTACCGCATGATATGGGGAAGCATCAACGCGTTGGCAACACCGTGGGGCAGATGATGGAAGGAGCCCAGCTTGTGTGCCATGGAGTGGCAGATGCCCAGGAATGCGTTTGCGAAGGCCATACCTGCCATGGTGGCGGCGTTGGCCATCTTCTCGCGGGCGATAGGATCGTTGGGGCCGTTGTCGTAGGCCTTGGGCAGATACTCAAAGACCATCTGCAGGGAACGAATGGCCAGACCGTCGGTGTAATCCGTTGCCATGATGGAAGCGTAAGCCTCCAAAGCGTGGGAAACGGCGTCAATACCGGAGGCGGAGGTCAAGCCCTTGGGCGCGTTCATCATCATGTCCGCGTCTACGATGGCCATATCGGGCATCAGCTCGTAGTCTGCCAGAGGATACTTGGTGTCGCCGTCGGTGATGACTGCGAAGGGAGTCACCTCGGAGCCGGTACCTGCGGAGGTGGGCACCGCGATGAAGTATGCCTTCTCACCCATCTTGGGGAAGGTGTAAACACGCTTACGGATATCCATAAAGCGCATAGCCATATCCTGGAAATCAGCCTCGGGATGCTCGTACAGCACCCACATGATCTTGGCCGCGTCCATAGCGGAGCCGCCGCCCACTGCGATGATCACGTCGGGCTTGAAGGAAGCCATCTGTGCCGCGCCTTCCTTGGCGCAATCCAGCGTGGGATCGGGCATAACGTTGTAGAAGGTGGTGTGAACGATGCCCATCTCGTCCAGTTTATTGGTAATGGGCTTGGTGTAGCCGTTCTGGAACAGGAAGGTGTCCGTTACGATGAAGGCTCTCTTCTTGCCAAGCACGCTGCCCAGCTCGTCAAGAGCAACGGGGAGACAGCCCTTCTTGATATAAACCTTTTCGGGAGCGCGGAACCAAAGCATATTTTCCCTTCTTTCTGCAACCGTCTTGATGTTGATCAAATGCTTCACGCCGACGTTCTCGGAAACGGAGTTGCCGCCCCAAGAGCCGCAGCCCAGGGTAAGAGAAGGCGTAAGCTTGAAGTTGTAGATGTCGCCGATACCGCCGTGGGAGGAGGGGGTGTTCACCACGATACGGCAAGCCTTCATCTTCGCGGAGAAGGCGTCCAGCTTTGCCTGCTGGGTGAGTACGTTGACATACAGGGAGGCGGTGTGGCCGTAGCCGCCGTCCTGAACCAGACGGTCAGCCTTTGCCATAGCGTCCTCAAAGTCGGAAGCGCGGTACATCGCCAGAACGGGGGAGAGCTTCTCGTGTGCGAAGGCTTCCTCCAGCTCCACGCTTTCCACCTCACCGATGAGCACCTTTGCGGTCTCGGGGCAATCAATGCCTGCCATGGTGGCGATCTTGTACGCGGTCTGACCGACGATGCCTGCGTTCAGCTTGCCGCCGGGCAGGATGGTGTTGCGGACAGCGTCCAGATCCTTTTCGGGAATGAAGTAAGCGCCTCTTGCGGCGAACTCTGCCTTCACGGCGTCGTAAATGCTGTCAAGCACCACGACGGACTGCTCGGAAGCACAGATCATACCGTTGTCGAAGGTCTTGGAATGGAGAATGGAGCTGACAGCCAGCACGATGTCTGCGCTGTCGTCGATGACGGCGGGGGTGTTACCTGCGCCAACGCCTACGGCGGGCTTGCCGGAGGAGTAGGCCGCCTTCACCATGCCGGGGCCGCCGGTGGCAAGGATCAGATCCGCCTCCGCCATGATCATGTTGGTCAGCTCCAGGCTGGGCTGGTCGATCCAGGCGATGAGGCCCTCGGGAGCGCCTGCCTTCACAGCCGCCTCATTAACGATCTTGGCCGCCTCGATGGTGCTGGCCTTGGCACGGGGATGGGGGCTGATGACGATGGCGTTGCGGGTCTTCAGCGCCAAAAGGCACTTGAAGATGGCGGTAGAGGTGGGGTTGGTGGTGGGAATGACAGCCGCCAGCACGCCCACGGGCTCGGCGATCCGCTTCACACCGTATGCCTTGTCCTCTTCGATGACACCGCAGGTCTTGGTGTTCTTGTATGCGTTGTAGATATATTCGGATGCGTAGTTGTTCTTGATCACCTTATCTTCCACAACGCCCATGCCGGTCTCGGCAACGGCCATCTTCGCCAGGGGAAGTCTGGCCTTGTTGGCCGCCAGGGAAGCCGCCTTGAAGATGGCGTCCACCTGTTCCTGGGTGAAGGTGCTGTAGATCTGCTGGGCAGAGCGGACCTCTGCGAGAGTTTCCCGCAGGGTATCGGGCGTATTGACGATGCGATCCGTTCTCATAATGAATAACTCCAATGGAAAAATTTCTTTTTTAGATGAAAACATCTGTCTGATATTATTATATCGATTGTACTCCCCAAAAACAATGGTCAAAACCGAAAGTTTTCACAAAACATACGTATTGATTTTGTGTATTGTGTCAAAAAACAAAGCATATCCCCGTTTTTAAGGCGGTGAAAGGGTGGGCGGACTGTACGCCGCTTCTTGCAAAAACGCCCGGGCGGCGGCCTGAAAAGTTCCTTGAAATCCATGGGAAATCCCGTCTTTTTCGCGCTCTGAAAATGCAAGAAAACGGAAACATCTTGCAAAAATACATTTTTTGGCAAAAATCTCTTTGTGCAATTTCACCATAACAAAAACGCCCCTCCCGCGTAGGGGAGGGGACGTCTTCCTTTGTGTTATTGCACCAAGGTAACGGTGTAGCCCGCTTCCTTCAGCTGATCGACGATGCCGCCCTCGCCGATGACGTGGGCAAGGCCTACGGCAACGAATACCGTCTCTCCGGAGGCAAGGTAGGATTGGATGCCCTTCACCATGACCTTGTCACGTTTGGTGATCATTTTGTCCATGTATTCCTCGTAGTACGCCCTCTCCTCGGAAGTGGCGTCCTCGGGGAGAATGGGTGTCACGGCTTCCCGCAGAGTTTTCTCGTCTCCTTGGCACCAAAGCTCATAGAGATACAATCCCGAATGCATCGCATCCGATTTCTTCATGTCCAATGCTTCCTTCAGCATTTGAATCTGTGTGTCTTTGGAATAGTCCGTAAGGGCGTTGAAATGGTCTTTGGGCTTTTCGATCTCGTAGATCTTTTTGCCGTCCTCATCAGCCAATTGCAGGAGCCGCATATCCACTCCTTTGTCGGAGGTCAGCTGAGGAAACAGCCCGGAATACCAGCTGTCGATCACGGAGACCGCCGCGGAAGGCTTCATGTGTTCGGCATACAAGCCGTAACCCATGGCGAACAAAAGCCGTTGGGTGCGATGATAGAGATCGGGATACCTCAAGTAGGATTCCATGGTGGTGCCGTCGGCGAAGAACATGGAATTGCTGTATGCCGCGGAAAGCTCCGCATCGGTTTCCATCCTTTCTTCAAAATCCAAAAGATTGGATTCCACAGCCAAAGCGTCGGAGCTGTTGAAGGCGTCGTAAATGCTTTGGGGCAGGTATGCCGTGCGGTTATCCCCGGCGTGGATGGTTCCCAGAAGGTAGGCGGTGTGCCCCTCTTCGTCGGTGACCTTGTAAAACAGGGGAGTGGCCTTTTTCTCTGCGGGCGGTTCCTGATCGGGATAGGGCATTTCGAAAATGGTTTGGTAGGAGCCGTGGCTTCCCGGTTCGACGTAAAGATCCCGCATGAAGGCAAACACGTCGGTGGAGCTCTTATCGGTAGTAGCTACCGTAAGGATCTGGGCGGCGGTGAGGAAGCCCGTGTCGAGATCGATGGCGATCTTACAGGTAGCGGAGCGGGGGACGGCATCCTCGTAAAGAGAGGAGTCTCCGCTTTCCAGCTCTCCCGCGCGGGAGAAGCAGGAGCGGCTTGCCGAATAATTCAGATCCCCCTCCAGAAGAACAAAGCTTCCGAATTTTTTCACGGTGACCTTTTCAAATTGACCGTAGGCGGGGAACTCCACGCTTTGCAGTTCTCTGTGCTTGGAAAGGCGGGCGAACTCGGCGTCGACCTGCGTCTCGGAAAAGCCTTCGCCGTTTTCGGCAATGGCGTACTGTCCGCGGGTCTGCTTGCGGCGAACGGTTTCGGTGGTCTGCTGTCCGCTGGGGCTGATCTGTATGCTTGTTTCCGTGGCGAGCATTGCGGGCATTTCGTTTTCGTCCAAACAAGTGAAAACGAGAAGCTCCTCCAACAGAGTCTTGCCTCCGCCCTGCCTGAAGAACTCGTCGTGAATGCGAACCATACCCTGTTCATGACGATTCAGAATGGTGATTGCACAGCGCAGGGTGTAGGGCAACGTGATGTCGCGAAGACTTTCGGGATATTTTTTCGAAAGATCATGGGTCAGATCCTTGCGGTCGATCTTTACGGCTTTGGGTGTGATGGTGTATGCGGTGGAATACAGGGCGGCGCCCCTGGTGTAGGTGACGTTGTAGCTCAATTGGGCAACCTGCCCTTCCGCCAGGGTCACCCGCCCTTCTGCGTGGAAATCCAGGCAGCCGTAATCCTCCGAAAGTCCGGGAAGCCATTCCTCCGGAGAGACTGCGGCAGAGAACAGGATCTGCTGAGGATCCTCGGGAGAGAAAACCACGTTTTCGTAATGCGCGGGATCCAATAGCTTCACGGCGGTCTGTCGTTGGGAAAACTCCTCGAAGCTTTCTTTGCATTGGTAGGCGTATTGCTGGTCGGAAAAGCTGTAGGTGGTCACACCGTTTTTGTAGGATTCCGTGGTGTCGAATTCCTCAAGTCCCAGGATATGATGGGTCTCCACCAAGGCTTGGGGTTCCTCACCGGCAATCACAAGATATTTGGCAGAGCCGGAAAGGTGGTCTTCAAAGGTTTCCGTTCCCACCTGCTTTTTGGTTTTGATAATAAAGGAAAGCTCATAGCTGTCGGCACTTTCATAGGCCGCGATTGCGGACTCGTAAGCTTCCACCGCCTTGGGATCAACGTGATTGCTGATCTCCGATCGTTCCGTTGAGGTCTCGCAGGAAACCAAAGCAAGCAGCATGAGAAGCGACAGCAAGAGAGCGATCGATCTTTGAAACAGGCGCATAAGCGTTCCTCCTTTTGTGTTATTGTCGACTTATTTTACTTGTGTAACGGTGTACCCCAATGCCGTTAACTGATCGATGATACCGTTCTGCCCCAATACGTGGGCGATGCCCACAGCCACGAGCACCGTCTCTCCGGAATCCAGATAGCCGCAGATGCCGTCTGTCATGATCTTGTCACGCTCTACCACCATCTTTTGGTTGTATTCCTCATAGAGTGCTTTTTCCTCGGGGGTGGCGTCGGGAGGAAGCATCATGGACATGGCTTGCCGCAGATATCCCTCGCTTCCGGCGCACCAAAGCTGGTTGAGATAATCGGTGGACAGATAGCATTCATACCGCCCGGAGGCCAATGCGGTTTCCAGAAGGTAGATCTGGGTCTCCCGGGAATATCCGGAAAGGGCGTCGTAGTGCTTGATCTGATCCTCGATCTCGTAGACCTTTTTCTCTTCCCGCATTGCCAGATCCAGAAGGGTTTGATCCACACCTTTTTCGGGGGTGAGCCAGTTGATGGAATCCAGATACCAGGTTTCCAAAACGGAGGCAATGGCGGCGGGCTTCATCATGTCCGCATACCCGCCGTAGCCCATACAGAACAGCAGGCGGGAGACCTTTTCGTAAAGGGCAGGGTTAGCCAAGTAATCCTTCAGCTGTGTGCCGTCGGAGAAGAAATAGGAGTCGTTGTAGGCCTTCGCCAGCTCCTCGTCCTCCAAAAGCCTTTGCTCAAAGGTGTTCAGATTCGATTCTACCGCCAAGGCATCGGAATTCTTAAAGGCGTCCAAAACGTAGGCGGGAAGATTGGCGGTCAGACTGTTGCCGATGTGAATGGTGCCCAACAGATAGGCAACGTTTCCTTTGCCATCCTCCACACGGTACAGCAAGGGGGAGGAGCGGGGGCCTTCGGAGGGATCGATCTCCCTGTAAGGCTCTCCGGTGATGCGGTAGTAGGCGGAGGTGTCTCCCGTTTCCAGATATACGTTCCGCACCAGGTCAAAATTGTGGGGGAAATCGGTTTCGGAAAGCGCCGCAGACATGGCGTAGGAGACAGCGGTGGCGTAGCCTGTATCCTTGTCTATGGCCAAGCGGTAGGTGAGGCTATTGATCATGGCAGATTCGTAGAAGAACGCGCCGGAACCGCCAAGCTCCTCCGCTAGGGCGATGCCATAAGCGGCGAAGGACTCCTTCAGCTTGCCTTCCAGAATGAGGAATTCTCCCTCCTCGGTAACGGTGACGTCCTCCAGATCGCCAAAAGCGGGGAGAGGGATCTGCTTCAAAAGCCCTTGGCTGAGATCCCGATCAAATTCCGCTGTTTTGCTCACGGGGGAGAAGTCCTCATTTCCCGCGGCGGAATAGGCTTGCCCGTCTAAGTATTTGCGGCGGAGCGTCTCCGTCCGAAGGCTTTCAAATCCGGTATGGGTTTGCAGAGTTTCGGAAGAAAGCATGATCATGGCGCCCTCGGCGTCCTTACAGGTATCCGTGATCGCTTCTCTGGTGACGTAACGAATGCTGTTTTGCACGAATTGATCCAGAACCTGAGCGGTGCCCACGGAGAAATTCTCGTAATACTTTGCGGCGTAGAAGAGGCGATAGGGCAGGGTGATGTCCTGCACGGAGACCGTCTCTCCTTCGGGGGTGAAGGCCAGGCTTTCCTTGCTGTGGGTTGCGAGGGAGATCGTGGCGGAATAGGTGATTACGTAATCCGCAGGCCCTTGGGAAAAGCTTACCGCGTATTCCATTTTCTTCGCCTTGCCGTCCGCAATCTGTACAAAGCCTTCGGCGACGAAGGAGGTAGCGGCGTATTCCGGGGTGACGTAAGGCACCCAAGCCTCGGGTGAGGTTTGATCGGTAAAGAGAATGCGGTTTTCGTCCCTGGGGTCAACCTTGATCTTGCTGTAAAGATCCGGGTCAAGCATACGGTGGGAGATCTGCCGCGCCATAAATTGGTCAAAGCTTTCCCGTGCGCTGTAGGCGTAGGCGTCTCCCTCTGCTTGGAAGGAAGAAACCCCGGATGCAAAATGCTCCGTCGTGGTAAATTCTGTGGGAGCCGTGTGCTCTCCTATGATCAGCACCACGGGTGTGTCGGAGTTCATTCCGCTGTACTTAGCGGTGTATTCCGCAGTCTCCGTCAGATATTCCATCCCCACGCATTTCTCTGTGGTAACGGAGAGTTCCATGGTATAACTGTCCGCTTCGGCGTAGGCGGTCAAAGCGTTCTCGTAAGCCTCCACGGCGGCGGGGTCTTTTTTGTATACCACCTGTGGGTCGCAGGCGGACAGAGCAAGCAGCATCGCCAGCACCAGGCAGATGGAAAGTGTACGTTTGAAAATGTTCATAAAATCCTCCTTTTTGAGGGAATGGGATTATTCCTCCTCGGGAATATAGTCGGGATAGGGGTAGAAGAGCATTTTTCCTTCGGAAATGCGGTATTCGTGGATGCCAACGTTGCAGCTGATGAAATAACTGTCCCCGATCTTCACGATAGAATTGTGGTAGACGGGCCCCCAGTCCTCTCCGTCGTAAAGTATGATAGTCTCCCCGGTGTTCACGTCCACGGTTAACAACCCATCTGCGGCGGCGATCACCAGCCTATCACCGTCCAAAAGGGCGACGTGGGCGTTGATCTTCGGTTCCGCCACCACGTCCAATTGCCAGCCTTTTTCGTTCAGATCCGTGAAACGGTAGACCTTGTAATCTCTGTATCTCCCCGCTAAAATATATGCCACGGGATCATAGCGTTCTTTTTGGTAAAGCCCCGCAACGAAAACTCCGGTAAGGACGTTTTCCGGCTTGACGATCCCCTGGGAAAGCTCGCTGTAAAAATTCGCCGTGGAGACCCAGCCGCCCCACTCTCCCAGATCCTCCGCAAACAGCTGACGGGAGCCGGTGGATACGGAAAAGGGGCCGATATCGTTGGAGTCTGCCACGTTCAGCCAAAGCTCGCCGTTTTCCTCAAACAGATGATAAAGCGGGCCCTTGTAGCCGTATTTCTCGTCGGCGGACGCCCGCAGGCTCATTTGCAGGGCGGTGTATTCTACCGCCGTCAGTTCATCAAAGTTCATCCCCTGCACCGCAAGAGTCTCCCCACCCCCGCAGCCGCAAAGAAGCAACCCTGCCACCAATAAAAAAATATACGCAAGATGTGCTTTTTTCATAAAGAATCCTCCCTTTTTCTTTCCTTTTTTGACAGTATACCACAAACGGGACTTCCTGTCAAGAGAATGGGACGAAAAGCGCTTTTTGGGGATCCATGTGATCCGTCCCGCCGTGCTTTCCTCGCGTGGGATCGAACAAAAACCAACAAAAACAGCTTGCTGTTTTTCACGTCGGCAAAACAAAACTACGCATAAACCGAAGGCTGAACGCCGACTTGGTCACCTCTGAGCAACCCAGCCCGTTGGGCTGGCGCGCGCGGGTCGTAGCCGCTGTGTCCGTTTGTCACCCTGAGCAAGCGCGGATCGAAGTTGTTATGGCTATGCAATACGGTATATCTCCGCGCGAGTCGAACTTCCGTGAGTGGTGTAAACCCGAACGGAAGGCAAAAAATGCCTCGCATTTTTTGAGGGTATGGGAATGTCTTTCGATACAGCTGTTCTCCGTTCTGACTGTTACTAATAAACAGTTCTTTTCCCTCGGAAAGGTTCATCAGACTCGTCTCATATCCCTCAACCTGCTGACGCAGGTCTCGGTTTTGCTCCATCCACTGCGTTCCTTCCGCAAAACTTCGACTCACGCTCCGCGTTCGCTCAGGATGACAACAGCGCCGGGAGATGGTCAGGGTCCGATTGTGAAAGACTCCACTGCGGTGGGAGGTATAGCCAATGCGACGGGAGATCGGAAGGGTCCGATTCCCTCCATCATCAAAGTCCAAAAAAAGAAGACTCACACGGAGTCTTCTTTTTTTGGAGCGGGCGACGGGAATCGGACCCGCACGGTCAGCTTGGGAAGCTGAAGTTCTACCACTAAACTACGCCCGCATATGAAAGAGGGTTTTACGCCTCTTTTTTCAAAGTAACGAACCGATACCGCAAGCCGGAAACGGAGGTCTCCCACTCGGTGGTCTCCACCACCTGCCAGCCGTCCTCGGGGAGGAGGTGGGGGAAGAAGGCATCCGCATCTTCGGTTTCCGCATCGATCTCGGTGAGAATGGCGCCGTCACAAGCACCGCAGAAGGCCTTGTAAACGCTTTCGCCGCCGCAGAGATACACCGTTTTGCCCTCGGAATGCTGCTCCAACAGAGTGAACAGCTCCAATGCACCTCTTGCCACCAACAGATTGTCGTAGCCCTCGGTATTCTCGTAACGGGAAGAAAGCACCACGTTCAAACGGTTGGGCAAAGGCTTCCCATCGGGAAAGCTCTCCAAGGTCTTACGTCCCAGCACCACCACGTTGCCCGTGGTCAGCCTGCGGAAATTCTTCAGATCTTCGGGAACACGATAGATCAGTCTGTTGTCCTTGCCGATGGCACCCTTGCGGTCCACCGCTGCCAAAAGTATCATAAAAAACCTGCTTGTTTTAAATTGCTACGGGAATGCCCTTGATCTGGGGATGGGTCACGTAATCCTCCAGCCAAACGTCCTCAACCTTGAAGTCGTAGAAATCCTTCACCTCGGGGTTGATGTGGAACTTGGGGGCGGGGAGAGGTTCTCTTTGGAGCATCTCCTGAATGAGATCCACGTGACGGTCGTAGATGTGTGCATCCGCAATGACGTGGACGAACTCACCTGCCACCATGCCGGAGACCTGAGCGAACATATGAAGCAACACGGCGTACTGGCAAACGTTCCAGTTGTTGGCCGTCAGAACGTCCTGGCTGCGCTGGTTCAAAATGCCGTTCAGCACCAGCTGACCGTTTTCCTGGGTGACGTTGAAGGTCATGCTGTAAGCACAGGGATACAGCGCCATGGAATGGAGATCGTGGTGGTTGTAAAGGCTGGTCATGATCCGACGGGAGAAAGGGTTGTGCTTCAAATCGTAAAGCACACGGTCTACCTGATCGAACATACCCTCTTTGTACTGATGCTTCACACCAAGCTGATAGCCGTAGGCAGTGCCGATGGAGCCTTCCTCGTCTGCCCAGGAATCCCAGATATGGGAATTCAGCTCGTTGATATTGTTGGATTTCTTTTGCCAGATCCACAGAAGCTCATCAACGCAGTTCTTGAGATTGGTCTTCCGCAAGGTCAATGCAGGGAATTCCTTCCGCAGATCGTAGCGGTTCACCACACAGAACTTCTTGATGGTGTAGGCGGGGGTGCCGTCCTCCCAAACGGGACGAACCTTTTCCCCCTTGGTATCCGTGCCGTTTTCCAGAATGTCACGGCACATATTGATGAATAGGGTATCTGCATAACTCATGGGGATACCTCCGTGGTTTTCTATCGGCAAGAGGTATTCTAACACATCCGCCGTGAATTTGCAAGGGGTTTTCCAAAAAATCTTTCGACATTATTCTTCGTCGGGAATACGGTCACGCTTTCTCTGCCTGCCGCCTGCGTATTCCTTCAACAGCAAGGCCAGCATCACGCAGAAGGAGAGGAAGCCTCCCGCCGCCACCCAGATACAGGCAGGGTGATCGGTGGTGGTTTCTGTATAATCCCGATTCAGCACCGCCATCTTCTGCATCTCGGTGTAATCCCCGGCATTGCCCCCCTCGGGAAGGATCAGCAAGCCGGAGGCGGCCGGATCCTCCAAGGGATCCAGGGTGTTGACAATCCCCGTGAAGGTCACGGGCTTTTCGAAACTTTCGTTATTATACAGCACGCGGGAGCAGACCGCCGCTTTGGAGCCGTCCTCTTCGGTGACCCAATAGTAGTGGATCATATTTTCCTTCATATCCAACATGGAAAAGGCGTGGGTGATCTCCGTAAAGGTCACCTTCTGCAGGGTGGCTGCCTGCCCGTCGGGGGAATAGGGCGCAAACTCCAAGGGCACAGGGAAGAACCCCAGAACCATCCGCACCGCCAAAAATACCAACGTCACACCCAGCGCGATCTTTACCTTCAACGTACGATCCATGACCACCCGTTCCTTTCGTTTCTTTCTTTACTATTATAAAGTACCCGCCGCTATTTGTCAAGAGGAAAAAATCCGCCCTCCCTCTTGCATTTCTCTTTCAAATACGGTATAATACCCCGTATCTTTCCGGAAAAAGGACGGACTGCTTTATGACCTATTATATCGCCCAGGCTGTGGGCTTCGGGGGGATGACCCTGGCGTTCATCTCCTTTCAGCAAAATAAGCGGGAAAGGATCACCTTCCTGCAAATGCTTTCCTCCATGGTATGGACGTTGCACTTCGGACTGTTGGGTGCCTATTCCGGCATGGCCATGAACGCCATCGGAGTGGCAAGGGGCTTCGTGTATTCCAAGAAGGGATCTGCCCCCTGGGCTTCCCGATCCTTCTGGCCCTATCTGTTCTCTGTGGTTTCCGCAGGATGCTGTATCGCCACCTGGGAAAATTGGCTGTCCTTACTCCCTACCGTGGCCATGGTGGTCACCAGCTTCGGGCTGTGGGTGGACCAGCCCAAGACCGTCCGCCGCCTCACCCTTCCCGGCTCCTGGATGTGGCTGGCGTACAATTTGGTGAAGGTCTCCTGGGCAGGGGTGATCACCGAGTGCTTCAATACCGCCTCCATCTTCATCGCCATGTGGCGGTTTGACCGCAAGGGCGAAAAAAAGACTTGACATCCTTTTGGTTTTCCTATATAATAAAGAAAAACACAAACAAGTAAGGAGAATATGAAAATGAAAAGATTTCTGACCCTGCTGCTGGCGGCCATCATGGTATTCGCTCTGGCAGCCTGCGGCGAAGCAGAAGACACAAGCAATACCGCTTCCTCTTCCGCTCCCGTAAGCAGCGAAGCTCCCGCAACCTCTTCCGAGGCTGAATCCTCCGAGGCCGTAAACCCCTCTGAGGCACCTTCCGAAGAGCCTTCCGAGTCCCCCTCTGAAGAACCCTCCGAAGCACCTTCCGAGGATACTTCTACCGAAGATCCCGGTGAGCAGACCCCTCCCGAGACCATCAACAAGTTCGTCTCCATCGGCACCGTTACTGTGAACGACCGCGCCACAAGCTCCAACGCCATCCCCCTCACCGGTGTGGACGTTGAGCCCTCTTACGGCGCCGTGATCCTCTACACCGAGGAATACGGCCTGCTGGATGCCGAGGAGCTGGCCGACTTCGCCGTGGTTGCATTTGCATACGATCACGAGTATTTCGGCTACGTAAAGACCGCCTTCTACGAGGTTGGTGAAGCTGAGGAGATCATGGCAGACGAGGACGGCTTCCTGATCGCCATCCACTCCTACCAGGAGACCTACATTACCCGTGCCAAGGACGTTGCCGAAGGCACCACCGTGTTCCCCCACGGTCTCCATCTCTACGACGGCGTTGACTACGAGGTAGACAAGGCTGAAACCGCTCCCACCATCGACGGCGTGGTTACCGACGGCGAATGGGACAAGTATTTCATCGACCACATCGACGCTGAGAACGAGGCTTGGTCCTACGCACAGTTCGAGAAGGACAACTACTACGCCACCGCAGACTACTACGTGACCTACGACGATACTTACCTGTATCTCTGCGTGGTGGTACAGTCTCCCTATCACTATTGCCCCATCACCCAGGATAAGGCGGGGGATATGTGGCAGTACGAGTGCATCCAGGTGAAGTTCTCCTCCGAAAGCCCTGCAGGGGAATACATCTCCGAGCACTTTGACCGCGTAATCGACAAGACTGCCGATAACGAGAAGGTGGTTATTTCCTCCGGATTTGCAGTAAACGACAGCGGTGATACCTGCTTCTACGGCGTTACCGACGCACAGGTTGCTTGCTCCCGTGATGACGGCGAGCAGATCACCGTTTACGAGGTTGCCGTTTCCTTCGCAGAGCTGGGCGTTACCCCCGAGAAGGGCACCGAAATGGGTCTGGCCTTCTCCGTGAACTCCACCAACGAAAGCGACGTTTCCAAGAAGGTATGGAAGAATATCACTGCCCGTAACGGCGGCGGTATCATCGGCAGAAACGACTACGCCAAGATCCCCGTGATCACTTTGAACTAATCAGTTATTCATTTTGCGGGGGAAGCCCAAAGCTTCTCCCGCTTTTTTATAGAAAGGAAGTACCCTTTATGAAAGCAAGAGAATTGATGGAACAGCTCATCGCAGGGGCCGACCTGGGCAGACCCACCGTGGACACCTGCAAGCACGGCGATCCTGAAAAGGAAGTGAAGAAGGTTGCCATCTGCATGACCGCCACCCCCGACGTGCTGAACCAAGCAAAAAAGTGGGGCGCGGACATGGTGATCACTCACGAGCCCACCTTCCACGACCATTTCGAGAACCCCAGAGAAGACGCCGTCACCCTGCAAAAGCGTGCCTTTGTTTCGGAAATGCCCTTCACCTTGTACCGCTTCCACGATTATATCCATTGGGGCGTGGATTTTGACCACATCAACGAAGGCTTCTTGCGCCTTGCGGGCTGGAAGGGTACCTTCGACGGCAGATGCTCCTTTATCCTGGACACTCCCGCCAGGGTGTACGACCTGGCAAAAAGCGTCAAAGAAACCCTTGGCATCCGCCATCCCCGGATCATCGGAGACCCTGATCTGCTTGTTACCAAGATCAACATGATGCTGGGTGCAGGGGGCAGCGGTGCGGCGGATAAGTTCCTTGGGGACGATAACCAGCTGATGATCACCGGCGAGATCTGCGAATGGCGGGACGGTGAGCCCATCCGTGACGCTTCCCAGTTGGGCATCCCCAAGGCCATGCTGGTGCTGGGGCATTGCGCCTGCGAAGCCCCCGGTATGGAGACCTTCGCTTCCGATCTGGCGGAAAAGTACCCCGAGCTGGAAATCTGCTACATCGAAAGCGGTGACCTGTTCTCCTATGTGGACTGACTTGCCCTCTCCGGTGACGGAGGCCTTAGAGCGGCTGAATTCCCACGGACACCAAGGGTTCTTGGTTGGGGGCTGTGTGCGGGATATTCTGCGGGGTGTTGTCCCCACGGACTACGACCTCACCACCTCTGCCACCCCCGAGGAAGTGAAGGCGCTGTTTCCCGATAAAAACGTGGTGGAAACGGGCATCCGTCACGGCACCGTCACGGTGTTTTCCCACCACCTCCCTTTGGAGATCACTACCTTCCGCACCGAAAGCACCTATTCCGACGGACGCCATCCCGACGGAGTTGCCTTCGCCTCCACCTTGGAAGAGGATCTTTCCCGCCGGGATTTTACCGTCTGTGCCATGGCCTGGAGCCCGAAAACGGGACTTGTGGATCTGTTCGGCGGCAGGGAAGACCTGCAAAAGGGGCTCATCCGCTGTGTGGGGGATCCTACCCGCCGCTTTGAAGAGGACGCCTTGCGGATCTTGCGGGGAGCGCGGTTCGCATCTACCTTGGATTTCACCGTTGAGGAAGCCACCAAGACCGCCATGCTGGAGGGGATCCCTCTGCTGGCGCATATTTCCATGGAGCGGATTTCCGCGGAGTTCACCAAGCTTCTTTGCGGCAAAGGGGCAAAAAAGGTCCTTTCCGAATACCGTGAACTGATAGCCTTTTTCTTGCCGGAGATCCGCCCTGCTTTTGATTTTGACCAAAAATCTCCCTATCATCTCTACGACGTGTATACCCACACCCTGCAGGTGGTGGAGGCCATGCCTGCCGACCCCACCCTGCGCCTCGCCGCATTCTTCCACGATCTTGGCAAGCCGCAGACGTCTGACGGCGGTCGGTTCAAGGGCCACCCGGAGGTCAGTGCTCATCTTGCGGAAACGGCCATGAACCGCCTGCGGATGGAAAAGAAGCTGATCCGCCGTGTCACCGCGTTGATTCGGGAGCACGATACCCTTCTGCGGAAGTGGGACACTCCCCGCGTGCTTCGCCTGCTTTCACGGATCACCCCGGAGCTGGCGCAGCCCCTTTTGACCTTGATGGAGGGGGATGCCGCCGCCAAAGCCAATCCCGAGGTTTATCTTGCTTCCGCCAAGGAACGCCGTGCCGCCGTGGAGGCGGTGCTGGAAAGCAATCCCTGTCTGTCCGTTTCCGCCCTTGCCATCGGAGGGAAGGAGCTGCTGGAATTGGGCATCCCCGCCGGAGAAGAGATGGGGAAAACCCTGCAGCTTCTTCTGGAGGGTGTGTTCGACGGCAAATGGCAAAACACCCCCGACGAGCTGATTTCTGCCGCAAAAAATCAGCACACCCTGTGCTGAAACCATTGACAAGGACGTAAAATTGTGATATACTGTGGTCACAAAAGAACGATAAGGAGTTTTTCCTATGGCTGAATTTGTTATTTTTGCGGATTCCTCCGTGGATCTGCCTATAGAGGAGATCAACCGCTACGGCCTGCAGATCATCAATCTGCACCTGTTCGTCAGCGGCAAAGAGGAAGATATCGATACTTTGGATAGCCACGCATTCTACGACCGTCTCCGCGCAGGGGAAGTGGCCTCCACCTCCGCCCCCTCTCCCGAGCAGTATGCCGAGAAGATGATTCCCGTGTTGGAGAGCGGCAAGGACATTCTGTACCTGGGCTTCTCCGAGGGGCTGAGCTGTTCCTACAACAACGGCAAACTGGCAATGGAAGAGCTGGCAGAGAAATACCCCGATCGTAAGCTGTATCACATCAGCACCAAGTGCGCTTCCACAGGCCACGGCCTGCTTACCGTTTTGGCGGCAAGGAAGCAGCAGGCAGGCGCCACCATCGAGGAGGTGCGGGATTGGGTCAACGAGAACCTGCTCCATTTGGTGCATTGGTTCACCGTGGACGATCTGATGTTCTTGAAGCGTGGCGGCAGAATCTCCGCCGTGACCGCCGTTGCCGGCACCATGCTGGGGATCAAGCCCATCCTCCACGTGGACGACGAGGGGCATCTGATCAATATGTCCAAGGTGAGAGGCAGAAAGGCCTCCCTGCAGACCATGGTGGATAAGGTGAAGGAATACGCCATCAAGCCCGAAACCCAGACCATGGCCATCTGCCACGGCGACTGTTTGGAGGAGGCAGAGTGGATCGCAGAGAAGATGAAGGAGGAGCTGAAGGTTCCCGAGATCATCATCTCTCCCACCGGCACCGTCATCGGCGCACACTCCGGCCCCGGCACCATCGCCGTGTTCTTCCTGGGCACTCAGAGATAAGAAAATACGTACCAAAAAGCTTCGGTGTTTTCCATCGGAGCTTTTTTCGTTGACAAGGGGGAAAGGATATGCTATAATGAATAAAATACTGATTTTTGCGAGGCCTGAATGAAAAGAATCCTTTCTATCACCTTAACGGTTCTGCTGGTGTTGCCTTTGCTGTTGTGCATTCAGCCTGCGGCGGCATCCAAGGTTCCCACCGCCGACAACCTGGAGGGCTACGAGAACGTCTGTCTCACCTATACCTTCCGCCGCTCCGGCGCGGACAACGGCAGACATTACGAAAAAGACCTGCTGCCCTACACCGCCTATCTGGATACCAAGGGCAATATCAAGGACTTTTTCTTCGACAGCTACCTGTTCCTGCCCTGCATGGACTACGGTCCCTCGGGGGCAAGAATGCATTTGGATGAAGGCAACCCCACCAAGGCCATCGACTGGACCTCCTACGTGGACGATACCTTTGCCAAGGGGGCAAACGTAGATGCACTTGAAAAAGCTTACGGCACCACCAAGGCGGCTTTGGGAAACACAGACAGCAAGGCGGGCGTGTTCTTCACCCTGCTGTACCCCGGCAAGAGAGCTACCAGCTTCGGTACCTTGGGTGGGAGAAGTCTGAACTTCTCCAAGATGGAGGACAGAAAGTACGCCGTCAAATGGATGATCGACGAGCAGATGGCCCGTTTTGAGCAGGCAGGCTATCAGCATCTGGATCTGGTGGGCTTCTATTGGCTGGAGGAGTACATCGCCGCAGGGGATGACGCCGAGCTTCTGAAATACGCCGCAGATTATCTCCATTCCAAGGGACTCAAGTTCATCTGGATCCCCTGGTATAAGGCCAACGGCTACGAGCGTTGGGAAAGCTTCGGCTTCGACGTGGCTTGTATGCAGCCCAACCTGATGTGGATCGGCTACAACGACCCCACCCGTGTGAAGGCCAGCATCGCCGCCTCCGAGCAGTACGGCCTTTCCATGGAAATGGAGTGCGACGGCAGAGTGTACACCGACGAATACTTCGCCAGATATCTGAACTATCTGGAGGGCGGCTTGAATTCCTCCATGATGGACGCCGTGAAGATGTATTACCAGGACGGCAAGACCGCCGTGTATTACAAGGCCTGTTATTCCACGAATGAGCGTTACCGTTTGGTCTACGACCTCACTTATAAATATGCCAAAAAGACCCTCACCCAAGAGGATATCGACGCTGTCCGTCCCGAGCGGGTGGAAAACGGCTATATCGTGGTGGACGACATCGGCAGGGACGACTTGAAGGCTTCCGACGTAGATTGGATCTCCATCGGCAAAAAATATACCGCCAGCAGATCCTACGTGGATGGCAACGGCGCAGAGTATCAGCAGGTGGACGGTAAGGAGCTCACCGACGGCATCATCGCCGACACTCCCCTCAGCACCGATTGGCACGCATACCATCATTCCCTGCTGGACAGCGACGGCAAAATGAGCGTAACCATCGACCTTGGGGAGGTTCGCAAGGATCTGACCCACTTCTATGCCCATTTCGATAACCGCCTGGATTACGGCATCGGCTCTCCCACGGGGATCAACCTCTACGTCTCCGAGGATGGCAGAAATTTCCGTCTGCTGACCACCCCTCTGCATATCATGGATTCCAAGGATTCCTGCATCAAATACGAAACCGAGCCTGTGACTGCAAGATACGTGAAGATGTCCTTCGGCGTGGCGGGAGGCAACTTCGTGTTCTGCTCGGAGTTCTTGGTGGGCGTAAAGGAGGGCTTCACCCCCGATACCTCCGCTCCCGAGGAATCCAAGCCGGAGGAATCTGCTCCCGAAGAGTCTGCTCCCGAAGAGTCTTCTACGGAATCTCCCGCAGAGTCCACCCCTGCGGAATCCCAACCCGAGTCCTCTGCCCCTGCAGAATCTTCTGCCGCACAGCAGGCCGAGGAAGATGGCGGCACTTGGCTTTGGATCGCCATCGTCGCCGCGGTGATCGTATTGGCCGCAGTGCTCCTGTTGGTCTTTAAGAAAAAGAAAGCATAACGTAAACAACGACCCCCGATGCACTCCATCGGGGGTCGTCTCATATCCTCACAGCACGTAGTCCGTGATGCAATCGTACCAATGAACGTAGGTGTCTCCGTTCACGGTAAGCCGCTGATTGTTCGGCAACAGCTCCGTCCATGACTTTCCGTAGCGGTCAAAATTCCAATCGTCCTTGTTGAACCGACGCCACAGCACCGTTTTTCCGTGAGCGTCAAGATAGTACTCGCACAGCATTCCGCCGCCGCTTCCCTCCTGGAAGTCCAAAAGCTTCACCGTGTCGTAGCGCTTGCCGTCCAGAACCACCGTATAGCGTCCCACCACGTCGGAAAGGTCTCCCGTCCCCATGGCGATCTCTCCCGCTTTCGTCTCGGTAATCAGCCCGCGGGGAATCCGTTCCACGGGAAAACCGCAGTTGTTCTCCCCGATGCCGTAGCTTTCTTCAAACTCCTCGTCCAAAAAAGTGATGATCCTGGTCACTCCTTGGCCGTCTTGATACATTCCGCCCAGGTACTTGCAATGGGTGTCCGACAGGGCGGCGTAAACCGTTTCGCAGGCGTGTTCCTTGCCGTTTTCATAGCGTTTTTTGATGGACACTCCCTCCACACCGTGAATGCTGACCTTGCCCACCGCTTCCATGGTGTACTTGCCGTTTTGCACCTTTTCGGGGAAGTCGTACATGGCAAAGCTGAGCTTTTCTCCCATGCGGGGGATGATAAACATCCCGGGGAGCTCCTCGTGGCGTATGGGGAAGGGGGCTCCTTCTGCCTTTTCAATGGTGTATGCGGGCATTGTCTTGGGAAACTCTATCATAACTCTTCTTCCTTTCTCCGTGAAGCGTTCTCTGAACGCTTCTTTTGCGTGATGGAGGCGGCTTTTCACCGTGCCCACGGGGATGTGAAGCCTTGCGGCGATCTCCTTTTGGGAGAGTTCTTCGAAATACACAAGATGCAGGATCTGCCGATCCTTTTCGGGAAGCAGCTCCAGGGTGTCCCGTACCGGGTTCGCTTGTATCAACCCTCTTGCGCCCACGGTGAGAATACCTTCGCCTACCTCGTCTAAGGAAACCTTCCCGGGCTCACCCTTCTTGCGGTAGTGATCGTTGCATTTGTTACGCGCAATGGCAAGCAGCCAGCCCTTAAAGGCGGCAGGGTCCTTCAAGTCGGGAAAATGCCTGTAAGCCGATAAGCACACCTCTTGCAAAACGTCCTCGCCGTCTGCGGGGTTGCCGATTTTGTACTTCACAAAGCGTTCCAAAACGCCCATGTGCTGTTTCAGCAAATCTTCGAATTCCATTTTGGCACGCCTCCGTTGTTTTTTCTTTGAAAACGTTTTCACCTATTAAGACGGAAAAAAGGGGGAAAAGGTTCATTTTCTATAAAAAAATCCTCCGCGTTTTTCACACGGAGGAAATGTTTTAGCAGAAGGTCGCTACGTAATACTTCTTCTTGCCTCTGCGGATGACGATGAACTTGCCGTCGATGGCGTTTTCCTTGGTGAGCAATACGTTGCCGTCCTTCTCGATATCGCCGTTGAGAGAAACTGCTCCTGCCTTCAGGAAATCGTTGCCCTCACGGTTGGAGGATGCGGCGCCGCCCAGTTTCAAAGCGTCCAGCAGACGGGTGCCCTCGGGGATCTCAAAATGGGGCACGTTCTTCAGCCCTGCCAGCAGATCCTGGGGAGGGATGGACTTGATGTCCCCGGAGAACAGCTGCTCGCTGATGCGAACGGCTTCCTCGTACGCGCCGTCGCCGTGGAGGTCGGTGATGATCTCCTTGGCCAGAGCCTTCTGTGCCAGGCGGAGATGGGGCTGTTCGTTGTGCTGACGCTCGATCTCCTCGATCTCTTCGCGGGAGAGGAAGGTCAGTCTCTTCAGATAGGGAACCGCCATCACGTCCTCTGCGTTCAACAGGAACTGATACAGCTCGTAAGAGGAGGTCTTGTTCTTATCCAGCCAAACGGCATTGCCCTCGGACTTGCCGAACTTGTTGCCTTGGGAGTCGGTGATCAGAGGCATGGTCATGGCGTAAACCGTCTCGCCAGTGGTCTTGCGGATCAGCTCGATGCCGGTGGTGATGTTGCCCCACTGGTCGGAGCCTGCCACCTGGAGATCCACGTTCATATGCTCGTGGAGGTACTTGAAGTCGTAGCCCTGGATGAGCATATAGGAGAACTCGGCGTAGGAGATACCCGTCTCCATCTGACGCTTAACGTGATCCTTGCTGAGCATATAGCCAACGTTGATGAACTTACCGATGTCACGGAAGAAGTCCAGAACGTTCATATCCTTGATCCAGTCGTAGTTGTTCACCACAGGGTAGGGGAACAGCTTCTGTACCTGAGCCTTCAAGGCCTCAAAATTGCGGAACACCACTTCCTTCTGGGAGAGGGCGCGTTCCACGGTCCCTCTGGGGTCGCCCACCAGGCCGGTGGCACCGCCCACCAGGATCAGGGGATGATGGCCTGCCTCTGCCAGACGGCGGGTGATGAGGAAGGAGGAATAATGCCCCAGATGCAGGCTGTCCGCCGTGGGGTCGGTACCGATATAGAAGGTGAGACCACCTTCGTTCAATTTGTCGATCAGGGCGGGATCGGAGATGCTCTCGATCAAGCCGCGCCACTGAAGATCTTCATAGACTGTCATAACAATTACCATTCCTTGTGTGTTACTGTTTATACCAAAGCAGTATACCACAGAAACAGGCAATTTGTCAACAGAAAATCGGAAAAACCCCTTGACGAACGGCTAAAAAAGGCGTATAAAAGAGAGAATCCTTTTGGAGGTCGCAATATGCTCCTTACCGTTCTCATCGCCGCCGCGGCCTGCATCGCCATGCTGGGGCTGGTGTTCTTCTTTCCGTCGGTGTCTATCCGTCGGCATTTTATCAGTACCTATTGGTTCGCCCCCCTCATGGGCGGGGTGCTTTTGTGGCTCCTGGGCAGGATCAGCGGGGAAGAGATCCTGCAAGGCCTCACCCAAAGCGGCGGGATCAACCCCTTACAGCTTTTGGTGCTGTTCCTTTCCATGACCTTGCTTTCCGTGTTTCTGGATCAAGCGGGCTTCTTCCGTTGGCTGGCCTCCAAGGTTCTGCACCACGCGGGGAGCAGTCAGAAGAAGCTGTTTGTCAGCCTGTATCTTATGGTGTCGGTGCTCACCGTGTTCACCTCCAACGACGTGGTAATCCTCACCTTCACTCCCTTCCTGTGCTTCTTCTCCAAGGGAGCCAAAATCGACCCCCTTCCTTTTCTGGTCTCGGAGTTCGTGGCGGCCAATACCTGGAGCATGGGGCTCCTCATCGGCAACCCCACCAACATCTGTCTCTGTACCTCCGGGGAAGTGGACTTTCTTTCCTACCTGCAGGTGATGTGGCTCCCCACATTGCTTGCGGGGACGGTGTCCTTTGTCGTCTTGTGGCTGATGTTCCGAAAAAGCTTGCAAAAGCCCATGGAAGCAAGCGACGATCACCCCCGCTTGGAGGATCTGCCTGCGGTGATCACCGCCATCGTACACCTGGCGGTATGTATTCTCCTGCTGGTGTTCTCCAACTTTCTTGCCATGCCCATGTGGCTGATCACCCTGGTGTGCTTTATCAGCCTGTACGTTTCCATGACGTTGTACCTCCTTGCACGTAAGAAAGGATTGCGGATGATCACCGATTCCTTCCGCCGTGCCCCCTGGGAGATCGTTCCCTTCGTGCTTTCCATGTTCGTGGTGGTGCTGGCGCTGGAAAAGGCAGGGGCAACCGAGGCTTTGGCTTCTCTCCTTTCCAAAGGGGACGGCATCCTCACCTTCGGCGTGTCCTCTTTCCTTGCCGCCAATCTAGTGAACAACATTCCCATGAGCGTGTTCTATTCCGCCGTGGTGGCGGCTGTGCCCTCCTCAGAGGCGGCAGGGGCGTTGTTTGCCGCGGTGGCGGGATCTAACTTGGGCGCTTACCTCACGCCCATCGGCGCTCTTGCGGGGATCCTGTGGATGAGCCTCCTTTCCCGCTACGGGGTGAAGATGTCCTTTGGCAAGTTCATCCGCTACTGCGCACCCGTGTCCCTCTGCTCCATGGCCGCCGCTTTGCTGGGGTTGTGGATTGTGGTTTAGGGGGGACGATTAAACTTTTTTCTTTTCGGAAAAAGAAAAAAGTTTAACAAAAAAGAAAACCCATTGCCCAAAACTGTCGTTTTGGGGAGAAAAAACACAAAGAACCTTCTGCTTTTTGCGGAAGGTTCTTTTCACAGGAAAAGTTTTTTGGAAAAGAGCACGAGAGAAACCTTTTTTACAAAAAAGGTTTCTCTCGTTCATTTCATCCGTCTATCGTTCCTTCTCTATTTCCTCGGTACCAGCGTAACCAAGCACAGCTCGGGGGGATTGCCGATGCGAGGAACGCGGGTGTTCTTCACCGCCAGCCCGCGGCTGACCAATAGCTTGGTGCCGCTCAGGTCGTAGACCCCGCCGGTGTACTTGGGGAAGAACCCTACGTCCGGGGCCAGAAAGCCGTCCTTCAGAAAGGGGAACCGCCATTGCCCGCCGTGGGCGTGCCCCGTCAAAACCAAATCGAAGGGCAACCCCGCGTAATCCGCCGCCCGTTCGGGACGGTGGGTCACCAATAGGGAGCAGACCTCCCCGCTTGCCGCCTTTGCCGCGGCGGAAAGCTGTGTGCGGTACACCTTTTCTTGGTGCAGGGGGTCCTCCACCCCGCAGATCAAAATCCGATTCTCTCCCACCGTCACCAAGGCGTTTTCTCCCGCCAGCAGGCAGGTCTCCGTAGCCGCGGCCGCCCGCTTCACCAGATCGTAACGCCCCGTCTTGATCTCATGGTTGCCGGGTATGTAAAAGGTGAGGAACTCCCGCCCGAACGCCCGCAGAGCGGCGATCCCGCCTGCCAAAGGCACCCGTTCGTCGAAGGTGTCGCCCCCGAAGATGACCAAGTCAGGGGAAAACTCCCGCACCAATTCCAAGCAGCTTCCATATTCTTCTCCGTGAAGATCGGAAAGGAAGGCCAGCTTGACGGGGGAGACCAAGCTCTTTGCGGGGAGAGAATAGGGAACTGCCGCTACCGACAGTTCCCCAAAAAGCTTACCCATCATTTCTTGCGCAGAACCGCGATGACCACCACGGCACCTGCCAAAACCACTACCACACAGATCACAATGATGATCGTGGTGGAAGAGCCGCCTGCTTCCTCGGGCGCGGAAGCGGTGCTTTCGGGAGCAGACTCGATCTCAGAGGATTCCTCGGAAGGCTTGCTGCTTTCCTCGCCGCCCTCGTCCTTGCCGGTCTCACCCGGGCCGGGCGCGGGATGAGGATCAAAGGGCTCGCCCTCGGGCAGCTCCAGCTCCCCGTAAAGCTTGTTCTGATCCACTCTGTAGAGCACGCAAGTGATCTGCTCTGCTCTGTAAAGATCGCTTTCCAAAGCCGCCTTGGCCTTCTTGCCGGGGATGGCCTTCAGCGCCAAATGAAGCTCCTTCAGCGTCTCGCCGTCCATTTTGCCCTCTGCCACGGACTCCTTCAAGCTGCCGATCAAAGCGGTGATCTGCTCGCCCTCCTCTGCGGTGATTCCGTCAAAGGGCAGCAGCACGTTATCGATACGGCCCTGCATATAGTCCAGAGCCGCCTTGATGGAGGCGTCGGGATCTAAGAAGGGAGGAATGGCGTCGTTGCGGTAGACCGTCTCCAGAAGGGCGGGGCCTGCCTTGTCCTTCAGGTAAGCGGAGCCTTCGAAATAGCAATCGCCGTAAGCCCCCAGTTGAGTGCCTTCGATAGCCTGACGCACCATCTCGGTGGCACCCAGCTCGGCCATGAATACCCCCAAGCCGGTGACGATCATGCACTGATCGCCGCCAAGTTTCACTTGCTGACGGATATCGTCGCCAAAGCCGTCGCCGTATGCCATGGGGTGGAGAATATCGATCCAATCGTTTTCCATCCAGGTCACGTAGTCCTGGTAGTTGTATTCCGTCGCACCGTTTACGGTGGCAACCACGTCTGCGGAGATCAACACCTCGGGACGAACACGGTCGATCATTTCACGGACAGCCTTCACCATCTCGGTGACCTGGGACATACGGAACTTCTTCCAATCCTCCCAATAAGATGCGTTGGTGTCGTAGGTGGGGGTCACGCCGTAATGGTACTGCTCCTCGAACTTTTTAAAGGCCGCCTGGGTGTAGCCGAAGTCCAGATCACTTCTGGTATAGTAGCGGATGTAGTCCAATTCGAAGCAGTCGATATCGTAGTTGCGGATGATGTATTCGTAGAAATCCACCAGATATTTCCGCGCCTCGTCGTTGGCGGGGTCGATCATCATGAAGTCATCGGGGTTGTCGGGAGTGCCGTTCTGACTCAGGGAGAGCCATTCCGGCTTCTTGTAGGCGATGTTATCGGAGTAATACTGCCCGTGGCTGTGACCTACCTCCATGATGGCCATCCACAGGTGGCATTCCATGCCGTACTTATGGCAGGCGTCCACGTAGGCCTGGAGCACGTCGTAGTTGAAGGTCTTGTTCCGCTGGAACAAACAGTCCGCAGGGGTGTTCATGATCACGCCGTTGTTGAAGTTGCCCTCCACGCAAATAGCGTTGATCCCCGCGTCCCGGAGCTCCTTCACGTAAGCGTCTACCTCTCTTGCGTTCTTCTGAGAGGGACGTACCCAAGCTGCGCGGTACTGCACGGTGTAGCTTTCGGAAATGGAGTTGCGGATCAGATCCGCTTTCTCGGTGATGATCCTGCAATCCCCGGCGAATTCCGCGTCCTTGCCGCCGTTCTTGTAGGCCGCAAGGGCGGTATCAAACAGATCCTTGGCTTCCTTGACAGCCGTCTCCAGCACGTCGTATTGGATGTAAAGGAAGTTTTCCTTTGCCTCCTCCAGCGCGGGGGTCAGACCGTCCAGAATGGCCTTCATGCCTCTTTCCAGGCTGTCGGCGTTGTAGCTGAACTTCACAATCTGGGTAGCGGTGTCGTATTCCGCGGTCATGCCAAGCTGTACGTTGGTCTTCAGCCAATCGATGCCGGTGCCGTGAGCGGAGACCACGAAGCCCTCCTTGGGGATGGGGGAGTTGTTGCCGCCCAGGGCTACCACAAGACCGTTTTCCACAGTGACCTCGTAGCCGTATTCGTTGGTACCGGTGGTGGCGCCCTTCTTGGGGGTATAAATAATGATGTGGTTGGTATTACGGGTGACGTTGACACCGTTGTACTTCTTCTCCACGTCGTAGAACACCTCGGCGTTCATGTCGATGGGCTCGGTGGAGACGGTGAGGGTCATGGTGCGCTCGTTGTAGTACACGTAGTCGCCAACGTGGATATTTTCCTGGATCCAGGTGCGCATTCTGCCGTCCACCTCGGATTCATGGCCGGAGACCACAAAGCCCCCCGCGGGGATGGTGGAGTTGTTGCCGCCTACGTAGGTGACTTGGTTGTTGGCGTCTACCAGGGCTTCCACGCCCCATTCGTTGGTGGCGGTGGTTTCACCGTACTCTTCGGTGTAGACGATCAGGTTGCCGCTGTTGCGGAAGCAGTTGAAGCCGTTGATCTTCACCGTTACTACCTCTGCGGACACCGCAAAGGGCAGGGAAGCCGCCAGCAGGATCACCGCCAGCAGCGCAGGGAGAAGTCTTTTCAAATGCATAGTGTCTGTCTCCTTTTTATTTTGGTTGTTCCGAGAGAGAACCTTTTGGAAAAAGTTTCTCTCTCGGGCTCTCTCATCAAAACTCATTTTATGAAGCATGCAATAAATCGCGTCGCTAGAATATACAATAAATTGCGTCGCTCACCGGGATTCATTCCCGGTGAAAAGACTCCGCTCATGTTTTTCCGACGCAGGAGGAAAAATTTGCGGCTTGCCGCAAACCCCGTAAGGGGCCCGCGCCTCGCGGAAGAGGCGCGAAATCACTTGAAGTCGCAAGACTTCAAGTGGGAGCGAAGCGACTTTGGAGGGCGCGGGAACCTTCTTTTTCCGAAAAGAAGGTTCCCGTATTATGAAACGTTAAACGTTGAAACGGAACAATACGATGTCGCCGTCCTGCATCACGTACTCCTTGCCCTCGGAGCGGACCAGGCCTGCCTCCTTGCAGGCGACGTAGGAGCCCTTCTCCATCAACGCGTCGAAAGCAACCACCTCGGCGCGGATGAAGCCCCGCTCGAAATCGGAGTGGATCTTACCTGCTGCTTGGGGCGCCTTGGTGCCTCGTACGATGGTCCAGGCACGAACCTCCGGCTCACCTGCGGTGAGGTAGCTGATGTACCCCAGCAGATGGTAGGACGCACGGATCAGCTTGGCAAGTCCGGCTTCGGTAACCCCCAGATCCTCCAAAAAGGCCTGCTGCTCCTCCTCGTCCAGCTCTGCCAATTCCGCCTCGATACCGGCGCAAACGGTGATGATCTCCGCGCGCTCGCCCTCTACAGCCTTGCAAAGGGCGTTGTAGTAGGGGTTCTCCGCGGGATCCTTGGCCAGATCTCCCTCGGCCACGTTGGCACAGTAGATCACGGGCTTCCAGGACAGCAAGGGCAGATCGAACAGCTCCGCCTTCTCGTCGTCGGAAAGCTCCACGCTTCTGGCAGGCTTGCCGTTCTGCAAAGCTTCGCCGATGCGTTCCAGCGCGGGAAGAATGGCCAGGGCAGACTTGTCCCCCTTGCCCGCCTTCTTCACACGGTCGATACGGCGCTCTAACAGCTCCATATCGGAAAGGATCAGCTCGGTGTTGATGATATCCACGTCCCTGGCAGGATCCACGCTGTCTTCCACGTGGATGACCTCCGATCCACCGAAGCAACGAACCACGTGAACAATGGCGTCCACCTCGCGGATGTGGGAAAGGAACTTGTTCCCCAAGCCTTCTCCCTGAGAAGCGCCCTTCACAAGTCCTGCGATATCAACGAACTCAATGACGGCGGGAGTCACCTTCTTGGGGTGGTACATCTCCGCCAGCTTATCCAGCCGTTCGTCGGGAACGGCAACGATGCCCACGTTGGGGTCGATGGTACAAAAAGGATAGTTTGCGCTTTCCGCACCCGCCTTGGTCAGGGCGTAGAACAGGGTGCTTTTTCCCACGTTGGGAAGACCGACAATGCCAAGTTTCATAACAAAAAGATACCTCTTTTTCCTCTGTTTGCTTAAAAATATCTATCTTATACTATACACCATTTCGCCTGTAATTGCAATATACAATTTTGTTTCATAAAAGTTTTTGAATAAAATTTATCATTTTTGAGAAAATCCTATTGACAATGGGTGAATTGTGTGGTATATTGTTATCGAAAAGAGTTCTAAAAATAACAAAAGTGAAAGTCAGGAGGTTCTTCCATGGCAACCCGTATTCTTTGTATCGACGACGACAGCAATATTTGCGATCTTCTCTGTATGTATCTTCAGAAGGAGGGCTACGAGGTTCGCACCGCTCAGGACGGTATGGAGGGTGTCAGCCTGTTCCGCACCTATGAGCCCGACTTGGTGCTTCTGGATATTATGATGCCCCGTATGGACGGCTGGCAGGTGTGCCAGGAGATCCGCAAGCAATCCTCCAAGCCCATCATCATGGTCACCGCAAAGGGCGAGACCATCGACAAAGTTCTGGGTCTGGAGCTGGGTGCAGACGATTTCATCGTCAAGCCCTTTGATATGAAGGAGGTTTGCGCCCGCATTAAGGCCGTCTTGCGCCGCTACGCCAAGCACGACAACGCCGACGGCGAGGTCATCAAGTTCGACAATCTGGAGATTTCTTTGCAGAAGTACGAGCTGAAGATCAAGGGCAAGGCCATCGATCTGCCCCCCAAGGAGCTGGAGTTGATCTACTTCCTGGCCTTCAACTACAACCGGGTCTTCACCAGAGACCAGCTGCTGGATAAGGTCTGGGGCTTCGACTACCTGGGTGACAGCCGTACCGTTGACGTACACATCAAGCGCCTCCGCGAGAAGCTGGAGGGTGCTTCCGAAAAATGGACGCTGAAGACCATTTGGGGCGTAGGCTATAAGTTCGAAGTGGCAGAAGAATAATTTCTGCCCCGGGAGCGTAGTCTTGTTTTACCGTGCGGGGCATCTTTTGGGGGTGCTCCGCACTCATTTTTCTCAAAGAAAGGGGAGTGTTGCCATTGTTTAAAACCTTTGCGGAAGGATTGTACACCGCTTCTCCCTCCGGGGGCGTGGTGTTCTCCATCGCTGCGATCCTGTTTTGCGGCTTTGCCATGACCAGAGTCACCAAGCTTTGCCGCCTGCCCAACGTCACTGCTTACATTCTCACGGGGATCCTTCTGGGACCTTACTGCCTGAGTCTGATTCCCGCTCCCGTGGCGGAGGGGATGGACTTCTTATCCGACGTGGCCTTGTCCTTCGTGGCCTTTTCCATCGGTGAATTCTTCCGCCTTTCCGTTTTGAAAAAGAACGGGGGAAAGGTGCTGATGATCGCCCTGGCGGAGGCTACTCTGGCATCAGCCTTGGTTTTCGTTTTATTGTATTTCCTTTTGGGATTGAGCCTGGCCTTCTCGGTAGTCCTTGCCGCCTTGGCGGCGGTGACGGCTCCCACCTCCACGGCGGTGACCATCCGCCAGACGGGAGCAAAGGGGGAGTTTGTGAACACATTGCTTCAGACCATGGCCTTGGATGACATCATCGGCCTTGCGGGCTACAGCGTGGCGGTGTCCCTGGCGCTGTCCCTGCTGTCTCCCGGGGGAGACGTGGCGCTTTGGGACGTGTTGTATCCCTTGCTTGCCAACCTGGGTGCTTTGCTGTTGGGCGGCGTGTTCGGACTTCTCATGAAGTGGCTCATGCCCACCAAACGTTCCACGGATAACCGCCTCATCATCTCCGTATCCCTTTTGGCGGCCTTCTGCGGGGTATGCGCCGTTCTGAACATCTCTCCGCTATTGGGTTGTATGTCCATGGGAACGGTGTATATCAACACCACCGACGACGGCAAGCTGTTCAAGCAGCTTGGCTATTTCAGCCCTCCCATTCTGCTGATCTTCTTCGTGGGCAGCGGTCTGCGCTTTGATCTGGGAGCCTTGCTGTCTCCCGTGGGCGGGGTTGGGAACGTATCTCTGCTGACGGTGGGCGTTCTGTATTTCGCCGTACGTATCGCAGGGAAGTATTTGGGCGCATTCCTGGGCTGTCAATTGGTGCGCACCTCCAAAAAGACCCGTAACTACTTAGGCCTTGCCTTGATCCCCCAGGCGGGAGTGGCCATCGGCTTGGCTGCCATCGGCGCCCGCACCATCGGCGGAGAAGTGGGCAGTGCTTTGCACACCGTGATCCTGGCGGCGGGCATTTTGTACGAGCTGGTGGGTCCTGCATTGGCAAAGCTTGCTTTGTATCTTTCCGGGGCTTATTCCGAGAAGCTGGAGGACCTGGTTCCCGCAGAGGAGGTAAGCGCAGGAGAACAGCTAACCGATGCAGAGCTTCTCATCCGTCGTATCCGCAAGATTCAGGAGACTCTGCCTCCGCCTCACGAGGAGGAGCAGGCCTTCACGGAGGCCGCCGAGGAGCATTGGGAGGCCTACCGTATCCGTCGCAGAAATTTCGGCAGACGCCGCTGAAAAAGGAGGAATTTTATATGATCGTAGATCCTATTGCAGATCTCTTGGGAACTTGGGCCACGGAGATCAACATCTGTTCCGTTTTGCTTCGTGTAGCAGTATCCGTGGTGATGGGGATGCTCATCGGCTGTGAGCGCTCCAGCAAACGGCACGCCGCGGGACTTCGTACCTTTATGCTGGTGTCCTTGGCCAGCACCGTTGCCATTTTGATGGATTTGTACCTGGGCAGAGACCTGTTTCTGCTGTCCGCAGCATCCGTCATCGGCATCGCCATCATTACCGTGAACTCCGTGCTGTTCACCTCCCGTAACCAGATCAAAGGACTGACCACCTCCGTGGGGCTTTGGGCTTCGGGGATCCTGGGGCTTGCCATCGGCGCAGGACTTTACACCATTACCCTGGTGTCCTTTTTGGCCCTGCTTTGCAGTCTCTCCCTGTTCCCCCACGTGGAAGGGTATCTGAAAAACCGTTCCAACCACTTTGAGGTGCATTTGGAGCTGAAGAACGTTTCCCATCTGCAGAACTTCGTGGCCACCATCCGCGAGCTGGGGTTGACCATCGACGAGATCGAGGCCAACACTGCCTATCTGAATTCCGGCTTGGCGGTATATTCTCTGGCGGTGACCATTACGGGGAAAGAGCTTAGAAAGTATAAGACCCACACCGAGATCATCCGTGCCCTGGGCTCCTTGGAATACGTGAATCACATTGAAGAGATCTGAAAACAGCAAAACAAAAGCGACCTGCAAAAGCAGGTCGCATTTTTATTGGAGACTTACGCGTTGGTAAATACCGTGGAAAGATAGCACATCATTGCCAGAACCAGGGTAATAACGCCGGGCAGATAGCTGAGAAGCTTCTTGTCCTTCTTGATGTAGTTGCGAGCCAGACCCACGACGGTGCTGATGAAGCCGAGTGCCAGAGCAACGATAGAGCACAGGGAAGTGGTCAGGAAGGGGATGTCCAGAGCCTGCTCGGTCCACTCGGTGGTAACTTCGCCGGTCTTTCTGTTGGTAACCTCTTCAAACCAATGGTAGCTCAGGGAAGCGTAGCCGTCCTTGTTGTTCATTGCGTTCTGCCCCAGCAGGACAAACAGCAGGGCAACTACGGCGATGATCCATGCGGCAGCAAACAAAATACTGTGGAGTTCTTTTTTATCCTTCTCTGCCTTCTTTTTCTTCTCCACTACGGGAGCAACAGCTTCATTCTGTTCCAAAACTGCATCGGCAGCGACGTTTTTATTCTTCATGGCAAAATAACTCCTTATGATCGTTTCCTATATGTTACCACATTTCCCGCAGGTTGTCAACCGTTATTTTGTAGAAACGGATGTCAAAAAATTGTCGGATTTGACGGAAAACCCTTTTTTATTTCCCTTTCAGCTCCATGCGGCGGATCTTGCCGGAGATGGTCTTGGGAAGCTCCTTTACAAATTCCACCACTCTGGGATACTTGTAGGGTGCGGTATGGGTCTTCACGTAATTCTGGATCTCCTTCACCAGGCTGTCGCTGCCCTCCGTGCCTGCGGTGAGAACGATGGTGGCCTTCACCACCTGACCGCGGACGGGATCGGGAACGCCGGTAACGGCACACTCCAGCACGTAGGGAAGCTCCATGAGAACGCTTTCGATCTCAAAGGGCCCGATGCGGTAGCCGGAGGACTTGATCAGGTCGTCGGTTCTGCCCACGTACCAATAGAAGCCGTCCTCGTCCTTCCAAGCAGTGTCACCGGTATGGTAGAGCCCGTCGTGCATGGCGGCTTGGGTCTTGTCGGGATCTCTGTAGTACCCCATGAACAGACCGTAGGGCTTGTTGCCTTCCTCGTAATGGATGCAGATCTCGCCCACCTCGCCCACTGCGCAGGGAGTGCCGTCCTCGTGGACGATATCCACGTCGTAAGCGGGGGAGGGGACGCCCATGGAGCCGGGACGGGGCGTCTCACCGTAGAGATTGCCGATGGTGAGGGTGGTCTCTGTCTGCCCGAAGGCCTCCATGATCTTTAAGCCCGTTGCCTCGTGGAACTTGTTCCAGACCTCGGGGTTCAAGGCTTCGCCCGCGGTGCAGGCGTAGCGGATGGTGGAAAGATCGTATTTGGAAAGATCGCACTTGATCAAGAAGCGGTAGATGGTGGGAGGTGCGCAGAAGGTGGTTACCCCGCATTTTGCAAACAGGGGGAGCATCTTCTCCGGGTCAAACCGCTCGTAGTTGTAAACGAATACGGCGCACTCGCAGAACCAACAGCCGTAAAGCTTGCCCCACAGGGCCTTGCCCCAGCCGGTGTCGGAGGCGGTGAAATGCAACCCCTCGGGATCCACGCAATGCCACCAACGGGCGGTGATGAGGTGCCCCAGAGCGTAGCCGTGGTC
This sequence comes from Eubacteriales bacterium, assembly GCA_045589515.1. Taxonomy (GTDB): domain Bacteria; phylum Bacillota; class Clostridia; order Oscillospirales; family CAG-382; genus Coliplasma. The sequence goes on along the minus strand of JAZNPH010000093.1, from coordinate 14,783 downwards.
GTGGGTGGCGATACGGGGATATCCGGTGGTGCCGGAGGTGAACAGCTGGATCATAGGCTCTTCCAGCTTGGTGTCCACTCTGTCGAACCGCTTGGAGAAGCGGCGTACCTCGGTGTCGTAATCGTGCCAGCCCTCGCGGCTGCCGTTTACCAGAACCAGGGTTTTTACTGTCTCGCACTTTGCGGCGGCTCTTTCCGCCTCCTCGGCAACCTTGCCGTCAGCAGTACAGCAGATAGCGGAGACTCCTGCCGCGTCGAAGCGGTAAACGAAGTCCTTTTCCACCAGCTGATTGGTGGCGGGGATGGCAACGGCCCCCAGCTTATGCAGGGCAAGGATGGCAAACCAGAACTGATAGTGGCGCTTCAGCACCAGCATCACGCGGTCACCTTTCTTGATACCAAGGGAAGCGAAGTAGTTAGCGGTACGGTTCACCTCGTCCTGGAGCTCCTTGAAGGTGAAGTCTCTGCGGGTGAGATCGTCGTCCACCCAGACCATGGCCCGCTTGGAAGGGTTCTTTTCCGCCAGAGCGTCCATGACGTCGTAGGCGAAGTTGAAGTTCGAAGGCGGGTTGAAGCGGATGCTCTGCAGTCTGCCGTTTTCGTCGATGTTCTCCTCCACGAATTTCTTGTAGATGCAATTTTCGTATCTCTTGTTGTAGGCCACGGGATCTGCAAAGGAATCCACTTCCTTGACAACGAAGGGGGTCTCCAGCAAAACAGGCTGGTTCTCGGGGGTCTCGCCTTCCTTGTGAACGATGGCCAGGAATTTACAGTCTCTGCCTCCCATGGCCACCATGCCGTGGGCGTGCTCGGACTCGTAGAAGATGCTGTCGCCCTCGTTGAGGATAAATACGTGGTCGTCCAGCTGGATCTTCAATTGCCCCTCAAGCACCATGTCGAACTCTTGTCCGGGGTGTGTAGCCAGCTCGATGGGAGAGGTCTCCTTGGCGGCGTCGTACACCGCGGTGACCACGAAGGGCTCGGAAAGACGGTTTTTCAAAAAGGGCGCTACGTGACGGTAATGGAAGCCGTCACCCTTGCGGATGGGCATACCGCCCCCTGCGCGGGTGAGGGTAAAGAAGCCCAGCTTGGGATCCGTGCCGGACACCAGCTCGGAAAGGTCCATCTGCAATGTCAAGGCGCAGTTATACAAAAAGTTAAAGTAAAAATCCTTTTCCCCTTTTTCCAGCTCCAGGTATTCCTCTGCGGTGATGCCGCAGGCGGAGGCCAGAGCCTCGGGAGATACGTCGGCGTTGATACGCGCCCACTTCAATCGTTCGGCGATGAGTTTAGTCTGTTGTTCCATGTCTTTTGTTCCTTTCTGTTCCTTGGAGTTTTTTCCTGTGCTTGCCGTTGTCTGTGAGAGGAAAAAAGAAAGACTTTATCTGCAACGAGATAAAGTCTTTGAACCCAAAAGTACTTTACAACCACTCATTTGACACGTCAACCAACGCTTTTCCCTTTATACGGCGGAAACTCCGTCAACACCTGACCCAAAACAGGCTCGGCATTGCGGCTCGGAGGTGATAAGCGAACACGACGGCTCCTGCCTCGCACCAAACGGCAGGTCTCTGAAAACCGGGGAAGTGCACACCCTTGTCCTCGTCACGGCTTTTATGAAGTTGTGGAGATTATAGCACGGTTTATTTTGTTTGTCAATAGGTTTTTGTGATTTTTCTATCACTTTCCCCTTATTCACTGCGGCTCAACCATTTGTCCATGGCGGCAAGGCGGTTTTTGATAAAGTTCTCCAGCGATTCTCCGGAGACGGCACCTTGGGCGAGGGAGGCATGGAGCTGCTTTTCCAGCGTCAAAAGCTCCGGTTCGATTCCCTTTTGCTGTCCGGAAAAGCTCTTATACAGCAAAGCGTGGGAGCGGAAGACCGTGGCGCGGAGTTGGGCGTAGCGGGTCTTTAATTCTTCACCGAACAGGCTGCAAAGCCGTTGCCACAGCAGGTTTTCTCCTTGATAGACCACAGTGCCGTCCGCGGCGGGCATGGGAACCCCCCGGGTGGCAGAGGTCTGCTTTCCGTCGGCAGTCAGGCCGTAGGCGGTATGGAGGGGAGAGAAGGAGGGAATCCAGCGCTCGCCGTCCGCAGTGGACCAAAGCGTTCCCGCTGTGTCTCCCGTTCCCGAGCCGAACAAAACGGTCAGCAGGAAATGATCCATCAGCGCCGTGAGATCGGTGTACGAGGAAAGACGTTCCTTGAAGGCATCGTCGGAGGAGGTACGGATAAAGTGGGAGAACTCTTCAAAGCTCTTTTTTGCCCACTCCCCGCTTTCCGAGGAGCAGTATTGCAAAACGAATCCTTCCTCGTCGAAAACGGGATTGGTGGTAAACAAGCATTCCGGGCTGTGGAGATTGCTGCGGAACACCGCCGTGGAGCTGCCCTCGTATCCCGGGAAGGCGTAAGCCCAGTCCCCCAAGGGCGGGGTCAGACGGTACAGCCCCAGATATTCGTCGTCGCAGTATACCTGCACGGGGAAGCCTTTTCCCGTGAGGTAGGGATTCCACTCCGGCGAGTGGCCGGCACTGATGCGCAGCTGCACGCAGGCATCCCAAAGCTCCTCTGCCGCGGCGGCTCGGGCGTAGGTCAGATCGGGGGTACAGGGATCCAGGCGGTAAGCGCTTTTTTCTCCCCAACCCAGATCCACGGGGAACAGACTGCCGTTTTTGGTGAACAGCAGTTGGATCTCCGGCTTGCCCTCGCCCACGCGGGTGTTGCTGTCGCAGGTAAAGTGCAGATCTCCGTGGGAATAGAAAACGCTTCCCTCGGAGGAAAGATACACCTTGGGCAGGGCGGAGGTATTGCCCGTCGCCCTGGTCTGCAAATATCCGCAGGACTTACAAAGACGGTATTCCTCGCCTCCAGCCGTCAAAGTGGCGGCAACTCCCGTGATCCAATCCCCGAAGGAATGGGTGGCGGTGGTGCGGTAATCGGAAAAATAGGTCTCTCCGCAGTCGCAGTTATGGACGGTATAGCCCATCTCCGTGCAGGTGGGAGGGATGATGGTATCGATATATGCGTGCTCATGGGCGGCGCACCCTGCCAGCAACAGCAGACAGCAAAGGCCCATGCAAAGAATTTTCTTCAACTTCCTCATCCTTTCAAAAAAGGCTTACGTTACGCTTTCTTGCGGAAGGTGCGTACCACCCAGACGATCAAAAAGATCACCACGCCGAAGGCCAACAGAGCCGTCACGTAAAACAACACGTTGCCCTCGGAAGCAGGCTGCTTGCTCGCCGCTTCCGCGGAAAGCACGGCTTCGATGGATTCTGTCGCTTCCGCATCCTCTTCGGCGAAAACGTATTCCAGTCCGCCGATGAGAATATTTTCCCCGTTTCTTCCAAAGGGGAACGCGTCTGCTCCGCCGTCTCCCACGGCGATGTAAATATTCCCCTCGTAAATGCCGTAGCGGATGGGATTCACCGTACTGCCGATGAATTGGTATCCGCCGCCGTCGGGGAAGAAGTTATAGCCCACGTTGAGCCCGATGGTCTCGTCGGAAAAATACCAGGCACCGTCCAGATAGGTCTCCCCCTCATTGAGGGCGCCGGGGGCACAGCCGCATAACAGTAGCAAAGTGATGACGGCAAGAACTGCCGCAGAGAGTAATTTTTTCATTTTCTTTTGAACTCCTGCAAAAAGGGATTGCGAGCGATCTCGTCGGAAAGGGTGGTCTTCTCGTCGTGACCGGGGTAAACGGTGTAATCTCCCGGGAGGTTGCAAAGCATCCGCAGGGAATTTGCCATGTCCGTGGCGTCCCCGCCGAAGTTCAGCGTACCGATGCCTCCCTTGAACAGGGTGTCCCCGGTGAACAGGTTGTCCTCGAAAAGATAGCAAACGCTCCCCTTGGTGTGGCCGGGGGTGGGGATCACGTAGAAGGTAAAATTACCGACGGTGTAGCTTGCCTCCCTGTCGAACACGTAATCCGCCTCCTCGAAGGGGCGTGGATCGTAGGGGATCATGGGGGAGAACATATCCCGCTCTGTAAGCATATGAGCGTCTGCCTTGTGAATGCAAACGGGAGCGCGGTCACTGCGGAGATCCTCCAGGGCCAGAATGTGATCGAAATGCCCGTGGGTCAGCAGGATCAGACGGCATTTTGCCTCCATGCGGTGAAGCAGATCCTGGATCAAGGTCAGGTTGTCCCCCGGGTCAATGACACAGGCGTCCCCCGTCTCTTTGTTTTTCACCACGTAGCAGTTGGTGGAAAGCATTCCCACCGCCACTCTGCCGATCTCGTATCCGCTCATAACCGATTTTTCCTTTCCTGTGTCTGTATATCCCGCCGAAAACAAGGCAAAGATAAAAGCAGAACACCTTGCTTCCTTAGTTTACCACAAAGGGTGCGGGGATGTAAAGTCTTTTTTGTAAAATTTTCAAAGGAGGACACTTCATGAGCGAAAAAGAACTGCTGTATCTGGAGGACGCCCTGGGGCACGAGCAATTTCTCATGGCCCAATGCACCGAGTGCGCCGCCAAACTGACCGACCCCGGTCTGAAAAACTTCGTCAGCGGCCTTGCCGCCAGCCACGGGGAGCTGTTTAAGACCCTCTACAACGTATTGTAACATTTCAACGGAAAGGAACACACATGGACGACAAAAACCTCATGGAGAGCCTTCTCCTCACCACCAAAGGGGTAGGGGACCTCTACCTCCACGGATCCATCGAATCCTCCACCGCCAAGGTGAGAGGCGTTTTCGATTCTTCTCTCACCCGTACCCTGCAGATGCAGAAGGAGATCTACGACAAAATGAAGGAAAAGGGCTGGTACCCCACCCAGAACGTGGAGCAGTCCAAGATCAATCAAACCAAGCAGAAATACGCAAGCAATTAAAAGAACGCAAGAGGCTGAGTCTTTCGACCCAGCCTCGTTTTTATTTTTCCCCCGAAAACGACAGTTTTCGGCAATGAAGTTTCTTTGGAGATTGTTAAGAACCTTTCTTTTCAAAGAAAGGTTCTTAACGCCCCATATCCTTTACTCCTTATACCCCGGATGGATGGTGACCACCTCGCCGCCCTTGGAGGAGTCAACTCCCTCGTGGGTGACGGTGAACCGATCCTCATAGGGCGCGCCGATGGCGGCCCGTCTGTCCTCGCTCATGGGGACACGGTAAAGCGTACCGTCGATCTCACGGTAAAGATAAGTCTCGTGCCAGATCACGTCCTTCACTAAGGTCTCGGTGGCAATGGCGGTCCCGCCCTCGTTGCCGGATTGGTCAATGGCACATACCCGCTTGAACTCCGCATCCATCCCCGTTCCCTGTCCGGGAGAGGTGAAGATGGGGCTCAAGAAATCCGCAGGGGCGTTCCAGCCGTACTTCTCGCGGATCTCCACGGAGGAAGGCAGGGTAGAGACCGCCAATACCTCGATCTGCAGCTGCATCTTCCCGGGCTCGGGAGAGAACACGATGATCCTCAGCTGATCCCCGGGGAGGTAATAATACTCTGTGTACTTCCAGTGATAATTGGCAATGCAGTTGTTCCCGTTGGCAGAAACGGCGTATTCACCGCCGTGGGCATCGTAACCGCCCACGTCCTGATCCTCATCGGTGATATACCGCCAGAAGGGACGGAAGGCGATGTTCCCGGTGCTGAGAGTGCCGGACTTCACGTCCGTAAGCGCCCGGGAGAAGGAAAGACCCACGTCGGATTCCGACTGTGCGTGACCCCCAAGGTAAACGGAGGGGTTGTCCAGATTCTTGGCGCCCGGATCTGCGGAAAGGCTGTCGTCGTAACTGCCGTTGTAACGGTTGATATCGATCTCGGGCAGAGTCACGGTGGCTTCAATGCCCACCCACTTGTCCTTGGAGGAGACCACCTTGTAGTACCACGCACCGCCGAACAAAGCGGGCTTGGCGGGGTTCTTCTTTTCCCCCTCGATCACACCCTCCCAAAGCGGAGGAGCGGCCATGGCCTCCGTCTCCATCACGGTGATGGTGCGGAATACCGCCTCCGCCGCATTGCCTGCAGCATCGGCGACGAAATAGCCGATGGTGTATACCCCGGGAACGTTGGGGTCGAACCCGCCGTCGTTGATCTGAATCTTATCGGTGATCTTGCCGTCCACGTTGTCCTTAGCGGAAACGCCCTGCAACAGATCAAACTCCGCGCCCTTCTTGATGGTCACTTCTCTGTTGTTTTTGGTAATGCGAAGGGTAGGGGGCTCGGTATCGGGCTCTTTGCTTTCCTCGGGGGTGGAAGGCGTCTCAGAAGAGCTTTCGGCAGGCTGTGCCGCTTCGCCGCAGGCAGTCATCAAGCAAGCAGCGGCAAGGAAAAGCATCATCCATTTTTTCATACGGACTCTCCTTTATTCCAGCACCAGCGTTCCGCCGATGGGGTAAATGTTTTGTTGGTTCAAAGCCAACGCACCGCTGACGTAGTCGGAGGAGAAGAGGGATTGGATCAGGAAGGTGCGGCAGAGGACTGCCCCGGGGTTGCCCACGAAGACCAGCTGCCCGCCGTTGGGGATGATGCTGTCCAGCTCTGCTGCAAGCCCTTTGAACATACCGCCGCCGGAGGTGGCGTCGATGGAGTTGGTCCAGGAAAGACCGGAGGTCTTCACGGAGTTGTCTGCATTGATTTGAATGGTCTCACCGCAGGCGATGCGTACCTGTACGATCAGTCCGTTTTCGTCGGTGATGACGATGACGCCGTTGGGGAAGAAGGGAACGGTGCCGTTGTTGGTATGCTCTGCCTTGTGAGCGTTGTATTCTTCCAGGAAGAAGTCCTTGTCCATCACCTGGATCACGTCCGCCGTGCGGAAGGAGGTGCCGGAGGAGGTGTACACCAAAGCGGAGGTATCGTTGAGACGATAGGGGATCTCCCCGCCCAGGGTGAGGGTGATCTTTTCGTATACGGGGCGCACGGTGACCTCAACAGTGGCCTCTGCCTTGTTGCCCGCTTCGTCGGTGACGGCAACGGTGACGGTATAAGTACCGGGAATATCGGGATCATACCCGCCCTCGTTCGTGATGGCGATCTGCAAGTCCTTGGCGGCGGTGACGTTATCCATCGCCTCCACGCCTTCCAGCAGATCTACAGCACTTCCCGCATCGTGGGAGACGGAAGGAAGCTTGCCGTTCTTGGCGTTCACAAAAGCGGGAGGAATGGTATCCCCGCCTGCGCTCTCCTCGGTGGAGGATTCTGCCACGGAGCTTTCCAAAGAGTTTTCCGCAGAGCTTTCGTTGGGTGCAGGTGCCGCTTCCCCGCAGGAAGCAAGCAAAAGAACAGTCGTAAGGAGTAAAAGAAGAATGCGTTTCATGGTTTTATCCTTTCTGTTTTGGCATTTGCCGTTTTTTCTTTTTGGAGCTGATTTTGCGGGCGAAGCCCCAAAATCCTGCCTGAAAGCGATCCGCTTTCAGGTATCACCATTGAATGCCCTCATCCTCATCATCGTCGTCTTGGGGACGGGGAGTAGGCTTTTCTTTTTTTGCGGGAGGCTCCGTGCGGAAGGAGGGATTCTTCCTTTGGGGATCAAACCAAACCTTGTCCGCCCGGTAAAGGGAGGCCAGAACGAACCACCGCAACAGCACCTCGGTGATGGACATAATGCCAAAGCCGTGCTCTGTGATCTCCGGCAACGCCAGCACCAGATACACCAAGCTGTCTGCGGCGTAAAGCCCCAAGGCCAACCGGAAGGCGGGCAGCTTTTCCTGCCGCAATACCAAAATCTCGCAGGCCAGGAAGCAGAAGAAGATGACGGCGGCCATGACGATGGTCAAATACGCCCAGCTCCCTCCCGCCTTTGCACCCCGCAGGATCAGCTCCCTGGGAAGAAATGCGGAAAAAGGGAAATACAGCATCACGGAAAAGGAGGCCAACACGATGTTGATGGCCGTCACCGCCAATACCCCCAATAAGGACCATTGTCCCGTCCTATACAGCTCGTAAGGCGATCTGTTTCTCATACGCCGTTCCTCCCGTGGTTTTTCTCTCCTTCAGTATATCATGCATTTTCCATTCTGTCAAGAATCCCAATTGTAAACAAAAAAGGCCGATTCCTCAGCCTTTTTTTGAAACCTTATTTCCGCGGTGCTTCCAGGCTGTCCGCCATCCCCAGGGCGGCCTCTTCGGAATGGGCCTGGATCTCGTAGCCGCACCCCGCGATATCCGCGGTGGCGAAGTACGTCACCTCACCCGTGACGGGATGGGTCCATTCCTTCAGGTAAAATGTCCCCGCCTCCGTCTCGTAGGATCGGAGATATGCTTCGGGAACTCCCATCTTCCGCCCGATGTGGATCTGCAAGGAGACCACGGACTCGGTTTGGTAGTTGATCTGCAAACAGGGGTAATGCCGTTCCTCCAAAGTGGCGGGATCCACGACGATCCGATCGTTCAGCAAAACGATCAGGCTTCCCGTGCCGTAGGTGCCCTTGCCGTCCCCGTCCCAGGTGGGGCAGTAAAGGGGATGCTCCGTGGGCAAGCCTTCTTCCACGGCGGCAAAGGCTTCCGCAAGGCTTTGGAATTCCCCGGTCACAAGATTCCCGACGTCCTCTTTCCAGCCTGTGGAGGAGAGGATCACCCGCCCTGCAAAGTAAGGAGGCTCCTTGGATTCCTCAGGCAGGGAAGGTACCTGTGAGGAGGTCGCTTCCGGAAGAAAGAAGGAAAGCAACCCGCCGTCGGAGGCCGCCAGCGCCAGGGCCGTGCCCAGGGTGCCCATCAGCACCAGGCAAGCCGCCGCCACCGCCAGCCGTGCGGGACGGATCCCTGCTTTTCGCCCTTCCGTTTGGATCCCCAAGCGGGAGAGGGTCTCCTCCCTGCCGACGTGGGGAATGGCGTCGAAGGCAGCCCGTAGTTTCTTTTTCATTCAGTTTATCTCCCTTCTCCGTAGTATCGTCGAAGCTTTTCCAGCCCTCTTTGATAATGCTTTTCCGCGCCGGCTGCAGTAATGCCCAAAAGGGAGGCGATCTCCTTGTGGCGGCATTTGCAGTAGACCCGCAAGATCACCACCTCCCGCTCCGTTTCGCCCAGAGAATTCAGCGCGTCCAGGCAGATCACTTCGTCCTCCACCATACCCTTGGGCGTTTCCGCGGCGGGAAGCTCCTCCTCGGTGAGGTGTATACGGCTTTGCTTTTTCACCATGTCCAGCGCTGTATGGCGGGCAATGGAAAGGATCCACCCCTTGGCACTCCCTCCTTGGTAGGAGGAAGCGCACTCCAGGATCTTGCACAGGGTCTCCTGGGCGGCATCCTCCGCGTCCGCGTGGTTGCGGAGAACGCCGTAGGCCACGGAATAGATCAGCCGATAGGTGTGGTCGTAAAGAACACCGATCTCCTCGGGCTTTCCCGCCGCGATGGCTTTTATTGCTTTTTCGCACAGCAGATTCACCGCAACGGACGGGAGCATGGGGAGGGCCTCCTTTTTTACGCTTGGATCAAGCTATCGATCATTTGCTTTGCCGCCTCCGGGTCGTATGCTACCACGGAGTACAGACAGCCCTCCACCACCCCCGTGAGGGTGCAGAAGGAATTGCCGTTGACCAAATTGGTGCATCCCCGCAGGTAGAAGGTGTTTCCGTGAGACAGGTAGACCTCATCGTAGGCTTCCGCGGAAAGATCGGGGGCATACCCCAGGGTGATCTTTACGTTTTGGATGGAAGCGGTGGCGTAGTTCATCTGGATGGATTGATAGGTGGTACTGCACCCCTTGGCGGGATCCATGACCATAACGGGGTTGTTCAAAAGGATCAGAACTCCTCCGCCGTAGGTTTGGAGATGTCCGCCGTCAGCGGCAGGGTAGTACAAGGGATAGGGGGCGTTCAACGCCCGCAGAGCGTCTCCAATGGAGGTAAATTCCCCGGTGACGCACTTTCCCAGAACGTCGTCCCAGGCGGTGGAGGACAGAAGCACCAGATCGGGGGTGTACGCCTCGGCGGGAGTCTTGGACTCGTCCTCCGGAACGGGTGCTTCTTCGGGTGCTTCTTCAGGCGTTTCTTCCGGTGCTTCTGCGGGCAGGGAAGGGACTTCCGGGACGGATACCGCAGCAGGGGATTCCTGCTCTCCCGCAAAGGCCAGCAACCCGCCTGTCAGCGCCAATACGCCGCAGAGGAACAGCGCGGTCAATGCTTTTAGTTTCATAGGTGTGTTTCCTTTCGTTTTTTCGTGGGCCTTCGAAGGTTCACCTATGAGTCGATCCAAAAGGGTATTTTCGGACAAGTTTTTTTGAAAAAAGCAAAAAAGCGGGAGCTCCCCGCTTTTTCGTTTGCCGTTTTTCAGCTCTTTTTCAAAACCTTTTTGCACCATCTGCGCTTTCCGCAGGTGGGGCACTTCAAGTAACGGGTGGTGCCCATATGCATGGCGTTCAACGCCTGGGAATAGGTAGGCACGATCTCGTGGCCGCATTTCTTGCACTTGTAGGCCCCCACGCTGATCTCCAGCTTCAACGCGTAGAAGCAAGGGATCAGGAATACCACGCAGAGCCCTAAAACCGCCACGACCTGCCAGATTTCCTCGGGCACAAAATACCACACGGCCAGGCAGCCCGCCAGCAATGCCGCCATGCTGAGCCACATAATGATCCACATGGATCTCCAGACCGTTTTGTTTTTCCGCTCCAGCTCCTGTGCCATTTCCATTAAATTGTTTTCCATTTTCTTGTTGTAGTTCTCCACAGATACTACCTCCCCTGTAAATAGATCGTTGATGGTGATGCCCAGAATGCCGCACAGCGCGGGAATGGTGGCAACGTCGGGCATCGCCTTCCCGTTTTCCCATTTGGAAACCGCTCTGTCCGTGATGTTCAGCTTTTCCGCCAATTGCATCTGGGTCAAGTCGTTTTTCTTTCTTTGTTCTGCAATGAATTTACCGATCTTCAATTGATCCATTGTCTCGGCCTCCTTTCGCTATGCAGTATACCCGTCTTTTTCACCAAAGTCTACACACCGTCGGTTGAATAGGGGAGAACTCAACCGCAGGTGGAGTCTTATTTCTTCATTTCCATGTAGGGCAAAAGGGTAAACCCGCCCTTTTTGTAGACGTGCAAAGCACTCTCGTTGTCTTCTTCTACCTCCAAACGCAACAAAGCGTCGGGGTAAGCCGTTTCCGCAAACCGCAAAAACGCACTGCCCAAGCCCAGACCCCGAAAGGCTTCCTTCACGTACAGATCCTCGATCCAGATGCATCTCTTTCCGAACTCGGTGGAAAAGCTTTTTGCCAGCATCCCGTAGCCTGCCACTTCGCCCGCCTGCAGGAACACGTACCCTTCCAGATAAGGCGAGCCCTGCACACAGCAGTCGATATCCGTTTGGAAGATCTCCTCTGAGCCGTTTGTGAAAACGGCAGGGGAGGCGTAAAACATACGCATCATCTCCAGCACGCTTTGCCTGTCCTGTTCTTCCATTTTTCTGATGATGGGAATCTCTGTCATTGGGCTGTACTCTCTTTCCGTTGTTTTCTTGATTCAGTCAGCCGTTCCCGAATCTGTTTTGAAATATTTGGCTTCTATCCGGTCGGGGAAAAGGTAATCTACATCGCCTGTGTGAGTATAAAACGATCCGTCTTTATGGAATTCGTAACAGTCTCCATAGTAAAAGGTGTTGCCATTTTCGTTTGTATAAATGCAACCGAACAAAACGATGAAATTTCCGTTGCTTCGATGTAAAACCAGCGTTTTACCCATTGGTTCATTCAAAGCATTCCCATAGTTCGTGTAATGATATGATGATATCTCGTTCAAGATCTCATCAAAGCGGGATTCATCCAAAGGTGCAATGAGCGTTGCCTTGTTGAAATCGAATTTCGGCTTTTTCTCTCCGTCGACATCGAGGATCTCCGGGGCATTGTTCTCGTAGTTGTAAAGCTCGATCTTTACAATGTTTGACAAGCTGTCTTTGGAAATGGTGTACACTGCGGGATCGCAACCGACCAGACTTAACAGAATAAGGCAAAAGCAAAGAATTGACAATGTCTTTTTCACGTTTTCTCCTCCTTGTTTTATCTTTGTAGTAATATAATACCATATTTCTCCTGAAATGTAAAGAGAAAAAACGTTTTGCCTTTCGCGGGCGATTCGTGAATCGCCCCTACAAAAAAAGGGAGTCCTTTGCTCTCCGGCAAAGCCGTGGCTACAAAAGACCGAAAGCACTTTCCGCTCCCGCAGGGAGCATTTCCCGCAGGGAGCATCTCCTTTCCTTGCCTTGTCTCCGTAGGGGCGATTCACGAATCGCCCGCCTATCGACACTCCAAATATAAAACAGCACCCGCTTTTCACGGATGCTGTCAAAGCCTTTTTTCAAAGCCACTGCACGAAGGCCGTCTTGTCCTCGGAATTGTACCCTGCACGGCGGTAGAATTCCAGCGTGGAATCCTCCTTGGAGCCGGTGAGCAACATCATTTTGTAGCAACCCGCCGCCTCTGCCACCTTCCGTGCGTATGTCAGGCACTCCGTGGCGTAGCCCTTGCCGCGGAAGTCTTTGTGGGTCACCACGTTTTCCACAAAGGCGTAAGGACGCACACCCCTGGTCAGATTGGGGATCACCACGCAAACGCAGGAGGAAACGAGCTTTCCATCCGCTTCCTTCACTATGATATGATGGTTGGGGTCTGCCAGAATGGCCTCCCAGGTCTCCCGCAGACGGTCCGTCATCTCCGGCACCTCCGTCTCGTGCAAAAACAAATACAATTCCAACAGGGCCTGCAATTCATTTTCTCTGATCTCTCTGACCATACTTGGCCTCCCGTGCTTTACTTCATGATCCTTTCGCTGGCGAAGACGTGCTTGTGGTCCTCACAACCGCCGCCATCCGCTTCATCCCCGGAGCCGTCGAAGTAAACGATCTCCTCGGAAGCCAGGCAAAGATAGCCCTCTCTGTCCGTTTCCAAATAGAAATAGGGGGAATCGGTGTATTGCGCCATATCTTTTCTTATTTTTTCCTCCGCCGCCCGCAACAGCTCGTCGTCCAGCCAAGCAAGGCGGGGAACCTCGGTGTCTCTCACCCGTAGCTCAACCCCGGAAATGGGCAGCACCACAAAATACTCGTCGCCCTCCTGCTTCACGCAAGAGGAGGTGATCTCCGCTGCCTCCACCACCAGAACGAAGATGTTCTGGTAACAACAGACCTCGTAGACTCCCCGGCTGTTGGGACGGTATTCCTTCCGCTGGGTAAAGGTCACCACGTATTCACCGGGGGTAAGGGTGTGCAGGGTTTCCCAGCAGATCCCGAAGAAATAGACCTCCCGGAACTGCATATCGTATATGGAAGGGGGCGTGTTCTGCTCCGTCCCCTGGGGTTGGATCAGCGTCAAGGCTTCCGAGGTGGTGATCCTGGGGAAGTCGGCAACGTCGGTGGCGGGATCGTTCAGGATCTTGTACGCCCCTCCCAGATCCTCAAACCGCTTCCCGTCGGGAGCTTCCTTGTCGGCGGTCTCCCGCCACAAAATCGTCTGAATGGGGCGGATGACCAGCTCTCCCGCGCGGATCTCCGAGTCGCTGTATGTGTATGGGGAATCGGCGGGAGGCTGCCAGCCCTGAGGCTCGGCGGATGGTTCCCCCGTGGATTGTTCCGATTGCGTTTGCCCGCACCCCGCCAAAGCAGTGATCCCCAGCAGAAGGGCAAGCAGGAAGGATATGATCTTCTTCATAAAAACGCCCTCTTTTCCGTTTTCGTCTACCCATTATACAACGGAAAGGCGGAAATTCCTCGCGAAAAAACGAAAAATATCTTTTTCAACCCATGACGGTGTATCGCTGTGCATGGTATTAAGCTATACGCCCGCTTGGAATGAGGTCTCTTCAGCTAATATCGGCCGGATTGTAGTGCGAGTGGATCTTAACGTTGGGATTACAGTGCTTGCGAATCTCTTCGGCATCCTTTTCCAAAAAATAGATCTCTTCAAGCTTTGTCAGTCCCGTTAGATCCGGGATAAACTCCACTTTCTTTTGGTTGGAGATAATGACCCTCTTCAAATTGGGGAACTGAAGCAAAAAGCTCAGATCGGTCAAACTCTTGTTCATCCACAGACTGACTTCTTCAATGGTTTCGTTGATCCCAAACGTATCAAAGTACGCGGCGTTCTGAAAGCTGAGATATATTTTTTTGACATTCATTTCTCTTAAAAAGCCATACTCTTTTATGCCGATCGATCTCAGATATAGCGCTTTGAGATTTTCGAATTTGCCGATTTGATCAAGACCTTTCTTTACGTTTCGAATGGCCAAGGATTCAAGCTCCGTCATATGGAGAATGTGGTTGATGTCCATCCTGTAAGTCTTGTCTTCCAAATCGATTGTCAATCCTTTGATGGACGAGCTTACGTTTCGCAAAAATTCATAGTCCTTCAGATGAAAGCAATGCAATGATAGGTAATCCAAATTCAGCTTCTCTATAACGTCAAGGTTTTCTATTTCGCTGTATATATCCAAGTAAAGCGATTTCAAATGCGTTAGCTTCGCTAAATACGCAACGTCAACGTTTTTGAAGGATAAGCTGTACTCTCTGAAAGCAATATTCGGATTGCGTTTGAATATTTCATTCAAAATTTTCAATTCATTTTCCGAAGGAGTTTTTGTGGTCTGAATATGGCTCAAATTGGCATTTGCCAACGCTTCAATGATCGTTTCATCCTTGTCCGTCGGCGCAAACGCATTCTTGTGCAGAATACTTCTGAATGGCAACTCAAAAGATCTGCCCGTGCTTACGTATGTTCCCATAACGCTCCTCCTTAGTATTTGTATTGTAATTGTACCATGCTTTTCTCAAAAAGTAAAGAGAAAAATCATCTTGTTCCCCACGCGGGCGATTCGTGAATCGCCCCTACAAAAAGGGGAACCCTTTGCTCC
>JAZNPH010000092.1:0-5060 GCA_045589515.1 Eubacteriales bacterium | reverse complement strand
GTAGGATCGGCGGGAGCCGTTGCCTGAGCACCGTGCTCAACCGTCTCCTTTTTCAGTTCCGTTCCGTCGTAGTCCACGAAGGTGACGGTGTAGCTCTTGATCTTGAAGAAGATCTCAATGGTGGTGTCAGCGTCGACTGCGGCGATAGAATAGGTGCCGTCAGCCTCAGTCAACGAGCCATTTACGAGAACCTTTTCCACATAGTAGCCTGCAAAGGGAGTGAAGGTCACGGTAAAGCTCTCGCCCTCCCATACGGGGGTAGTTCCCACCGGGCTGACAGCGTGAGCGGAGGTGTTGTGACCACTGACAACCACGTTCACGTTGTATCTTACAGGCAGTTTCTTGAAGGTTACGTGGATGGTGCGGTCTGCGGTCACATTGCTAACAATGTAATATTCCTTGGTTGCAAGGTTGGTGATCTCTACGTTATCCACAAAGACTTTGTCAACCTCATAGCCCTCATCGGGATAGAAGTAGAAATATTTGTCGCTTCCTTCTCTTACGTGTACCACACCCTCAGGAGAAACGCTTCCGTTCTCACCGCTGGTAGCAGTTACGTCGTGGGTGACAACAGGGGCATCGCTGAAATATACATCAATACTGTGACCGGCCTGAATGTTTTCGAAGGTATAAGAACCGGTAGCCTTTGCTTCCTCGTTCAGAACACCGTCGATCCAAACTTGTGTGATCTCATAATAATTACCGTTGTGGTCAGCATCGGGACCGAAGGTAAAGGTAACGTCATCACCGATACGGACGTAACCGGCATTGCCGTTATACCAGTCGTAATCACTTTCGATATAACCCTTTCGGGAATCGGCCCAGAAATTGACCGCATACGCTTCTCGTTTGAAGGTGACTTCAATACTATGGCTGTTGTCGGTGATCGCCGGGAACTGATAATATCCGTCTTCCTTTGCCTGTGCATTTTCAACACCGTCGATCAGAACCGTGTCAATGACACATCCCGTATAGGGGATGATCTCAAACCCCGGGGTAGCTCCGTGATAGACAACAAGGGAATTATCTTCCCATGAGACGTAGTTTGAATAATAATCAAGCTCGAGATATCCGCCGTTTCCCCACTCGGTGGTGATGCCGTACATCTCGGTAGGTGTACCGGCATAGGTGATTTCGATCGTTAGATCCCTGTCGGCATAATTGTCTTCATCGTGGAAATGGAACAAGTCTCTGTTATAGTTCCAATAAAGAAGCTCGTGTGTAGCTTCATCATCGTAATCGTACATCACTTGCCCATTGATCGTTACGGTATCGACGTAGCAACCTTCCAGAGGATGGCAGTAAATATAATCATATTCTTTTCCTGCCGTAATCTTTTCATTCCACTGAGCATCATAGTAAGAATCGAATCCGTAGGAGCCGTGAGAAACGGATATCGTGTAAGCGGCAATCTGAGGTCCCTGAATGCTGATCACGTTGGAATAAGGACTTTCAATTTCAGACCACTGGCCGCTGATTTCACGCTCGTTTACCCATTTTGCCCTGAGATAAACGGTCTCGCCGTTCCACACGAAGGCTTCCTGATCGCTGGTAGGAAGATCCCACCACAAATCATAGAACATCATATCCCAGTTATTTTTACGTTCGATAGCGGAGTACTGAGAGACGTCTCTGTCAATCACGACAGCTTCGGGACCAAAATTCGGGTCAAGACTTGCTTCCAAGACCAACGAAATGTCGCTTGACTCCAGTTCAGCATCATACTCTTCATACCACATAAGCGCATCGAGAATATCACTTCCCGGATACACGTCAAACTGCACCATAGGAACCATGTAATAGGTATACGTATCATAGATCTCAAGATTCGCAAGGGTCGGTGCGCTAAGGGTCATGGGAATGCTGTTTTCCTGAACACTGCCACCGCCGTAGACGGCAACCTCCGACCAATCGGAGAGAACATTCACATTTGCACTTCCTGTGTCACTTTCAAACATGAAGAAATATCTTGCGCGGAAGGAAATGCTGTGGTTCGCCTCATCAAATCGGTAATAGGTGCCGGAACCGTCGGTGGTCTCAATCAAGCATTCCTGATCGATCAACGCCTGCTCCAAGGTGCTGTTATAATAAGCAGACGGAGAAGCAACGTATGACCAGCCTACATGAGCGCCGTTGAAATATTCATATTCATCACATTCCCACGCATATTCATCCCACTCTGCTGTATACTGCCAGTCACCGTCATCGAGCTTCCAGTCGATCTGAACAACGGCATCGTACAGATAATACTCGCCGTAATCACTGGAATACTCATAGGTTTCTTCATCATAGACCCGGTTGGTAGCGCTCTTTTCATATACATCCATGATAGAAGTTGGATGCTCTACCTTGACTTCCATATCCAACGTGCGGTAGCCCGAATCATATACGATAATGCTCGGGGCCTCCAAGGTTGTGGGCAACGGTTCTGCATCAACCGCAAATGCCGTTATGCCGGTCATACTCAGCAGCATCGTCAACACAAGCAGCATTGACAAGATTTTCTTAAAGCCTGTTTTCATTTGCTTTTGCCTCCTTAATCATTTTAAGAAACTTTATGTTCGTTTTTTTGTTCTAATTTCGTTCCGCATTGCGGACAGTACTCACTGTCCTTTGCCACCACCGTATCGCAAGTTGGGCAAACGGTATGTCTTTCTTTATATATATCGTACATGGTTTTATCGGGGAGCCTGCATCCACATTCTCTGCAGAAGGCTTCTGTGCTTGGGGAAGGATTCCCGCACTCGGTGCAGATTCGGATCTCTTTCATCGCATCTACACCGAAGCCACATTCTCTCATATTCTCCCTGCGCAGATATTCCAGTTTCTCCGTCATCAGGCCCACACCTCCCCATATCTTGTGCGAGCACCGCATCCGGTGCAAAAAACGTTTCCTTTGTGAATCTCGACTCCGCACTTTTTACAGTAGTTGGGCTTGTTCTCCCAAGGTGCGCAGTCCACGCATTCACACACATCGGCGTTGTACATGGCATCGCAGACAAGGCGACCGCAGCGGGGGCACAAGCTGAAGTTTTCTTTTCCTTCCTCCCAGGCAAGAAGCAATTCCTTCTCGGGAGTCTCGGCTTTGACAGGCTTTGTCGTACACACAGCCGCGCCCGATGCTTCACAGTAGAAACGGTATCGGTTTCCGCCGGTGTCGGCAATGATCTTGTACTTCGCTATCTTGTTTTCGCGATTCACCATTTAACACCTCCTGAGCTTTTTGAAAAATGTGTGATATTTGTCTTCAACCCTTGAATTTTTCAACGGTTTGTGATATACTGTAGAAAAATAAATCTTTTTGTCTTGATCTTTACAAGCACAATTATACGGATTTTTACGGTTTTGCCCCCACACCAAACGGCAAAAATGGGTGGGAACTCGAAAAATATTTATGATTTTTTTGTGAAATCCGCATTTTCTGCTTAAAAAGGGCAAAAAAATTCTTCATCGGAGGCTTGCTCTATGAAAAAAGTATTATCGTTGCTTATTATCGTATTTTTACTTTGCGGACTCTTTGCAGGGTGCTCCAAATCGCCTTTGGATCCCAAAAATCCGGTCACGCTGACGATGTGGCACAACTATGGTGGGGATATGCAGGCGACAATGGATTATCTGATCGACCAGTTCAACTCCACCGTTGGAAAAGATAAAGGAATCATCATCAACGTGGAAGCTATCTCCTCCAGCTCCGAACTGAACAAGAGCCTTGCCATGATCGCGGACGATGATCCCGGCGCACCGGATATGCCCGACATCTTCACAGGATATCCCAAGGTGGCGATTCAGTTCCAGGAAAAAGGGATGCTCGCCAATCTGGACGAGTATTTCACTGAAGATGAATTGAGCAAGTATGTGGACGAATTTGTCGCGGAGGGGCGTCTTTCCGACGGCGGGCTGTATGTGTTCCCCATTGCCAAATCCACCGAGGTTCTCTATGTCAATATGACACTGTTCAACGAGTTTGCGGCAGCGACCGGTGCAAGTGCCGACGATCTTGCCACCTTTGAAGGCATTGCCCGTCTTTCCAAATCCTACTATGACTGGTGCGGCAAGCAATTCTTTGCTTCGGATGCCTGGTTTAACTTCTTTGAGGTGGGCATGGCACAAAAGGGCAGCTCGATCTTTGACGGTGAAGCCTTGTCTCTGGATAACGATACGTTCAGCTACATATTTAACATGGTTTACACTCCTTCCGTGGAAGGCGGTATAGCCGTTTACGACGGATACTCCTCCGATCTTTCCAAGACAGGTGACATCGTTTGCTCTACCGGTTCCTCTGCAGGTATTCTGTTCTACGGCGATACCATTACCTACGCCGACGGAACGGTGAAGAATGCACAATACGATATTTTGCCCTATCCCGTTTTTGAAAACGGAACCGCAACCGCCCTGCAAAGAGGCGGCGGACTGATGGTAGCCAAGACCGATGAGAAAAAAGAGTATGCCGCCTGCGAGTTTATCAAGTGGCTGACCGCCGCCGAGCAAAACATGAAGTTCGTGGATGAAACCGGCTACCTTCCCGTAACAAAAAAAGCCTTTGAAGAGGATATGGACAGCCATATCGAAACCATCGAGAACGAGAAGGTCAAAATGATGCTTTCCTCGGTTATGGATATGTATGACAACTACAATTTCTTCTCTGCCCCCAACTATTCTGCTTTTGATAATGACACGAAGAAGTTTGAAGATACTCTGTACGACATTCTCAGCGGTGACCGGGATGCCTTCAAAAACGGCAAAGCCGTATCTGCTGAAGACGCTCTGGCAAAGCTGAAAAAGTAAGATGAATATTCCGACTGAAAGGAGGTGTTCTGACGATGCTCAAAAAGGCCCTTGAATTATGGAAAAAAGAACGAATCAAAAAAGGAACCACACTGCACCGCAGGCTCCTCCTCTTCTTTTCTCTGATCTCCGTATCCATCATTTTAATATTCACGCTTCTGCTATCCCTTTTCGGCATCAACGGAAAGCAGGCGCAAACGGTTCAGAACCATCTGAACACCGAGCTTTCCATTATTTACGATAAGATAGATGCCGATTTTGGTCGCATATCCTTA
>JAZNPH010000091.1:0-39877 GCA_045589515.1 Eubacteriales bacterium | reverse complement strand
CGCGCTGTCATCCGCGCCGCCATCACCACCAAGAAGAACCATCCCGACTGGGATATGGTTCCCGAGATCATGATCCCCCTGACCGGCGATGTCAAGGAAGTCGGATCGTAGCCATGTCGTTCTGTGAGCCAAGGAGTTGTCTTACCAGTTTGTCTTCCTAAGACCGCTTGGCCTCCCGACTTCGCGCTGTCATCCGCGCCGCCATCACCACCAAGAAGAACCATCCCGACTGGGATATGGTTCCCGAGATCATGATTCCTCTGGTGGGCGAGGTCAAGGAGCTGAAGTACGTCAAGGACGTTGTGGTCAAGACTGCTGACGCTGAGATCGCCGCTGCCGGTATCGAGCTGCGCTACGAGGTCGGCACCATGATCGAGATCCCCCGCGCCTGCCTGACCGCCGACCAGATGGCCACCGAGGCCGAGTTCTTCTGCTTCGGCACCAACGACCTGACCCAGATGACCTTCGGCTTCTCCCGTGACGACGCAGGCAAGTTCCTCACCGCTTACTACGACAGCAAGATCTACGAAAACGATCCCTTCGCTAAGCTGGACCAGAACGGCGTTGGTAAGCTGATGGAAATGGCTGTTACCCTGGGCAAGAAGGTTCGTCCCGAAATGCACTGCGGTATCTGCGGCGAGCACGGCGGTGACCCCGTTTCCGTTGAGTTCTGCCACAAGATCGGCTTGGACTACGTTTCCTGCTCTCCCTTCCGCGTTCCGATCGCACGCCTTGCCGCTGCACAGGCTGCTATTAAGGAAAGCAAGTAATTCAAGCAATACTGTGAAAAATATCCTCCCGTAGAAATGCGGGAGGATTTTTTGCCGAAAACCAAAAAAACGATACACTCTATTCACAAAACGTTGGCATTGCAGGATGATTTTTCCTTGCAATTCTCCGGAAATTATGCTATGATAGAGTTACAAAATACGTTGCCGAAGGAGGGGGTCGATCATGTCCCTTGAAGTAATCATCAAGCAAAAGCTGTTTGGCAGAAAACCCATGCCCCTTGAGGTGATCCTGGGGGAGGATCTGTATTACGGCAATTACGAAAACGATCAACTGTCCGTGGGGGAGATGGGGGAAGAGGAGATCCTTGTTTATAACCCCAACCGCATCGGCAGGGGGTTCAGCGTGGTCTGGACGCCCGAGGAGAAAAAGGCAGTCACCCTGCGGCTTCTCCAGCCTACCACCACACGGGAATTACAGGATTTCTATGCCGCCGTGGAACGCATGGCGAAGCATTGGGAGGGCAGTCTGGAGGTAGAAGGGCAAAAGCAAAGCCTTGAACTCTTTCTGGCAAGCTACCAAGAGATGATGGAATTCAACCTGAAAGCCTTGAAGGATTTTGCGGGGCAGGTGCTGGATGGCACCTACGACACCCTGGCTCTCTACGCCGCCATGTGGCCCATGTCCATGGGGCAGGAGGAAGCCACTCTGTTCTTGCACAATCCCCATTTGTTTGAAGAATGGCTCCATGAAAAGCAGGCCATGAACGTGTATCACGAAACGCCGGATTTCTTTATGGGAGATACGGGGATCGTGGGCAGATTCATTTTGGTGAACGATCTGCCTGTGGTCTTGCCCGATGCACCCGCCGTTCCCATGTGGCTTGTGGATCCCAACACGGGAAAACGTCCCGAATCCGTCCGTTGGATCATCACCGTGGGGATCCAAGAGGAAAAAGAGCCTCTTTGCGATCTGGAATATTCCGCTTTCCTGCAGTTGCTTCCCGCAGAGAAGAAAACCAAGTACGACGGCGGGAGCTTCCTGCTTGCCGAGCTGACGGCAGAGGAGATCCGTGCCATGGCAAGCCATATATGAGCAGTTTTTTGAAATAGGAGGAGCATATGTATCACATTCCTTTTGGAAAGAGCGGTATGCAAGTCCCCACCGTTGCCGTGGGCTGTATGCGTATCGCAGAGATGGAGTCTCGACAGTTGGAGGCGTTTATCGCCACGGCGATGGAGAACGGAGCCAACTTCTTTGACCACGCCGACGTCTATGGAGGCGGCGTTTGCGAGACTGTCTTCGGCAAGGCCATGGCGGGCTACGACAGAGAAAAGCTTCTGATCCAGACCAAATGTGGCATCATGGCGGGAAAAATGTATGATTTCTCCTACGATTACATTGTAAGCTCCGTGGAGGGAAGCCTGAAACGGTTGAACACCGATTACGTAGACGTGCTGGTTTTGCATCGCCCCGACGCATTGATGGAGCCGGAAGAAGTGGCAAGAGCGTTCGCTCATTTGAAGGAAAGCGGCAAAGTGCGTTATTTTGGCGTTTCCAACCACAATTCCTATCAGCTGGAGCTGTTGCAAAAGTATTTGGATATGCCTATATGCACCAACCAGCTGCAATTCGGTATTATGCATGCACCCATGGTGCAATCGGGGATCAACGTGAACCTGTACAACGATTCCGCCACCAATCGGGATGGCGGCGTGCTGGATTACTGCCGTTTGAAGGATATCACCATCCAGCCCTGGTCTCCCATGCAGTACGGCTTCTTTGAGGGTTGCTTTGTGGACAATGAAAAATTCCCCAAGCTGAATGCCGTTATGGAGGAGATCGCTTCCGCTTACGGCATCTCCAAGACCGCTCTTGCCATCAGCTGGATCCTGCGTCACCCTGCGAAAATGCAGCCTGTTACGGGCACCACCAATTTGCAGAGACTGCGCGATAGCTTGCAGGCTACCGAAGTTTCCATCACCCGCGAGGAGTGGTATCGCATCTACAAGGCGGCGGGGAACCAACTGCCGTAAAGACCATAGAGGGAGAAAACCCGTGAACGCGTTGAAAGGCCTTTTGGTCATTCTTGCATTGATCCTCATCGTTGCCATTTTGGTGCTGGTTCCCCTAGGGATCTATCACTACGTGGTAGGCGGCGAGGCGGAGATGGAGGATTTTGACGATTATGCCCGGGTGTACGAACAGGTTGCGGAGGCGGCCATGGCGTACTATGAAAGCACCGAAACCGAAGAGCGGCTGACTCTGTTTCGGCAGGGAGATAAGCTTACCCTGCAAAGCGGGGAGGAGATCCCCTTGACCGAGGATCAGCGGCAGGCTGTCGGCGAGATCAGCGGGAGATTCCACTACCTTTGGGTGGGGGAGGACTACGTGATCCTTTGGGGTGAAGAGACGAAAAAATACGGTCTGTTGTATGCAGATTCCCCACTTTCCGTCATCGGAGACATGCGGGGGGAGTGGTATTCCGGGATGGAATATCACCGTCTGAACGGGGACTGGTACGAGATCGGTAATTGGGGAAGATAATATATAAAGGAGAAAAAATATGAAACTGAATCGTTTATTGGCGTTGCTGTTGGCTCTGGTAATGATGCTGGTGCTGGCCGCTTGCGAGAGCGAAAAGCCCTCTTCGGAGGATAGCGAGGACGAGGAGACCGAAAGCACCGTCTCCGTGGAGTACAATACCGGCACCTCTACCTCTACTCCCTTGCTTTATAAGGTGACCGACGAGGACGGGGACGTGGTGTGGCTGTTCGGCTCCATCCACGTGGGGCAAGAGGATTTCTACCCCCTGCCCGCATACGTTGCGGACGCCTTCAAGGGCTCCGACAGCCTTGCCGTGGAGGTGGATATCGTGGCCTTCCAGAAGGATCTTGCCGCCCAGATTGATGCGTTGAAGCCCTTGGTGTATGCAGACGGCACTTCCATTGCGGATCATGTTGCTCCGGAGCTTTACGAGGAAGCCAAGCAGACCCTTGAGGATCTGAAGCTTTACAATTCCGCCTTGGATTACTATTGCCCCGCCATGTGGAGCAGTACCATCGATTCCGCCTTGTATATGGAGCTGGGTGCGGATGCCCAGCTGGGGGTGGACGTTTACATGATCAATTGGGCGTACAACCTGAAGAAGGACGTGCTGAACATCGAGTCCGCAAAATTCCAGTATGAAATGCTGGGCGGCTTCTCCGACGATCTACAGGGAATGCTGTTGGCTTCCTCCGTTGCCTCCGCAAAGGATCCCACCGCCGCCAGGGAAAGCCTGGAGACCATGATGAACGCTTGGAAGACGGGGGATGCAGAGGGCATTTTGCAGTCCTCCGACAGCGACACCGCAGAGATGACCGAAGAGGAGCGGGCGCTTTACGACGAATACCTCACCGCCATGGTGGTGGAGCGCAATGCATCCATGACCCAATACGCCGCGAACGCGTTGGAGTCCGGCACGGAGATCTTCATCTGCGTGGGCGCTCTCCACGTGCTGGGAGAGGGCGGCATGGCCGACCTTCTGGAACAGCGGGGCTACACCGTGGAGATCATCACCGAATAAGCAGTTGTCCTCCCGAAGCAATTCGGGAGGATTTTTTTGATATATCTTGACGAAAGGGAGAAATCTCGCTATAATGAGGTAACGAATCTGCACATGGAGGAGTCACATGGAAAACCTGTATTTCGGCAATACGGAGATCAAAGGCGGCTTTTGGAAATACTACGAGGACCTGGATCGCAACGTAACGGTGCAAAGCGTTTACGACCGTTTCAAGGAGACGGGGCGTTTTGACGCTCTGCAATGCAATTGGCGGGAGGGGATGCCCAACAAGCCCCATATGTTCTGGGATTCCGACGTGGCAAAGTGGATCGAGGGCGCGGCGTATCTCATTGAGAAACAGCCCATGCCGGAGATGGAGGAAAAGATCGACGAGATGATCGCCCTCATCGCCAAGAATCAGCGTGCCGACGGGTATTTCAACTCCTACTTCCTCACCGTGACCCCCTCGGAGATCTATACCAACCGCGGCTGGCACGAGCTGTACTGCACGGGGCACTTCACCGAGGCGGCCATCGCTTACCACCGTGCCACGGGGAAGCGTACCCTACTAGATTGTATGCTGAAGAACATCGAGCTGATCTACAAGGTGTTCGTGGTGGAAAAGTCCGCCTCCTTCGTCACCCCGGGGCATCAGGAGATCGAGCTGGCGCTGTTGAAGCTGTACCGCTACCTGGGGAACCCCATGCACCTGGAGCTGGCGAAATTCTTCATCGACAAGCGGGGCAACAACGAGATCGAGGACCGCACAGCACAGCGTACCGACGATTTTGCCGCCAGAGACCTACAATCCGCCGCAGGACATTGCGTCCGCGCAGGGTATTACTACTCCGCCATGGCAACTTTATCTTTGCTCACAGGCGACAAGGGGCTGAACGACGCCTGCCACCGCCTGTTTGACGATATCACCCTGCGGAAGATGGCCGTCACCGGCAGTATCGGCGCGGAGCACAACGGAGAGCGGTTCTCCTACCCCTACGACCTGCCTCCCTCCGACACCTACAACGAGACCTGCGCCGCCATCGGATTGGCCATGTTTGCAGGCTATATGCAGGAATTGGAGGCGAACTCCCGCTACGGCGACGTGGTGGAGCGGGTGAACTACAACGGATTCCTTTCCGGCATCTCCTTGGCGGGGGACGAGTTCTTCTACACCAACCCCACGGAGGTGGATCAAAAGAAGTTCGGGCGGAGTACCTTCCAGCCCGCCTTTGACCGCGTGAAGGTGTTCAATTGCTCTTGCTGTCCTCCCAACGTGGTGAGACTGCTGGCTTCCATCTCCCGCTATATGTATACCCTGGACGGGGATATCATCTATTGTAACCAGTTTGCGGAAAGCGAGACCAAGCTCACCATCGGCGGACAGCCTGCCACCCTGTGTCAGCACACCAATTACCCCTACGACGGCAAGATCACCTTCACTTACAGGGGCAAGCCCACGGTGCTGTACGTGCGCATCCCCGGCTGGTGCGTGGAGTACGAGGGGGAGACGGAAAATGGCTTTGCCCGCTTTGAACTGACGGACGGCGCTACCGTAACGGTAGACCTGCCCATGGAGATCCACTTCGTGGAGGCGGATCCCAGAGTGCAGGATCTTTCCGGCCGCTATGCCGTCACCCGCGGGCCCATCGTGTATTGCATGGAAGGCCTGGACAACGGAGAAAACCTCCGCGACGTGGCCTTTGTCGAGGGCGGCAACGCCAAAGCGGTGGCTGAGGAGGGCATCCCTGCGCCCGTGCTTTACATGGACGCCCTGCGGAGAGAGCAGTACGGCACCCTCTACCGCGTGAAGAACGACAAGCGCATCCCCTTCACCGCCAGATTGATCCCTTATTTCAGCTTCTCCAACCGGGGGAAAACGGATATGCTCATCTGGGCGCAGGTAAAATAAGCAAAAAAGTGAAAAATGTCTTTGAAAATCTTCTTTCAAAGGCATTTTTTTCATAATTTCTATTGACAAACGGCACCCCATATTGTATTATTGTATTAGTACAAGCATACAAGAAAAAGGAGGCGAAGCCCATGCCATGGAAATTTAACAGCCACGAGGCGGTGTTTCTTCAGATCGCATCCCGCCTGCGGGGGGAGATCCTGCGGGGAAAGTACCAGCCGGATCAGCAGATCCCGCCCGTGCGGCAGTTGGCCTTTGAAGCGGCGGTGAATCCCAACACCATGCAGAAAGCCCTCACCGTTTTGGAGGAGGAAGGCCTTTTGTATTCCCGCGGGACGGTGGGGCGGTTCGTGACCACGGACAGGTCGGTCCTTGCCCTTTGCGGCGAGCGGGTGCGGCGGGAGGCCGTGCATCGTTTGGTGGAGGAGGCCTTTGAGCTGGGCATCACCAAGGAAGAGCTTTTACGATACATCCAAGAGGAAGGGGAGAAGAATCAATGAGCTTTTGGACAAACGAACGAATCGAAGACGCCGTTCTGATCTGCGAGGATCTGTGCAAATCCTACCCCGGGCTGAACAGGCCCGTGTTGGACCGCTTTTGCTGTCAGATCCCCAAGGGGAAGATCATAGGGCTTTTAGGCCCCAACGGCTGCGGGAAATCCACTCTGATCAAGCTGATCACCGGGCTTCTGGTGGCGGATCGGGGAGAGATCTATATTGACGGAAAGCGGCGGAGCGAGAAGACCAACGCCTTGGTCTCCTATCTGCCGGAACGCACCTATTTCAACAACTGGATGCGGGTGGAGGAGCTGCTTACCTTCTTTGCGGAGTTCTACGAGGATTTCGATATGGCGTTGGCGCGGAAAATGCTTGGGGAATTGCAGATCGACACAAACGCCAAGCTGAAAGCCCTTTCCAAGGGTACCAAGGAAAAGGTACAGCTGGTGCTGGTCATGGCGCGGAAGGCAAAGCTTTACCTGCTGGATGAGCCCATCGCCGGGGTGGATCCTGCCGCAAGAGACTACATCCTTCAGACCATCATCGGGAACTACAACCCCGAGGCCACCGTCATCATCACCACCCATCTGATCTACGATATCGAGCCCATTCTGGACGAGTTCCTGTTCATGGGCTTCGGCGGGAAGGTGATGCTTTCCGGCGTGGCGGATGAGGTGCGGAACGAAAAGGGCAAGTCTTTGGATGAGCTGTTCAGAGAATGCTTTCGCTATACACCCTCCGCAGATAGCTTTGGGAGGTAACGGCATATGAAAATGTTCAAAAAAGTATTCAAATACGACTTTGCCTACGTAAAACGCTTCTGGTGGATCATCACCGCCTCCGTTTTGGGGATCTCCTTCTTCGGAAGCTTGGTGTACCGCTTCGTGGCGGTGTTCGATACCACGAGAGCCTCCGCTCAGGAGATGTTTCTGTACGTCTCGGGAGAGATCTTCCTGGTGGCCTGCTTCATCGCCGTTCCCGTTTCTTTTATAGCGCCCCAGATCCTTTGTTACGTACGGTTCTATAAAAACTTCTTCACCGACGAGGGATACCTTACCTTCACCCTGCCGGTGTCCCGCAGAACGTTGTTCCTTTCCAAGGTGGTGAACACCGTGCTGTGGACGGTGATCCACGCCGCGTTGATGCTGGCGGCTATTGCCATCGTCATCACCATCGCCCCCGTGCCAAACAAAGGACAGCTTTTGGATCTTCATGTTTGGGAAGCGATCGGGCGGTTCTTCTCCCACTGTTGGGAAGGAATCGGCGGCTGGTTGATCGTCTATATTTTCGAGGGCATCCTGCTTGCCGTTGCCGCCGCCTGGTTTACCTGCTCTTTGATCTCCACCTGCGTTACCATCGGCGCGGTGGTGGCCAAGAAGCACAAGGTCCTGGCCGCCTTCGGCGTGTATTACGGGATCAATATGGCAAGCTCCTTTTTGATGCAGCTGGCGGCAGGCCTGGGAGTGATTTTCGTGGTGGTTCCCGTGACGGATCTGCTGGTGATGGGCGACTTCTCCGTGAATACGATCTGCCTGGTCATTTCTCTGATGCTGTTGATCCTTCTATTGATGGAGGCCGCCGTGGCCTGTCTGTTCCATTTCCTCGCCCTGGGGAAGCTGGAACGGAAGCTGAATCTCTCGTAAGGAGGTGCGGATATGAAATTAAAAACGACGAAACGGATCTTTTGTCTGCTTTCCTGCCTGCTTGTGTGCGCTTTGTTGTCCTGCACCGCTTTGGCAGGGGAGGCGGAGTGGTCCTTGTCCCATGACGAGGAGACCTTGACCTACGGGGAGACCACCTTCACCCTGTACGAGCCCTATTTTCCCTTGCAGGTGGTGGGCGACGTGGTATATTGCTACAATTACGCCTTGAACGACTACCGCTCCGTGGATACCAACGCCGAGCATGATCCCACCTATGCGGATATCTACGATGTCGTTTACACCACCGAACAGGGAAGAGAAGCCTTGGACCGTCTGATGGAGGGAGAAGCAAGCTCCTATCTGCTGATGACGCGATACGGCGCCTGCGCACCCATCTCCCGGGAGCTGGTGACCGCTCTTTCTCAACCGAAAAAGGAAGCGGAGACCCGCACCTTTGACGTGCGGGATCTGGAGGACAAGGTGTATTACACCCTGCTGGGCGTGGAATCCGAGGGCTATTACGGCTGTGCCTACGGCGCCGTGTACCTGTACGCAAGTGAGTTCTACTACATCCACTACATGGCTCTGGGCAACCAGTATTTCGACGCCTACGGCAACTTTTCTTACCGCAGAGGCACCGTGGAAGCGGTGAAGCTGAGCGTGGATTTTATCCCCGCCTTGGTAAACGTGGAGCAGGATGCGACCTACCGTCCTTTGGAGTATATTACCATGGAGCACTCCGGCGGCATTGGCATCCAGGGAACCGTGGATTCCTCCTCCCGCAGTGCCTTTACCACGGGGATGGTGGTGTTCGGCTTTCTGATCCCCGCTCCCTTGTTGATGGTGGGATTGATCTTCCCCCGCTCCGCAAAACGGGGATACGCCAAATATTGGTATGTCTTGGCAGGGATCGCCGCCCTTTGGATGCTGCTTTCCGCCTTGCTGATGGTGATCGTCTTGTAAAATATGACCCCACAGGCCGCAGTTCGCTTCTGCGGCCTTGAATTTCCTCTTGCAATTTCCCGCAGGATGGGGTATAATGGAGGAAAGCAAACGAAAGGTTTTTGTTTATGGAAGAAAAGTTTTACACCGTGGCCTCCATCGAAGGGGAATACGCCTACCTGCGGGAGGAAAACGGCGGAGAAGTGATGATCGCATTGTTTCTGCTTCCCGACGGGGTGGATATCGGCACCCGTCTGCGTTGTGAGAACTTTGCCTACGAGATTTTGGAGTAAAGCTTGAAAAAGGGTCCTTTTTCAAACATGAGCCCGCTATGCGGGCTACGAAAGGCACGGACACAATTATGAGCAAATATCAAACACAGGAAGAACGTCTGGTTCGGATCAACGAGCTGGCGAAAAAAGAACGAGAGGGCGGATTGACTCCCGAGGAGACCGCAGAGCGGGCCGAGCTGCGGGAGGAATACCGACTGGCCTTCCGCGCAGCCTTCCGTGGCATTCTGGACAATACCTATATCCAACAGCCCGACGGTAGCCGTGAGAAGCTGAAGCATAAGGACCACGTACAATGAAACGGTTTTTGACCCTACTTGTGTGCCTTGCCCTGGTTTCGCTGTGGGGCTGTGTCCCTCCTGCGGAGCAGGAGGAGGAAAGCCGCAGGCAGGATTTTCTGGCGGCGGAAAGCCGTACTCCCGAGGAGCTTGCCATCCTCGCGGGAAAAACAGTGGTTCTGGATCCCGGTCACGGGTTTGACGATCCCGGTTGTGAATACCCGGACAACGGCATCATCGAAAAAGAGCTGACCCTGCATCTGACGGAAAAGATCGCCTCGCTGCTGGAACAGCATGGTGTTTCCGTGATCTATACCCACATGGGCGAGGGCTTCCCCGGCAGGGAAGCACTGGACGCCTTGGCGGCGGAAAAGGGATACGACCTGGACGCCTATCTGAACGACCTGATCTCCGCCTTCAGCGGCAGAGAAGGAGACGCGGTGGGAGAGACGGTGGCCGCCTTCGGTACGGGGGTCAACGGGGACGGGGTGTTCGATACCTTTGAGCGGGCGTATTATGCCAATCTGCAGGGAGGCGACCTGTTCTTGTCTATCCATATCAACGCCAGCGGAACCAATTCCTACGCCGTGGGATCTGATCTGTTTATTTGTTCCGATACTCCTCACAGGGAATCCTCCGAAGGGCTGATGGAAAGCCTGGAGCAGGCCTTGAAGCATACCTTCCCTTCCCGCCGTATCGGTGTCAGAAGCGATTCCTGGGGGAACGCCTTCGTGGTAACCAAGTATCCCGATATGCCCTCCTTGCTGTTGGAGGCGGGATTTGCTTCCGGGGAGGAGGATGCCAAAAAGCTGACGGATCCTGCTTGGCAGGACGCCTTTGCCAAGGCGGTGGCAAACGGCGTGGAAATGTATCTTCTTGGCTTTTGAAAACTGTTGACTTTTTGAGGGAAAAGGCGTATAATAAAAGGAACTGTTGCCGAAAGGGGGCGTGACCGTGAAAAAGTTCATAGAAAAATTGATCCCGCGGTACGCCGTTATTCCGCTTTTGGCGTGCATGATCCTGAATACCATTGTGTATTACGGCAACCGCTTGATCCCCAAATACCAATTCTTCGACGTTTCCATCCCCGCCATTGACGACAACATTCCCTTGGTGACCTGGATGATCGTCTTCTACGTATTCTCCTACGTCTTCTGGGTGGTGGGCTTTATCGTCATCGGCAGGGAGAGCAGGGAAGTCTGCTACGAAATGCTTTCCGGCGAGATGGTAGCCAAATCCATGTGCCTGGTGTTCTTCCTTGCCATTCCCACGGAGATGGTGGACTGGCCCTCCGGGCAGTTTGAGATCAACAACGTGTTTGATTGGACAACGCAGCTGATCTACGACATGGACGAGCCCAATAACCTGTTCCCCTCCATCCATTGCTTGGAAAGCTGGGTGGTGACCCGCGGTGCCTTCCGTTGCAAGAAGGTGCGCCCCTGGTATCGGATCTATTGCCTGGTGATCATGCTGGGAATCTTCGCTTCCACCGTGCTGGTGAGACAGCACGTGGTGGTGGATATTCTGGGCGGTATTCTGGTGGCCGAGCTGGGCCTGGTGATGGCAAAGCGGTTCCGTCTGGGCAGGATCTTCTCCTTTTTGGATCGCAGAAAGGGGGTGGCTGTATGAAGGGCGGTAAAAATCGGTTTATCTGGTTTATCATCTTTCTGATACTCATCGCCGTGACCCTGTACGCCATGATGTCCGGGGCTACGGATTTCACCGCGGAGCGTTTTTGGGAGCTTCTTTCCGGGGCAAACCCCTGGTATATGCTTTGCGCCTTCGTCTCCATTGCGGGCTTTGTGTTCTTCGAGGCTTGGAGCCTTTGGCGGCTGACTCGCTTCTTCGGCCACAAGCGTTCCATGGGCCGTAATATGATCTATTCCTCGGCGGATATCTATTTTTCCGCCATTACCCCCTCCGCAACGGGAGGGCAGCCCGCCAGCGCGCTGTTTATGATGCGGGACGGGATTCCCGGGGCAGTCACCGCCATGTGCTTGTTGTTGAACGTGATGCTCTACACAGTCTCTATCCTGATCATCGGTGTACTTTGCTTCATTCTGTTCCCCGGCGTTTTCTTCTCCTTCAATATGTTTTCCCGCTTGCTGATCATCATCGGCTTCGGCATCCAGGCCCTTGTGGTGGTGGCGTTGCTTTTGCTGGTGCTGAAGGAGCAGATCATTCTCCGTCTGGCAAGCTTCTTCATCCGCCTGCTTCATAAGCTGCATTTGATGAAGGACGTGGAAAAGCGTCTGGCTTCCGTGGAGCGTATGGCGGCGGAGTACAAGGAGTGCATCCGAGCCTTCCGCGGAGGAGGATGGGTGGTGTTCCGGGTGTTGCTTTTGAACCTGATGCAGAGATTCTGCAACATCGCCGTCACTCTGTTCGTGTATCTTGCCACCGGCGGCAGTCTCAGCCGTTGGCTGGAGGTCTTCGTGACCCAGGGCTACGTGGTGCTGGGCTCCAATGCGGTGCCCATTCCCGGTGCCGTGGGCGTGGCGGATATGCTGTACCTGGACGGTTTTGAGGATATCATTGTGGACACCACCTGTGTGGAGCTGATCAGTCGCAGTGTGTCCTTCTATATCTGCTTGCTCGCTTGCGGTGCCGTCACCTTGGGTGCCGTACTGTTCAACATGATGAAAAAGCGGAAGCGCCGCAAAAACGAGCAATAAACAAAAAATCCTTACGGTGTGTTTGCACCGTAAGGATTCTTTTATTTTGCAAGGTATTCTTTCAAAGCGGGCAGAAGGCGCAGGGCGTCCCGCCTGCCGTGGAGGTAATAGAGGTACAGCTTATCCGTGTTGCCCTCCATCTTGGAAAGAGGGATTTCCTCTTCGGGAGCGATGACAAAGGCTTCCTCCGCGGAGTGAAGACGTTCCAGCTCTTCCCGCAGACGGTTATAGCCCTCGGGAACGGATTCCACCGCCGCGCAGAAGGCGGGATAGCCGGGGTAAGCGGCATGAAAGGAGGCCATCTTCTGCTTGGAAACGGGGGCCTTCCGTGCCGTCACGGGGCGGGTGAGAAGAACGATCTTCTTTTGGTAGCCCTCCTTTTCTGCCCATTCCAGGGGCACGCCGACGGAGTATCCCCCGTCCAGCAAGGCACGGCCGTTCATCCGTACCACGCGGGAGGTAAAGGCCAGGCTGGCAGAGGCCTGAATGGCCTTGTTAAAGGGGTAATGCCTGCCGTATTCCCCATAAAAGGGTTCTCCCGTTTTGCAATCGGTGGACACTGCCACAAACCGTCTTTCCGGGTCTTCCCGCAAGCCCTTGGGGCAGGGATAAAGCTTTTCCACCGTGTCCAAAAGAAATCGGAATCCCACCAGACCGCCGTCGGCAGCCATGGACCTCCAACCGGAATAACGGCTGTCGTGACGGTGGAGAATACAGATCCGCGCAAACCTGCCGATTTGCCGCGCCAGCATGTTCCAGCCGCAAAGCGCGCCTGCGGAAACTCCCGCAATGGCTTTGGGGTGAATGCCGTTTTCCATCAGTACGTCGCAGACGCCTGCGGAATAGATTCCCCGGAAGGAGCCGCCCTCCAGAAGGAGGGCGCAATCTGTGAGCTTTCCCTTGGCCGTTTGGATGGGAGGGAGCAGGGGATAATCGTTGCTTTGGGAGGTCATTTCTTAAAGCCAAGCTCCTTGTCAACTGCGGGAAGCTCAAAATCGGGGTTGTAGGAGAAGGTCCAAGAGGAGCTGTAAGTGAACTCGGTGTCCTTCTTGACGGTAATAACAGAGCCGGGCTTGAAAGCGGAGAAGTACAGCTTGTTCTGGGTGGGGTTCATATCCCACAGACGGGTGTGATGGCTGGACTGATAGAACTGATCCTCGGGATTGTGGATCTCAACAGTCATGTGGTAAGCGGGGTACTGCTCGCCGAATACGGTGACCTTGGAGGCCTTGTTGCGGTCGTCAAAGTTACTGCCGTAGTTGCTGGTACCGGTGATGGGAGTCTTGGTTACCTTGGTGGTGCCGTCGTCGTTGTGGAACATGGTGTAGTTGCCGTACTTCTTGGCCACGGGGAACATACAGGTGTAGGCGTTGCCGAAGGCCACGTCGGAGGTGAGGTACAGCTTGGACTGTACGGAAACGGATTCCCCGTTGAACAGATACAGCTTTTCCACGTTGATCAGCACGTTTTCCTGCTCGTAAGCGTCCTCGTAAACGTTGTTGTGAAGCACCACGAACAGGCCGTTGACCTTAACGGTCTTGCCGTTTGCCACCTCTACCTTCTCACCGCTTGCGGCATCGTAGAAGGTCATATCGATAAAGTGGTCGTTGGTCTTGGTGGAATCGTTTGCGTTCCAATCGGAATAGGTGTAGTCTCCGTGGTTGCCGCCGCGGAAGGTGATGTTACCTCCCACCTTACCGCAGGAAAGCACCCATTCGTAGTCGGTGGAGGACTCGGACATGCGCACCTTGGTGCCGTTGGCATGAGTATATTCCATAGCACCCAGCATCCACATGCCCCATCTCTTTTTTACCAGACAGGTGCGGTAGGCAGCACCGTCCTCATAGCGGTAAGTGATGGTGTAGGTGTTGTTGGAGGCGGAGATTTCCATCTCCTCGTAGGTTTCGAGAGCGAAGGGATTTTCGTAAACGTCCTTGTAGTTATCGGGAATTTCGTAGCTCATATAAGCTCCTTCTCTGGGCGGTTCGGGTTCGGTGGATTCTTCGGAAGAGGTCTCGGAGATTTCTTCCTCAGAGCTTGCTTCCGGGCTTGCCTCGGTGCTGG
This sequence comes from Eubacteriales bacterium, assembly GCA_045589515.1. Classification (GTDB taxonomy): domain Bacteria; phylum Bacillota; class Clostridia; order Oscillospirales; family CAG-382; genus Coliplasma. The sequence continues at coordinate 25,303 of JAZNPH010000091.1, read as the reverse complement.
ATTCCTGCTGGGGAGCAGAGCTTTCGGGAGGCTGGGAATTGGCTTCGGGAGCGCTTTGACAGGCGGCCAGCAGGCACAGCGTCAACAGCAGTAAAAAACAGGTGCGGAGTGTTTTCATACTTGGTTGTCCTTTCTGTATGTGTTTTTCAATTGATTTTCCATAACTTGGTACAGCCGTGCGCTGAGGTCGTCGGTACGGGAAGCCATCACTTCCTCTGCGGGGATCACGTCACAGACCGTCAGCTTCACGGTGGTTCTCTTGAAGGGGAAGTTCTTGGCGATCTTCTCGGTGTTTTCCGCCGTCATGGCCACGATGGGAACGTTTGCCTTTTGGGCGATCATCAAGACCCCTGCGTGGAAGGGAAGCAAAACGTCCTCCCCCTTGTTGCGGGTGCCCTCGGGGTAGATGCCAACGGAGACGGTGTCCGTCTTGATCAGCTCCGCCGCGGAATTGATAGCGCGGATAGCGCCTCTGGGGTTACTGCGGTCGATGGGCAGGAAGCAGCAGTACCGCATGATACCGCCCACTAAGGGGATCCGCAGATTCTCCGGCTTGGTAACGAAGGCCACGGGGTGCTTCTTGAAGGCTACCAGAGCGGTGATGGGGTCAAACATGGAGCGGTGGTTGGAGACCAGCAGGAATCTTCCCTTAGGCATCTTCTCCAGCCCCTCCACACGAAGCTTTACCCCGCCAAGCTGACAGACCAGCTGCATGGTTTCGGCGATCAAAAACCGTACGAAGGGATGATCCTTGGTGTGGGGCTTCTCCTTGCTGACAAACAGGGAGAAGATGAACAGCCCCAGAATATACAGGAACAGCCATCCCACAAAGCCGCCCAGGGACAGCCCCGCACCGATGGCGATGCGGCAGGGGAGACTGACGTCAAACAAAAAGCATAACGGCACGCCGGTGGCAATGCCCAAAAGAATAAAAAAGATCAGCATAAAAATATCCTTTCCATGGGATGTATGTATTATATACTTTCGGAAGACTTTTGTCAAGGGAAAAGAAAAACGCTCCTTGCGAGGCGGACGGTCGGCGTTCCCGCTTTTCTGCGTTCGTCTTCGTAGGGGGCGACGTCCTCCGGCGCCCCGCGTTGCGTGGAATGATAAACGGTCTTCGCTCACAAGATGCGTCCAACCGTATTTTGCTTCCAAAAGGAAAGCCCCGCACGAGGCGGGGCATTGCGGGGGCAAAGCTTATTCCGGTAAATCCCGAACCTTCTGCTTCAGATCCAAAAACCTTTGATTCCCCGAAAGCACCTTGAAGCAGTCCTTCTCCAGTTGGTTCTGCAACATCACTTTCGGCTCGTAATAGGGATAGTTAAACTCCATTTTGTAGGTATCCAAAAGGGGTGTTTGCAGATACAGGATCTTTTCAAATCCCTTTGCCTGGTTGCAGGAATATTCATACATTTCTTCCAGCCATCGGACAGCCTGCTCCTCGTTCCCCTTTTTCAATGCACAGATGGCGAGAAAACGGTACAGCGGTTGCTCGAGGTGGCAGGGCGGTGTATAAGTTTCTTCTTTGAAAACGGCATGGATCAGATCCAACATGGTGAGGCAGGTCGTTTCGGCTTTTTCGTGCTGTCCGCTTCTCAGATAGGCGCTGGCAAGGAGCTTCACCTGGTGCTGCAGCTCGCGAAGAAGCTCGTAGATATTCCCGTGGCAGGTTTCGATAGCACTTGACCAATTCTTTCTCCCGATGAAGAAACGGGCCAGGATCATGCTGGAAACGTCGGTGACGCTGTTGGGAAGCTCTTTGATCAATTCCATGGCTTTTTCATGCTCTTTTTTCGTTACCAGCAATCCGATCAGCTCCCTTTTGGTATTGATCACCATATCCGCGTTGGGGCAATGGGAGAGGATCACGTTGCTTTGCCGGATACATTCGTTATAGATCGCCCTTTGTTCTTCCTTGGATAACCTGTCCTGCCAGTCGGTCTGCAGAAGGAAACAGCCTTTTACAAAGCAACTGTAAAGAAGTGTGAAATTGTTGGGATATACTTTCAGCGCTTCCGTTCTTTGCTTGTATTCTTCGTAATCGTCTATTTCCAGCTTCTTGTTTTTGGCGTGCAGGTCTTCGATAAGCGCCTCGACCTCCTGTTGCTCGTTGGTATCGGACAAACCGAATAAAAGATCCGTGCTGACTCCAAAAACGCTTGCCAGGGGAACGATCTGCGAAATATCCGGCATTCCCGTTTCGTTTTCCCATTTTGAGATCGCTTGGGCCGAAATATTGAGTAGCTCGGCCAATTCCTCTTGAGTCAAATTGCGTTCTTTTCTTAATTTGCGAATGTTCTTTCCAATAGATTGTGACATTATTGCACTCCTTCAAAAAAGTTCGGTACCGTGCTTATAGTATGGCACACAGCTTCCCAAAACGGAAGATACCGATCCGCAACCAAAATCCAACGTTCCGTTGTATTTTCATTGTATCACAGTCTTTGCCCTTTGACAAGATATCTTTGACAAGACAGAAAAAAGAGCACCCGCAGGTGCTCTCTGTCGACTTATAACGGAAGCTTGTAGCTTTCATCGATGAGGAAGTATTCCGACCCCTGTGCGGTAGCCCGCTTCAAGAAGTCCGCGTTGTCCGCCAAAACGGATTCCATGGTGCAATCTTCGTCGTCCAAACGATCCTCGATCACGCTTGCGAAGCCCTTGATCTCCCCGAAATGCTCCCGGATATATCCTTCGCTCATGATCAGGCAATAAAAACGAATATGCTCCAGATACTCCGGCGGGAAGTCCTTTTGCCAATCCATGGGGATGTAACAGCCCTCTGCGATCATGTTCTGCTTGTTTTCGATGGCGGTCTTTACCATCTCCCGCAGGATAGGCCACAAATATGCGGTAAGCTCCTCATCGTCGCTCATGGGGGTAAGGGAGGTGTTGCCGCTGCGGATCAGCCCCATTTTCAGATGATCCATGGAGATGGCGGGGTAGTGATATTTCTCCAGAAATTTCTGCATAAGCAAGGTCTTTCCCGTGTGGGAGGCGCCTGTGATGAGAATGATCATAAAGAAGCTCCTTCTGCGTTGGATAAAAAAATCTCGTTCCTAAGAACGAGATTTTCTGGTGGAGAGTATAGGGCTCGAACCTATGACCCACTGCTTGTAAGGCAGTTGCTCTCCCAGCTGAGCTAACCCTCCGTGACAGCTTCGCTATGATACCACAAAAAAATCTATTTGTCAATAGGTTTTTGAAAATTATTTTCAAAAAAATGCGCCTCTTTTTTGGGAGAGGCGCAAAGCACTTATTTCTTTCGTTTCAGCTTCAGCACCAACGCGCTTCTGGAGGGCAGGTAGCAATAGAAGCCGATCCTGCCGTCGGGCTGTCGGGTAGCCTTGTAGCGGTAAGCGGTGTCGATCCGTTCCGGCCCGCCGAAGGCCTTGTCGTCGGTGGACAGGGCCACCACGTAGCTTCCTTCCACGGGGGTGGGGATGAAATAGGGATCGTAGGAATAGTTTGGATGGAAATTGAAGGCAAACACTGTGTTTCCTTTTCCGTAGATCAAAACGTAATCCTCCCGCTTCTCCCACAGGGAATACGCCCGGGAGGGCATCAGCCTGCCCGTCTTCAGCAATGCCACCATGGCTTCCTCAAAGGCTCTAAGATCTCCGTAGCGCAACAGGTCGTTGTCCGCCAGACTCCATTGCCTGCGGCAGTAATGATAGCTCCAGCCGTTTCCCTCTCTGGGGAAGTCGATCCATTCGGGATGGCCGAACTCGTTACCCATAAAGGTGAGATATCCCTCTCCCGCCAGGGAGGCGGTGAGCAGGCGGATCATCTTGTGCAGCGCCATACCGCGGTCGATCACGGGGCTTTGGGACTGCTTGTTCATGGAAGTATACATCTCCGCATCGCAAAGACGGAACATCAAAGTCTTGTCTCCCACCAGGGCCTGGTCGTGGGATTCGCAATACCCCACGGTCTTTTCTCCCTTGCGGCGATTGGTAAGCTCGTACCACAGATGCCCTACATTCCAATCCTCGTCACGGTATTCCTTCAGATACTTGATCCAAAGGTCGGGAACCCCCATGCCCAAGCGGAAGTCAAAGCCTATGCCCCCTTCCTTGGTGGGCAGGCACATCCCGGGCATACCGGACATATCCTCGGCAATGGTAATGGCGTGCTTGTTGACAGAATGGATCAGATCGTTGGCCAACCGCAGGTAGGTCACCGCATCTCCGTCGGTGTTGAGGGTGTAGTACATCCCGTAGTTGGTAAAGGCACTGCCCAAGCCGTGATCCAGATACAGCATGGAGGTGACCCCGTCGAAGCGGAACCCGTCGAAATGATATTCCTCCATCCAATATTTCAAGTTGGAAAGCAGGAAGTGCAACACCTCGTTCTTCCCGTAGTTGAACAGCTTGGTGCCCCAGGCAGGATGATCCCCTCTGGATCCCTCATGGAAAAACTGATAATCTGTGCCGTCGAATTGATTGATGCCGTCTAAGGTATTCTTCACCGCGTGGGAATGCACCACGTCCAGCAAAACGGCAATGCCCATGCCGTGGGCGGTGTCGATCAGCTTCTTCAGCTCCTCACCCGTTCCGTAACGGGAGGAGGCGGCAAAAAAGCTGGAGACCTGGTATCCGAAGGAGCCGTAATAGGGATGCTCCATGATAGCCATGATCTGCAGGGTGTTGTACCCCAGCTTTTGTACTCTGGGGAGAACGTTTTCCTTGAATTCTTGGTAGGAAGCTACTTTTCCCTCCTCGCTGGCCATACCGATATGGCATTCGTAGATAAAGGGGGTCTTTTCGGGACGGAAGCCTGCATCCGTCCATGCAAAGGGCTGGTTGTCCGTCACCTCGGCGCACCAAAGGTAGGTCACGGGGTCCTGTACCACACGGGTGGCGTACAAGGGCACACGGCGCAAAAGCTCTCCGCCGTGGTAAACGATGGCTTGTACCTTTTGCCCCGGGCGCAAAGCGTCTTTCCCTTGCAGTCTGACCTCAAAGACCCCGTTTTCCAACGCCGTCATGGGAGTGGCGTGAACGTCCCACCCATTGAAGTCCCCCGTGAAGAACATGGCCTCCGCACCGGGAGCCCATTCGCGGTAGACCCAGCCGTCCTCCGTGGGATGGATGCCGAAATACAGGTGTGCGTTGGCAAAATCCGCCAGCCTGCCATTTCCCACCAGCTCCCGCTTTTTGGCGTGATAAGCCTTCATCAGGTTTTCGATATGCTCTTCGTAAGGACGCAGATAAGGATCTAATTCCGTAATGCGGTAAGACATACAAAAGACCTCCGTTTTTCCTTCCTCTGCTTCTATTTTACCACGCATCTTGCAAAAATGCAACGGGTTTTTGGCGGAAGCCGCCTTCCCGAAGGTAAAAAACCGAGGGGGTGTTTTTATACAAAACGACGGAAAACAAGGCTTTTTTCGGCGGGTGCGGGATTTTTCCCTTTTAGGGCATTGCATTTTTTTGCCGTTTGTGGTACAATCCCTTTTAAAGATTGTAAGGAAGGAGAGGGGAGTATGCTCGATTGGCTGAACCAATGGGAAATTGGGATCTTAGATGGAATCCAAGCCCTTTTCCGTTGCGGCTTTTTGGACGTGATCGTTCCCGTTTTCACATTCTTCGGGAACGCGGGCTGGATCTGGATCGTGATCAGCGTGTTGCTTATGGCCTTCCGCAAGCACCGCAAGGCGGGGATCACCCTTGCCGTAGGGCTGATCGGTCAGCTTTTGGTGTGTAACCTGCTGTTGAAGAACCTCATCGCCCGAGACCGCCCCTGCTGGCTGGTGGAGGATGTGGAGCTTTTGGTGGATCTGCCCTCCGATTATTCCTTCCCCTCGGGGCATACCATGGTGTGCTTCATCGCCGCCACCATTCTTGCTATGTATAACCGCAAATGGGGGTATATCGCCTTCCCCGTGGCGGTGCTCATGGGCTTTACCCGCCTGTATCTCTACGTGCATTTCCCCACAGACGTGTTGGGAGGCGCGGTTCTGGGGGTGCTGTTGGGTGTGGCCGTGACCTTGCTTATGAGAAAATTCTTTGAATTGCTGGAGAAGAAATATGCAATACATCTGTGATAAAACCTTTGACGAAGAACGCGCCCTCTACGGCTTGGACGGAGTGAGGGTGGAAAACTGCCGCTTTGAAGGCCCTGCCGACGGGGAATCCGCCTTGAAGGAAAGCCAAAACGTGGAGGTGGCAAACTGCCATTTTGCGTTGCGGTATCCCTTTTGGCACGATACCCATCTGACGGTGGAACACTGCACCCTGACGGACACCTGCCGCGCCGCCTTCTGGTACGACGAGGACGTGAAGGTTGCCCACACCACGTTGGGGGGCATCAAGGCCTTCCGCGAATGTAAAGACGTAAAGATCACCGATTGTGAGGGTATTTCCGAGGAGTTCGGCTGGAACTGCCGTAACATCTCCATGGAACGATTCACCATGCAGTCCGCCTACTTCCTGTTCGGCGCCGACCACGTGACCATGCAGGAAAGCACCTTCACAGGGAAGTATTCCTTCCAGTACGTGAAGAACGCCGTCATTCGGGACAGCGTGCTGAACACCAAGGACGCCTTCTGGCACAGCGAAAACGTCACCGTTTACGACAGCGTTCTCAAGGGGGAATACCTGGGCTGGTACGCCAAGAACCTCCGATTGGTACGCTGTAAGATCATGGGCACCCAGCCCCTTTGCTATTGCGAGGATCTGGTGCTGGAGGATTGCACCATGGAAGGCTGTGACCTGGCCTTCGAAAACTGCACCGTGAATGCCACCGTAAAAGGACACATCGACAGCGTAAAGAACCCCACCCACGGCCGCATCACCGCCGATTCCATCGGGGAGATCATTCTGGATGCCCACCAAAGACCGGGCAGTGATTGCGTTATTGAGGTCAAGGGATGAAGGAACTGCACCTTCCCATCCGCCGCAAGGATTCCCCTGCGGGGGAAGGGATCACCCTATACACGGGCTGTGGCACACCCCGCGTATTAAAGACGGAAACGTATCTGTTCAGCAACGCCAAACTGATGATCTTCGGGGCAGACGGCCTCCTGCGGGAAGCGGGCGGCGAGCTTTGGGCCAATACCGACCACAAGTTGGGCAGTCCTCAGCTGTCTGTCACCATCCCTCCCCACGGCTTTGCCATCGCCTTCTCCGGAGCAGGAAACGAGGAACTCCGCGGCTGCTTCGATTTCGCCATGGAAAACGCCATGCTGTACAACGCCACCATGGTGGTGCATCCCAAGGTGGAGGGAAGAGTGGAAGGGGATACCCTGGTGCTTCGCTACGAGGAAGAGCTTCCCCGTGATCCCCACGCCTTGCGATTCCTGTTCATCGGCAACAGCTGTACCTATTTCCACGGCGTGCCTCTGAAGCTCCGTGAGCTGTGCAAGGCGGCAGGCAGGGCGGTGGAGGTGACCTATTGCACCCGCGGGGCGGCGTATCTCCACCAATTTGCAGATCCTAACCACCCCTACCACAAGGAGCTTTGCGCCCGTTTGGGAGAAAAGCACTACGATTTCGCCGTGCTCCAGGACGCAGGCGCCGCCACTCTTGAGGATATGGAAAGTTCTCTCCGCGCTCTCCTTCCCATGGTGGAGGAGAACGGGGCAAAGCCTTTCCTGTATATGCGCTGTGCCCCCAAAGCGGAGGAGGGGCTCATGCAGGAACTGACCGCTAACCTTTCGGAAATCTACCGTAAGGCGGGGAAGACCTTCCGTATTCCCGTATCCGCCGCGGCGAAGGCCTTTGTGCTGTGCCGTGAGAAGTACCCCGAGCTGGAGCTTTATGCAGACGACCGTTCCCACCATTCGGGAATGGGCAGTTACCTGGCGGCCTGCTGTCTGGCGGAGACCATCTTAGGCATCGACACCCGAGGGAATTCCTACGACGCATATTTCGGCAAGGAGACTGCCCAAAAGCTCCAAGAGATCGCTCACGAGACCTGCGGGAGAAACTGAATACGAATAAACGGCAAGACCGCATGTCTTGCCGTTTGTTTTTATTCCCCGTCGCTGACGAAAAGACTCAGCCAGGGCTTTTCATGCTCTGCGGGGGAGGAGAGCTTGCCCGCTTTTTCTGCCAGATAGAGACACCCTGTGGTGAAGTACCCGAAGTGCATGGCGATGAAGTTTCCCTTCTGCCAATTCAGATGGGCGGGGATATAGTCTGCCAGCTCCTTTTCCATCACCGAGAAGGCCTCCTCCAGCAGGGGACGCACCTCCGGGTAAATGCTTTCCGCCAGGTCTCCCAGCTTTTCCGTGACCTCCCGGGAGGCGTAATAGTAGTTCTGCAGGTACCCATCCTCCATCTTCAAGAACAGATACAGCTCCAATCCTCTGGCAAAGAGCACCTTTTCTTCCTCGCACAGGGCGTCTGCCGTCAGCTCCCCCTTCACCAGGCGGTTGCAAAGCGCCATGACCTCCCCGGGGGTCTCAAAGAAGATCCCGCCCCAAAGTCCCTTTTCCGTGCCGCACCAATGGTGATAGAAGCCCTGGGCGAACACCCCGTCGATCTTATGCACAGGGCCTTGGAATTGGTGATAGGGCATTTTCTTTTCCGGTATGCCCAGGCTGTGATCCTCGTGGTAGCCGAAGGCGATCCACTTCCCGCCGTTGGGGCGAATGGGTATATCCGCGTATTTCACGCTTTTTCCTTCCTCGTAGCGGAAGCGGTTGATATGTAGCTCCGCAAACCAGGGGATGTACACCCAAAGCAGCCGTTCCCAGGAGAAGCCGGGAGTGTTGTACGCTCCCTCGGAAAGGGTCTCCTTGTGTTCCTCCAGCAGAGAGATCAGCTTTTCGTAATAGGCGGGGATGGCCTTTTCCATCAGCTTATCCCCGATGATCCGCCTGTCGTTGGGAAGGATCACGAAATCCGTCTGAAATTTCCCGCCGGGAAGCTCTTTTACGAGCTCGCCTCTCACCAGCTCCTCCAATTCGTCCTCAATATAGGGCGCGGAGATCCCCAGCTCCTCGCAAAGCTGTGTGACGGTAACGGGCTTTTGGTAGGCGGCCAGAAGAAGATTCTGGGTGGATTTCCGCTTCCGCAGGGAGATGGGCTCCATATCGTTGCCCGGCATTCCCGTGCAGGCCATGTAAAGGGTCTCGGGATGATAGCTTTTTTCTCCGTAGGTTCTCATTTGTTCCATTCCTTTCTTGATGGCCTCCCGTGCGTCGTGAAGCCACCATTTCACGGTGCCTGCGGATTTTCCCAGACGATTGCCGATCTCCTCGCAGGAAAGTCCGTCGAAATAGTGTAGGATCACCGCCTTGCGGTAGTTGCCGGACATCAACGCCAGCTCCCGACGTAACAGCGCGGTCTGTTCCTTTTGCAGGTAGTCCTCCTCGGTGTTTTCCCCGGAGGCCACCAGCTCGGAAAGATAGGTGCGGGAGGCGTACTCCGCGGAAAGCTGTTTCTTTTTCCGCAGATGATTGTAAAACAGATGGTTGGATACGCTCCAGGCAAAGGCGCTGAGGTTTTCGATCTCCTTGCCGCTGCGGATGGCTTTCAAAAGCTCCACGCAGATCTCCTGGGCCAGATCCTCCGCCTCCGTTTCCCTGCCCAGCTTCATACGGCAAAAGCCGTAGATCTTGGGGAGCAGGTCGGATTCCAGGGCGCTTAACAGCTCCTGTTGGGTCATTTTGGCAGGCACCTCCTTTTTCATTGCTTTCAAACGATCGTTTCACCCATAAAGTAACGGATGAACGAAAAGGGTTGGAACTTTTTTCAGTATAGCACAAAAAAATAGTTCCCGCAACTCCCCAAACCTTGCTTTTTTTCTTTGGCGGTGGTATAATACCAAAAAACAGAAAGGCAGGAGCAGGGCGTGGCACTTACGGGAGAGCAGATCCGTTGGCTGTTGATCGCGGCGGTTTTCGCCGTGGCTTTGTCCCTTTGCCTTTTTTTCGGCATTAAGAGAAGATGGAAGGATATTGCACTCACCGTCCTTTGTGCCTCCCTGGTGACCTGTTTTCTGACCGTTTCCACCTTCCATTCCGTTTCGGAATACGGAAGCGGTTCTCTTGCCCCCGCAGGGGAAGGAGATCCTGTGGTGACCTTGGAGATCGACGCTTCCGAGGCGGGGAAGGGCTTCTTGTTGTCGCCTGTCCAAGTGACACTTCGCGAAGGGGAGACCGTGCTGGAGCTTCTCTTGCGGGTCACCGAGGCGAAGAATATCCGCATCGAGACCGCAGGAGGCTACGTGGAGGGCATCGGCGGGCTTTACGAATTTGACTGCGGTGACCAATCCGGCTGGATCTACGCCGTGAACGGAGAATCCGCAGGGGTATCTGCCGCGGACTATCTCCCGAAGGACGGGGACGTGATCTCCTGGAGGTACGTCACCTCCTATGAGGAAAGGGGGGAGACGCCGTGAGAGAATGGCATCCTGCCGTTTCCGTTTTGCTGTTGCTGGTGCTTTTGTTTCTTTCCGCTTTTTCCACAGAGCCCTTCGTGATCCTTTGCTCTTTGGCGGGCGGACTGCTCTTCTGCACCATGACCGGCGGTGCGAAGAATCAACTGAAGACCACCCTTTTCGTGGTGGCCGTCTTTACCGTTACCAATCCGCTGTTCTCCCACCGCGGGGAGCAGGTGCTGTTTTACCTCAACCACAACGCCGTGACCCTGGACGCCATCCTTTTGGGGGCGCGGATCGGCGGGATGCTGGCCGCCTCCCTTTGCTGGTTCTCCGCCTTCGGGCGGGTGCTGGACACGGAACGGCTGGTATACCTTTTGGGCAGAGCCTTCCCCAAGGCTGCCATGCTGTTGTCCTCCGCCTTGCGGATGATCCCATTGGCTTCCCGACGGAATACTGCCGTAAAGGAAGCCCGCGCGGCAGCAGACTTGGGGGGAGATGGGGCTTTGAAAAAACTCCGCTTCGGGGCGGGAAGCCTGTCCGTTTCCCTGGGCATGACCCTGGAATCCGCTATCCAATCCGGCAACACCATGAAAGCCCGGGGCTTCGGTCTGCCGGGACGGACGGCCTACACCCTGTTCCGCTTTGCCCATCGCGATGGGGTATTGCTCGGGGCGGTGTTGCTTTTGACCGTGTTATCCGCGTGGGGGATCTTATGTGAGATTCCCATGCTTTCTATCTGCTTTGGGGTGCTGTGCGCCCTGCCGAGTCTGGGAGAAGGGAGAGAGAAATTGCGATGGAGATCTTAAATATCGACCGCCTGTCCTTCACTTATTCCGGGGCGGAATCTCCCGTTTTGAAGGACGTGAGCTTTTCTCTTGTCCCCGGGAGCTTTACCGTGCTCATGGGAGAATCCGGATCGGGAAAAAGCACCTTGCTCCGCTTGATCAAAAAAGAGCTGTCCCCCCGTGGGCAGGTAAAGGGAGAGATCTCCCTGTTGGGGAAGCCCGTCTCGGAGCTGACTCCAAGAGAATCCGCCTTTGCCGTAGGCTTCGTGGCACAGCTCCCCGAGGAGCAGATCGTCACCGACCGCGTATGGCATGAGCTGGCCTTCACCGGGGAAAGTGCGGGAATGGAGGACGCCCTGCTCCGCCGTCGCGTGGGGGAGATGGCCTCCTATTTCGGCATGGGAGATTGGTTCCGAGGGGAAACGGACACCCTGTCGGGAGGGCAAAAGCAGCTACTCACCCTGGCATCCGTTTTGAGCGCGGAGCCCACCCTGCTGTTGCTGGACGAGCCCACCTCCCGTCTTGATCCCGTTGCGGAGGGGGAGTTCCTCTCCCTTTTGGAACGGTTGAATCGGGAGATGGGAATCACCGTGCTGTTGGCCACCCACGACCCCACCCGTGTGCTGGGGATGGCGGACAGGCTCTTGTATCTGGAGGAAGGAACCCTCCTTTACCACGGCACTCCCCGTGAGGTGTGCGCCCGCTTTGCGGAAGAAAAGCTTGCCGTATTGCCTGCGGTGACCCGGGTGTGGCACAGGCTGGGGAAGGAAGGGGACTGTCCCCTGACCCTGCGGGAGGGGCGAACCATGCTGGCAGGGAAGACCTACCGCACCCCGCCCGTGAAGAAAATGCCCCGAGGGGAGACGGTTCTGGAGACCAAGGCCCTTTGCTTCCGCTTTGCAAGAGAGGCTTCACCCTTGTGCGACCGCCTGTCCTTCACCCTTCATAAAGGAGAACATCTTGCCATCGTGGGGGGCAACGGAAGCGGCAAGACCACCTTGCTGCGGTTGCTTTGCGGCTTCTTGAAGCCTGTTTCCGGGAAGATCCTTTTGGAAGACAAGCCCTTGCAGAAATACGGCGGGGACTTGTGGCGCCACCGCATGGCCTACCTGCCTCAGGAGCCTGCCGCATTGTTCGGGGAAGAGACCGTAGGGCAGGAATACCTGCTGTATTGCAAAAAGAAGGATATTGACTCTGCCGTAGCCAAAGACCTTGCTTCCCGTTTGGGCATCGAGCATCTTTGGGAGCGGCATCCCTTGGATCTCAGCGGAGGGGAATTACAGCTTTGCGCCTTGGGAAGGCTGTTACTGCAAGAGCCGGGGATCCTCCTGCTGGACGAGCCCACCAAGGGAGTGGACGCCTTCGCCGTCCGCCGTTTGGAGGCTATTCTGCGGGAGTTGACCGCAAAAGGCACGGCTATCCTCACTGTCACCCACGACCTGGAGTTTGCGGGGAGAAACGCCCATACCTGCGCCTTGTTGTTTGACGGCGTTCTCTCCGAGCCCCGCCCCGCGGAAGAATTCTTCAACCAAAACCGTTTTTACACCACCTCTGTGTCCCGCATGACCCACGGGGTCTGCGCCACGGAAGAAGTATTCTATCAAAGCATTGAATGAAAGGAAGTTCACCATGTCACTTTGCAGCTTCGGAAAATTTTCCATCAAAGACACCTTCACCCCCAAGTGGCCCTACCACACCGACCTCTATTGCCGCATGGCGTATTTCAAGAGCGGGGAAGAGCAGGCGTTGTTCTGCGCCTTCGACTCCCTGGGAACCTGGGCGTGTGACGCCCGCAAGTTCTGCAAGGAGGTCGGCGAAAAATGCGGCATTCCTCCGAAAAGCATCGTGTTCCACGAATTGCAGGCACACGCCGCACCCTACTCCGATAATATGCACGAGGGCATGGACAACATCATCGCCCGCGCCGTGGAGATGGTGAAGGAGCTGCAAAAGAAGGCCGTTCCCTATATTTGCGAGGTATCCGAGGCCTATTTCGGCATGGATTGCAGCTTTAACCGCGAGCAGTACGTGGAAGGCCTTGGCGGCGTTACCGTCTGGACGGGCATGGGCTTTGACGAAAAGGGCAAGCCCTGCACCCAAAACGAGGGCATCATGCTCCTTAAGGACTACCGTCCCCACATGGAGGTGCTGGAAAAGCCTTTGTACTTCGACAACATGAACGACCCCCTGGCCTACCTATTCGTCTTCAAGAGCGAGGAGGGGGAGGTGCTTGGCACCATGTCCCGCTTCGCCGCTCACCCCGACGTGGCGGTACTGTTTGAGCTTCGTCCCGTGGAGGGCAAGGCGGGGATGTATCGCTACGACTACGACTGGCCGGGCTACCTTTCCACCAAGCTGGAGCAGGATTTCGGAGGCACTTCTGTTTACCTCAACGGCCCCTGCGGCGATCTGACCACCAAGAAGGGCTACGACGGCATCGACGACTTTATCGCCAGCGATAAGGAATGCCAAAGACTTGGCACCTGGTTTGCGGAAAAGCTGGAGAAATCCTTTGAAGAGCACCGCTATACCTTCAAGTCCGACGTTCTCAAGACCGAGACCTTCACCGTCACCGTCCCTATGCGCGACGATATGCCCCACAGCGTGGCAGAGGCTTGGGCAGATCACGACCGCCTTTGCAGAGAAAGCGAGGAGGCCTACCGCAAGGCTCTTGCCGATCCAACCCTCACTCCCGCGCAGATGAAGCGGGTCATCGACGATTGGTATAAGGCCCACTACAACTGCAGTATGGCCACCTCCATCTGCGGCTTTGACGATGAGACCCTGGCAAGCCGTATGGTCACCATCGACATCCCCTGTGTCCGCCTGGGCGAGTATCTGTTCGTAGGGGTTCCCGGGGAGAGCCTCACTGAGCTGGCCACCTGGCTGCGCTCCACCTTCACAGGCTCCAAGACCATCCCTCTGGACCAGTGCAACGGCTATTACAGCTACATGGCCACCCCCCGTTCCCTGACCCAGGGCGGCTATACCTATTGGTGCAGCTGGACCACCCGAGACACCATTCCCGAGATGCAAAAGCAGTTGGTACCCAAGATCCGCCGCTTCCTGGAGGAATGACGGTCGAACTGCACAACCGAAGGATGCTGTATTTAGTCGAAATATACAAGTGTTTGTTATTGTTGCACAAAACAAGACAAACGAATTTGTGAAATATATCGAAAATCATTCTTGCTTTTTGTGAATAAAAGTGCTAAGATACAGGCGAAATTGAAAGAGTACTTTTGATTTCCAAATTGATCTTGAAAGGAATGATCGTTCGTATGAAAAACGTAAAACAAGCGCAAACTTATCTGTATCGCGTGGTTCTGGATACGGTCAGTGACGTGAATGCGTTCAACCGTGCCGCAACCGCTTGCAAGGGCGAGGTGTATTTGGTGGGTGAGAACATGAAGATCAACGCCAAAAGCCTGCTGGGTGCCCACATGGCCCGGGTGGCTTGGGATGAGCTTTACGTGGAAGCGGATTTCGATTGCTACCACGCCTTCGAAAAGTTCATCATCTGAACCCAAACACATACAGAGAGCCCGTTGCCTCTGTTGCTTTAACGGAGATACCGCGAACACCGCCAAGGAATTTTCTTTGGCGGTGTTTTTCTATCGTGATTGCATACCCGAGCCTTCTATACGTCACACGAAAAAAGGTTGATATGTTTCGTAAAGTATGATAAAATATCTTTGAAAATCAAAGCGGCGCTATACTCGATTTCAACAAATACTTCGTGGAACAATTTTTGAAATTTGATATAATAAAACCACAAAAGCGCTTTTGAATACTTTTCGGAGGACAAAACCATGTCTATAGGCTCCACCATCAAACGTTTGCGCCGGGAGAGGGATCTCACGCAAGAACAGCTTGCCGAATACCTTGGGATCACATCGCGGGCTGTTTCTCAATGGGAGTGCGATCGAACCGCTCCCGATCTATCCCAGCTCCCTGCGCTCTGTCACATTTTTGGCGTTTCGTCGGACACTTTGCTGGGAATCGATATTGAAAAGAATCACGAGGAGATCAAAAACTATCTGGACGCGGCACGAAGCCTGTGCCATCAGGGAAAATGGGAGGAATATACCGCGATCCTTCGCGAAGCGAACAAACAATTCCCCTGCGACTATAAAATAATGCAGGCTCTCGCGGATGCGATCGTCAACGAGTATTCCAGAAAAGGCATCAAGGAATACGACGAGGTATTTTCTCTTTGCAATCGAATCCTTGCGGAATGTACCGACAGTACCACGCGATACGAGGCGATCGATACGCTGGGAACCGCCTACGGATACGCAGGCAAACAAGAGGAAATGCTGAAGCTGGCCAAGGAAATGCCGCACACCTATTTCTCATACGAGAACTTTATGGTATATCGCTGGAAAGGCGATGAGGGCTTTGAGGAACGTCAGGGATATATGTATTTTTTGGTTCATGAGCTGTTATCAATGATCGATTGCTTGAAAGGCCATTGTGATGAAAACGGAAAGATGATATATTCGTGGGAAGAAAGAAAAGAGCTGAATCAATTTGAAATCGATCTTCTGGAATGTCTCTACCCGGATGGCGATTATCAGCAAAATGCGTATTACGGCGCAACGGCCAGCTATTTTATGTTCAGGGATTCCTTTAACAAGCAAGACTATGAAAACGCTTGGTATTGGCTTGAACGGTGTGTTGAGTATAACGTTCATGCAGATACGTACGACTACGATGCTCCCCATTCAACACCTATACTGCGCGGATTTGCAGATGGCGGAGTGATCATAGAGGCAGACGGAAACTATTCACAGACCTTCCTGGATTGGATAACCACCGATGATGAAGTTGCCGTTTTGCGAACCGACCTTCGGTATGAAGCGCTTGTCAAACGTTTGAAATCCGCTGCCAAAAAGCCGTGAACCTCGCCCCGCCTTGTGCGGGGCTTTTCTTTCGTTTTCCGGACCTCGGTATGCTCTCTTTTTTTGTTCTACCGCTTGACAAGGGGAGAGAAGTGTGCTATACTGAACCAAACCGATGCGGAAGAGGAGTACCTTTTCTACAGCTTCCAAAGAGAGCCGCGGGCGGTGGGATCGCGGTGAAGAGAGAATTGGGAATGGACTTCCAAGGGCAAACGGAACAGGCAGAAATGCCTTAGTATGGGCGACGGAGTATGACCCTCCGTGGAAAAAGGTCTGCATATATTGGTATGCGTAAAGGTGGGCGTGTTTTGCGCCAAGCCGGGTGGCACCGCAGGAAATGATCCTGTCCCAGCGTTAACAATGCGGGACGGGGTCTGTTTTTTTACCCGTCCACCGGAAAGAAAGGAAGGAAAACACCATGGCAAACAAAGAGATTCCCTACAAGATCTACTTGGAAGAAAGCGAGATGCCTAAGGCTTGGTACAATCTCCGTGCGGATATGAAGAACAAGCCCGCCCCTCTGCTGAACCCCGCAACGGGGAAGCCCATGTCTGCGCAAGAGCTGTCCGACGTGTTCTGCGCCGAGCTGGCAAAGCAGGAGGTGGATGAGGACACCGCTTATTTCCCCATCCCCGAGGAGATCTTAAGCTTCTATAAAATGTATCGTCCCGCTCCTCTGGTCCGTGCTTACTGTCTGGAGGAAAAGCTGAAGACCCCCGCCAAGATCTACTATAAGTTCGAGGGCAACAACACCAGCGGCTCCCATAAGCTGAACTCCGCCATCGCCCAGGCCTACTACGCCAAAAAGCAGGGCCTTGCCGGCGTTACCACCGAGACGGGTGCGGGGCAATGGGGTACCGCCCTTTCCATGGCATGCGCTTACCTGGGCTTGGACTGCAAGGTCTACATGGTAAAGGTGTCCTACGAGCAGAAGCCCTTCCGCAGGGAAGTGATGCGTACCTACGGCGCTTCCGTCACCCCTTCTCCCTCCATGGAGACGGAGGTGGGCAGAAAGATCCTGGAAAAGCACCCCGGAACAGGCGGCAGCTTGGGCTGCGCTATTTCCGAGGCGGTGGAGGTTGCCACCAACACTCCCGGCTACCGCTACGTGCTGGGAAGCGTGCTGAACCAGGTGATGCTCCACCAGTCCATCATCGGCCTGGAGGCCAAGGCGGCCATGGATAAATACGGCATCAAGCCCGACGTGATCATCGGCTGTGCCGGCGGCGGCAGTAATCTGGGCGGCTTGATCGCACCCTTCATGGGTGAGAAGCTGAGAGGCGAGGCGGATTACCGCTTCATCGCCGTAGAGCCCGCATCCTGCCCCAGCCTGACCCGCGGTGCTTTTGCCTACGACTATTGCGATACGGGTATTGTCTGCCCCCTGGCAAAGATGTACACCCTGGGAAGCAACTACATCCCCGCTCCCAACCACGCAGGCGGCTTGCGCTACCACGGCATGAGCCCCATTCTGTCCCAGCTCCGTGCGGACGGTCTGCTGGAGGCCATCTCCGTTCCCCAGACGGAGGTGTTCGCCGCGGCGGAATACTTCGCCAGAGCGGAGGGCACCCTCCCCGCACCCGAAAACTCCCACGCCATCAAGGCGGCCATGGACGAAGCCATCCGTTGCCGCGAGACGGGGGAGGAGAAGACCATTCTCTTCGGTCTGACGGGCACGGGCTACTTCGATATGTACGCCTACGAAAAATTCCACGACGGCAAGATGATGGACTACATCCCCTCCGACGAGGAGATTGGGGAGGCCCTGTCTTACCTGCCCGACATGAGTAAATATGAACTTTGATGCAAACAAAATCCTCGCCCTTACCAAATCCCTTGCGGTGATCCCCGCACCAAGCAAGTCGGAGGAGAAGCGCACCTCCTTCTGTTTGGATTGGTGGCGCTCCCAAGGCCTGAACGCCTTTGCCGACGAGGTTGGGAACGTGATCTTGGAGCTGGGCGGGGGAGAGGATACCCCCGTGGTGCTGTTCATGGCTCACACGGATATCGTCTTTGACGAAAATACCCCTCTCGTCCTGCGGGAGGAGGGGGATCGTCTGTATTGCCCCGGCATCGGGGACGATACTGCCCACGTGGCTTTTCTGCTCCACGGCGGGGCAGAGATGGCAAAGCAGACCCTTCCTGCGGGAATCACCTTCGCCTTCGCCGCCAACGTGTGCGAGGAGGGAGAGGGGAACCTGTTGGGTTGCCGCGCCTTGATGAAGCGTTACGGAAGCCGTCTGCGGGAGGTGATCTCCTTCGACAGCTATCTGGAAAAGCTTCACGATACCTGCGTGGGATCCATGCGCTACCGAGTCACGGCAAAGACGGCGGGGGGACATTCCTTCCGCGATTTCGGCGCGCCCAACGCCATCGCCAAGCTGTGCGGTCCGGTTGCGGAGCTGGAAAAGCAGCCTCTGCCCACGGAGGGCATCACCACCTTCAACTTCGGCAGTATCGGGGGAGGCACCACGGTGAACACCATCGCCGCCGAGGCTTCCCTGCTGTATGAATTCCGCAGTGACCGCCACGAGAACTTTGCCCAAATGGAAGCACAGTTCCGTTCCGCCTGTGAAAACGTCAAGGATTGCAGCCTGACGGTGGAAACCATCGGCATCCGTCCCTGCGGCAACGTGGAGGAAGCAAAGCAACGGGTGCTGGTGACCCGGTGTGAGAACGCTTTCGCGGGGCTTCCCTTGCCTGCGCGGTATCCCGCATCCACCGATTGCAACCTGCCCCTTTCCATGGGGATCCCTGCGGTGTGCATCGGTCTGGTGGCGGGAGGCGGCGCCCACACACGGGAGGAATACGTCTCCATGACCAGCTTTGCCAAGGGCGCACAGGTGCTTTCCAACCTGCTATCTTCTTATCTCTCTTAAACGAACCCAAACGAGGTGATCCCATGTTAGAACGTTCCTGCGGTACCATTCCCTATACCGTCAAAGACGGGCAGATCCTGTACCTCCTGGTGCAGACCGGGGACGACGGAGTTTGCGGCTTCCCCAAAGGACATATGGAAGGGAAAGAAACGGAAATAGAGACAGCCTTCCGGGAAACCTGGGAGGAGGCCTCCGTCGAGCCTCGGATCGATCCCGCCTTCCGCTACGAGATCACCTATCATATGCGCAACGGCAACGACAAGACCGTGGTGTATTTCCCCGGGAACATCGGGGAACAGACCCCTTCCCACAACCCGGGATTTGAGCGTTTTCGGTATCACCTGCTTCCTTTTGAGAAGGCTTTTAAAATGCTCACCTTCGACAACGCCAAGGAAATGCTGAAGGCGGCCAACGATTATCTCACCAAATAAAAGGGTCCCGCAAACCGTTTTTTGGCTTGCGGGATTTTTGCCCCATCTTCTACCTGCGGTAGATGCCTTCCCCCTTGCGCAGGAGTGCGTTTTGTGCTACCATAAAGACAGCAAGCAGACGGAGGAGCTTATGAGAGACTATAGTTTTGGTAATTTTCTGCACGAACTGCGGGTGCGTAGAGGCCTGACGCAATTCCAGCTCGGTATACTGATCGGCGTTTCCGACAAAGCTGTTTCCAAATGGGAAAACGGCTCTGCCAAACCCCAAAGCGGCGTTTTGTCCAGGCTGGGGCAAGTGCTGGGAGTCAGCGTCGATGAGCTTCTGTCTTGCAAATATCATACCCCCGATCACGGGGGTATCAAAGGAGTATTTGCAATGAAAAATCAAATATGGAGCAAAGCGTTAACTAATTTGCGGGAGAAATACGGCGAGATTCCTCCCGTTCTTATCTGGAACCGTTACCTTACCGAACAAGCGGAACTGCAAAATGGGGATATGATCGTCTATTGGGAGTTGATAGCAAGGCTGTCCGATGAGGCGAAAAAGCAAAAGGCACGTATCAACTCGCCGGGCGGCGCGGGTGCGTTTTTCGTGGCGTATTTGCTGGAGGCAAGTGACGTGAATCCGCTGGAGCCTCACTATTATTGCCCCGTTTGCCGTAAGGTGGAGTGGGTGGATACCGTTTCCGACGGGTGGGATCTTTCGCCACGTTCCTGTACCTGCGGCGGGACGATGCTGGGAGAGGGACACCGGATCCCCTTCGAGACCTATCGCCATGTGGTGCAGAGAAATACGAGCTTCGATATTTCCGTGACCCCGTGTTTCTTTCCTTTTGCGAAAAACTTCGCCGCGGACTATTTCAAGGATTGTACTCTGCAAACGGAAACGCGGGGGATCGACGGCACCGAGACCTTGACGGTGAAAAACGGAGGCTCTGCCTGCACCTTTACTCTATGCGCGGACGAAGCCCTTGCCCGCCTCTCCCTTTTGGAGCAGGCTACGGGAACCACCTTTGACGGAGCTTCCTTCCGCGCATGTGAAGTGATGGAGGCCTTTGGGCGGGGCGAAACAGAGGGCATCCCCGATTTCCGATCGGAACATATGAAGCACCTGCTGAGAACCGTTTCCCCTAAGAGCTTTTCCGACCTGATCCGGCTTCTGGGTTTGGCTCACGGCACGGGCACCTGGCAGGACAATGGGGAAGATTTGGTCCGACAGGGGCATCCTCTTGAGGAGCTTGTGGCCTATCGGGACGACGTTTTTCTTGCCGTGCGGAAAAAGCTTGCGGAGAAGGGCGCTCACGACACGGGCTACGCCTATAAGCTTATGGAGGATGTGCGCAAAGGGCGGTATGCAAGGAGCGGCCTCCCCGATGCAGAGCGTAAGCTGATGAGGGCGTGCGGCTTAGAGGAGTGGTTTTTGGAATCCCTTTGCAAGATCGGATATCTGTTCCCCAAAGCCTTCGGCGTATCCCGGGCGGAAACGGCAGGGAAGCTGATGTGGTACAAGCTGCACTTTCCAAAGGAATTTCATGCCGTCATGGGTAACTAAACAAAACGAGCCGCGTCATTCGTGACGCGGCTCATGTTTTTACTTTTCCAAATAGCTCTTAATGGCCTCGAAGGTGGTGTCGCTGATGACGTGCTCCATCTTGCAGGCATCCTCTGCGGCGGTTTCGGGATCTACTCCCAGCTTTGTCAACAGGGAGGTCAACATGGTGTGCCGTGCAAAGACCTTCTCTGCCACCTCACGCCCCGCTTCCGTCAAGGAGATGTAGCCGCTTTTGTCTACGGTGATGAACTCGCCCTTCTTGAGCAACCCCATGGCACGGCTGACGCTGGGCTTGGAATACCCCATCTCCTCGCATACGTCGATGGAACGGAAGGGAACGCCCTTCTTGGTCAGAGTCAGAATGGTCTCCAGATACATCTCGCCGGATTCCTGCAAATGCATAAACGGCACCTCCTTTTTGTCGGTCGTAAGGGTAGTATAACACAAATTTGTGAACTTTTCAAGCAAGAAAACGGCAAATCCCGGCTTTTTGGGAAGAAAATGCGTTTCCTCGCCTTGCCTTTGCCGTTTCTTTGTGGTATTCTGTAAAAAACAGTTGTAACCGTTCGGTATCTTTCTTTTTTCGCGGCGGCGGTGTATGATGTTTTTCGAGAGGAGCTGGTAGAATGAAGTATCGCAACGGCAAGGACGTTTTTCCCGAAGCGCTTTTGCGGGAGATCCAAAAATACGCCTCCGGACAGCTTGTTTATATTCCCGCGGGGGATACCAAGCGGAGCTGGGGACAGACTTCCGGGTATAAGCAATACCTTGCCCAAAGAAACGAGACCATCAAGTCGAAGTTCCGCGCAGGCGCCGGCGCGGAGCAATTGGCAGATGAATTCTATCTCTCTCTTGAATCCATTAAAAAGATCGTTTACACGAAGAAGGAGGAATTTATGCCCGAATACCATTGCACCCTGACTTCCGCCAAAGCGTTTGCCGATTGCGGAAGATTGGAGGATTGGGTGCACACCTATCTGCTTTCCGACGGACACAACGAAGAGTTTTCATGCGGGTTGCGGTTGTTTCCCCGCCGTTTTCTCGGCCCTGTGAAAATGCCGCTGTCGTTGTTTGCCCGTTGCTGTGGCCCCGAACCCCACATGAAGTGGCGGGTCAACGAGGAGTGGTTTGAACAGCACGTTGCCAACCTTCGGGAGGTCATCGCCGCAAAGCGGGATCTGCCCCCGTTGATCGTCCATTATCTCATTCCCTACGGGGAAACCGAGGGTACCTTTGAGCTGAACGACGGAAACCATCGTTTAGAAGCGTACAGACGCATGGGGATCGCCGAGGCGGAGGTCATCGTCTGGATCACCGAGGAACGAGAATACGAGATGTTCAAAAAACGTTTCGCTTCCTATTTGGAAGAATAATCAATACGAAAAAGCTCCCGCAAAGGATCACCCTGCGGGAGCCGTTTTTATCGCTTTAACACGGTAACCGTCCGAATGCCTGCCGCCAGACGTCCGTTCTCGTCGAAGGAGGTGGGATTGTCTGCCTTCAGCTTGGCAGGATCCACGCGATATTTCTTTGCCACGGACCACAAGGTATCCGTCTTGGCGGGATAGAAATACGCCACGGAATAGGGATCTTCCTCCTCGGGCTCCGTTTGAGTCACGGGGTCGCACAGGAAGGACACCTGCTCCTTTGTATAGAAAGAGAGGGTTGCATTGCAGATCACTCTTGCGGAGATGCTGCCGTCGGAATGGAGGGTGGGTAACACCTCGAAGGGCGTGATCTCCACCCCGATCTCGGAAAGCCCTTCCGGGATCTCCGCGGGGATAAACTGCTCAAACTCCGATGTATGATCCCGATGAAGCACACCGTCCATCCCTTCTCCGAGGGCGGAAACGGTGAGCGCCCCCGCCATCTCCACGCCTCCCTCACCGGGGGAAGCCTTGGTTCTTCCCGCCCGAACCGAGGTGTCGTAAAGGGCGGTGAAAACGGGATCCTCGGCAGGGAGCTTCAGATCCACCGTAAAGCTTCTGTCCACCACCGAGGCAAGGCGGGGCAGGGGGATCTCTCTGCGGGCGGCGGTGGTGATCAGCCCGGGGGTGAACAGATCCTCCGCCACCTCCGTTTCCGCAACCCCCATGGTGCGTACTACGGCGTTCACGGTGAAGCAAGCCTTCAACATGCGGCTTTCCCCGTACTGATCCAATTCGGGCAACACGCTGTGAGCTCCCATCTCCAGCTTCAAGGAGCAAAGCTTCCCTTCCTCCGCTTCCGGGGCCTCCACAGAGAGGGTCAAGGGCAGGTTCTTTACCACCATACGGTAGTTACCGCCCAAGGAGGTGTCCTCGGGCTGATACAGGGCCTTTACAACCGCGTTGGTTTTGGCAAGGATGCTCCCTCCGGTGACGGTGGCCTGGGGCGGCTGTACGGACACCGTGCCGAATACCATTTCCCCGATACTGTCTTCTCCTTGGAGTAGAGGCAATGCCTCGTCAAAGCGGAACTCCTTCTCCACCGTTTCCCCGGGCACGTCGTACCGCAAGGGCTTTTTTACGAAGAATACGTCTTCTACCGGCTGGGTGGACAGCAGGCTCACCGCCGTCATGCCGGAAACGGTGGTATGTAGCTCCAGCCTTGCCCGCAAAAGAGGACGGCGGGGGGACAGCATACGGCAGGTGATCTTACTGCAGGTGGCGTTGCAGTAGGCCTCGAGGGATTCCAAATCGTTCTTGGGCAGGTCGGCAATATGGCGGAACTCTTGGGTGAAGCTGCAAAAACGAAGCTTGTTCTTGTGATCTGCCTCGTAAAGAATATCGTAGATCACCCGTCCGCCGATCTGAAGCTTGCTGTCAATGATCTGGCAGGAATCGGTATAGGGGGTGCAATCCACCCGAATCAGGCGGATCACGTCAGGGCAGTAATCGGGTAACGTGCCGTCGAACTCCGTCTCCTTGTCCAAAACGGTGTCCCAAAGCCGCGTGGGAAAGCGGATCTGTGTAGTTGCGGGTCTGCTCATGGGCGTTTCTTCCTTTCGGTTTTTCTTTTTATCCAATACAAGGTATGCACCACGGCGCCCTAATATGCATAGGATAACAACAGAGAGGAAGTGGTGGCGATGTGTTGCTCAAGGAGAGCTTTGGGGTTTTCTGCCCTGGCCTTCGGTGCGGGAATTTTGCTGTGTACCGTTTTGCCCCCTCTTGCCATGGCCTGCGTAGAGGCAGGGGTCATCGTAGGGGTTGGCGTGATCTTATTTACAAAGTAGGTGGAGAATTTGCGGATCTACGTATGGAAAGCGCCGGCGCTTTTGCGTCCCTTGCTGCGTCGGCTGTTCCGAACAGGGTGAAAAAAGGCTGTTGCTTTTGGGCAACAGCCTTCCTTTATGTAAAGAATTATAAAAGTGCCTGGGTCAGGAATTCCTTCACTTGCACGTAGTAGACCGCAAGGAACGCCACCAGGACGGCGCCTGCCGCGGCGGCCACGCAGGAGAAGACAACGCTGTGCTTGCTGTGCTTGACCTCCGTCTCCCTGGGGAGAACACCCAACTGCTTCAGTGGAGCGGCAAGTACCTGTAGGAACGAGCAAAGTAAGAACGCTTCGGGGGCAAGCAGGACCAAGTTTTTCACAAACGCCATGGCGAAGTATACAGCGAAGGAGCCCTGGTACAGAAAAACCCGCCAGAAGGTGCCCATGAAGGCGTTGATAAGGAAGTTGATGATCACCTCCGCCAACAGCACCCGGGTGTAGGAGATCTTTCCCCGGTACAGGAACAGGGCGTAAATGACAGCTGTCAGAATTGCTGTCAGAGTATAGCCGAAAAAGAAGGGATACGGCGACCCGATGGCTCCAACCAAATCCACCAGCAATCCGCATACCACCGCCAGCACGGGCCCTGTCAGCATGGAGCAAAGTGCCACGGCAAAGAAGGAAAGGGAGACTTGCAGAGAGGTGGACAAGGGGATATTAAACTTTTCAATCACAATGACCAAGGCGCAGAGAAACGCCGCGTAGGTAAGGCTGCGAAGATTCTTGCATTCCGCTGCGGCATCCCGCCAGTAGGCGAGGGAAAAGGGATGGGGATATAGAGCTTGAGACTTTTTTTTCATCAAAATAAAAACCTCCTGTTCCGACAGAATTCCTGCAAGAAAAGAGGCAAGGTAGCAGTTTTCAGCGGGATGCGACACCCACACCGCGAAAAAGAATTTCTTCGTCCGAAGGACAACTCCCCGTTCCTTCGGCACTGTACGCATGGGTGTCTACTCTGTAGACGCTTGTAGTATACAGGAAAATGAACAAAAAAGCAAGCATTTTTTTGGAAATTTACGAAATTGTATAAGAAAATGATTTTTTTGCAAAAATAGGGTTGACAAATCCTTTTTTCGGTGGTAATATATGCAAGCCTTGAGGGGAACGCCTCAGGGAAGCGAAAATACCGCAAAAAAACTGAAAAAAGTTTTGAAAA
>JAZNPH010000090.1:0-71120 GCA_045589515.1 Eubacteriales bacterium | reverse complement strand
ACGTAGTGAATGATATCTACAAAATGTATGATTACGTCAACTTCCTGTGTGCTTGGAATACTTATTTCGTCAATAGCTATACAGACGAAAACGGTGTAACTCAACCGGGATATTTTCTGTATGCAAGCGATGCAGAAAACTATATCTATAAAGACGGCGCGCAGTACAATTACGGCTATCAGGAGGGATACTTTGACTCTATCGTAGCCGAAATTGAAGCAGTGGATAAAACTGCATTTGCGGATCTTGTTGCCAATGTTCGTAAAGCGGAAGCACTTGCAAACAAGGCTCTCGGTGAGCTTGAAAACAAAAACTACACTTCCGAATACAAATACGTTGAAAAGTTTGGCAAAGAGGATTGGGTATTCACTCTGAATAACGGAGATGAGCTTGTGGCCGAAATGCAGAAGATCTATATGGAATTCTCGAATTGGCTGGGAAGCTGGGAAATGTAATTTATGATAAGGAGTATAAAAACATGAAAATTGCAGTTACTTACGAAAACGGACAGATCTTTCAGCATTTCGGACATACTGAGCAGTTCAAGGTCTATGAAATTGAGGATCATACAATCATATCCTCTGAAGTAATTGATACCAACGGACAGGGGCACGGTGCCTTAGCCGGTCTGTTAAAAACAATCGGAGCAGACATTCTCATCTGCGGAGGTATCGGCGGTGGCGCACAGATGTCTCTTGCGGAGGCGGGCATCAAACTCTACGGCGGTGTCAGCGGTTCTTGCGATGCAGCGGTCGAGGCGTATCTTGCGCACAATCTCGGCTATAATCCTAACGTCAAGTGCGACCACCACGATCACGAGCACAACGATGGGGGTCATAATTGTGGAGATCACGGCTGCGGCACGCATAACTGCGGCGGTCATTGTGGCCATTAAATAAACAAGTCGTCAAGACAATGCACAATTGCTACTTTCGGTAGTTCATTGTATTAACGAGTGTGTTATTACACAAAAAATCCTCGTTCAACAGAACGAGGATTTTTTTATCCAAGCCGCAGGCTTGGCATGGTATCAATATGCTTTGCGCGTCGTACGGAATTCGTCTTGATTCTATGTGCGATTTCGTTGCAATTTCCTCCACGGTTTGCGTCGGGATGCCTCCCTACACACTCCCTCAGGTAAGCTTCTCCAAACCGGATTTGACGGCGTGGAAGTCGTTGGTCAGAATGCAATCAAAGCCCATGTCAAGCAGTTTTTTTGCCGATTGCGGATCGTCCGCCTGACAGAAGTTGCAAATAATGCCGTGGGCATGGCAACGGTCTACCATTTCCTTGTTGTAAGGGTGCCAGCAAACGATCTGTACTTTGTCGAAACGGTGACGAATAGCTTCTTCAATCATGGCCTCGTTGTTCGGACTTGAGCCTCTGCAATAGCCGGCGTGGGGGAGACGTTCGCGCATGGCCAGGAGCTTTTCGGTACTGATTGTCATGAAATAAATATGCCGTTCGCAATCGTATTTTTCGATCAGAGAAGCGATCTCCTCAAGCTTGTCATCCGCCGCACCCATATCCCAGATTTTGACATGAATATTCATGATCACACGACCGGCAAATTTTCCCAAAATCTCTTCAAAGGTGGGCAGGCGGAGATCCTTGTATTTTTCACCGAAGTGACTGCCGAAATCCAGTTTTTTCAGCTCTTCGAGAGTATGCTCCCAAATATTGCCGTGACCGTTGGATACCCGCTCAAGGTTGGCATCGTGGGCCGTGACCAGCTTTCCGTCCTTGGTAGCCCACAGGTCAAATTCAATTTCCTCTGCACCCATGGCAATCGCCGCTCCAAAGGCGGGCATGGTGTTTTCGGGAGCTACGGTATTATAGCCGCGGTGGGCGCAGATGCGGGGATAGGGCATGTACTGATCAAAAGGAACCACGCTTGCGCCGCCGTTGCGGTAGAGCCAGGGGCGGCGTCCCTCCTCAATGTACTCATAATGCGCCTTGGGTGCACCGCGAAAGCCTGCCGGCTTTGCATACTTGGCGTGGGGCTCGAATTCTACGCAGGCAACACCGATCTTGCTCTTCATGTCCGCGAGAACCTTGCCGTCCGGCGCGATGGCACAGCTGCACCCGCAGATCTCGGAATCTTCCCCAAGCGAAACCGAGGAGCGAAGCAGATAGGCGTTGGTGTTATAGCAAAGGAAGCGATTGATGATGGAAAGCGCTTCGTGGGTATCGGTGCGTTGGTGGGAGCAACCGATGATGATATCCACCTTCTGACGTGCCAACGGCGCAAAGCTTTCGTAAAAATAGAAATCATAGCAGGTCATGAAGCCAAAGCGAATACCCTCCAGCTCAATAACGTCCGGCTGACGGAATGTATAGCTGTAGGAGACGTCCAGCTCATTGCCTCCGTCCTTCTCAGCTTTGACCTCGCTGGGGGCGGGGTGCGCCTTGTAATATTTACCCACTACATTGCCTGCACGGTCCAGGGCGTAGGTAGTGTTTCGCCAGCCGCCGGAGGTTTCATCTGCCGCGTTGAAGAAGACCATGGCGCGGCAGCGACGTGCTGTTGCGGCTGCCTTTTCCTTGATAAGGGTGTTATAGCGCCGAATGGCATCGTGAAAAGCACTCTTGCTTCCGCAGGCGGCCGGGACGTCGGTATATTCGGGCAGGACAATGATATCAGCATCCTCGCCCACCGTGTCCAGCAAGCGGAGCATGCCGTCAAAGCAGGTCTCCAGATCTGCTTCTTTGAAGGAATAGTAGGGTTGCACAAGATAGGCTTTCATATCAAAAAATCCTCTTTTTCATTGAGTTTTTTCATTTTAGCACATGGCTCCTGTTCTGTCAAGTGCGACTACCGCCTTTGTAAAATTTTGAAATTTCTATTCTCAAGACTTACAATTATTTGTAATATATAGTATAATGAGGAATCCGTAAAAAAAGGAGGCGGACCGAGGTGCAGGATATTTGCATCTTCAAGCGTGTGGAAAAAAAGTACCTCCTGCCCGTGGAAAAGAAGCAGGAGCTTCTGGATCTCATCGGGGAGCATCTCATCCCCGACGCCCACGGAAAAAGCACCATCTGCAGTCTGTATCTGGATACCCCCGACTTTCTTCTCATCCGCAACTCCATTGATGCCACCACCCGTCAGGGTGCATGATCCTAATGCTCCGAAAGGCCGGGCAAGCCCTATGAATGAAACCTTATTACAACAACTTGTTTGCTTGGGAAGCGCTTCCAAGATCAAAACGGAGTGGGTGCGTGAATGGCTTCACGAGGTTCAACTGTACGCCACCACGGAGCCTGTGGAGGGCTACCTGTTCGTCTGCCTCCAGGAGAACAAATTGCAGCCGTTGAAAGGCCGTTCCATCCCCGCAGACGTCAGGATCTATTGCAAGCCTGTATAACCATCCGAAAAATGATAATCTTTGCAGAATCCCGTTGTAATCGGACAATTTATAAAGATTCCTATGGTAGAATGAAAGTACTGCCATAGGATTTTTTGTTTGTGCATTTTTCGGCAGGCGGTATCAATTTGCTGATTTTTTGTGCAAAAGGGTTGAAAAGATGCTTTGGGCGTGTTATAATAAACATGAAAATGAAAATTTAAGGTTTTCTTGTTGCTTGGGAAGGAACGTGATGTCTATGTGCGACGAAAATTTGCAAGAAATACAGGCACTCGAGAAAGTACTGCATTACCTGATCAAGCCCGGCATGACGCTTTTGGAAAAGCAAAACGCTTTAGAACGATCCTATTGGCGTTCCCATAACGCCGGATACTGCGATCATATTGCAGGGATTCTTATGGGCGGTGTGGAAAACGGAGAAACGGAACAGCATGACCTGGATTGCAAGTACAGGTGGGAAGTTTCTCGCTTGATAGAACTCTTAAAGGACTGCGAGGGGTGAACATGGATACGTTCTGCTTGGTCATGAAATGGGATTACGAATACGACAAAGAGGGCACATGGTTTGATCATGAAAATGGAGTGGAACGATACGTTCTGAAGGAAGCTGTCTCGCATCCCTTGCCCCATATCAGCAACAAAAGTGTTGATATCCTTTCTGTTTCAAAGTGCGGAGAGACAGTTTGCGCCGAGCTGTATGTGGACCATCATACCTTTACCGTATCAAGCGCGGGCGAACCTGTGCCTGCTCACGCTTCCTATTCATATTCCGTTTGCGGGGACAGCGTTTTCCAAAGCTTGAGCCTTCTGTTCTCGTTAGAAAAACGATCGGGAAATGATTGCTGAAGGCTTCTCTCGTAAAAATGAATTTTAAAAATATTACGTCAATGGAGGAATACAGCAATGAAAAAAATGATGAAACTGACCGCAATGATTCTTTGCTTTTCGCTGCTTCTGACAACCCTTTCGGGGTGCGTATCGTTTGGCGGCAATGAAGACGAGCCGGAAGATGAATTTGATCCTCCGTATCTGGAAAACTACTACGTAAATAAGCACGAACCCGTTAGTGTGGTGGGTGGGATCGAAGTGTACAAGTACGAAAAGGCCGCCGATGTCTTATGGATGGGCGGTTATGAATACCACGGGGGATTTGTGTTCAGAGCGAATCAGACCGGCGATGAGAACGCCCAAGTAGATCTGCCCCTTGATGGCCTTTACGAGAATATCAGCTTCGTGATCGGCGGTCAATGCGGAAAGATCGAAATGCGTGTGGACGAAAACGGCAACGAGGAACCGATGTACAGCAGTTCCTACGTTTGTGCGCCTCCCACGCTGCCGGGGCAGGCAAAAGAAGTGAAGGTCGGGCTTCAATTCTGGGTAGATGATCAAATGGTTGAGGAGGTTCTGTTTTCCAACTATCAAGTGCCCGTTCGATACACTTATAATGTTGCGGGCGCGCAGAAGTTCACCTTTAAAATGGTAGCGGGCGGCAGAGACCTTTCACCCAACGGAATTCCTGTGCTGGAATTGACGGTTTGGGATGGGGAAGCCCACGAGACGGGGCATATTCCCGCACCTGCGGGAAGCGAGCCGGTGCAGCTTGTCAAGGATCTTAAGCCCTACTTGATTCCCGGCACCTCGGGAGCACAGTATTACCCCAATCTTGATGAGGCGTCCGACGGTCGATCGCACATCAATATGGGCACTGTGAAATATGAAAATGTCATTGCAACCTTCGTCTCAGAAGCTATGATCGGCGTGGACGAGGAAGATATCTATTTCAATCTGGAGGGGAAATACAAGTACTTGACCTTTACCGCGGGAGCGGCGGACAGAACCACCGCTTACGACGAGGGAGAGGCGTGGATGACCGTTTATGCCGACGGAAAGATCCTTCATGAGGCGTTGTATTCCTCCCATGAACTGCAAAAGAAGGTTACGCTTGACGTAACGGGGTGCCATCAGCTCAAATTCGGCTGGGCGTCTGCAGAGGGAAACGAGGCCTACGGTAATTCAACGGGATCCTTCTATGGAATCGGTGATGCGTACGTTGCCACAACCGAAGAGGCGTTGAACAAGATCGCCTATTCTTCACGGGAGTTTCCCAACAGACCTGTAAAAATGATCTCCGAGCTTGGTACGTTTGGCGTTGTCAGCAATATGCAGGATCAAGCGATACTGGACGGTTCTACGCAGTACAAGACCTTCTCCATGGGCGGTGTCAAATATAACGAAGGCATCATGCTCCACGCAACCAACAGTATGCTCTCCAAAAAGCCGGCGTATGCGTCCTTCAATCTTGATGGCAAATACGACACCGTATCCTTTGTTGCAGGCCACATTTCCAACAGCAACGTTTACGAAAACGATCAGTTGGAGATATATGCCGACGGCGAATTGATCAAAACCATTGATCTGATCTTCCATAAGATTCCCGAGGAGTATGTTGTGGAAGTGAAGGGCTGTAAGCATCTTGAATTTGTCTCCGGAAAGCTGACAAACGATCTGATGGAACGCCCGGTATTTGGCATTGCAAATCTCGTGGCGTATCCCAACGGCTACGCAGAAACAGATCTCTTCCCGACGCGGGCTCCCGAGGATTTCGGCAAAACCTGCGATCTGATCGATACCTTCGGTTTTTATGACGTGTACAATTCTCATATCAGCAAGCAGATCGGAGCCGTTGGCGTGGAAGACGGATACTACGACGGCACCACCGATAAAAATACCTTTACCATCGGCAACAAAACCTATAACAAGGGAATTTTGTTGAAAACCAACGTTCATATGGAACTTGATATGGCAGGCATAGGCGGCGCTTCGATCCTGGGCAGTATGTTGGGAGGCTGGGGACTTTGTGTTCTTGCCCTTGCCAGCGCAGGAGAGGCACACGAATCTGCATTTGCCATGGCAAATATCAAAGACAGCGGATACACTTCGGTCACCTTTACGGTTGCCATGCAAAAGGATTGCAGCAGCATCATCGTTCAGGATGAGAGCACGCTGATGATCGGTGCGGATGATGAGTGTGTCAAAGAAATCACCCTGTCCAAAGATATGAAGCCCACCACTTATACCGTAGAGCTTGGCGAAGATTGCGACAGATTGATGTTCTGGCTCAATTGCAGCCCCGAGGACGATGGATCTCATTCTTATGCCATCTACGACATTACCCTTCACAAATAATTCCGTCCGTAAAAAGGAGGCCTTGTGCCTCCTTTTTTAACTCTGCTTAAACTTCTTCCTGTAAAATAGCCCGGGAATCGGGGGAGAAGCTTGTAAAATGTTGAATTTTCTCCCTGTGGCTCTTGCAATTCTTTTCAATCTATATTATAATAAAGCAGTTAGGGAAAGGAGGCTTTTACCGTTGAAAGACATATGCATCTTCAAACGCGTGGAAAAAAAGTACCTCCTGCCCGTGGAGAAAAAGGAGGAGCTTCTGTCTGTTATCGGGGAGCATCTCATCCCCGACGCCCACGGCAAAAGTACCATCTGCAGTCTGTATCTGGACACCCCCGACTTTCTCCTGATCCGCAACTCCATCGACGCTACTACCTACAAGGAAAAGCTCCGCATCCGCAGCTACGGCGTCCCCAAGGAGGACGGACAAGTTTTCTTCGAGATCAAAAAGAAGTACAAGGGCGTGGTCTATAAGCGCCGTATTTCCACCACCCTTTCGAAGGCGGAAGCCTACCTGCAAAGCGGCGTCCCCTCGGAGGATTCCCAGATCATGCGGGAGATCCACTACGCCATGGAGTTTTACCGCCGCCCCATCCCCCGTGTGCTCATCGCCTGCGAGCGGGAGGCCTACTTCGACGTAAAACACCCCAACCTGCGGATCACCTTCGATTCCGCCGTCCGCTACCGCAATTACGGCCTGTCTTCTTCGGAGGGCCTTACCGATTCCCTGGGCTCCTCGGGCAAGCAGATCCTTCCCGACAGTCTTTCCTTGATGGAGATCAAGACCGACGGCGCCATGCCCATCTGGCTGGCGGAAGCCTTGGGCAACTGTAAGATCTACCCCGGAAAATTCTCCAAATACGCCACCGCCTACCGCGATATTATGCAACAAGGAGTATAACACCATGCCATTCATCTTTGAATCCATCCTGGAAACAAATACCATGATGAACGCCTACTTCATCGCCCTGGCAGTATCTCTCGTCTGCGGGGCTCTCACAGCCTTTGCGGCCTCCTTCCGCTCCTACGCCACCAAGAGCTTTATGGTGTGTCTGATCCTGCTGCCAATGATCGTCACCACCGTGATCATGATGGTCAACGGCAACGTAGGCACCGGCGTAGCCGTCATGGGCGCTTTCTCCTTGGTGCGTTTCCGTTCCGTCCCCGGCAAAGCCAAGGACATCGCCGCTATCTTCCTGACTATGACCGCAGGCTTGGCCTGCGCCGCAGGCTACGTGGCCATCGCCGTGGTGTTCACCCTGTTGGTCTGCGCCGTCATGGTGGTGCTCTCCTTCATCCCCATGGGGGTACAGAAGGTGATGGATCTCACCATTACCGTCCCCGAGACCCTGCATTTCCACGATGCCTTTGCCGACGTTTTTGCAAAATACACTTCTTCCTGCCGCTTGGTGCGTACCAAGACCACCAATATGGGCAGTCTGTACAAGCTGTTTTACAAGGTTAGAATGAAGGATCGCAACCAGCTCCAGGCCTTTATCGACGATCTCCGTGTCCGCAACGGCAACTTGGAGATCTCCCTGGCCGAGGCGGAAGACAACGGCGAGGACCTGTAAACCATCCAAAAGAGAGTATCCCTTATGGAAGAGAAAACACAGCGGATCTACATTGTGCTCAGCCAAACGGGCACCATTCTTTCCAGGATCCTGCATTTCGTTACAAAAAAAGACTATAACCATTCCTCCATCAGCCTGAACAGAGAGCTGACCCGTATGTATTCCTTCGGCAGAAGAAATCCCTACAACCCCGTCAGCGCAGGCTTCGTGCGGGAGTCTCCCCATTTCGGCACCTTCAAGCGTTTCCCCAATTCCGACGTGATGGTGCTGTCCCTTCCCGTCAGCGAGGAGGTTTACCACAGGATCGGTGATCTGCTGGAGGATATGATCGTTTGCAGTAAGGATTTCCACTACGATTTCATCGGTCTTTGCTGTGCCGGTTTCCGTTTGAAATACCATCGGGAGAACCACTATTATTGCTCCGCCTTCGTGAAGGACGTGCTGAAAAAACACGACGTGGAGGGAGCAGACGAACTGGCCCCCATCACCCATCCCGTGGACTTCATGGCTCTCCCCGGCGTGGATGTGGTCTACCAAGGCAAGCTGAAGGACTTGGCCTGAACCAAATATAAGAGAACCTCTTTCTTTTGGGAAAGAGGTTCCGTTTTTTATTTATGCTTTTGCTTCCGCAAGAATGGTTGCCCAGCGTTCTTCTTTTCTGACGCCGTCAAACCATTCCCAACCCTGTTCCGCCTCCATAATGCGGGGAAGGCTGATGAGGTTGTACCGAATGCCCAGAAGCAAAGGCAGCCTTTCTCCGTTGGGCAACAGAATATGCCAATCGTTTTTGATCAGCTTCGTTTCCCCGAAGAACAAGGGGTTGCCCAGATCCAACGGGGCCTTTTCTGGAAGCTCCTTCCACTTCCTGCATAATGCAAGCGCCTTTTCCAAATGGGAATAGCCCTGCTCCCGATTGCCCGATCCGAAATACGCCGCCGACAAACGAAGATACTGCGTATAGTATTCGCAGATCCAGCCGTCGGGGATGGTGTTTTGGGTAAAGCCGTCAAGGATACCGAGATACATGGTGTTCCACGCCACGGACTCCTCGGGCTTGCCGATATAGCTTTTGTGCACCGACAATCTTCCGATGGTTGCGGAGGTCCGCAGGTAGTTTCCCGCGTGCCGCATCATCAGGTACTTTTCTTCCTCCCCCAAAAGCTTATAGCGTTTTTCGAAGATTTCGTGCCTGTTTTCAAACCAGAAGACGGAATACTTGCTCAGCCATTCGCCTACCTCGTCCTCGCGGCACATGATACACATGGCTTCCACCGCCCTTTTTCGGCTGACGGCATCGGTGCATTCCTTCAAGATCCTCTCGCAAAGCTCACTGCACAGCTTCCGATACCCTTCCTTGTTTCTGTGATGGTGGGCGATGGTGTGCAGGAGAGAGGTTGCGATATGCCAATTGCGAGGGTATTTTTTGTGATACTTCAACGCCAATTCCAGTTGCTCGTCGGGGGGAAGGGTATGATAGCATCCGAAAAAATTCTTGTCAATATCTTCTCTGGCACTGATCTCGTCGTTTCCCATCAGCTCGTCAACGGTCACCTCAAAGAAGTTGGCGATTGCGGGTAGCAGGGTGATATCGGGATACCCGTCTCCGCATTCCCATTTGGAAACCGATTGCGGGGATACTGACAATGCCTGTGCCAAAGCATCCTGGGTCATTTCCTTATCCTTGCGGTATTTTTTGATTCTTTCTCCAATCAATAGATCCATACGATATTCTCCTTTCTGTAAACGATCATCATCTACTCTGAACGACGGGCCCTGTCGTTATCATGATTCTATCACGATCAATCCCGACAGTCAACAACCGCATTTTTGCGAGTTCCTCCACTGCAAGTGGATTTTTACCCGTTTGAGTTGAAAAAGACCAACATGGGAGGGGGAGTCTAATTACCATACAGCTCCATAGGATCGATCTCCAAAGCCCTGCAGATCTTCATCACCACGTCAAAGGAAGCACCGCCCAGATCTCTGGATAAAAGAGTCATCAACGTGCTGTAGGGGATATCCGCCTCTATGGCAAACCTTCTGAGGCTTTGATATCTGTCCAGAATCAGATTGCGAAGCAGTTGTTCCCGACTCATTTGACTTCCTCGACCACAGTAACGTGCAAGCCCCTTTCCGTAAGCCCAAGGATGTGTTCCTCCACACACTCCCAATCGGTGATCACCTCGTCAAAGGCTTCCGCGTCGCACACCTTCACGAAAGCATCCGTGCCAACCTTGACCCCGGGCATCAAAAGACATTTCTTTCGGCTGTTTTGGATCACCGCCTGCTGGAATGCCGCCGTTTCTCCCGTTCCGTTGGAAAGCCCGAACTCCGCCGTCAGCCCCGCCCCGGTGATCAGACACAGATCAAAATGCAGTCTGCTCACAAATTCCGTGGCCATACTGTCCACCAGAGAGCCGCTTTGCCGCATTTTCCCTCCCGCCAGATACACCTCAACGTTGTCGAAGGATCTGAGTGCTTTTCCCAAGTCCACGGAATTGATCACCAGGGTATAGGAAATATCCCGCGGCAGAAATTCCAGCATCAGATACCCCAGGGAGCCTCCCGTGAGGTATACCGTGTCATCTGCTTGAATCCTCTTTGCCCCCGCCCGTGCGATCTCCCGATAGGTGTCAAACACAGGCATGGTCTCAAAGTCCCTGTCCGCAGGGGGCCGCATACCCACCTGCCTGGGGACGATGGCACCGCCGTGGGTCCGTTTGCAAAGCCCTCTCTGCTCCAGCATCCGCAGATCTCTCCGTGCGGATTCGTCAGAGATCTCAAAGGCTTCGGTGATCTCCCCGATGGTGATCTTTCCTTTTTCCTCCAGGATTCTCAAAATCTTCTCGTGACGTTCTTCTATAAACATAACTATTCTCCTTCAAAAATGTAATATCGAATTCGATGCTATGATTATACAACAAAAACGGAAGGAAATCAACACTTTCGGTAAACGGATCTGCGTGTATTTTCGCGCCGTACATCAACGCATCCTTGACAACTCTACAAGGAATTGATAATTGACTTTTTCCTTCTCCTGTGTTACCATAAAGGCACACCGGTGAATACTACGAAATGGAGATATTCATATGCAATTGAAAATAGGAGAAACCATCAGATCCCTCCGTCACCGCGACGGACGAACCCAGGAAGACCTTGCCAAGACCCTTGGCGTCACCTGCCAAGCCATCTCCCGCTGGGAAGCAGGAGGCGGCTACCCCGACTTGGAGCTCCTGCCCGCCATCGCAAACTACTTCCACGTAGCCATCGACGAGCTGTTCGGCTACCACGGCGACAGGGAAGAGAAGATCAACGCCATCCTGCGGGAAGCCGACGAAACCCTGAATATGACCGGCTTTACTGTGCGAGAAGGTATTGCCTCACCGGAACTGGAATCCTGCGTGGAGCGTTTACGCACGGCTGTGGAGGAATTTCCTAACGAACCCCGTATTCTGCTGAAGCTGGCGAAAGCCTTATATATGCTGGGTTGGAACAAATACGGCGCAAGAGCGCACCGCCCCGAAGGCTCGGATTTCTTTTACCGTGATGCAGAACACAATTCCAAAAATCCCTATTGGCAGGAGGCCTTGCAGGTCTACGATAAGATCCTGTCCATGGACAGTACCGTTTTGGAGCGGGAGACGGCTCTGCAGCCCATGCTCGTGCTTTGTAAGAACATGGGGCAGACCGAAAAGGCAAAGAAGATTGCCACCGGTCAACCCTCCCTGTATAACAGCAAAGAACTGTTGCTGCCGGAAGCTGCCGAAGGGGAAGAGATGGCAGGCTATTACGGAGAAGCCCTGGTTACACTTTTACGCGAGACACAGCACGTTTTGCTGAGTGCTTGGTCTCAAAACTGTTCCCCCGCGGTGGCAAAGCACAGCGTGGAGGTGGGATACGTCCTGGCAAACCTGTACGAGACCCTCTGCGGGGACGGAAACTGCGGCGCCCTGCATTTCAACATCGGCGGGCTGTATTTTTCCCTGGCGGACTACCACAGCCATCACGATAACCTGCCGGAAGCGTTGAACTGCTTCCGCAAAGGCTTCCTCCATTGCCGCGCCTACGAACAGCTTGTTTCGGAGGGCTCCTGCCGTTATACGGCGCCTCTGCTTTCCTATATCCCCGAACTCACCGGGGAAAAGCTTCCCCCCGTGGCAGAAGACTTCTGGAAACAGCACTTGGAAAACCTCCCGGAGGAATTGCTGACCCTCCTGCGGCAGGACGAGACCTGCGCATCCCTTTTCGAATAAACAAAAAACTGCACGGAGTTTTCTCCGTGCAGAATTTTTTTGTAGTAGGGGAGAATTAGCCGTTGACCAGCTTTTCGATCTCGCTTGCGAAATCGTCTTCTCTCTTCTCCAGACCCTCGCCTCTCTCGAACTTCACGAAAGAGTTGATCTTGATGGTACCGCCCAGCTCCTTGCCGGTGTTCTCGGTGTACTGACCAACGGAGATCTTGTCTTCCTTAACGTAGCCCTGGTCAACCAGACAAGCGCTCTCGTAGAACTTGTTGATACGGCCTTCGATCATCTTCTCTTTGATGTTTTCGGGCTTGGAAGCGTTCTTGGGATCGTTGTTGATCTGAGTCAGAGCGATCTCTTTCTCGCTTGCCAGTACGGACTCGGGAACGCAATGTCTGCAAACGTAGGTGGGGTTCATAGCAACGATCTGCATGCAGATGTTCTTAGCGTAGTCAGCAAAAGCCTCGCCGTTTACGTCAACACCCTCGGTGTCGAACTTGGTAACGCAAGCGATAGCGCCGTTACCGTGGATATAAGTGCCGCAAGCACCCTCAACGATGACGAAGCGACGGATGGACATATTCTCACCGATGGTGAAGATCTTGTCCTTCAGAGCGCCTTCAACGGTGAGCTCGCCGCCGTCGAAGGGGAGAGCCAACAGTTCTTCGTTGGTAGCGGGCTTGTTAGCAACGATGGTGCGGAGAATGCCCTGTACGAACTCGCGGAAGGAAGCATTCTTAGCAACGAAGTCGGTCTCAGCGTTAACTTCAACCATAGCGGTCACGCCGTCTACGGTCAGGGTGTCAACAACGCCCTCTGCAGCAATACGGTCTGCCTTCTTAGCGGCAACTGCAACGCCCTTCTCGCGAAGGATCTTGATAGCCTCGTCGAAATCGCCGTTAGCGGAAACGAGAGCCTTCTTGCACTCCATCATACCTGCGCCGGTCTTCTTGCGCAGCTCCATAACCAATTTTGCGGAAATCTCTGCCATTTTTAGTTCCTCCTAAAAATCTTTCTCAAAAAGCTTATTCAGCTGCCTCGACGGGAGCCTCTTCGGTGGAATCGGTGAACTGCTCGCCCTGCTTGCCTTCCAGAACGGCGTCTGCCATAACGGAAGCGATGAGCTTGATGGCGCGGATCGCGTCGTCGTTACCGGGGATCACGTAGTCGATCACGTCGGGATCGCAGTTGGTGTCAACGATAGCGATTACGGGGATGCCCAGCTTTCTTGCTTCTTCAACGGCGTTGTTTTCCTTCTTGGGGTCAACAACGAAGATAGCGGAGGGCAGGGTCTTCATGTTCTTGATACCGCCCAGGTTCTTCTCCAGGTCAGCGGTCTGCTTCTGCAGAACTGCAACTTCCTTCTTGGGAAGCAGATCGAAGGTGCCGTCCTCGGCCATCTTCTGGAGGTTGTTCAGCTTGGCGATGGACTTCTTGATGGTCTTGAAGTTGGTCATCATACCGCCCAGCCAACGGGTGTTTACGTAGTACTGCTCGCAACGGAGAGCCTCTTCCTTAATAGCGTCCTGTGCCTGCTTCTTGGTGCCGACGAACAGGATGTGACCGCCGTCCTGAGCGATCTGACGGATTACCATGTAGGCTTCCTCGATCTTCTTAACGGTCTTCTGCAGGTCGATGATATAGATCCCGTTACGCTCGGTGAAGATATACTCCGCCATTTTGGGGTTCCATCTTCTGGTCTGGTGACCGAAGTGTACGCCTGCTTCAAGCAGCTGCTTCATGGATACGACTGACATGTTTGTCTCCTTCTTTCGGGTTTTACCCGCCACCGCCTTGGGAATTTACGACTGCCTGTTTCGACGAACCCGAAGTACAGCCGCAGAAGCGGTGTGTGAATTTTTTACGCCTCTTTCATGGCGCATCAGCGTATTTTAGCACATTCTTTTCCAAATTGCAATAGGTTTCCCAAAAATTTTTCCAA
Organism: Eubacteriales bacterium; assembly: GCA_045589515.1. Lineage (GTDB taxonomy): Bacteria > Bacillota > Clostridia > Oscillospirales > CAG-382 > Coliplasma. Next base: position 56,812 of record JAZNPH010000090.1, on the reverse strand, counting down.
ACGATTGACATTTTTCTTTTCCCGTGATATAATCACACCGTATGATTTCAAAGGACGGAGGAGGTGCAGGATGCAAAAGAAGCGATTCGTGGTAAAATGCCTCTACCAGATGACCTATTACGAAATGGGCGGCAACCCCTTGCCCCGGGTCAGCTGGGCGGAGCGTATGTTCTACGTCCTTTCGGAAAACGTGGATACCTCCTACCGCACCGCCGAGGAGCTTGCCTTGGAATACGAATGCGATTACGCCCAGGGGGACGTGCTGGTCTGTTGCCGCCTGTACGAGATCTCCGACAGCATGGAGCTTACCGTCCCCACCGTGAAGAACGGCACGGAGCTTTACACCAATTTTTTTGAAGCCACCACAGAAGAAATGGAAGCCATCCTCCGCCTGCAATACGGCGAAAAGGGGCCTGCAGCAGATACAGTCAGCTAAACGGAAAGGAAGACCATTATGCCCACACTTGATACCATTTGCGTCCAAGGCGCATACCAACCCAAAAACGGGGAGCCCCGTGTCATCCCCATCGTGCAAAGCACCACCTACAAATACGACTCCAGCGTGGAGATGGGAGATCTCTTCGACCTGAAGAGCGAGGGCTACTTCTACTCCCGTTTGCAGAACCCCACCTGTGATTACGCCGCCGCCAAGATCACCCTTTTGGAGGGTGGCGTGGCAGGTATGCTCACAGGCTCCGGCCAGTCCGCCAACTTCTACGCTCTGTTCAACCTTGCCCAGGCAGGGGATCACATCGTTTGCTCCTCCGCGATCTACGGCGGCACCTTCAACCTGTTCAACGTGACCATGCGTAAGCTGGGCTTCGATTTCACCTTCGTGTCTCCCCATGCTACGGAGGAGGAGCTTCGCGCCGCCGTGAAGCCCAACACCAAGGCCTTCTTCGGCGAGACCGTCTCCAACCCCAGCCTGGATATCATGGATATCTCCGTGTTCGCCAAGGTTGCCCACGAGAACGGCGTGCCCCTGATCATCGACAACACCTTTGCAACCCCCATCAACTGCCGTCCCTTTGAGTTTGGTGCGGACATCGTCACCCACTCCACCACCAAGTATATGGAAGGCCACGCCTCCACCATCGGCGGTTGCATCGTGGACAGCGGTAATTTCGATTGGACTCAAAACGACAAGTTCCCCGGTCTCACCAAGCCCGACGATAGCTATCACGGCATCATCTACGCAGAGCGTGGCAGAGGTGCTTACCTTCTGAAGTGCGTGGTTCAGCTCATGCGTGACCTGGGCTCCGTACAGGCACCCCAGAACGCATTCCTTCTGAACGTAGGTTTGGAGACCCTTCATCTCCGCATGGCCCGCCATTGCGAGAACGCCGTGGCCGTTGCCAAGTACCTCCAGAACCATCCCAAGATCAACTGGGTGAAGTGCGCTATGCTGCCCGAGGACGATCAGTACGCTCTGGCGCAGAAGTATATGCCTCAGGGCACCTGCGGCGTGGTTTCCTTCGGCGTCAAAGGCGGCAGAGAGGCGGCTACCAAGTTTATGGACAGCCTCCGTCTTGCGGCCATCGTCACCCACGTGGCTGACGCCCGCACCTGCTGTCTCCACCCGGCATCCACCACCCACCGCCAGCTCACCGACGAACAGCTGGTAGCCTGCGGCGTCTCTCCCGACCTCATCCGCTTCTCCTGCGGTATCGAGAGCGCAGAGGACATCATCGCCGACATCGAACAGGCGCTGGAACAGATTTGATTTAGGAGTACGTTTAAGGGGGTCTTTTGGAAAAAAGACCCCCTTAACAACCCCGAAAACCTTATTGCCGAAACGCAAAGAAGCGTTTCGGTATTTTTATTTCATGCATACGGGTCCCTTTCAGCGTCTTCCGTGCAACTTACATCCCCCGGGGTGCAACAAACCCGTTTGGGGGTTGCTTTTTTATTTCTTTTGATGTACCATATCCTCGAAAGGAGGGCAACGCCCATGAAGATCACCATCATCCACGACCCTGATGTACAGGAGCCTCAGATCACCGTGACCTACGGCTACCTCACCGAGGAGCTGCAGGCTCTGCTGGCGGAGATCAGCCTGGCCGACAACCGCATAGCAGGGGAGAAGAACGGCACCACCCATTTCTTGAACCTTTCCGACCTCTACTATATCGAAACGGTGGACGGCAAGGTGTTCCTATATACTGCCAAGGAAACCTTCGAGACCAAAGCACGCATCTACCAGCTGGAGGAAAAGCTTTCCGGAACCCCCTTTGCAAGAGTCTCCAAATCCGCTATCGTCAACCTGAAAAAAGTCCGTTCCATCACCCCGGAAAAGCACAGCAAGCTGATCATGACCCTGCTGAACGGGGAAAAGCTCATGGTCTCCCGCCAGTACCTGAACACCATCAAAGAAAGGTTAGGTGTGTAATATGAACTCTAACTCTAAGCTCGTTCGTTTGTTTTACAGCTATTTCGGTTCTTTTGGCGTGGCGGCATTGATGCTCGCGCTTTTGGGGTGCCACACGGAAAGCGTGTACCGCCTTATTCTGCCCACTGCCGTTGCTCTTGTGATCCCCGCTTTTCTCAACGTCTTTTTGCTTTGCAAACATCAGTCTAAAGCGGAGCTATGGCTCAATCGTGCTTCCTACGGAGTGGCGGCGATCCTTTGCACCTTAGGCAGTTATTCCGCTTTCGGGATCTACAATTCCTGGAAGATCCTTGTTCTGGCTACCGTCGTGATGTTGGCCGTGTATGTTGCCTTCGGTATCCCTCTCTTTATCCTCGCCGACCGCAGAGAAAAACGCAAACTCCAAGCCATGAACGAAAAGTTTATGGGAAATACGGAAGACTAAAAGTGCGTTTTAAGGGGGACTTTTGGAAAAAGTCCCCCTTAACAACCCCGAAAACCTTATTGCCGAAACGCAAGTGCGTTTCGGTATTTTTATTTAATCATACGGGATTACAAAGGGACGGGTCCCTTTGGCAGGGGATTAAGCCCCTTTGCGTATCTCCACTCTCTTGCCGTCCGTCTCCCCGCGGGCAACCTCTTTGCCGCCGTCGGAGACCACCCAGCCGTCCCTGCCTACGCGAATGCCGTAGCACCCGCCGCAGATGGGGAGCTTCTCCAGGCTGATCTCACCCAGCTCCTCAAAGTAGACAGGCACAAAGGAGAAGGCCGTAAGCCCCTCCGGCCGAATACCGAAAAGCCCCTCCGTGACCACCCGGGCAAACAACGCACTCTCCCCGGAAAGATGGCGCTTCCCGCCCTCCGGATACGCCTCCACCGCGTAGGGAACACGGTCGCACAACAACCGCTTGCGGCAGTACCCCAAAAAGGGCGCCATGATCCGATCCCCCGCACCGGCAAGGAAGGCCGCCTTCATGCCGTACAACGTGGAACGATCCCAAATGGTGCTGGAACGGTTCTCGTCGGAGATTTCGCAAGTGAGCATCCCTTCCTCCGTCCACAGATAGGAGGAAAGCATGGCATCCAAAGTGCCCTCCTTCCGTTTTCCCATCTCCATGCACAAGGGCAGGCAGATCCACGCCCGCAAGGTGTCGTACCCCTTGGAGTAGCGGTAGGTCTCAAACCCGTGAAGCACCGCACCGAAATAGCTGTCAATGGCCTCCGCCAACGCGGCGGCCCTCTTTTTGTAATCCTCTGCCGTGTCCGTATCTCCCAAGGACTCTGCCAGCTTGGAAGCAAATACCAACCCGCCATAGCATAAGCAGGAGGTGGAAAGATTGGCCTTCCTGTCCGTGGGGAAACGGCCCTCCAATTCGTCGGAATCGGAGCGGATCACACCCTCCGGCAGGGTCTGACGGCGGCAGTACTCCGCGCACCACTTGATGGCAGGGTAAAGCTCCTTGGCGATGGTCTTGTCTCCCGTGTAAAGGCAGAACAGGGAAGCACCGTAAAGATACATGGCCGCGTCGCCTCTGTCACCCGCACCCTCCCAGATGTCAAGCCCCTCCGCAATGATGGAGCAGGGAAGCTTGTGGAAGCTGTCGGACATAAAAGCCGTGTAGGAGCGGTAAGCGTTCAGGGAAGCCTCCATGGCAGCCTTGTCCCCTGTCATGGCGAAATGAGGGCCTGCGTATTCCGCTTGGTCGTTGCACCAGGTGGCGGCATAGTAGGAGCGTCCCCCGGGGCTGTGATACTTCCCGGTGAGGGTCTCGAAAATGCTTTCCCCTGCACGGAGCTTGGAAAAACGGAACATACCGTCCAACACGGGGTTTGCGGTGCGGAGAACCATGGTGCCGCAAAGCTCCTCCACACGCACAAGACGTGCCAAAAGCTCTTGCCCGCCGTCTACCTCGGGGCGGGGCTGATTGGCGATCCGTGCGGAGTAGTAAACGTAATAGGTCAACATGTCCCCCGAGGCAAGCTTGATCACCTCCGGAGCGTCGTGGCGGATCTCCGCAAGGTAAACGCCCTTGGTACCTCTCCCGTGCTCGTGTAGATGGGTAGCGGGCAGGGAAAGGGTAAACTCCCCGTCCTCCATGGCGATCAAGGAGACCTGCTCCACACAGCAAAGTGCGTTTTGGGCAGGGTAAAAACGGCGCACCACCAGAACGCCTTCGTCGGTATCGCAGGTGATGCAAAGGGTGCCGTCCAGCTCCGCCTGAATGGGGAATTCCTTCACGGGAGCGCCGTCCTTCAAAAGACAGGGGGTCTGTTCCCTTGCCACGTCAAAATGATAGGTGGCGTGGGTGTGGTTGGGAATGGTACGCAGGGTGGGGAAGTAAAAGCTCTGCTCCAAATGAAGACTGCCGTCCTCCTTCACCCCGTAGGAAATGATCTCGTCGGCGTAAAAGCCGCTCATTTCAATGTCGTCGGTATGTACCTGCCCTTTTTTGATCTCCCAAACCAAACGTTCCCCGTCGATCTTCCAGATCTGCTCCGTCATAATCCGTTACCTCTTTGTCTTATCATTTCTTTAAGTATATCACAAGACTTTTGGTTTTGTCAATGAAAACACCTCCGAAAACGATCGTTTTCGGCAATGCGTTTTTCATTTTGAATGCTTAAATCTTTTTCTTTGCAAGAAAAGAAAAAGGTTTAAGCGTTCTCCCGTAAAAAAGGACCCTTTTGCAAGAGTCCTTTCGATGCATTATTCTTGTTCTCTCTGATTGAAGGTCTCGATCAACGCATCCATCTCTGCCTTGGCGGCACTTTCCAATGCATCGTAGCTGGAAGCAAAGGAGCCCTTGGGCTTTGCGATGAGCTGAGTGAGCATGTTGGACAATCCGCCCACGCGGTAAACCGCACCGAGATCAGCACCGGCGCAATCGAAGATCAGCTCCAGCATTTCCACGTCGTCGTCGGTACGGAGCTTCTGATACTGCAGAACCACGTCGTAATAAGCGGTGGCCACGGATTCCACGGAGTAAGCGCCCAGTGCATCCAGAATCACCTGTGCACGGTAGGATCTTTCCTCATCCAGTCCGTAGGGGATGCAGTAAGCGTTGGCAGACCAAGCACCAACCTGGGTGTAATACTGCTCCTGGGTCTCATCGAACAGGGGAGAGGGCAGGATACCGAAATCGCTCTGCATATCTCCCAGCTTCAATGCGTCCTCCATACCGCCGGAATAGAACAGACATTGATCCGCCTTGAAGGAATCCAAAAGCAACGTCATGGGAGTGGAGGATTCGTTGAAGTAATCGTCGCCGCAAACGTAATCCTCGCTGTCCTGCAGAAGATCCAAAATGGAATCTATCACCTTGGCGCTTCTTTCGTTGTAAATGGAAATATAGGGCACGCCCGCATCGTCAACCGTGGCAATGCGTTCCCCTGCGGCGTAGAACAGCTTCTGCATATCGCCGTTCTGGCCCGCCCAGCCGTACATATCATGGTAGGTGATCTGGCCGTCCTTGTCCAAGTCCTCGCTGAGATCCGCCTGCTTGATCAGCTCAAGGATCTTTTCGATGGTCCACTGCTTGTTGCGGACCAATTCGTAGGGATATTCCATCCCCGCGTCGTCCATCAGCTTCTTGTTGAAGTACAGACAGCCTGCGGCATTCTTGGCACGTAAGCCGATGTCGCCGGTGAGGTAATAGGTGCAGTTGCCAATGGCGGTGTCGGAAATAAAGGTCTGATCCCACCAGGAGTTTTGGATGCGGATACCGGGAGCGTTGGAAAGGTCGATCAACAGCCCTTCCGCCGCCATGGTACCTGCGTCCAGAAGACAGGGATACAGAATGTCGTAATCCCCTGTGCCGGAGTATCCGAATTCACGGACCGCCGCCAGGAAGGTACCGCCGTAACGCTTGGGATCGATCATGATCTCTTCTTCGATGGTGACGCCGTAGGAATCCTCCACCGCCTCGGTGCGCTCCTTGATGGCCACGGAAAGCGCTTCTGCACAGTTTTCGTTTTGAGAATTGTCTCCGATCTCGGTGACGTAAGCATCGTTGAAGGCCGCGGTGAACACCTTGATGGTCTTGCCTTGGAATTCATCCGTCTCCACAAATCTGTCGTCGTTCTTCGAAACCTCGTCACTCACCTCGGGAGCGGAGGGGGTAGCGGATGGCTCGCCGGAGCTTTCCGCACCTTGCGTGTTGCAACCCGCCAGCATCAGCAGGGCGAAGGTGAACAGCAGACAGAAACAAAGGGTTCTTTTTGCTTTCATATGGGAAATCTCCTTTTTGTATCAAAGAGGGGCTGCTGCAAATGGCACAGCCATGGCAACAGCCCCATTTGGACTATTTGTAAATGATCTTTATGCGTTGGGATCCCACTTGCCCAGCAGGAAGGATTTCAGCTTGAAGTAATCCTGCTTGTTGACCTTTCCGTTGCCGTCGATGTCGCTTCTTTCCAGCATGCCATCGTCAAAGGAATCGTTCTTGCCCAACAGATAGGACTTCAGCTTGAAGTAGTCGGCCATAGCGGGTTTGCCGTTGCCGTCCACGTCGCCGAATGCAAAGGAGGGCTTCTTCACAACGTTCAGCAGCTCGCAGGTGTTGAACTCGATCTTGCCGTGGTAGTTCTTGATCTCGCCCTTAGCGGTGATGGTATCGCCAACCTGAAGCTCTGCCGCACCTTCGCCTGCCAAACGGAAGCACTGAATGGGCATCTCGCTCATATTGCCAACCTGAATGGTAACGGAGATATTGCCGTACTTTTCGTCGTAAGCGGTATCGATAGAGAGGATCACGCCGGTGAGCTCATACTTGTGGCCGCCGGAAAGAACCGCACCGTCTGCCAGCTTGTATGCCTCCTGCAGGATCTCTTCGGGAGTTTCGTAGATCACGAACTCGGGGGTGCCGGGAACGTAGGATTCCAGCGTACAGCCGGTATCAAACTCGATGGTGCCGTTGTAGTTCTTGATCTTACCGGTGACGGTGATGGTATCGCCGATCTTGATCACGTCGGCGCCCTCACCCTTCATGCGGTAGCACTGGATGTTCTTGCCTTCGACGGTCATGGTAACGGTGACGTTGCTGTAGTTGGGGTTGTAGACAGTATCAACGGAGAGGATCTCGCCGGTCAAGGTGTACTTATGGCCGTCGGACAGATACTCGCCGTTTTCCAGCTCGTAAGCCGCGTTGATGATATCCTCTGCGGTCTCGTAGATCTTAGCGGGATTTTTGTAGGTGAAGCCAGCATTTTCAACGGTTACGTTGCCTGCCACACCGCGGAGAGCTTCCACGTCTACGTTGTAAAGGGTGATCTTAGCGCCCTTTTCGATCTTGGCAAGCTCTGCGTAGTTTTCCTTGTTGCCGTTGAAGCCGATGATGTAACCGCCTGCGGGGCAAACCACGTCGCTCTTGACTGCGTTGGGTCTGCCAAGGTCAAACCAGGAGTCTGCCACCACGCCGTCTGCATCCACGACGATGATGTAGAAGTAGTTCATATCCTTGCCTGCGCCGTTGTTACCCAAAGCGGTCAGATCGTTGACGGTCAGGTTGTCACCGGCGATGATGCAGTGGAAGGAATCGTGCTTATAGCCTGCATAGTCCAGAACCAGAGCGCCTTCGGGAAGGGCTACGAGCTCATTGGGCTGAACCTTTACAGCGGGGATAGCCTCGGTGTAGGATTCGCCGCATTCGCAGGTGTAGGTAGCGGAGCCTTCGGTGGAAAGGGTGGGCTGTACGGTGATCTCTTCAACGTAATTGTGATTGTGGCCGGGAGCCTGCGTGTAGGCCTCCAAGGTACAACCTGCGTCGAACTCAACGGTACCGTTGTAATTCTTGATCACACCCTTAACGGTAATGGTGTCACCAACCTTGATGATATCGGCGCCTTCGCCCTTCATGCGGAAGCACTTCATCGGCTTGTCGGCCATATCGCCAACCTGAATGGTAACGGTAACGTTGCCATACTGCTCGCTGTATTCGGTATCGACAGAGGTGATCACGCCGGTCAGCTCGTAGAGATGGCCTGCAGAAAGGGTAGCGCCGGTATCCAGCTGGTAAGCGGCGTTCAGGATTGCCTCGGGGGTATCGTAAATGATGACCTCGGGCTCACCGGGAACGTAGGAATCCAGCGTACAGCCGGAATCGAACTCGATCTTGCCGTTGTAATTCTTGATCTTACCGGTAACGGTGATGGTGTCGCCGATCTTGATCACGTCAGCGCCCTCGCCCTTCATGCGGAAGCACAGGATGGGCTTGCCGTCTACGCCTTCAACGGCGATGATGGGGGAAACGTTCTTGTACTGCTCGCTGTAAACGGACTCGAAGGAGATGATCTCACCGGTCAGGGCGTACTTATAGCCGTCGGAGAGATACTCGCCGTTCTCCAGCTCGTAAGCTGCGTTGACGATCTCTTCGGGAGTCTCGTAGATCACTACGGGCTTCGCCGCGGTGATGGCAACCTCGCTGCCCTCTGCATCGATCAGACCGGTGGAGGTAGCAATGCTGAGAACCTCTACGGAGACGGTGGTGTTGCCTTCCGCGATGGGCGCGAAGGAAACGTAGAACAGTCTGCCGGAAAGCACGTCGGTAGCGTTGACCGCTGCCAGAGTAAGAGAGCCTTCGCCAGGTTTCTGGTCAGTGATGCCTTCGCCGGAGAACACGGTCTCCAACAGGGTGAGACAAGCGGGATCCCAGGTAAGCTTGACCTCGTAACCTGCAATGGCGGTGAGACCGTCGGCAAGATTCAGGTTTGCTTCTACCTGGAAGGAGTCTTCTACGGCATCCCCGGTGAATTCCACCTCAGCGGGAGCGGACAGAGAGACAGAAGTGGTCTCAGCGGCCGAAACCGTAAGAAGGGAAGCAGACACCATGGTAACTACCATAAAGACTGCCAGCATGAGAGAAGTAAGTCTTTTCATGAAAGTAAAGATTCCTTTCTGCTATTTTTTTGCATTGATTTGTGACTACATTATACAATACCTTTCGGCGGAATGCAAGGGCTTTTTCACAAAAAGTCCAAATGAAGCCCGGATTTTATCATGAACCGTCAAAAAAGAGAGAGCCCGCAGGCTCTCTCTTGAGAGTGATTTTACATCAGGGAGTCGGCTTTTTTCAGCAAATAACGCTTCATACGGATGTAATCCACGGAACGGATTTCGCCGTCTCCGCTGACATCGGCCGCAGCGGCTTGAAGCTTGGAAAGCTCGTTCCCTGCGGTATGGCGCTTCATGAGGATGTAGTCCACGGCGTTGCACTTGCCATCGCCGTTCAGGTCGCCGGATACTGCCACTTGGGTGACCTCACCGTACAGCGAGATCAGCGTACCGGTGCAGATCTGCGCGTCGGGAGCCAGGAAGCTTTCGTTTTGGTCAAAAATCTGCGCGTACTTAAAGTCTACAAAGTGGGAGGCCAGATCGGAGACCCGTAAGCCTAACTCAACCCGGGTGAGCAACCCGTCCTTTACCGTAAAGCCGCTGGCCTCCGTGGGAGTTAATCCCTCAAAGGTGCCTACCTCAACCACGATAGGCTGGCTGTAAAGCGTGTAGGTCTGTCCGTCGGGAAGCTTGGTTTGGTAGGCTACCATGAAGGAGGCGGTCCCTTGCTTCAAGCCCCAAACGGAGCCGTCCGTTTCCACGCGGATCACGCCGTCATTTTCCAGCAGAATGATCTCTGCATCCTCCGTCACGGCTTTTTCTTTGCCGCCGTAGGTCAGGGAGTTGATCTCAAAGCGGGTCTTCTTATCCACGTTCACCTTCAATTCCGTAGGAGCGGAAATCGTCTTTACGGTGTGCTTCAGATATTGGGGATCGTCGGTGGTCATGCCGTTCACACCTGCCAAGAACATCTTGCAGACTTGAGCGGCAGAGCCCAGGTTGTAGGTCCATGTCCAAAGGGTGAGACCGCGGTCGTTGGCATCCCGCAGGAACTCGCTCGTCAGATTGCCGTAGTTGATGGCCATGGTGGCGTGGTAATTCAGAATGTCCAGCTGCTTTTCGTAATAAGCGTTGAGGGTTCCCGCATAGTCTGCCCCGTCGGAGAAGCCGGTGGCGCCGATGAGGTAGCCGGTGGAAATGTTCATATGCTTCTTGGCTTCGGTAAGCTGATCGGCGTAGAAGCTGATGAACACCACCTGGTCTTCCATCTCATACTTCTTGATCAGATCCACGCAAGCCTTGGGAAGGCCTGCCTGGCCGGATTTGATCTCGCAGAGGAACTTCACGTCTTTGCCTTGGAACTCCTGCAGGATCTCCTCGAAGGTGGGGATCACCTCCTGGGTGAGAACGCCGCTGGCGTTTTTCAAGCGGTACTGCTTGAGCTGGTCGCAGGTCATGCTTGCGATATTACCCGTGCCGTTGGTGGTACGGTCGATGGAACCGTCGTGCATCACCATCACCACGCCGTCGGCGCTGAGGTGTACGTCGATCTCAATGCAATCCGCGCCTACCTCGTAAGCACCGATACAGGCCGCCATGGAGTTTTCGGGGTACTTGGTGGAATAGCCTCTGTGCGCGGTCCACACGGGAGTGCGGGTGAGAGAGTCGGCCGCGGTGAAGATCTCCTTCTGAACGGAAGCGATCAGCTGGTAATCGTTGCTCACCACGGCGTTGGCACCGGATGCCACCAGATGAGCACCCTCGGTAACGGATTGGATGTTCTCGCCAAAGGCCCAGACCGCAAGCTCGTATTCCTGAAGCTTGGCAACCGCTTCCTTGGTGGCGGCGTGATAGGGGAGGATGATGGCCTGTGCGTATGCGCCTGCGGCCATATCGTAATATTTGTGAATATCGGCATCGGAGGTGGGAACGTCCCAGGAGATCTCGGTGAGATCCAATGCGCCGCGGATCACAGCCTTGTTCTTGGTGCGGGCGTATTTTACCACCTCGGCGTCTGCGGAGCCCACCAGAGCCTCGGGCACCTTGGTTGCCTTCAGGGCGTCGTTGAGCTTATCCACCTGTTCCTTGGCGGTCAGCTTGAACTGGGGGATCACGTTCTTTTCCGCGCAAAGCGTCAGCATTCTCTCAAAATCACCTTGGGTGGGAGAGTGGCCGTCCAGATCGATATAGACTGCCGCGGGAAGCTCCTCGTTTTGCAGGATCTCCTCCAGACGGGAGAAGCCCACGTAAGCCTGGTTGGAAACGTAGTTTGTGATATTGGTCTCGCCGCGGTTTTCCGCAGTGTTGAGCAGCTTGGGAACTACCTTGGGACGCTCGGGAGCCGCCTCCTGCACGGTGATGCGGATAGAATCCACGTTCATGGAGCCGTAGTTGGAGATCAAGCCCACGTATCCCTTGGGATGAGCCTTTGCATCGCTGACGAACAGCATGGATTCACCGTCGATCAGGTATTGCACCGTGTTTTCAAAGGCTTTGACCGTGATGTTGTGGTACCCCGCATCCGTCATGTTCAGGTTGGCAGAGGTCTTATAGATCACGTTCCACCCATTGGCCTTGGTACGCTCTGCGAACTCCACCGTACTGCTGGTGGTGTTGGCGCGAACGCACATATGGTAGTAGGGATAATAATTCTTGTTGGCGTTTTCGATACGGTAGGCGATGGAGCACCATCTGGAGCCGTTAAGCACGTCCGTTTGGCTGGCCTGCATGGAGATGGCGTAATCGCCGAAGTTCCCCAGCCACTCGGGCAGAATGGCGCGGTAGTAGTCTCCGTTCTTGTTGCCCATGTGGAAAACGCCGTCGCTGATGCTGATGGCGCTTGCGTTCAGAAGCTTCCAGCCTTCTTCTCTGAGGTCGTCCACCGTGCAGTCGAAATCGTTTTCATACAGCACGTATTCCGTCTCTTCCGGAAGCTTTGAGACCAGATAGATCTCCCGACGGATTTCTCCGTAGTAAGCGTAAAGGGTTTGAACTCCTTTTTCGGTCACCTCGATGGTTTCCGGCACGATGTCACGTAGTCTCCAATCGATCTCATCGGGAGAGAGGACCGTGCCGTCCTCGGTAACCACCGCATAGCGGGAAAGATCCACCGTATCGCCTACGTTTGCGGTAATAACGGGATTGGTGTAGGTGATGGTGATCAGGTCGTCGTTACCTGCCGCAGAGCTTGTCAAGGGCGTAGCCGCGATTACGGCAAAAAGCATGACGGCGGTAAGTAACGCGGAAAGGAATCTTTTAATTTTCATCGGTGTACCCCCTATATTATAATGATATATTTTCTGCTTCGATGGCGTCCATGGCGTCTGCAATGACGTTATCCGCCCGCTTCAGGGCTTCCTCTGCCTTTTCGGGAGTGCAGCCCGTTTTCTGGCAGATCATGCGGATGGCTCTTGCCACCAGCTTGCGGTTGGAAGGGATCATATAGGCCATGTAATTCCCACGGACTCTGCCGTACCGCACCATGGCGCCGGTGGACAGCATATTCAGGATCATTTTTTGCGCCGTGCCCGCCTTCATGCGGGTGGAGCCGTTGATCACCTCGGGACCAACCTCCGCCGCGATGGCAAGATCACACAGCGGGATCAGATCGCTGTTTTTGTTGCAGGTGACGCAGATGGTCTTGGTGCCCAGCTCCTTGGCGTAGGCCAAAGCACCCTTCACGCAGTTTGCGGACCCGCTGGCGGAAACAGCCACTAAAATATCCTTCTCACTGTAGCCGTATTCCTCCTTCATCAGATCCGCGATGCTGTGGAAGCTGTCCTCCGCATCCTCCGCGGGATTGATGATGGCGCTGTAGCCCCCCGCCATCAGCCCGATGACTCTGCCGTACAGCCCGTAGGTAGGGGGGATCTCGGAGGCATCTACCACTCCCAGTCTGCCGGAGGTGCCCGCGCCGCAGTAGAAGATGCGTCCGTCGGCCTGCAGAACCTCTGCCAGCAAGTCAATGGCTTCGCCGATCTCCGGCAGACACTTTTCCACCGCAAAGGCTACTGTCTTATCCTCTTCGTTGATGCACCTTGCGATCTCAAGGGCGCTCATTTTGTCGATCTGTGACGAGGAAGCATTCTTTTGCTCCGTGGTCAGCGTATGAAATTCAGCCATGCTGTCAAAGCCTCTCTTGCCAAATGGAATTTTCTTGGTTTTATTCTAACATAGCAAGCATTCTTTGTCAATCATTTTTGTGCGTCTTTTCGGAAAAAAGTCTCAAAACCCGTTGACAAAAAAGGGAACATATGGTACTATTGAACAAGAGAAATTTGCCGTAAAGAGGGAGGATTTATATGGAACTGATCAGCGTTATGGTTCCTTGTTTTAACGAGGAAGAATCCCTGCCTCTTTTCCGTGATGAGATCTTACGGGTGATGGACACCATGCCGGAATACGCCTTTGAGGTGATTTTTGCGGACGACGGCTCTAAGGACGGTACTCTGAAGCTGTTGCGGGAATACGCCGCCGCGGACGAGCGCTTCCGTTACGTTTCCTTTACCCGCAATTTCGGCAAGGAAGCCGCCATGTACGCCCTTTTGCAGGCCTCCCGCGGGGACTACGTTGTGTATATGGATGCGGATCTCCAGGATCCCCCCTCCCTCCTGCCCCGTATGATGGCTCTTTTGAAGGAGAAGGGGTGCGACAGCATCGGTACCCGTCGTTCCTCCCGCAAGGGGGAACCTCCCATCAGAAGCTTTTTTGCAAACGTTTTTTATAAAATGATCAACCGCATCTCCAACGTGCGATTGGTGCCCGCGGCAAGAGACTACCGTCTCATGTCCCGTCGTATGGCGGATTCCATCATGTCCCTTTGCGAGTACAACCGCTTCTCCAAGGGCATCTTCGAGTGGGTGGGCTACGAGACGGAGTGGATCTCCTACGAGAACGTGGAGCGCAGTGCGGGGAAGACCAAGTTCTCCTTCTGGAAGCTGTTCAAGTATTCCCTGGAATGTATCATTGCTTTCTCCACCGCACCCCTGGCCATCGCTTCGGTGATGGGCTTTATGTTCTGCTTTGCCGCCTTCATTGGCATTTTGGTGGTCATTATCCGCGCCCTTTTGGGTGTGGATTCCGCCTTCGGTTGGGCGTCCATGATGTGCGTTATCCTGTTTGTGGGTGGTGCTTTGGAGTTTTCCATCGGTATTTTGGGGGGCTATCTGTCCAAAACCTATCTGGAAAGCAAGCACCGTCCCATTTACCTGTCCAAGGAGACGGAAAACGACCTGAAGGAGAAGAAAGATGTTCGGCTGGAAGAAAAAAGATAAACCGCCCAAGAACACCGATAGTGTGGAATTCCGTCTGTGGATGGCAAAGAAACTGGACGGCCGCTCTCTCCGCTACATTCTGGAGAGGGAAGAGAACGGTGTGGAGCGGGTCATCGGCAAGGGCGGCGTGCTCAGCTATTTCGAAGGGGAGTTCAGCGTGATCTCGGGGGACAAGACTCTGTTTGTCACCACCGCCTCGGAACTGCACGCATGGGAGTTCCTTTCCTTGGAGGGAGCCACCCTCACGGGCTTTGATAAGGTAGAAGGTAAGGAAAGAACCATCCTTGCTTACTATAAATATTACCGCGATTAAATAATCCAAAGGAGATTTACAATGGATAAGAAATTGAGAATCGGTATCATCGGTTGCGGCGGCATTGCCAACGGCAAGCATATGCCCGCATTGAAGAACTGCTCTGACCTGGCGGAAATGGTATATTTCTGTGACGTGGTGCTTTCCCGCGCTGAAGAGGCCGCCAAGAAGTACGGCACCCCCGACGCCAAGGTCTGCACTGACTATAAGGAGCTTTTAGCGGACGAGACCATCGACGTGGTTCACGTTTGTACCCCCAACCGCTCCCACAGCTTCATCACCGTAGATGCTCTGGAAGCAGGGAAGCACGTTATGTGCGAAAAGCCCATGGCCATCAACTCCGAGGAAGCACAGAAGATGCTGGATGCCGCAAAGCGCACCGGCAAGAAGCTGACCATCGGCTACCAGAACCGCCACCGCCCCGATTCCATGTATATCAAGAAGGAATGCGAGGACGGCACTCTCGGCGAGATCTACTACGCCAAAGCTACCGCCATTCGTCGCAGAGCCGTTCCCACTTGGGGCGTGTTCATGAACGAATACGAGCAGGGCGGCGGTCCCCTCATCGATATCGGCACCCATGCTCTTGACTTGACCCTGTGGTGCATGGATAACTACAAGCCCAAGTATTGCGTTGGTACCGTATACCACAAGCTGGGCGATAAGTTCCCCACCGGCAACGCTTGGGGCGACTGGAAGCCCGGCGAGCTTACCGTTGAGGATTCCGCCTTCGGCTTCATCGTCATGGAAAACGGCGCTACCGTGGTTTTGGAATCCAGCTGGGCGTTGAACTCTCTGGATGTTCGCGAGGCTGTTACCACCCTTTGCGGCACCGACGGCGGTGCTGACATGGAGGGCGGCGTACGTATCAACGGCATCCGCAACGGCAGACAGTACGTTCTGAAGCCCGACCTGTCCGCAGGCGGCGTAGCCTTCTACGAGGGCGCAGGCGCAGGCTCTCCCCATGACAACGAGGCACGTCTGTGGCTCAACGCCGTGATCAACGACACCGATCCCTTCGTTCTTCCCGAGCAGGCATTGGTTGTCAGCCGCATTCTGGAGGGTATCTACGTCTCCGCCAAGACCGGTGAGCCCTACTACTTTAATTAATAGGAAGGAAATGCTCCATGAAATTAGGTGTATGTGCAGTTTTGTTCGGCGATCAACCGCTGGACAAGGTGCTTCCTTATCTGAAATCCATCGGTATTGAGGAATTGGAGATCGGCGCAGGCGGTTATCCCGGCAAAGCCCATTGCGACCCCGCCGTTCTTCTGAAGGACGAAAAGGCCTTGGAATCCTTCAAAGAGACCATCGCCGCCCACGGTCTGCCCATCAACACCCTCAGCTGCCACGGCAACCCCGTCCATCCCGACAAGGCCACTCGCGAGAGCTATCGTGAGGATTTCCGAAATACCATCCTCCTTTGCGAAAAACTGGGGATCAAGAAGATCATCGGCTTCTCCGGCTGTCCCGGCGACAGTCTGGATGCCAAGTATCCCAACTGGGTTACCTGCCCCTGGCCCAACGATTTCTCCGATCTGCTGAAATGGCAGTGGGAGGAAGTGCTGGTTCCTTATTGGAAGGAAGAGGTGCAGTTTGCCGAAGCCCACGGCATTGAGAAGATCGCTTTGGAGATGCATCCCGGCTTCTGCGTGTATAACCCCGAGACCCTGTTGCACCTGCGCAGCGAGGTGGGCAACCTCATCGGCGCCAACATGGACCCCTCTCACCTGATCTGGCAGGGGATCGACCCCGTTGCCGCCATCCGCACTCTGGGCGACGCGATTTACCACGTTCACGCCAAGGACACCAAGGTGGACGGCCTGAACACCGCTGTCAACGGCGTGCTGGATACCAAGCCCTATGCAGACGAGCTTCACCGCTCTTGGGTGTTCCGCTCCGTGGGCTATGGCAATGATATGCAGTATTGGAGAGACTTCATCAGCAATCTTCGCCTTGTGGGATATGACGATATCCTGTCCATCGAGCATGAGGACAGCATTATGACCAACGTGGAGGGTTTGGAGAAGGCCGCTTACTTCCTGAAGCAGGCTATTATCAAGGATCCCAAGCCCACCGGTATGTGGTGGGTATAACCCGAAACGCATAAAAAAATTCACGAACGGATGGAGATACGCTCCGTCCGTTCTTTTTCTGCGTTTATGCAATGCAAAAGAGAGTATATGACGAATTTGACAAAAAAACGGTAAAACCTTTGGTAATTATTTCCGAGTTTGCAAGAAAGAAATCTTAGAAAAGAGGTTGACAATCTTTGAAAAAGGGTATATAATGGAGTATGTATTAGGATGACCTTACTTTGGGGGTACAAGGTCAGGTTTAACTTATGCAAAAAAATTAATTTATATAAGTGAGGATGCTATGAAGACAGTATTCAAAAGACTGATCAGCTCTCTGCTTTTGGTCGTGATGCTTGTTGCAGCAGTTCCCGCGTCTCTTGTCTCCGCCGCTGCGGATGATATCGACTGGGACTATTTGAAGGACAAGTATGGCCTGACCGAAGAGCAGATCGATGCAGCCAAAGACATCGCTGACGAGCTTGGCCTGACTAAAGAGCAGGTTGACGCCGTCGAAGACTACTACGAATCCCTGCCTCCCGAGGAACAGGAAGAGCTCAAGGAGACCGTTAAGGAATCCATTGAGACCGGCGAGCTTCCCGACCTGGGCGAAACCGGCGGCGAAGTAGCTAAGAAATTTGCCAAGGAAATGTTCATTGCAACCATGAAGAAGGCTGCAAAGGACGTTCTGAACCGTGTTCTGGAGGCTATGGAGGGCGTTACCGTTAAGAACCCCTTCGATCTGAACCGTGTATATGATGAGCAGGGCAACCTTGCAGGCGTGAACTTCGTGCTGAAGGCAGCTGACGACGTCAACGTTTTGGAGGCTGTTAAGAGCATCGTTAAGAATTACGACGTGCTCGGCGCTTTGAAGCTGCTGGCAGGCGCAGTGCTTCTGTATGATGAAGTAACCGTGAACGGCTACACCATCTACGATCTGGCAGATCCTTCCGAGATTTGGAGCACGCTGGTTAAGATCTACAAGGCTAACCCCATCGAGTTCTCTACCATCGCCAACATGGAAGGCAACACCCTTGCCACCTATAACTTCTCCCTCTCTTGCCGCGGCGTTGAGATCGACGTTCCCGTGAACTTCGTGATCAACTGCTCCGAGGCAACTCTGAACAAGATCAAGTCCGCCGCTAAGAAGCTGGCTGACATGGTCGAGGTCAACGGCGACTTTACCGAGATCGACGGTATCTTCTCCGCTGATCTGGAAGGCACCTTGGACATCTCCGATTATACCGACGAGATCCTCGGGTACCTCCTGCCTTCCGACGTTACCGACGACTACGGTGTTCTCCGCGACAAGCTTCACACTATGACCTTGGGCGACCTGGTCGACCAGATCAAGCTGGAGAGACTTGAGTACGTTGCAAAGAAACTGGGTTACGAGGCTCAGTTCGAGTCTCTGGTAAACAAGATTGCAGATCACTTCAATCTGGATCTTGCAGAGCCCAACGACCTGAAGGCTATGATCCGCGTGATCGACGAGAGAAACCTGTTCTCCGTTTACGTAAAGGCTGCTATCCAGAAGGCTAAGACTGTTTCCTTCGACCTTGCTAAGGTTGGCGCAGACAAGCTGAAGTCCATGATCCTTTCTCTGGATGCAAACGCTATGATCCCCGCTTACGTTCTTGCTGCTATGGCAGAGGAATACGGCGTTGACTTCAACTTGGCTGCTATCAAGCCCGCCAAGCTGAAGGAGCTGCTCCTCTCCCTGGAAGCAAAGGCTAAGCTTCCCGTAGAGCTGAAGGATGCCCTCAAGAAGGCTTACTCCATTCTGGAGGTTGACGAGAGACTGAACGTTACCATTGGCGAGCTGTACAATGGCGACGGTTCCTACACTGTCATCCTGGGCAACGGCATCTCCCCCAAGGGCTTCCAGTCCTATGTTGACGCTGCTCTGAACAAGCTTCTCTCCACCAAGCTGGAGGACAGAATCTCCAAGGCTCTCAAGGCTTTCGGCTTCTCCTCCATCGAGACCTACGTAGACGCAGTTAAGACTAAGTACAACAAGATCTACACCGGTAAGTACGATCTGGACGTTACCCTGACTCTGGTAGTGTTCAAGACCTACACCGTTACCTTCGTAGACGACAAGGGTAACGTGATCGATACCCAGAAGGTAGTTGCAGGCGACGGCGCTGAGGATCCTTACTTCCACGGCGGTTCCGCAATCACCGAGAACTACATCGCAAGCGTTTCTTACGAGAACGTTATGAGCGACCTCACCGTTGTTCTGACTCCCGTTAACCATATCATGGAGTGGGATATCGTTACCGAGCCCACCTGCGATACCGACGGTCTGAAGAACGGCTGGTGTACCATCCCCGGCTGTGACTATGTTGAAAATGGTGTTGTGATCCCCGCTCACGATCATGACTATGACGGTGGCGTGGTAACTCCTCCCGATTGTGATGACGAAGGTTACACCACCTATACCTGTTCTATCTGCCATCATTCTTACAAGGATAATTTTGTAGATCCTGTTGGCCATACCTGGGAAGAGGTTATCACTGTTAAGCATGAAAATGGTCATACCGGTAAGCTGACCAGACGTTGCCAGGTCTGCTATATCGTTGAATGGGACGTTGAGATCCCCCACGACTATAAGTGCGTAGTTACCGAACCCACCTGCTTTGCACCCGGTATTGAAACTTATACCTGTGAATGTGGTGCTTGGTATACTGTAGACCTTCCCGCTTTGGGCCATGACTTCAGCGGTAACGTGGTTGAAAGACCCGCTACCTGCGATCAGGACGGCTTCAGACTGGTTCAGTGCGTACGTTGCGACCTGCACAGAATCGACAAGATCTACAAGGCATTCGGCCACACTTGGGGCGAATGGATCGTTGAGAAGGCTGCTACCGAGTATGAAGCAGGCAAGGAGTACAGAATCTGTGCTACCTGCGGTTGCGTAGAATATCGTGACATCGCTCCCACCGGTGTGCATACTTGGACCATCCTCTCCTGGACCGATCCCACCTGTACCGAAGCAGGCTACTACACCTACATCTGTACCGATTGCGGTGCTACCTATACTGAGACTGTAGGCGAGCCTCTGATGCATGATTTCATCTATGACATCGTAGAGCCCACCTGCTCTACTCCCGGTCTGTTCATCTTCTACTGCTCTCGTTGCGGATATTCCTACTCTGAAGAATACACTCCCGCTACCGACCACTTGTTTGTGATCATCGACGTTGTTGATCCCACCTGTGATGAAGAGGGCTACGTTCTGGTAACCTGTAAGTACGGTTGCGGTGAGACCCACAAGATCGCCTTCGTTCCCGCTCTCGGCCACGACTACGTTGAGATCGATCGCGTTGACAACACCTGCGGCGCAGACGGCTACGTTACCTACATGTGTAACAACTGCGGCCATACCTACACCGAGATTCTGTACGCTACCGGCGCACATGATTATCAGTTCGTTGACATCATCCACGATGCTACCTGTGAGCATCCCGGTCTGGATCTCTACTACTGCGCAGGATGCGATTCCTACGAAGAGAGATACACCGATCCCAACCCCGATGCACACAGCTACGAGCTCATCGATATGGAGTATGCAACCTGCGATAAGGACGGCTCCGCTACCTACGTCTGCATCTTCTGCGGCGAAAAGGTTGTTGAGACCATCCCCGCTACCGGCCATGCATATGACCTGGTGAACGGCGTATTTGTTGCTCCCACCTGCACCACCGAAGGCACCTGGACCTACACCTGCGTTGCTTGCGGCGATACTCTGGTAGTTACCATCCCCACCTCCGGCCACGTTTACAAGAACGTTCACACCGAGGGCATCAACTGCTGCAACCCCACCACCGACGTTGAGGTTTGCATCAACTGCGGCGCGGAAGGTAACACTACCTCCACCTTCGTTTACTATCCCACTTTGAAGCCCAACGCTCTGAACATGGCCTTCATCAACAACATCCTGGTTGTTAAGATCGACAGAATGACCGTTGGCGAATTCAAGAACAACTTCTCCGGTTCCATCACCGTTTACAGAAACGGCCAGGAGCTGGCTGACCACGAGTACGTTGGTACCGGTTGTACCTTCGTATGCGACGCTTGCGGCACCGAGTTCAACGTTGCTGTCATCGCTGATATCAACGGCGACGGTAAGGTTAACTCTATCGACTACATGTACGTGAAGCGCCACGTGCTTGGCACCTACACTCTGGAAGGTGTGAAGCTGGCTGCTGCTGACGTGAACGTTGACTGCAAGGTTAGTGCTCTGGACTACGCTCGTCTGAAGGCTCATGTAATGTTCCGTTATCACATCTACGAGAACTTCCCCGCATGGGAATCCATCAACAACATGATCTTCTACGTGCCCGCTCCTGAGCTCGGCTAATTCCCAAAAAGCAAGATCCTCCGCAGAGAAATCTGCGGAGGATTTTTTTGATCCAAAAAAGCCACCCCAACGGGTGGCTTTCGTATTCCGATTATGACAGCTTCTCAAGAAGCTCTGTAATGCCCTCTTTGGGGGATTTATCGTTATGCACAACGATATCTGCCAACGCCTCGTAAAGCGGCTGGCGCTCCTTGTAGAGCTTCTCAAGGGCTTCTCTGGAGGAGGACAAGGGTCTGCCCCCTGTGGATAGCTCATCCAGCCCACGCTCCACAAGAATGATCCGTCCGTTTTGCTTCAGCAGGGGATGGTTCTCCGCTCTCTTCACCACGCCGCCGCCTGTTGCGACCACGTAGCCGCTTTTTGCGGTAGCTTCCGCCAATGCCCTTGTTTCCAAAGCACGGAAAGCGTCTTCGCCATCCTCCGCAAAGATCTCGGGAATGGATTTGCCTGCCATCTCTATGATCAATTCGTCTGTATCCACAAATTGCTTTCCCAACGATTCCGCCAGCAGCTTGCCCAAGGTGGACTTTCCGCTCCCCGGCATGCCGATCAGGCAGAGCGTCTCGCACAGATCATGGATCTCCTTGTGAACAGGAGCAATTTTATCATCGTCAATTTTAACGTCTTGGAAGATCTCCGATGCCTGCTTGGCTTGGGCAACCAGCATGGGCAAACCGCCCACGCAAGGCACTCCCAATTGCTCTGCTTGGAGCATCAAAGCCGTTTTCAAAGGGTTGTAGATCAGATCCGCCACACCCTTCAACGCCTTGAACTGTCTCAGGTTCACAGGAGATTGGCCGTTGTTCGGGTACATCCCAACGGGAGAGGTGTTCACCACCACCGTGTGGTCGGCTATGGTCTCGATAAACTCGGGGTTGTTCAGCGCTCTGGTCACCACCGTGATCTCCCGTGCGCCAAGATCCTTTAGCGCCTTGCACACCGTGGGAGCGACCCCCCCGTTGCCGATCACCGCACATTTCTCGCCCGAGACGGAAATGTTTCCCTCCGCCAGCATATAGCAGAAACCGTAATAATCCGTGTTGAAGCCGAAAAGCTCCCCATCCTTCACCTTGACGGTGTTTACGCTGCCGATTTCCTCCGCCAATGGAGAAAGAGATTTGCAGTAGGGGATCACTGCCTTCTTATAAGGGATGGTTACGTTCAGATTCCCAAAGCTTCCGCTTGTTAAAAATGCGCCAAGCTCCTCCTTCGGAGTGGGGAACAAACGGTATTCGTAGTTCCCAAAGCGGGAATGGATCAGGGGAGAAAAGCTGTGACCCAGCTTCTCACCCAAAAGACCGAAAGGCTTCATCAAACCACCTCAAGGTAACTGCCCAGATACCGAAGCTCCTCCGTCTCCGCCTCCAAAAGTGCGATCAACTCGTACAGCGCGGGAGATGCGGCGGGAATGTCCAGATCCAGATAGAACAAAAACTCAAAATCTCTCTCGGGAAGGGGTCGGCTTTCCAGCTTCACCAGATTTACCCCCAGCTCGTTGCAACGTTCCAAAACGGAGAACAAAGCGCCGGGCTTGTGCTTCAGGACCAGGATCAGTGTGGTACGATTAGCCCCGGGGTAGATCTCCTTCTTTTTGGAAATGCAGATAAACCGTGTGCGGTTTGCCCCGGTATCCTGAATGGTTTCCGCTAGAATGGAAAGCCCGTAAAGCTCCGCACAAGCACGGGAGGAAATGGCGGCAATGGAGGGATCCTCGCTTGCAGACACCATCTGTGCAGCCATGGCGGTGTTGGCGCAGGCCTTTACCTCCACCCCGGACAGGGAAGAGAGGAACTTGGAGCACTGCCCGATGGCCTGCTCGTGGGAATAGATGACTTTGATATCCTGCAGCTTTACGCCCGGCTTTGCCAGCAGGCAATGGCTCACCAGCAAACGGGTACTGCGGACGATATTACACTGATATTTGACCAAAAGGTCGTAATTTGCCTTGACCGATCCTGCGGTGCTGTTTTCGATGGGCAAAATGCCATAGCGGCACTCTCCGCTGTCCACTGCTTGGAACACGTCCTCAAAGGTGGGACAGAACTTGATCTCCGGGTCGCGGAATAGCTTCTCGCAGGCCAAGGAGGAGTAAGCACCCTCTACCCCCTGACAAGCCACGGCAGCCTCCGTGGGGAATAGCTCGGGAGTCTCCAGCCGTGCACGATTGATCTCCTCTGCCAACGCGGAGGGGGGATCCAACAGCTTGTGCTGGTAGGAACGGCTGTAGCCGAACAAGGAGCGGAACATACACCGTACGTAGGGCTCAAATTCCTCCTTGGAAAGCTCCCCAACGGTGTTCAGCTTGTCCCGTTCACGGGTGCGGTCAAAGATGGGCTTACCGTTTTCCTTCTTCCATCTGGCCACGTCTCCGCAGATCTCCATACGCTTGCAGAACAGCTCCACAAGCTGTGCATCCAGCACGTCCAATTGATCTCTGTAATCCTTGATATCCATGATATAACCTCTAAAAACTCAAAGCAAACTGTCTGCCACCGCCAAGGCGGCCACCGCCTCCACCACGGGAACGGCTCTTTGAACGATACAGGGATCGTGACGTCCCTCGATCACCAGATCGGCGTTCTCCATACGGGAAAGGGAAACGCTCTTCTGTTCCTTCCCGATAGAGGGGGTAGGCTTGATCCCCACGCGGAATACCACGGGCATCCCGTTGGCGATCCCACCCATCAGTCCGCCTGCGTTGTTGGTCTCGGTGTAGATCCTGTTTCCGTCGGTGCGGATGGGATCGTTGTTTTCCGAGCCTCTCTTTTCACAGCCCGCAAAACCGCTGCCGAACTCGATCCCCTTCACGGCGGGAATGCCGAACATAGCCAGGGCGATCCTGCCCTCCATACCACCGAAGGAGCTGCCCCCCGTACCTGCGGGGATCCCCGTCACGGCACATTCGATACTGCCGCCCACGGAATCCGCCTCGCTCTTGGCTTGCAGAATGACCTCCTGCATAGTCTTGCCTTTTTCTTCGTTCAAAACGGGGAAGTCCTTCTTCCCGGGGGCAAGCAATTCCTCTGCGGCAGGCTCTATTGAGAACTGATCGTCCGATACGCCTCCCACGGAAGCGATATGAGCCCCTATGTGAATACCCAGGGTCTCCAAATAGGTCATGCAAAGATATCCCGCCACGCAAAGAGGCGCGGTCAACCGCCCGGAAAACTCGCCGCCACCCCGATGATCCCGATGGGAGCCGTATTTGAAATACGCCGCTAAGTCAGCGTGGGAGGGACGGGGTATATCCGCAAGCTTTGCGTAATCCTTACTTCGGGTATCCGTATTCATGATCACGGCAGAGATGGGCGCACCTGTGGTGATACCGTTCACAACGCCGGAAAGAAACTCCACTTTGTCGGGTTCTTTTCTCGCGGTGGAAAAAGCGTTCCGCCCGGGAGCACGGCGCTCCATAAAAGCGGCAAGTCCTTCCGCGTTCACAGCAATGCCGGCGGGGAAGCCGTCTATGACAACCCCCATTCCCGCAGAGTGGGATTGTCCGAATACCTGCACCCGCAGGCGATTTCCGTAGGTAAACATCAAACTACCTTCTCTCAGTTAAGTTCCTTATAAACACCGCCAAGGCTTTCCAGATGGCGGAAAAAGTCGGGGTAGGATTTCTCCACAGCCTGTGCGCCCACAATGGTCACAGGCTCTTGGCAGACCAAAGAGGCCACAGCGGCACTCATGGCAATGCGGTGGTCGTTACAAGCATCCACCACGCCGCCCTTCAATCCGCCTCCTTGAATGACCATACCCTCTGCCGTTTCTTTGCAGGAGACTCCCAAGGCCTTCAGCATCCCGCAAACGCTGGCAATGCGGTCGCTTTCCTTCAAGCGAAGCCTTGCCGCTCCTTTGATCACCGTCTCGCCCTCGGCGTAAGCCGCCGCAATAGCCAAAACGGGCACCAGATCGGGAATATCCGTAGCGTCGATGGTCACACCGTGCAGTACAGACTTTTGGGCAAGGAGGCTGCCGTTCTCTTCCCGGACGTCGCCTCCCATTTCCCGCAGGATGGAGACGATGGCCTTATCCCCCTGGGTGGAATCCTTTTGCAAGCCCGTCAAGCGGATTTTTCCGCCAATAACGCCTGCCACCAGCCAAAAGGCGGCGTTGGACCAGTCGCCCTCCGCGTAAAGCTCGCCGGGGGAACGGAAGGGGGCAGGGGGGACGATCATTTCTCTCTCCGTCACCACAGGCTCTACACCGAATTCCCTCATCACCGCACAGGTCAAAGCTACGTAAGGCGCAGACTCCAGCCTGCCCGACACGGTGATCCTGCTTTCCTCGGGAAGCAAAGGCAATCCCAAAAGCAGCCCCGTGAAAAACTGGGAGCTGACGGAGCCGTCCAAAACAAAGTCTCCCGCCGTTAACTGCCCTTCCATGGATAGGGGAAAGCTTCCGTTTGGCGATAGGGTCACACCGTGGCGAACCAATTCCTCGTACAACGGGGAAAGGGGTCTTGCCGACAGCCTTCCCTTGGCGTGGAAGACAGCTTTCCGTCCCAAAGCCGCCGTGACGGGCAACATAAAGCGTAGGGTAGAGCCGCTTTCTTCACAGCAAAGATCAGCCGTTCCCTCTTTATTTGCAATGGGAAACACGGTATAAACGCCCTTTTCCTCACGGATCTCCGCCCCCAAAGCAGAAAGACAACCGGCGGTAGCCCAAATGTCCCGATTGGACTGGGGGCAATGCAAAACCGTCGGTTTGTCAGCCAGGGATGCGCAGATCAATGCGCGGTGCATGTAGGATTTGGAGGGGATCACCCTCAAATCTCCCTCTAAATGGGAGGGAGTCAGTAATACGTTCATGTTTGATACTCGGTTCAGATGATTTGTGCAAACAAGTCGGGGAGCTCCTTCACGTCCACAGGGTAGAGAACGCAATCTCCCATCCCTTTGGGCAAGATCAACCGCAGGGTATCACCCGCCCGCTTTTTGTCGGAAAGCATGGTGTCAAGCAGTACGTTTCCTTCGTAAGGAGATTCCACGGGCAACCCGTAAGTCTTCAAAAGCTTCACGGTCTCCTGCACCAAATCTTCTCCGCACAGCCCCAGCTTGACCGAAAGTCTTGCGGCGATCACCATCCCCATGGCGACACACTTCCCGTGGGAAAGGGCGAAGCAGGAACGCTTCTCAATGGCGTGCCCTACGGTATGCCCCAAATTCAAGAACATCCGCACTCCGGTGTCGAATTCATCCTCTTCCACCATGTCCCGCTTGACGGAGACGCATTGGGTGATGATAGCGGTCCAATCCGCAGTCTCGGGATTTTTCAGCATGGAAAGCAAGGGCTCGCCCTTCAATACGGCGTACTTGATCACCTCGGCGCACCCGTCGGAGAATACCTCCGGGGAAAGGGTCTTTAACACCAAAGGATCGCAATACACCGCCGCAGGCTGATGAAAAGCACCTGCCAGATTCTTCCCGCCCTCTAAGTCGATGGCCGTCTTTCCTCCCACGGAGGAATCCACCGCCGCCAGCAGAGTGGTGGGGATCTGCACGTAACGAATACCGCGGAGATAGATAGCGGATGCAAACCCCGCCAGATCTCCCATGACACCGCCGCCCAAAGCAAACACCGTATCCGTACGGGTCAACTTGCGAGAAGCCAGAAATTCCAAAACTTCCCCCAAACGGGTAAGACACTTGGTCTGTTCCCCCTCGGGCAATACCAAGCGAAACACGGTGAATCCCGCGTCTTTCAGGTTCTTTTCCACTCTGTCACCGTAAAGAGCATTCACTCGTTCCTCGGTGATCAAGGCCGCCGTCTTTCCCGGGAGCAGTTCTCTTGCAAGAACCCCCACGCGATCCAGAAGCCCTTCTTCCACCAGAACCTCATATTCCGTTGAAGCCTTCACTTTTACGATTGACATGAAAACGCCTCGTTTGTTATCAAATGGTTTCCAATTCACCCTTACGCAAAGCCCCTTCTTCCAAAAGGGCGGTAAGGGTCTTTTCGTCGCGTTCTTCCAACGCCTTCCTATATAATACAAGATTTTGGATCATAATGTCAAGTTCTTCCGCAAGAAAATCTGCATTTTCCAAAAATAATTCTGTCCACATGGGCACGTTCACCTTGGCCACTCTGGCCATATCCCGAAAGCTCCCCGCAGAAAATCCTCTGTGCTCTGCCGCCGTTGGATTCTTTACGTAAGCGTTGGAAAGGATGTGGGGAAGCTGTGAGGTGAAGGCGATGCGCCTGTCATGCTCCTCGGGGGTGCAGGTGACGATCTTGGAAAAGCCCACCTCGCGGAACAGACTGCAGATCCGATCCAATTTTGGCAGATCGTCGCAATCTCCGGGGACTAAGATCATGCTTGCCCCGCGGAACATTTTTTCCTTGGCCGCACGGAAGCCGGAGGCCACCGCCCCCGCCATGGGATGCCCGCCGATGAAGGTGAAGCCGTATTCCGCTGCCGTCTCCTTCATTTGCTCAAAAATGGCACGTTTTACGCCGCAAAGATCCACCACCACGGCATCTACGGAAAGATACTTCCCGTTTTCCTTCAAAAAGTCCGCAGAAGCTTTAGGATACAAAGCGATGAGCAGAACGTCGCACTCCTTCATGCTCTCTTCCGTCAACACCCCGTCGATAGAATCGGTGAACTTTGCAAAAGCCACGGCGTCGCCGTTCCGATCCAGCCCCAAAACCGTGTGGTTGCCGTAGGTTTTGATTGCCTTGGCAAAGGAACCGCCGATGGTTCCCAATCCTACGATCCCGATCCTCATGCCAACGCCTCCCTTACCTTAAAGACGGCCTTCGCCAGATCTTCAAATTGGGCAGGTGTCAAGGACTGGGGCCCGTCGCACAAGGCGTGGCCGGGGTCGTTGTGTACCTCGATCATCAAGCCGTCCGCCCCTGCGGCCACCGCCGCCAAGGCCATGGGCTTCACGTAGCGGGAAACACCGGTGGCATGGCTGGGATCTACGATGACGGGCAGATGGGAAAGCTCCTTCAGCACCGCCACGGCAGAAAGATCCAAGGTGTTTCGGGTGTAGGTCTCAAAGGTTCTGATCCCCCGCTCGCAGAAGATCACCTTCTCGTTGCCTCCCGCCATGATGTATTCCGCAGACATCAAAAGCTCCTTGATGGTGTTGGCAAGCCCACTTTTCAGCAGAATGGGCTTGTCGATCTTACCCAGCTCCTTGAGAAGCTCAAAGTTCTGCATATTCCGCGCCCCCACCTGAATCATATCCACCTGCTCAAACAGGGGAAGGTGCTGGGCGTTCATGATCTCCGTGACGATGGGCAACCCCGTCTCTTTTTTTGCCTCCAACAGAAGTTCAATGCCGTCAGCCCTCAGTCCCTGGAAGTCGTAAGGAGAGGTCCTGGGCTTGAAGGCTCCGCCGCGGAGCAGAGTCGCCCCGGATTGCTTCACCGCCTTGGCAATGCCTGTCAGCTGTTCTTTGGATTCCACGGAGCAGGGCCCTGCCATCAGGGTGAAGCCTCCGCCGCCTACGGTAAAGGACTCCGCCTTGATCACTGTGTCGTCCTCGTGGAATTTCCTGTTGGCCTTCTTGAAGGGCTCGGAGATCCGCTGGACCTTCTCCACGATCTCCAGCCCCTCCAGCATATCCGTGTCAATGCTTCCCGTGTCGCCCACCAACCCCAGAACGGTGTGGTACTGCCCTTCGGAAATGTGTACGTCCAACGCCTTGGAACGAAGCCAATCTATCAATTCTTCCCGCTTTTGCAGGGTGGTCTGATTCTTCAATACGATGATCATAACGGTGTCCTTCTTGTATCGCTTTAAAACTTTTTCGTTATGATATCATAATATTTCTGTTATGTCAAGAGATTTGCGCAAAAAACAAAAAAACAATTGCTTGTGCAATTGCTTGGAATATATAGTTTCTGCGAAAACCTATTTTATTTCTTCCGAAAACGCAAGTTTTCGGCATTGGGTTTCTTTGGAGTGCAGAACCTTTCTTTTTCTAAAGAAAGGTTCTGCAAAACGTTCTTCCTTATACCAACGCAGGCTCTTTTTCCGCCGCCTTCTCTTCGGGAGGCTTTGCGTTGGAAAGCATCAGCTTGATGCGGTTTTCCTGGTTGATCTTGGTAGCGCCGGGATCGTAGTCCACCGCCACCAGATTCACCTGAGGATACTTCTCCTTCAAGGGCTTCATCATCCCCTTGCCGCAGATGTGGTTGGGCAGGCACCCAAAAGGCTGTGTGCAGATGATGTTGTTCACTCCGTCCTTGATCAGAGAGAGCATCTCTGCCGTCAACAGCCAGCCCTCGCCCATCTTCACGCCGATGCCGATGATCTCCTGCACGCCCTTTCGCGCTTCCTCGAAATCCAAGGGCGGATCAAAGCCCTCCTCGGCGATGATGCGGTTCATATCTCCCTGCTTCTTCACCAGGAATTTATAAACGAAATTCATGATCCCGCGCTTGAACTTACTGCCGCCGTAAAGATCCACGTCCGCCACCATGTTGTAAATGCAGTACAGACAAAACTCCATCAATCCCGGCAGAACGGGCTGTGCCCCCTCGGAAATGAGAAACTCCTCCAGATTGTTGTTTCCGAGAGGAGAGAACTTCACGAAGATCTCACCCACGATACCCACCTTGGGCTTCTTCACGGAGCGATCCATGGGAAGCTCTGCAAAGGACTTAGCGATCCTGCGGTAGTTCTTCTTGATCCTGCGGTAGCTGAACCGTTTGTTTACAATATCGTCGTAAAGCTTGTCCTCCCATTCCTGTACCAAGGCCTCGGTGGCCCCGGGAACTATCTCATAAGGACGGCATTGGTTCCGCAGCTCCATCAGCAGATCGCCGTAAAGCACCCCGGAGATTCCCTTGACCAGCATGGGCAGGGTCAGCTTGAAACCGGGATTGGATTCCAAACCCGTAAGGCTCATGGAGATGATGGGCACGTAGGGATAGCCCGCTTTCTCAAAGGCTTTTCGCATCAAAAAGATGTAGTTGGAGGCACGACAGCCGCCCCCGGTCTGAAAGTACAGGAAAGCCACCTTGTGAGGATCGTATTTTCCGCTTTCCAAGGCGTCGATCATCTGCCCGATGACCAGAAGGGCAGGGTAGCAAGCGTCGTTATGTACGTATTTCAGCCCGTATTCCTTGATCTTCTCGCTTTTGCCGTCCATCACCTCCGTCTTGTAGCCGTAATGGTTCAGAACACGGCAAATCAGACGGAAATGAATGGGAAGCATGGTGGGCACCAAAATGGTGTAATCCTTCCGCATCTCCTCGGTAAAGAGAACCCGCTTCTTATCTTCCATTTCAGCTTTCCCCCTTTCTTGCCCGCTCCTCAAGAGCGCCCAGCATACTGCGCAGACGGATGCGTACCGCACCAAGGTTGGTGATCTCGTCGATCTTCAATTGCGTGTAAAGCTTGCCCTGCTTTTCCAAGATCGCCCGCACCTCGTCGGTGGTGATGGCGTCCACACCGCAACCGAAGGACACCATCTGTACCAGCTCCACGTCCTTGTTTTCCGCGGCAAACTGCGCCGCCGCGTAAAGACGGGAGTGATAGGTCCATTGGTTCAATACTTGTACGGGAGGCACCTTTGCCATATGGGCAACGCTGTCCTCGGAAACCACCACGAAGCCCAGGGAGACTGCCAGCTTGTCGATACCGTGGCAGATCTCGGGATCGATGTGATAGGGACGTCCCGCCAGAATCAAAATCTTCTTTCCATGCTCTCTGGCAAAGCGAACGGCCCTCTCGCCCTCTGCTCTCACCGCCGCCATGTGGGCGCGGTAATCCGCCATCCCCTTGGCAACGGCAATTCTGCAATCCTTCTTCGAGTGGTTCTCTTCGGGCGCGTGCTTTTGCAGGTAGGCGTAAAGCTCCTTGGCACAGGCCTTTTCGTCGTTGACGTTGAGATAGGGGTAGAAGAACTTCACGTCCTTCAGGGACTCCATATTCCCGTTCAACAGCTCTGCGTAGTAAGCCACCACGGGACAGTTGTAGTGATTATCACTGTTATGTTCGTCCATGTTGTAGGTCAGAGCAGGGTAGAACAGAATGTCGCACCCCTTTTCGATCAGCTCCTCCATGTGGCCGTGCATGATCTTGGCGGGGTAGCAGGCGGTATCCGAGGGGATGGAATACTGCCCCTTCATATAAGTCTTTCTGGTGGAGAAATCGGACACCACCACCTCATACCCCAGGGAGGTGAAGATTCCGTGCCACAGCGGCAACAGCTCAAAGGTTCCCAATGCCATAGGCAGACCCAGCTTCTTTCTGCCGGGCGTGCTTTCCCGGGAGACCAGAAGCTCTCGTTTTCTTGCATACAGGTTGGGGAGAGGCTCTCCCTCTGTACGGATGCCCGCACCCTTTTCGCACTGGTTGCCGGAAATGTATTTTTTTCCCGTGCCAAAGGTGTTCACCGTCATATGGCAGCGGTTGCCGCATCCGCCGCAGGTGATGCCCTTGGCGGTATGGGTAAAGCTTTCGATCTCCTCCTTGGAAAGCAGGGAAGAGGTCTCAAGCTTCAATGACTTGGCGTGAAGCGCCGCACCGAAAGCACCCATCAAAGGGGCGATCTTCGGGCGGATCACGTTTCTGCCGATCTCTTTTTCAAAAGAACGCAACACCGCATCGTTCATAAAGGTGCCGCCCTGCACCACGATCTCCTTGCCCAATTCGTCGGCGTTGGCGGCGCGGATTACCTTGTAAATGGCGTTCTTCACCACGCTGACAGAAAGCCCCGCGGAAATGTTCTCCACGGAAGCGCCGTCCTTCTGAGCCTGCTTCACCGAAGAATTCATAAACACCGTGCAACGGGTGCCCAGATCAACGGGAGCGTTACCGAACAACCCCTTCTTTGCAAACTCCTCCACGGAATATCCCATGGATCTTGCGAAGGTTTCGATAAAGGAGCCGCATCCCGAGGAGCAGGCCTCGTTTAAGATGATGCTGTCAATGGAATCGTTGTGTACTTTAAAGCATTTGATGTCCTGCCCGCCGATGTCCAGAATAAAATCCACCTTGGGATTAAAATACTTGGCGGCGGAGTAGTGCGCCATGGTTTCCACCAGCCCCGCATCGGTGTGGAAGGCGTGGCAGATCAGCTCTTCGCCGTACCCGGTCACGCCGCTGCCGCAGATCCTTGCGTCTTTATGCATGCGGGAATAAATGATCCCCAGCTGTTCTTTGACGATCTGTACGGGATTGCCCTTGTTGGAATCGTAATAGGTATATAGAATTTCGTTGTTTTCGGAGATCAGCACCAATTTCGTAGTGGTGGACCCGCAGTCAATGCCCAAATAAGCTTTTCCGCGGTAGTCTTCCAGCACACCGAACTCTGCGGTAGCCTTTCCGTGGCGGGTGGAGAAGGCTTCGTATTCCTCCTCGTTTGCAAACAAAGGCGGGGTGGTGGAAAGCTCCTCCTTTTCCCCAATGCTGTTTTGCAACCTTTGGAACAGCTCCTCAAAGGCCAGGGGCTTCTTCTGCTTGTCCCCGTAAAGAGCCGCCCCCAAAGAAACGGCGTACAACGCGTAGGGCGGGAAGGACGCGTGCTCCTCGTCCAGCTTCAAGGTCTTCATAAACCGCGCCCGCAAGCCCTTGCAGTAGTAGAGAGGGCCGCCCAAAAACATCACGTTGCCCCTAATCTTTCTGCCCTGGGCAAGGCCGGCAATGGTCTGGTTTACCACCGCCTGATAAATGCTGGCGGAGATATCCTCCTTCCGTGCTCCTTGGTTCAAAAGGGGCTGGATATCCGTCTTGGCAAACACGCCGCAACGGGAGGCGATGGGGTAGATACGGCTGTACGAAAGGCTCAGCTCGTCCATCTCGTCGTTGGTCACGTCCAGCAGAGTGGCCATCTGATCGATAAACGCACCGGTGCCGCCGGCACAGGAGCCGTTCATGCGCTCGTCCAACCCGCCGTCGAAAAAGATGATCTTAGCGTCCTCGCCTCCCAGCTCAATGACGGCGTCCGTCTCGGGGGCCAGAGTGCGTACCGTTTCCGCCGTGGCGAAAACCTCCTGCACGAAGGGCAGATCGGCGGAGAGGGCGGTTCCCAATCCCGCAGAGCCTGCGATGGCCACGGAGACCGTCTTTCCCTTCAGCAGATGGGCGGCATCCGCCAACATGGCAACCGTCTTCTGACGTACCTGGGAATAATGGCGCTCGTATTTGGCGTAAAGCACCCGTCCGTTCTCCACGATCACCAGCTTGGCCGTGGTGGAGCCGATATCAATGCCCACGGCTGTATTTTGAATAGGTAATTCCTTCATGTTTTCCATAGTTATGGACATTCCTTTCGTAGCCCGCCCCCGGCGGGCGATAACGATTTTGTGAGCGAAGCCGCAAAACCATGTTTGAAAAAGGATCGATTTTTCAAACTTTTTCCTCAAAGGTCAAAAAAGCATACAATCATTCTACCTCTTTCCCGTGAAAAATACAAGGAAAGATTGTGAATGGCAAAAGGACACCTCCGCTATCGCGGTAGTGCCCTTTTTCCTCTTATTCAACAGAGATCACGTAGTAATACAACGGCTGTCCGCCGGAAAGCAATGCAATCTCCGCCTCGGGAGCCTTGCTTTGCAGGAATGCAAGGGTTTCGTTTGCTTCCTCTTCTTCCACGTCGCTGCCGTAGAAAACGGTGATGAAGGACGCTCCGTCCAGCTCGGGAAGCATTTTCTCAAGACATTCCGTTCTGCTGTCCGCAACGTAGCGAACCTTATGCTCCACCAGACCAAGGATCTGTCCGCAGGTCACAGCCTCGCCGTCCACGGTGGAATCGTGAGCCGCGTAGGTCATGTCCAAAGTCTTCACAGACTTCAGCGCCTCCAACATCGCCTGCTTATTATCCTCTGCGGGAGCATCGGGATCAAACTGCATCAGAGCGGTGATCCCTTGAGGCACGCTCTTGGTGGGGATGACGAATACGTTTCTGTCCTCCACGAACTTATAGACCTGCTCCGCCACCAAACAGATGTTGGAGTTATTGGGGAAGATGAACACGTTCTTTGCAGGGGTCTGCAGAACCGCCTCCACCAGCTGATCGGTGGAAGGATTCATGGTCTGGCCGCCGCTGACAAAGCTTGTAACGCCCAGATCCGCAAATACGCCCTTCATGCCGTCCCCCATGGTGACGGCAACGAACCCGTATTCCTCCTCGGGAGTAGCCACAGCGGGTGCCTGTTCCTCTTCGGCAGGCTGAGACTCGATGAGCTCGCTGTGCTGATTTCTCATATTCTCTACCTTGACGGTATAGAGAGAGCCGTATTTCAGGGCTTCGGAAAGCACTCTGCCGGGATCCTTGGTGTGGACGTGGATCTTGATGATCTCGCTGTCCTCCGCAAAGACCACGGAGTCGCCCATGGAGAGCACGAACTTGCGGAACTTTTCCACACTGCCCTCACGGCTGAATTCCTTGCTCTTAGTGACGATACACTCGGTACAGTAAGGATTTTCGATGCTTTCGGTATCGAAGCTTGCAAAATCCGCACTTGCCTTAGTCTCGGTCTTCCCGGTAGATTCCACAGGGGAACCCAACAAATAAGCGCGCATACCGCCCAGGATCTCCAAAAAGCCCCGTCCGCCGGAGTCAACCACGCCTGCCTGCTTCAGAACGGGAAGCATATCGGGGGTCTTCTCCAGGGTGTCTGCCGCCACGTCGTACATACGGTCGAACAGCCCCAACAGATCCAGCCCTTCGGTTTCAATTTCCGTACAGCTTCTCATGACGGTGAGGATGGTACCCTCTCTGGGATACTGCACCGCTTTGTAAGCCTCTTTAACACCTTTTTGGAATGCAGTCACCACTTCGGGAACGCCTGCCTCCGGTACCCCTTTAAACCCCTTTGCCAAACCGCGGAAAAACAGCGAAAGAATAACACCGGAATTGCCTCGTGCGGCACGCAAGAAAAGACTTGCCGCCTTGTCGGCGCATTCGGAAAGACTGCCCGTAAACCCGTTCAGATCTCCGGCGGGCTTCATGGTCATGCTCATGTTACTGCCGGTGTCTCCGTCGGGAACGGGGTATACGTTCAACCGGTTGATCAGATCCTTCTGATTGGTCAAAGCGTTTGCACCGGAGCGGACCATGCCCGCGTATTCGGCTCCGCTGATCACGGTAGGAACGTTCGCTACTTCATTCATACGTATATCGGGTTCCTTTCTTGATCTTCATTTTACACCCCGAAACCACCTTCCGCGGTGCAAAGAATCATGATTGGTGC
The DNA here is from genome assembly GCA_045589515.1 of Eubacteriales bacterium. Taxonomy (GTDB): domain Bacteria; phylum Bacillota; class Clostridia; order Oscillospirales; family CAG-382; genus Coliplasma. Next base: position 21,428 of record JAZNPH010000090.1, on the reverse strand, counting down.
CGGGACGGCACACAGTATGCGAGTATACATACACCCAATATATTACCAAAAAAACCGCTGTTTGTCAATAGTACGCCCCGATAAAGTTTTGGGGGCGATGGGTACGGCTTTTATCGGATTTTGACAGAAAATTCCCCTTTGCAGCGAGGACAGCGTACCGTGTGCTCCCCCTTGGAATAGGGCAGACGAAGCTGTGCGTTGCACAAAGGACACTTCTTGTAAACGTGATCTTTATCCGCCTTCTGTCTCTTGCGCATTTGAGAATTCCTGCGGAATTTTCCGAAGAAATTGCGGAAGGCTTGGTTCTCCGCCCGTCTCTTTGCCACGTTGCGGGAGAAGAAACGGAACAGCGCATATCCGAATAAGCCCGCGTACAGCAGGGTACAGATGAGACTGTCCCAGAACATTCCCAAAACGGCAAGAACCAGGGAAGACCAGATGCATACGTTGTAAATGGTATCCGGTCCGTTTCTTCCCATCAGAAAGCCCGCAAGCCGCTGACGGAAGGGAGGTCTGCTTCGAAACATATTGATCAATCTCCTTTGCGATAAACGTCTACCATATCATACCAAACGAAATACTAATAAATTATGAAGCCAATGCAAACATTTATACAAATTTGAGAGAGTTTTTTAGTTCATTTTGCCGTTGGGATTTCTGTTGACTTTTTGTCGGAAATGGAGTATCATAAAAGCATAAATAAGAAACGCAAAAAAGGAGATTTTCTTATGAAATGCACAAAGAAAGTTCTGTGCTTCCTGCTGATTGCGCTGATGGTTATGCCCGCCTTTGGCGGTCTGCTCACCTCTGCGGCTGCGGAATATTCCTTTAAGGAAGATTCCTCCAAGGCTTACGAGGTTACCGACGGCGTTTTCTACAGCGAGTACACCCTCTCCAGCGGTATCTACGAAAACGTTTACGTTTCCGCATCCGCTCTGGAATTTAACACCGACGATTACATGGTGGTTGCTTACGGCGGTGCCGCAGGCGGTGCGGCTTATCTGGCCAACCAGTACCGTCTGGCCACCGAGGACGGATATGAGGTAGTGGGCGCCATCAACGGCTCCTTCTTCTCCATGGATACCTCCGGCCACGGTAACTACGGTTACCTGAACGAGTATCTGATCTCCGGCGGCGAGATCTACTCTGCAGATAACGGCAATACCGCTTCCGAGTTCGGCGGCGCTGTGGCCTTTATGTCCGACGGCACCTTTGTCAACGTGGCGGATTCCTGCCTGTCCTTCGGCCTGTACATCAACGGTCAGTCCGTTCCCGGCGGCTTGGGTCACGTGAACAAGTACGGCGGCAGATTCAACCCCGACAACTGGGGCAACGGCTTCTACTATTTCGATACCCACTCCGGTGACCTGTATTACGACACCTCCGCCGACAGCACCGGTAAGGTCTACGGCGAGATGGTTTCCCAGGCGCTGACCTTCGAGAACATCCCCGGCTATCAGGTGCTCTGCCGCAAGGTAGACGGCTCCCGTCTTTCCGTTGACAGCACTCTGAGAGGTGAGGTCATCTCCGTTTCCAACAATGCTTACCGCACCAAGCTTGCGGAGGATGAATTCATCCTGTTCGTTAAAGAAGGCTCTCCCAACGTTTCCTACGTGAAGGGCTTGGCGGCAGGGGATCCCATCGACGTTACCGCTACCGAGCTGGGCAGTAAGGCTTCCGGCGTTACCTCCGAGGCAGACTCCGTTATCGGCATCTGCGGCTATCTGGTAAAGGACGGCAAGAACCTGACCACCAGCGCCTCCTTCAACAGCGGCGCAGCTCACGATAACAAGACCAAGGCTCGTTGGACCGCATTCGGTATCAAGGCAGACGGCTCTTACGTCTTCTTCACCACCGAGGGTGCTTCCACCGGCTCCGACGGCTCCGTGACCCTCCAGGACGTTGCCAAGGCAATGATGGAGATGGGCTGTGTGGACGTTCTCCGTCTGGACGGCGGCGGATCCTCCGGTATGTACGTTTGCGACGACGGTACCGGCGAGGCAGGCTTCAAGCAGTATTCCGGCCGTTCCATCGCAGACTGCTTGCTCATTGTTAAGCGTTCCAGCCCTGCTCTGCAGAAGGGTAAGACCGAGCTGCAGACTTTGACCTCCGAATTCGAAAGCAAGACCGGTAAGGCGTACAAGACCGCCGTTGCTGAAGCAAAGGAAGTCCTGAAGAGCAAGACCGCCGTCACCGGCGACTTCTACCGTGCATACTGCGCACTGCAGAGCGTTGCAACCGCAGAGGCGGTTCTCACCGCTGCGGCAGCTGATGCCAAGACTGCAGTCAAGGACGACTACGCCATTACCGTTTGGAACTCCATCCAGGCTCTCAAGAAGGAAGCGGACGCCCTCCTGAAGGGTGACCCCACTCTGGAAGAGATGGAAAAGGTGGGCACCGCTCTCCGCAGCGCCCTCAGCTCCAACGGTCCTTACGAGAACAACCTGGCTCTCGGTAAGAAATATACCTCCAGCAAGGCATCCAACCCCACCTACGTAGATATCGACAATTCCGAAATGACCGACGGTTTCTACGGATCCGCCTCCAGCGCATACGATCCCGCTTGGGCCGGCTGGAACAGCGACAACGTATTCACCATCGACCTGGGCGAGGTCTACGACGACATCACCCTGTTCAAGATCCACGCCCTGCAGCTGACCTCCTGGGGCATCAACGTTCCTTCCAAGATCACCGTGGCTGTTTCCGAGGACGGCAAGACCTTCACCGACGTGGGTGATTTCCCCGATCCCGAAGGACTGACCCGTAAGGAAGAGGGCTCTGCTTATACCCTGTCTCTGGAGCTGGAGAAGGGCGTGAAGGCGCGCTACGTCCGTATCACTCCCAAGCGTATCAGCTTCTTCTTCTGGAGCGAGATCGAGGTTATCCGCCACGAGATCGCACCCAACTACGTTGTTCCCGAGGTTTCCTTGGACAAGGACGACGTGAACACCAAGGACGTCCCCGTGATCAATAAGAATTGGGGCGACGGCACCGATAAGATCACTCTCATCCAGAACCCCAACTGCACCCATACCGGTATGGACGTTACCGTGGATCTGGCTCTGGGCGGCACCAAGAAGATCAACGGCGCGGCGCTTGGCTTCTACCACTGCGCAGGCGTAATGATCGGCTACCCCGAGGGCGACGTGACCGTTCTGGTTTCCAAGGACGGTAAGACCTACACCGAGGTTGGCACCTTCGAGCTGAAGGAAGCCGAAATGAAGACCGACAACTATGGCACCGTAAAGAGCGTCTTCGTCTTTGACGAGGTCGAGGCTAAGTACGTGCAGTTTAAGTTCTACTCCGGCAGCAGCAGACCCGTTCTGGGCTCCTCTCCTGCAGACGGTAAGGTGAACTGGGAATTCGTGGCCCTCACCGGTATTACCGTTTCCGATGCTTCCAAGCATACCCACTCCTATGACGAGGAGATCATCGTCAAGGCTACCTTCTCTACCCCCGGTACCAAGAAGATGGCGTGTTCCTGCGGCTATGACGAAATCGTTTCCTACAAGCTTCCCGTACAGCCCGAAAAGCCCGCGGCACTGCCCTCCGGCGCATTCGGTCTGGACTATGCAGGCTATAAGCACGCAGGTGAATTCTCCATCGTGGCAGGCGACAACATGACCGTTGCAGAGCTGACCGCTCTGGGCAACAACGGCACCTCCAGAGACATGAACTACGCCTACATCATCGTCGTAGACGGCAAGGGCATCGTCATTCAGTCCTGGTGCGAGCTTGCGGTTGCAAAGTCCGACGTGGTCTGCCCCGAAGGCGGCTACATCATCTCCTACAACGGCAACAAGACCGGTTACGCCGATCTGAAGAAGGTTCAGGTTGGCCAGCAGGTGACCCTGATCAATCTGGACGTGGACGTATTCCGCGGTCTGGAAGGCAACATGAAGCTGACCAATGCAGGCTTCACCGTGGGCGAACCTGTGGATATCCCCGACGATCCCGTGGATCCTCCCTCCGATGATCCTGTAGATCCTCCCTCCGATGATCCCGTGGATCCTCCTTCCGACGATCCCGTAGAGCCCGTAGATCCCACCGCCGATTGGATCGGTACCGCAGAGAAGGGCGCTGATGGCAACTATACCGCGGACGTTCCCTACGGTTACGCATGGATCCTGAACTACGTGGACGGCAAGATTGTTGGCGAGGATATCACCGTTTGCACCACCGACGAGGCCTATAAGGCTTGTAACCCCAACTGGGCTATCACCATCTTCCTGGAGAAGCAGGAGGACGGCACCTACGTGGCTTTGCAGAACGCTATTGTAACTCCCGGCAACGCCGACGCCATTACCATCGGCGAGAATCAGATCGCTCTGGTTGTTCACTCCTCTGCCTCCAACGACGATAACCCCGCTTACTCCAACTGGATGGGCAAGGTAGTCGCTATGTCCGTCAAGAAGGGCGACGTTTTCGAGATCATCGGCGATATGGAAGCAGTAAAGGCTGTGATTCCCGCAGACGATCCCGTTGATCCTCCTTCCGAGGATCCCGAGGAATCCTCCACTCCCTCCGACGAGTCCTCCGAAGAACCCGACGAGTCCTCCGAAGAGCCTGAGGAATCCTCTGAGGAAGTTACCTCTACTCCCGCAACTTCCACTCCTGCGGAATCTTCCGCTCCCGCTGAAGACGAAAGCTCCGCTCTGCCCATCATTCTGATCGTGGTAGTGGTAGTCGTGGTTGCCGCTGTGGTGGTAATCATCCTCATCAAGCGCAAGAAGTAATTCTCCCATAATCAAAAGGCCGATACGGATCATTCCGTATCGGCTTTTCCTTTTCCCGAAAGCGACAGCTTTCGACATTTCAAGTTCTTTGGGGATTTTTAAGGGGCCTTTCTTTCAAGAAAGACCCCTTAAACATTCTCTCGTATTCTTTATGCGTGCCCCATCTTTTCCAGCGCGGTCAAAATGCCGTACTTGCCGGATTCGTAGGTCAAACCGCCCTGCATATACACGCGGTAGGGAGGCCGAATGGGCGCGTCTGCAGAAAGCTCAATGGAAGCCCCTTGTACGAAAGCACCTGCCGCCATTACCACCTCGTCGTTGTAGCCGGGCATGGCCCAGCCCTCGGGGGTGACGTAGCTGTCCACGGGAGACCCCGCCTGAATACCGCCGCAGAAGGCCAACAGCAGCTCTCTGGTCTTGCAGTCCACCGTCTGAATGATATCGCTTCTTTCCTCCAACGCGGAAGGATTGCAGTGATAGCCGAAGCTTTCAAACATAGCTGCCGCAAAATGTGCCGTCTTCATGGCCTGCAATACCGTGTGGGGCGCGTAGAACAAGCCCTTGATCAACTGCTTGGTGGTTCCCAGGGAAGCCCCTGCCTCCAGCCCGATTCCGGGTACCGTCAAACGGTAAGAGGCCAGCTCCACAGCCTCTGCAGAGCCCACTAAGTAGCCGCCGGACTCAGCCATGCCGCCGCCGGGATTTTTGATGAGAGAGCCGATGAGAAGGTCAGCCTTGGGCTCTTCCTTCTCCACGAATTCCCCGTAGCAGTTGTCCACCACGAAGAACACGCCGGGATACTGCTTCACCAATTCTCCCAATTGGGTAAGCTCCGCCGCCGTCAACGTCCTGCGGGCGGAATAGCCCTTGGAACGCTGGGCGTAGATCATCTTCACGTTTCCCTTGTCCAACCGTTCTTTGATAGCGGGGAGATCAAGGGTAGATTCGCCGATCATGTCAATCTGCTCGTACTTCACCCCGAACTCTGCCAAAGACCCGGCGCAAGGGGTCAACCCGATGACACCGCTTAGGGTGTCGTAGGGCCTGCCCGTCACGGAGACCATCACGTCTCCCGGGCGCAACAGCCCCTGCAAGCCAATGGCAAGTGCGTGGGTACCGGAAATGATGGAGGCGCGGGCAAACCCCGCCTCGCACCCGAAGGACTCTGCAAACAGCTTGTCGCAAAGATCCCGTCCGTCGTCATTGTAGCCGTAGCCCACCGTGCCGTTGAAATGCCGCTCGGAAAGCTGATTGTCCGCAAACACACCCATCACCTTGCGGGTGTTGTAAAAGGCAGTTTCCTCCAGACGGGCAAAGGTACCCGCCAACGCTTTTTCACATTCCGCCGCACGGTCAAGTAGCGCTTTAGAAAATTCCTTCACGGTAAGTTATACTCCTTTTTCAATGAAGGCGGTCAACAGCTTGGCGCAAGCGTCCAGATCCTTCATATCGATGGTCTCAACGGGGGAGTGGATGTAACGGGTGGGGATGGAAATGCATCCTGCGGCACAGCCTGCACCGGCCATCTGCATGGAGGAGGTGTCCGTGCCGCCTGCGGTGAGAACCTCGTACTGATAAGGAATATCCCCTTCCTTTGCCAGCTCGGTGAGACGGTCGATGATCATGGGAGAGCAAAGCACGGAGGAGTCCTTGATCTTAATGGCCGCTCCGTCCCCCAGCTTGGTCACCGCAGACCCGCCGCACTCTCCTGCGGAGGTCACGTCCAAAGCAATGCCGTAATCGGGCATAATACGGAACGCCGCAGGACGGGAGCCTCTGCAGCCAACCTCTTCCTGCACGGTGAACACGAACCAGGTGTCGTAAGCGGGGGTGTCGCAATGCAACGCCGCGTAGGCCGCCACAACGCAACCGATACGGTCGTCAAAGGCCTTTGCCGCATAGCGGGAGCCACCCAGCTTCTGAAGCATGGGAACCACCGCGCATACGTCGCCGATCTTCACACGCTTCTCTGCCGCCTTCTTGTCCTTAGCGCCGATATCGATCACCATCTTCTTCACGGAGATATCCGCCGCCTTGGTGCCGTTCTCCAAAACGATCACACCGGTAACACCGTTTGCAAACTTCACCTTCTGATAGGAGGAAGCCACGGCGTGAATGCCGCCGATGTTGGAAACGTGAATATAGCCGTCCCCGTCGATGGAGGTGACCACGAAGCCGATCTCATCCATGTGAGCGGCGATCATGACCTTGCGGGAGGAGTCTTTACCCTTTTTCAAAACCAAAAGGTTGCCCATGGGATCGGTTTCAATGGCGTCCGCCACGGAAGCCAATTCCTTTTTGATGATCTCCGCCAAGGGCTTTTCCATGCCGGACACGGAAAAAGCGGAGGTGAATTTCTTAGTCAACGTCAACATACTCAAATCTTCCTTTCAATGATCGCTCTTGCCAGCTTGCCCACGGAGATCAGATCCTCCTTGGCGGCAACACTGCAGGCGGAATGGATGTATCTTGTAGGTGCGGAAATGGCAAGCACTCTTGCCCCAAGCGCCTCTCTCTGGAAGGCCTTTGCCTCGTTACCTCCCGCTACGATGTTCTTCAGCTGGCAGGGAATGTCCTGCTCCTTGCCCACCTCCAGCGCCAGAGCCACCAGCTCCTTATCGTAGATGGTACCGCCGTCCATGTGGGAGATCACGGCACCCTTGCGAACCTCGCAGGCACGTCTGCCTTCGGGTGTACCGCAGATATCTCCTGCGGTGGTGGATTCCAGGATTACCGCAATATCGGGACGGATGCGGTAGCAGACCTCAGCCGCACCGTCGCACCCGATCTCCTCGCAGGTGTTGAAGGCAAAATAGGTGTCGTATTCCAAGTCGGAATTGATCATATCCACCATCAAGGCACAGCCGAAACGGTCGTCCAAGGCCTTGGACTTGATCAACCCGTCTCCGAAGTCCTCGTAGTTGGGGCAGAAGGTAGCGCAGTCGCCCACCTTGGCAAGCTTGGAAGCGCTCTCTCTGTCGTAACAGCCGATATCAATATTCATCTCGGAAACAGGCTCGCAAATGCCGAACTCGGAGGGCTTCTGAATGTGAATGGCCTTGGAAGCCACCACGCCAATGATGCCGTTCTTACAGAACTGCAGTCTCCGTCCGCTGACCACACGGCGGTCGATGCCGCCCACAGCGTCAAACCACAAATAGCCGTCCTCTCCCACGTAGGTGACCATAAAGCCCACCTCGTCCATGTGAGCGGCAACCAACAGCTTCTTGTCGCGGCGCTGTCTGCCTTTCTTAAAGACGATTAGGTTGCCAACGGCGTCCACTTCGTATTCCGCCCCGGAATCCTTGATGTCTTCGATGATTCTTTCTCTGACAAGATCCTCCATGCCGGAAGGCCCGAGGATGTCACAGTATTCCTTCAGTCTTGCAAAAAATTCCATCTCAAATGCCCTCCTGTTCCCCGATCTTGCGGAGCAATGCCTCCACCAAACGGGAAGCGGCCATCACGTCCCGCAGATCCACGATCTCGTTTGCCGTGTGCATATTCTTCAAAGGCACGGAGATCAGACAAACGGGTACGCCGCCTCTTACCGTCTGCACTGCGTTGGAGTTGGTACCGGTTCTGCCGGGCTCCGCCAACAGCTGAATGGGAATGTCCTTTTCCTCCGCAAGCTGCTCCGCCAAAGCGGTGAACCTGCGGGTGGTCTGGGGCGCGTAGGACAGAATACAGCCCTTGCCCATCTGTACGCACTTTCTCTTTTCCGGCGCACCGGGAACGTAAGCGTGACCCACGTCCATGACGATGGCCAGATCGGGGTTCAAGCGGTACGCCGTGGTCATGGCACCCTTATAGCCCTGCTCCTCTCTTGCGGAGAACTGTACGGCGATGTTGATGCCGAGGTCCTCCTCCCCCAAAAGCTCCAACACCCGCAAATGTGCCGCGGCACAGATACGGTCGTCAAAGGAGGGGCTAACGGCAACGTGCTCGTTCAATCTCTCCGTCTCGGACTTGAAGCCCACGTAAGTACCCACGCGGACGATCTCCTCCAATTCCTCCTTGGAAAGTCCCGTGTCAATGGAGAAGGAGGAAAGCTCCATCTTCTTCTCGCTTTCACCCGGCTCCTGGAGATGGGGAGGCTTGGAAGCGAACACACCGGGAATGATCTTCTTACCGTAGATCCAGACCTCCGATGCGGAAAGATTCTTTTCCGAGGTCCTGCCGATACCGGCAACTTTCAAAAATCCTCCCTCGCAGATCTGGGTCACGATGAACCCGATGGTATCCAGATGAGCGTCCAACAGCACGGTTTTGGCGCCGGGCTTCTTGCTCTTGCGGATGCCGTAGAAGGAAGCCACGGGGGTAATTCCCGTCTCGTCAAAATAATGCCCGAACAGCTTTTCCAGATCGGGAAGAGCGCGGTCCTCATCCCCGGATACACCGGGCAGAGCGATCAGCGTCTTCGCCAAGTCGTAAATGCGATCCATAATTCCGTATATCCTTTCTGTAACGATTACAATTCACGTACCAATTTCTTGAAGGTCTCTCCCCGCACGGCAAAGTTCTTGAACATATCAAAGCTTGCCGCCGCAGGGGAAAGTACCACGCAGTCTCCCGAAACCGCCTTTTGGGAAGCCAGCTTCACCGCATCCTCAAATCGTTCCACACGTGTGAAGTCCGTGTACCCCACGTCTGTCAGCACCTTCTCGATCTTTGCAGAGGTAGCCCCGCAAAGAATGGCGTGCTTCACCCGCCCGGGGAACAGCTCGCCCAAGGGCTCTAAGGGAATGTTCTTGTCGTACCCGCCGCAGATCACCACCAAGGGCACCTTGAAGCTGTTGACACAGGCCGCGGTACGGGTGGGGCTGGAATCGATGGAGGAGTTGTAATACTTCACTCCGTCCTTCTCTCTGACAAATTCACAGCGATGCTCTACACCGCCGAATTCTCTTGCCACCTTCCGAACGGTCTCGTGGGAAACAAGCCCCTCCGTGGCACAGATGGCCTGGGCGTAGTTATATCGGTTGTGGATCCCCACCAAACGGATCTCCTCGTCCTTCACCACCAAGGTGTCGCCCAGGTAGATCCCGGTTTGATCGAACCAAACGTGAGCCTTTTCCTTACCGGAGGTGAATTTCAAATTTCCCTTCGCCTTGGAAGCACACCGCTTGGCGTACCCGTCGTCGGCGTTTAAGATCAGAGTGTCCGCCTCTTGCTGGAACAGGAAGATGTTCTCCTTTGCGGTGACGTATTCCTCCATGTCGATATGCCAGTTGAGATGGTTAGGGGAAAGATTGGTCACCACCGCAATATGGGGAGACCTCGTCATCTTCATCAGCTGAAAGGAGGAAAGCTCCACCACCGCAAAATGATCCTTTTCCATGGCATCCAGCTCGCACAGCAGATTTCTGCCGATGTTGCCCCCCAGATGCACCGTCCTTCCCTCCGCCTCCAGAAGCTTGGCGATGAGGGTGGTGGTGGTGGTTTTCCCGTCGCTTCCCGTCACCCCGATGATCGGGCAGGGACACAAACGGAAGAACTCCTCCATCTCGTTGGTCAGCACCGTACCCCGCTCTTTTGCCTTCAAAAGCCCGGGCAGATCCTCCCGCACGGCGGGGGAGAGGAACAAAACGTCCTCGTCGATGTTTTCCAGATAGCCTTCTCCGCAGATGAATTCAACCCCTTCCGCCGTCAGAGGCGCAAAGGCTTCATCCCGGGAAATGTCCTTCATATCCCGTACGCGGCAGATGGCACCCGCCTGCAACAGCAAACGGAGAATGGGGGTGTTGCTCACCCCGAGACCGATAAAGCCCACCTTTTTTCCGCGGAAGGTTTTCGCATATTCCAAAAGCAAGGTCAAGTCCTCCCTTTCAATAAACATATATCCTATACATTATATCTTCAAAACAAAAAATAATCAATAGGTTGACAAAATAAAATTTCTGTGTTAAGATAAAAATCCACCACTCCAGACAGTCGCGCAAATGCGGGCGACCGCAAAGTGAGGAAAGTCCGGGCTCCATAGAGCAGGATAACAGATAACGTCTGCCGAAGGTGACTTCAGGGCCAGTGCAACAGAGAGATACCGCCGCATTTTTGCGGTAAGGGTGGAAAGGCGAGGTAAGAGCTCACCGGCGTGCGGGAGACCGTGCGGCCATGTAAACCCTATCCGGAGCAACACCCACCGAAGCGTTTTAAGCTTGCTCGGCAGCTTCACGGGTGGCAAAGAGGCGTATGGCGACGTACGTCCAAGATAGATGACTGTCCAATACAGAACCCGGCTTACAGAAGTGATGGAACAAGGGTCCCCTCGGGGATCTTTTGTTTTTCTCCTGTTGCGGCATAAAAAGAAAGGATTTCCCCAAATACTCTCTTGACAAAAATACCCTTTCTTAGTATAATATCCTTGAATGAATATGAACATCAGAGGTAAACGACAGTGCTGATTCAATTGGAACAGGCAAAATTATCCCTTCGCGACCTGGAGGCGGGGATCAACGATCTCAAGGCTTCCATCAAATTCGATACCTTACAGCAGGAGGTTGCCGCCCTGGAAATGAAGACCGGCGAGGCAGGCTTTTGGGACGATCCCCAGGAATCCCAGAAGATCTTGAAGGTCCTGAAGGTGAAGAAATCCCTTATGGAAAACTATCTCCACCTCCGCCGCGTGTTTGACGATGTTTCCGTCCTCATCGATATGACCATCGAGGAGGATGACGAATCCATGGTGGACGACGTTCTGGCAGATCTGGAAGCCGTTCGCAAGGAATATGAAGAACAGCGCATCGAGGTGCTTCTCTGCGGGGAATACGATGGCAACAACGCCATCATCAGCATCCACCCCGGCGCAGGCGGCACCGAGGCCCAGGACTGGGCACAGATGCTTTACAGAATGTACCTCCGCTATGCGGAGCGCAAGAAGTTCAAGGTCAAGGTGCTGGATTACCTGGACGGCGACGAAGCTGGTATTAAATCCGTTTCCTTCCTGGTGGAAGGTACCAACGCCTACGGCTACCTCAAGAGCGAATCCGGCGTTCACCGTCTGGTCCGCGTCTCTCCCTTCGATGCAGGCGGCAGACGGCAGACCTCCTTTGCCTCCGTTGAAGTGCTTCCCGAGTTCACCGATCAGAATGAGGGCATCGAGATCCGCGACGAGGATCTGCTCATCGTTGCCCACCGCTCCAGCGGTGCAGGCGGTCAGCACGTCAACAAGACCGACTCCGCCATCCGTATCACCCACATTCCCACGGGCATCGTGGTAGGCTGTCAGACGGAGCGTAGCCAGGTGCAGAACAAAGAGACTGCCATGCGTATGCTGAAGAGTAAGCTATTGGAGATCAAGGAGCGCGAGCATCTGGAGCGCATCGAGGACATCACCGGTAACAAGATGAAGATCGAATGGGGCAGCCAGATCCGTTCCTACGTCTTCATGCCCTATACCCTGGTGAAGGACAACCGCACCTCCTGTGAGACGGGTAACATCCAGGCAGTGATGGACGGCGAACTGGACGACTTTATCAACGAATTTCTCAAGCTTTCCTGCAAGGGAACCGAGAGCTGATCATAACCACATACGGAAAGGAAAACACACACATGAAAAAAGCAAAATTCATCGCAGGCCTTTGCCTCATCGGTCAATCCATCCTCTTTTTCATCCTGTTCTTGGTGTACTGGAACAAATCCAAGAGCCTTTCCCGCACCCTTGCCGTGTTCTCCGCGGTAGGCGGCGTGGCAGGTGCTTACCTGGTGTTCAATGAGCTTCGTAACCAAAAGATCTCCCGGGCTATGGAGGAGGACTTCGAGGATTACGACGTGGATTTCATCGAGGATCTTGAGGACATTTTCGACGGCGATATCGAGTGCGCCTTCGGAGAAGACTAAAGCCAAAAACAAGAATCAGCACTCTCTATATGGGAGTGCTGATTTTAACATTTTTGTCACAAATACCCCGAAGTTCTTTCACAACACGGGGGTATACTGCAATTGTCAGATCAAACAAAGGAGTGTGAATCATATGGCAAACGGTGCATTGTCGGTGGATACCGAGCATCTTTTTCCCATCATCAAAAAATGGCTGTATTCCGAGAAGGACATCTACCTCCGTGAGGTGCTGTCCAATTCCTGCGACGCAGTCACCAAGCATAAACGGTTAGTCTCCCTGGGGGAGGCGGCGGAAAGCGAGACTCCCTACCGCATCGACGTAAGGGTAGACAAGGAAGCCCGCACCATCACCGTCTCCGACAACGGTATCGGTATGTCGGAAGCCGAGGTAGAGAAATACATCAACAACATCGCCCTTTCCGGGGCTGTGGACTTCATCTCCAAATACGAGGGAGAGGGAGGAAGCGGCATCATCGGCCACTTCGGTCTGGGCTTCTATTCCATGTTCATGGTGGCGGATAAGGTCACCATGGAGACCAAGTCCTACACCGACGCCCCCGCCGTGCTGTGGGAATGCACCGAGGCAGGCGCCTACGAAATGCAGCCCGGTACCCGTACCGAACGGGGCACCGAGATCACCATGTACCTCATGGAGGACGAGGAAGTCTACCTTTCCGCTGAGGCCTTAAAGCCCATTCTGGAAAAATACTGCTCTTTCATGCCCGTGGAGATCTACCTCCACGACGGCGAAAAGGAAGAGCTGATCAACGAGACTACCCCTCTTTGGCAGAAGAACCCCGCCGATTGCACCGACGAGGAGTACAAGGAATTCTACCGCAAGCAATTCCACGATTACACCGTCCCTCTGTTCTGGGTGCATATCAACGCCGGTTACCCCCCGGACTTCAAGGGCATCCTGTACTTCCCCCGCCGCAAGAACGCCTTCGACACCCAGGAGAGTGAGATCCGTCTTTTCTATAACTCCGTGTTCGTGGCGGACAATATCAAGGAGGTCTGCCCCGAGTTCTTGATCAACCTGAAGGGCGTTCTGGATTGCCCCGATCTGCCGCTGAACGTCTCCCGCAGTTACCTGCAGAACGACGCCTACGTCCGCAAGGTCTCCGCCCACATCGTCAAGAAGGTCTCCGACCGTCTCAACTTCCTCTTTAACGACAACCGCGAGGAGTTCGAGAAGAATTGGGAAGGCCTCAAGCCCTACATTCAGTACGGCTGTATCAAGGATAGCAAGTTTAACGACCGTGCTCACGGCGTGATCCTGTTCGAGAAGGCAACCGGCGGCTGGAGCACCCTGTCCGAATACCTGGAGGACAAGGAAGAAGGCACCGTTTACTACACCACCGATCCCAAGGCCCAGAGCTACTATCTGGATCTCTATGCCGCAAAGAACATTCCCGTGCTGGTGTTCGATACCATCATGGACACCAACTACGCACAGTTCTGTGAGAGCAAAAACGACAAGGTGAAGTTCCGCCGCATCGATTCTGACCTGGATGCCATCAAGGGAGAAGGGGAGACGGACACCGCATCCCTGGAGGCCCTCTTTAAGGCCGCCGTGGGCAAGGAAGACGCCAAGGTATCCTTCGTCACCCTGGGCGAGGAGGATGCCCCTGCGCTCCTCTCCGTCAGCGAGGAGAGCCGCCGTATGGCAGAAATGATGAGAATGTACAGTATGCAGGGTGAAGGCGACTTCTCCTTCCCCGTGGAGGAGGTCCTCACCGTCAACGTGGGCAGCTCCCTGGTGCAGAAGCTCCAAACCCTCCCCGAAGGAGACGAAAAGGCTTCCCGCATCGCCAAGCATATCTACCTCTCCGCCGTGATGCTTGCCCGCCCCCTCACCCCCGAGGAGCTCCGCGCCTACGTAGCCCTCAACCGTGAGATCCTCATGGAGCTGTAAAACCGAATAATAAGAACGACAAAGGGGAACTTCTTGAAAAAAGTTCCCCTTTTAGCTCGCCTCGGCGAGGTATATCTCCTCAAAAACTTTCCCTTCCGAAAACTGCCGTTTTCGGAAGTTGAAAACCAAGCCCCACCAATTTCCGCCCCCAGAAGTGGCATATGACAATTTCCAACTCCCGAAGGGAGTTTCTTGCCTTCCCCTCTGGGGAAGGGGGACTATTGCGGGAATTTCTCAATTGGGTAAAACAGATTTTCCCAGATCCCGCAATGGTGGATGAGGTTCCTGTTTTCTCTCTTACAAATACAGGTGCGCGCCCACCGTCTTCCCGGTGTTCTCGTCGTCTTTGAGCCAGCCGTCCTTGATGGCCTGCTCCAAAACGTCCGAACGGTCGAACCCCGTACTTCCGCATACCAATTCAAAAAGGTTTTTATCCTCGCGGAACCGAGCGGGAAGATCCTTCTTGATGACCCGATCGGAATACGCCGCAAGCTCCCCAAACGAGGCCTTCAGTTGTGTCGAAAGCCTGTCGACCTCCTCCTGCGCTTCCTTGTCAAGCAAATCCCAATATTTTCCGCAGCCGTGGCCGTTGAATACGAGAACGTTGGGCAGGTAGCCGTCGCCTTCTGCACGAACGTAGCCGTAGCCCGCCAGCTTTTCCAGAATGGCTTTGTTACATTCCTGCCACTTGCCTTCTGCAACCAGCTTCAAAACGTACCCTTCCTCGTGAGAAAGATATTCCGGCGTACGGGAGTAAATATCACCGTGCATAAACTTGAATTGGTGAAACGCAATACCGGGAAGATCCTCACGGGTAGAGAAACAGCCGTGCTGACCCACAAAGGGGAGATGAGGGATTCGGGTGGTTTGACAGCCCACCACCTCCCACTTTCCGTTGTTCGGACGATCGCGGTATTCACACCGCGGCCTTTCATACCAGCGATAGTGATCAAACGCGATCATCAACAGACTCCACTTGGCATCCTCGTAAGGGATATATCCGCCGAAGTAGTTCACACCCGCCTTTCCGCAAGCGTCGTGGAACGTATCCAGCAGCTTCTCCAACAGGGAAGTGATCTCAGCAGTCAAGGCGGCGTTTTTCTCTGTGAGCTTTTCTTGGGCTTCTCTGCTGATGATGGGGAAATCCGTTTCGTACTTGTCTTTGTTTTTTACCAGCAACGTTTCTTTTACCAGATACTCCAATTCCTCTTCCATGTAGGGCAGGGCTATTCCCAGCTCCAACGCCAGCTCCTCTGCGGTGGAAGGGTTGTTGTACGCCTCCAAAAGGATGTTCTTGTACATTCCGTGGTTCAAAATGCTCCAGGGCTGTCCGTTGTCGCCGAAGGCAGTGCAGTTGTTGATAAGCGTGATCTCCTCCGGCTGATAGCTTCTGACACCAAATTCTCTTGCCATGTTCATTCCTTCTTTCAATCGTTTTCTTCCTCGGTGGAGCTTGGATTCCACCGTTCCTTTAGGAAGTCCCGTGGTGCGGACGATGTCTCTGATCGACTTGTTTTCCAGATAATACGCGATGAGGATATTGCGGTAATCCGACGAGATGAACGCCAGCTCACGCCTCAGCAGGGCGATCTGCTCCCTGCGGATCAGCTCATTCTCCGTCACCGCATTCTCGTCCTCGATCTCGTAGTCTGCTATGTCTGTCCCTGCCATGGTGTCTCTGCTTTTTCTTTTCAAATCCGCCCAGCGGGCGTAGCGGTTCCTCGCTACCTGCCAGACGTAAGCGGGGAAGTCCTCGGGAACGGTACCTTTTCCCAAAGCCTCCAGAACGCACAGCAGGATCTCCGAGCAAAGGTCCTCCGCTTCATAGCCGTCACCCGTTTTTTTCAAACAGAAATAGAACAGCTTTTCCCCGTATTCCTCTGCCAGAGCCTTGATCAGATCTTCACGACGCTGCATCACGAAAACCTCCTTTCGATCATATAGTGCACGAATTTGGCGTTTGCTTGCAAAAAAGTGAAAACCTTTTTCTCAATGGAAAAGACCCACGGTTACCCATGGGTCTTTTTCGTTTGATCAGTCTAAGTTCTTGAAAACCTCGACGGTGTCGTTCATGGCTTTCTCAACACCGTTTGCAATGGTCTCCCAGCTGGAGACGAAGGTGTTGGTGCCGGACCATGCGATATTGTTCATGAATCCGGTGATGGAATTGGAATCGGACTCGCCGGAGCCGCCCCAGTTGAACACGGTGCCGAAGTCGTAGGTTCTGGAATCGAAGATCAGATCCATCATGGCTTCGCTCTCGTCGTCCTGGATCTTACGCTCCTTCATGATGACCTCGATGTAAGCCTCGGTCACGGTATCGGTGGAAGCCTGCATCATCGCGTCTGCGATAACGGAGGACATCTCCACATCTTCCACGTTTACGGGAATGGCGATACAGGAAGCGTAAATAGTGGAAACACGGCAGTAGTAGTTTTCCTGAGCCTCTTCAAACTTGGGAGTGGGCAGAACGCCGAAGTTGCAATCGTATTCACCCAGCGCCAGAATGGAGTTCAGGGAAACCGCGCGGAACAGGCAACGCTTGTCGGCGATGGCCTCGGTAGCCGCTACCCAAACGGTCTTGCCGTCTGCAACGGCGGTAGAACCGAAGCCTCTTGCGTTGTTGTCGATCTGACCGCAGGCGGTGGGGTCGTTGACCAGATCAAAGATCTTGTTGAAGACCTTAGAGGCATTTTCGGAGTAAACGGTAATGATGGGCTCGTCGTTGTTGTCTTTATCGGTAAAACGCAAGCCGGAGCCGATAAACATACTGGAGATGAAGTTATGGTTTACCAGGAAACCGTACCTATCCTTGTGCGTCCACTCGGACTGCCCGTCGATATCTGCGGTGACCTTCTTGGCCATTTCCGCCAGCTTATCGATGGTCCATTTGCCGCTTTTTACCAGGTCGTAGGGGCTTTCCAGGTTGTAGTCCACCACAACGTCCTTGTTAAACAGCAGAACGTGGGTCACGTCAGAGGCCAGCAGAGTCATATCACCGGTGAGGAAGTAGTTCTTGCCGCCGATGGAAAGGCCCTGCACGCAGCCCTGATCGTAATAAGGCATATCCCAATGGATATTCTCCAACGTTCTCAGGTCGTAGAAATACCCCTGCTGAGCGGCGGTGGCCGCAACGGGAACGTAAGGCATTACGATGTCGTACTCGCTGGTGCCTGCGGAAGCGTTCTCGCGCATGGTATTTGCCATTTCGGAGGAAGCGGAGGTGCGGAATTCTTCGATCTTTACGTCAAATCTTTCTTCCACCAGGTTGTTACGATCCAAAATAGCGGAATTCAGTGTTTCGTAAGAGTTGGGCTGAGGCATGACCTCCACGGACTTGTAGGTGTCCATGTAGTCGCCCTCTACCAGGAACTTTACCGTTTCGCCGCCGAAGGTGATCTCGGGCAGGTTGGAGAAGAGCACGAATTTTTCTTCCTCGGAAACCTCGGACTCTGCGGGAATGGATTCCGCGGCGGAAGAAGTCCCGGAAACGGTCTCTCCTGCCTCGGAGCAAGCCGCAAGGCTTGCCAGCATCAGGAAGACCAGAACAAACGCAAGAAGACGTTTCATATAACGGTGATCTCCTTAGTCGTTGTTGTAGTAAGCGTCCAACGTGTCGTTCATGTCGTTGGCAACTGCGGTTTCGATCGCCTGCCACTGAGAGGTGAAGGTGTTGGAGCCGGAGATTGCGATAGCGTTCATGAAGCCGGAGATGGAGTTCAGGTCGCCTTCGCCGGAGCCGCCCCAGTGATAGATGGAAGCCAGGTCGTAAACACGACTGTCAAAGATCAGCTGCAGCATCTCTTCGCTTTCGGTATCCTGAACCTTACGATCCTGCATGATGGTCTGGAAGTAAGCGTACTTAGAGGTATTGGTGGAAGCCTGCATCAGAGCGTCGGTGATAACGGCAGACATCTCGGGATCTCTTACGTTCTTGGGGATGGCTACGCAGGTAGCGTAAACGGTGGAAACACGGTTGTAGTAGTTGTCCTGAGCCTCATCCAGCTTGGGAGCGGGGAGAACGCCGAAGTCGCATTCGTAGTCACCCTGATCGAAGATATCGATGATGGCCATTGCACGGAACAGTGCACGATTCTCCGCGATGGATTCCAGAGCGGCAACCCAGATGTTCTTGCCTGCTGCGGAGGAGGTGGTGTTGTAGCCGTTGTTTGCAGCGCTGAACTGGCAGACTGCGGTGGTATCGGTTACGAAGGAGTAGATCTTATCGTAAACGCGTGCAGGACCCTCGCCGCCAACTGCGATGATAGGCTCGTCGTTGTTGTTCTTGGTGGTGAAGCGCTGGCCTGCGCCGATGTAAAGGCTGTTTACGAAGTTGTCGTTGACCAGGAAGCCGTAGGTGTCCTTGTAACCCCAGCCGGTTTCGCCGTCGTTGTCAGCGGTGATGCCGCGGCACATTTCCGCCATCTTGTCCAGAGTCCATTTGCCGGAGGTAACCAGCTGGTAGGGATCCTCCAGACCGCGTTCGTCGATCATTTTCTTGTTGAAGATGATAGCGTGGGTACAAGCCAGAGACAGCAGGGAAAGGTCGCCGGTAACGAAGTAGCTCTTGCCTGCAACGGAAAGGTCGCGGACGGAGCCCTGGTCGTAGTAAGGCATATTCAGGTGGATCAGACCGTCGAACATATCGTCGTTCAGATCGTAGAAGTGACCCTCAAGCGCCAGAGTGGCTGCGTCGCTCATGTAAGGCATAACCATGTCGTATTCGCTGGTGCCGGCCACGGCGTTGGTGGTAAGGGTAGAGACCATCTCGGTGCTGGAGGTGGTACGGTATTCCTCAAATTCCACACCGAACTGCTCGGTGATCAGGTCGTTACGTTCGGCTACGGCCTTCTTCAGGGTGTCGTAAGAGGACTCCTGAGGCATGAATTCAACGGACATGTAGGTGGTAATGTGGTCACCCTCAACGATAACCCGGAAGGTCTCGCCGGTGTAATCCACTTCGGGAAGATTGGAGAAGAGGACGAATTCCTCCTCCTGGGAGGTTTCCTGAGAGGTGGTGCCGCCCACGTCGGAGGAAGGGGTAGAAGTGGTTTGTGCGCTATTGCTGCAAGCGGTCATCAGCAGAGAGAGCATGAGGACCAAAAGCAAGCCAAGGGAGAGGGAACGCTTGGTTTTCTTCATAAAAAGAAGCCTCCATAAAATGTTTTTTGCAGTCAAACTGCACTATCTGCTGATAGCATACCACAAATTTTTCATTTCGTCAAGAAAAATTCCTGTTTTCTTTGACAAATGTAAAAAAATATGATATACTCCATTTGTGAAAGTTTGATTTTTTATATTTTATAAGGATATTTATGTACGAAAAGATCATTGAAGAACTGTCCGTGGACTTCCTGTCACGGCTTTACGGTACCCTGGACTCCAACCTGACCGTCATTGAGGACGCCTTTTCCGTTACCGTTTTGTGCAGAGACGGCGGTGTGAAGGTACAGGGCTCCACCCAAGCGGAGGTGGAGCAGGCTGCCGCTTGCATCTCCCAGCTCTACCGTATGTTTTCCATTTCCGGCAATCTGGAGGAAAATTCCGTCCGCTATGTGATCTCCATGATCCGTGAGAACCGCGCCGACGAGCTTCACGCTCTGTACAGCGATTGTATCTGCCTCACAAGCAAGGGCAAGCCGGTAAAGGCCCGCACCGTTGGCCAGCGGAAATACGTGGACGCTATTCAAAAGAACACCTTAGTCTTCGGTATCGGTCCTGCCGGCACGGGCAAGACCTTCCTGGCCGTTGCCATGGCCGTTACCGCCCTGAAGCAAAAGCAGGTCTCCCGCATCATTCTTACCCGTCCCGCCGTGGAGGCGGGGGAGAAGCTGGGCTTTCTGCCCGGGGATCTCCAGAGTAAGATCGATCCCTACCTCCGCCCCCTGTACGACGCTCTCGGAGAGCTGCTTGGAGGAGAGGGTGCCGCACGCAACGCGGAAAAAGGGATCATCGAGGTCTGCCCTTTGGCGTACATGCGCGGCAGAACCTTGGACGACGCCTTCATTATCTTGGACGAGGCTCAGAACACCACCCCCGAGCAGATGAAGATGTTCTTAACCCGTCTTGGCAACAACAGCAAGGCCGTGGTCACCGGTGACGTCACCCAGATCGACCTTCCCCGCAATTGCAAGAGCGGCCTGGTGGAGGCGGTGCAGATCCTGCAGAACATCAAGGACATCGAGATCTTCCGCTTCTCCCGCAAGGACGTGGTGCGCCATCCCCTGGTACAGAAGATCATCGAGGCCTACGAGACCCGCACCCGGGACGACCGAGAGTAAAGGAGCCCTTTTATGATCCGCTTTTACGTAGAACAAGACCCCGCGTACCCCATCCCCGTCACCTACCTTCCCTTGATGAAGAAGGTGATCCGCATCTGCGTGGAGGAGCAGTATCCCCGCCACCGCTTCGAGGTGGAGCTTACCCTTTGCGGGGACGAGGAGATCCACGGCATCAACAAGGAATTCCGGGGCATCGACCGTCCCACCGACGTGCTGTCCTTCCCCATGATGGAGTTTTCCATGCCCGAGGTGTACGTCTCCCTGGGGAACATCGTCCTTTCCGTGGAGACCGCCCGCCGCCAGGCGGAGGAATACGGACATTCCTTTAAAAGAGAGCTTTGTTTCCTGTGTGCCCATTCCGCATTGCATCTTCTGGGTTACGACCACGAGACGGAGGACGAGCGTGAGGAAATGGAAGCCAAGCAAAGAGAGATTCTGGATGCCCTGGGCATCAAACGATAACAGATAAGGAAACGAATATATGACAAGAACCGCATTCATCACCATTACGGGCAAGCCCAACGTGGGCAAGTCCACTCTGCTGAACGCTCTGTTGGGGGAGAAGGTCGCCATCGTCTCCCGCAAGCCTCAGACCACCCGCAACCGTATCACGGGCATCCTCACCAAGGGGGAGGATCAGTACGTGTTCATCGATAC
>JAZNPH010000089.1:0-6944 GCA_045589515.1 Eubacteriales bacterium | reverse complement strand
ACCCCCGTCCCCGGCGGCGTGGGCGCCGTGACCACCTCGGTGTTGTTGAAGCACACCGTGGATGCGGCAAAGAGAAGCATATAACGAAAGACCCCGACGGAATCCGTCGGGGTTTTGTGTTGTATGGAATCTGTACGCGGGCGATTCGTGAATCGCCCCTGCTGTCACCCTGAGCGGAGCAGGCGTGGGTGTCTCTTGTGTCTTGAATGGCAACAAATAAAGCCTGCAAAGTCGAAGTTTTGCGGAAGTAGTCGTCGCAACGCGACGATGGATGGAGCAAAACCAAGGGGTGCACAGCACCCCGAAGGGGTCTCCTACGAGTCTGATCTATCCCTACATAGGTGAACTTACATCCTTTGCGATGGAACAGTTCTTTAGCCTCGGAAGGGTACATCAAACTCTTAGTAGATCCCGCCTAACGGCGGTTTTGCTTCGAACGGTGCAATGCGGCCAATGCGGATCGAAAAAACGAGGTGTATTTATGCCGCTATATGCACCTTTCCTTCTCCGCAAAACTTCGGCGCGCGCAGAGATGTGGTCTGTATGAAGCCATAGCGACTCGAATCCGCGCTTGCTCAGGATGACCAAGTCGGCGGACGGCTTCCGGCTTATGCGTGGTATCGTTTCGCCGACGTTAAAAACAGCAAGCTGTTTTTGTTGAGATTTGGTTCCATCCCGCGCGGCCAACCCGAAGGGGTGGTATGCTCAGAGGATGAACAAGACGGCGTATGACCTTATATCGTACATTGCCTCATCCCGCCGACGTTAAAAACGACAAGTCGTTTTTATTGAGTTTTGGTTCGGTTCCGCGCGCCGACTTGTTATCTTCTCGTATAATTCCCCTTTGGCGAGGCGGAATTGCGGTAGGCTTCAACGATAGAACCCATTTCCGCTTCCGTTTCGGTGGTGAACAGCAAGGTCAGAAGTCCCACGCCGCTTTTTTTCAGCTCCTTGCGCTTATCCAAGCGGTAGGTGGGCAGGGAATTGTAGATCAGATTTCTGTGCCCGTTTCCGCGAAGAACAGGGAAGGAGGCTCCCGTTCTATCCACCAAGGAAGCGTGGCATTGCCCGCGGCTGTGGGTGCAATCCCCCTTCACGTTGCGGATGATACAGGTCTCGGTGTGCATGAGAGGCAGTCTGCCGTAGCCCAAGGCCTCGTAGGCCAAAGGGGAGAAGCCGAACTCCTTGGGGTCGCTTTCCGGGGAAAGGAACAGGGAGGAGAAGGAATAGCCCGTGAGCAGCTTTGCCGTCTCCTTGTTGAACACGTTGAGAGGATAATCCCCGTGGAGGTAGAACTCCTTCACCAAATGCAATCCCGAAAGGTTGGGGACAGTGGCGTGGCGGACGCCTTTTTCGTAAGCTTTTTCCAAAAGCTTTTTGATCTGCCCTTCCTCGCGGTCGAAGGTGACCCTGGGCAGAATCACGCTGATCTTGTCTTCCAACCCCTTGATGTCGGCTTCCTCCAACCGCCAAAGGGGAATATCGATGCGGGCGGCGTCGGCAAAGGGGGAGAGATCTCTTGGGATCTCGCCTTCAAACCGCGCCACGTAGCCCAACTGCTCCTTGGGAGAGAACAGGCGGGAAGCATCCTTTTCCGGCAATACCATGGGCAGGGGCGCTTCCTCCGTTTTTTGTCTTACGTAGGGCAGGGGCAGACGAGGAGTATTTTGCACCTTGGCGGTGTTTTTCTTGTCCTCTTCTCTGCGGATGCCGAACATACGGGGATCCACCTGCTTGGTGTAGTACCCTGCGGTGAACCCACTGCGGGAGAAGGCGTTTTCCAGCCGCTTCAGCTCCGCCTCCGTGGGAACACGACCTTCGTCCAGCAGACGGCGGTATACGCTGGTCACGGCGTAGACGTAATCGGGCGCCTTCATTCGCCCCTCGATCTTCAAGGCGGTGACTCCCATTTCGTTCAGTTCGGTCAAATAAGGCGCCAGGCAGTTATCTTTCAGGGACAGGGGATAGGGGCTCTTCCCCTTGTAGGGCAGACGGCAGGGTTGGGCGCATTCCCCTCGGTTGCCGCTTCGTCTGCCGATCATGGAGGACATGAGACAGCCTCCGCTTTCGCAAACGCATAGGGCACCGTGGACAAAGACCTCGCTTTCCACCCCGCTGTTTTGCACGAAGGAAGCGATATCTTCTTTTGCCATCTCCCGCGCCAACACCACTCTGGAAAAGCCCAGATCCTTCAAAAGCTTGCCTCCGTGGGAGGCGTGCTGGCGCAATTGGGTGCTGGCGTGGAGGACTGCCTCGGGGAAGCGTTCCTTCAACGCTTTTGCAAGCCCCAAATCCTGAACGATGTAGGCGTGGGGGCGGACTTCCTTTTGCAAAAACTCCACGTATTGCAGAACGTCTTCAAACTCTTTGTCGCGGATCAAAGTGTTCAGCGTGATGAGGAGGTGGACGTTATGTTCTCTGCAGAGCTTGCCTGCCTGCTGCAATTGTTTTTCGTCAAAATTCTTCGCCCCCGCACGGGCGTTGAACTGCATACCCCCCAGGTACACCTCGTCGGCACCGCCGTCGATGGCGGCACGCAGGGCGTCAAAACTTCCCGCAGGGGAGAGTAGCAGCGCCATTATTTGTATGCGATCTCACGGACGCGGAGATCGCCGTAGTTTGCGGAAATACGCAGAGCGTCCTGTTCGAAGGAGAACACCTGGGTATGGGGAGTGTCGGGATGCTTGCAGATTACCTTCACCACGTCTCCGCATGTCTCATAAGCACAGCGGAGATGCAGTTCTTCGATCCATCCGTAATGGGGGTCAAGGCTGTTGATGGAGGGGTTGCAGTATCTCAGCATGGGGGCGCAATCCACCCACTTGCCGTTCCCCGCCAGAATGGTCTGCACGCCGTATTGGGTCTCAAACCGCAGGCGGAGGAGGTCGTTTTCCGTATCCAGCTTGGCGGCAAGGATGCCGTTGTCCGTGACAACGAATTCGTAGGACTTGTGCACCTCACCCTCTGCGGGCAGGGTGTCGTAGTGGTGCTCCACCTCGGAGAGCAAGGCCTCCTCTGCGGAAAGATCCTCGGGCTCAATAGCGTCCAGCAGAGCGTAGATGCGGTCTACCTCGATCTGCATATTTCCCGCCTCCGCCTGGAGGGCAAAGACGGTATCCTCCTCGGGGAGGATGATACAAAGCTGGCCGTATGCCCCGTCTCCGCGGAAGCCGCCTCTGTGGTTCACCCAGAACTGGTAGCCGTAGCCTGCCACCCAATCGGGTGTGCCGTTACTGCTGTTGTCAGCGATGGGCTGAACCGCCATGTCGCACCATTCCTCGCTGACCACGCGCACGCCGTTATATACGCCCTTGTTCTTCATCAGCATTCCCATACGGAACAGAGCATCGATGGGCAGGAAGATGCCGATGCCTCCCGTATGGGTGCCGTCGGCAAGGGTGAGGACTTGGGGCTTTTGGATCCCCAGCTTGGAGAACAGATGCTTCTCCATAAAATCGTTCAGCTTCATGCCGCTGCGCTTTTCCACCGCCGCACCGCAAACACAGGTGCCGCCTGTGGAGTAAACGAAGGTGGTGCCGGGCTTGTGCACCACGGGCATGGCAAGGAAGGTCTTTACCGCGTTGGAAGAAAACCGCATTTTATCCAGATGGCAGACGGCGTGTCCCGACTGCATGGAAAGCACGTTTCCCAGCGTCATGGCGGCAAGATTTTCAGAGATCTCCTCGGGGGCGCACTCCGGGAAGATGTCGATCATCCGTTCCGTCACGTCCAGCAGTCCCATATCTCTGGCGATACCCACGGCCAGGGAGGTGAAGGACTTGGAAAGGGAATAGAGGTGCATGGCGTCCTCAGCCTTGTGGGGCGGGAACACGGCGGAGACCTCCAGCCCCTTGCGGTACAGCTTGAAGGCGCGCAAATTCACACCATCGGCGGTGTTGTCCTTGATGTATTGCAGGAGGGCTTGGGTGTTACAGCCCCGATTCCATGTGATCATAGGTGTTTCTTCCTCGCTTTTCTTGGTTTCTGCTTTGATTTTATCACAAAGGAAAAGATTCCGCAAGATGAACTTGACATTTTTCTGCAAAAAAGGTATAATCCTCTTATGAAAACACAAACGGGAGGTTATCCGTTATGAAGAATAAAACGACCCGTGCTCTTTGCTCGGCCTTGGCCTTCGCCTTTGCCATGGGGATTTTAGGGCCTTATCAGTACGCAGGGCTTTCTGCGGCGGTGCTGGTTGTGTTGCTGGCGGGGGTATCCTTGGAGCCCTTGTTCGCCGTCCTTTCCGTAGGAGCCTATCTTTTGGCGGGGCTTTGGCTGCCCATCTATCCCGGCGGCGGGAGAGGGATGGACGCGCTTCTGGGCGCTCGGGGAGGCTTTTTGCTGGCGCTGTTGCTGTGCGCCTTGGTGATCTCCGCTTTGATCAAAGGGTTGCGGAAGCGTCCCAAGATCTCTGCCCTCATTGGGTTAGGGGTGGCATTCCTTCTGTATTTCGGCATGGGGATCCTATGGTACGTGGTGAAGACGGAGTCTTCTCTGATAGGGGTGCTCACCTCCGGCTGGGGCGGGACCTGCCTGCTGTTTTTCATGGATTGCGTTCTGGCCTTTATTGCCGCAGGGCCGCTGAAAAAAGCAGTGCGGTAAAAAACGACAAATCAAAAAGAGCCTTGCGAAAAGGCTCTTTTTTGTTGCTTTATCCGTTCAGATCGTACGCCATGACGTATGCATCGATGGCCGCCTGGACGTTGGGCTTGATGGCCTCCAGGGTGGATGCTACGGCTGTGGAGTTGTTGGAGATCAGATCGCCGAAGATATCGATGCCGCCGAAGTTATACATAGAACCAAGGTCGTAGACCACGTTGCCGAAGATCAGATCCAGCATTTCCTCGGAACCGTCGTCCTTTGCGGCACGGGACTTGAGGGCTACCTCGTAGTACGCGGGGGTCACGAAGTTCTTTCCGCCGCAGGCCAGGGCCTCGATCATATACGCGGAGAAGTTGGCGTCGGGCACGTTGACGGGGATACAAATACCGTAAGCCATGGAAACGCTGGCAGGGGTGTAGTATTTGTCCTGATCCACTGTGGCCTTGGGAAGGGGAACGATGCCGTAGATGCTGTCCACGTCGTAGGCGCGGAGCTTCTTCAATGCAGAGAAGGCGGAGCCGCAGAACAAGGAACGCTTGTTGCCGAAGGCGCCCATTGCCGCCTCCCAAACGTTACGCTCGGTCCATTGCTTTTCGATCTTCTGGGTGTTGATAAACCAGGAATCATCCTGATAGACCTCCAGCACCTTTTCGGCGTACCGAATGGTGGATTCGGTAGCACCCAGGGCGATCTGGGGTATGTCGTAGTTGTCCTTGACGATCAGCTTGTTGCCGGAGGCAATGTACATGCCGCCGAT
The DNA here is from genome assembly GCA_045589515.1 of Eubacteriales bacterium. GTDB lineage: Bacteria > Bacillota > Clostridia > Oscillospirales > CAG-382 > Coliplasma. The sequence continues at coordinate 1,582 of JAZNPH010000089.1, read as the reverse complement.
GGAGTTGGTGCCCACCATACCCCACTGGTCGTTGTAGGACATGCCGCTGACGCCGTCCTTCTCCATGGTGGCCATACGGCCCATTTCGTGCATGGTGTCAAAGGTCCACTTGCCGTCCCGTACCATCTGGTACAGATCGCCGTAGGTTTCAAAGCAGATCTCGTCGTAGAGCTCTTTGTTGAACAGGATGCAGGAGGAAACGATCTTCTGCATGATGGAGATATCACCGGTGGTGAAATACAGCTTACCTGCCAAGGACAGGTTTTTGTGGGCCTCCTGATCCCACCAGGGGGCATCCAGGTGGATGTAATCGGCAAAGTCGTACAGGTTATAGAAGCTGCCTTCCTGGGCAAGGGATGCCGCGCTTCCCATAAAGGGCATTGCCGCGTCGTAGGTGGCGGCACCGGCGGAAAGGTCTTGCTGCAAGGTCTCCACCACGTTGTCTACCGCAAACGCCTTGACGGTAACGCCGTATTGCTCCTCGATGAGCCCGTTGCGGTCGAGGACGCCCTTTCTCAAAGCATCATCGGTGGTGGCGATGGGTTCGATCTCTTCGGAATGATAGGTGGTCTGCACAGCGTCGCTGTACACGCAGACGGTGAAGGTGGTTTCGGTGAAATTAAACTGGGGCATGTTCATGTTTTCAAGGGTGTACATGCCGTTTTCGTCCAGATACTTGGAGCTTGTGCTGCCGGATTCCCCCTTGCTCTCGGTGCCGTCGGTGCTTGTTGCGGCGGCAGAGGAGGTATCTGCGGTGCTTTCCTGAGCGCCGCAGGCGGCAAACAGGGGACAGGCAAGCATCAGCAAGCAGAGAAGAAGTGCAAATGTTCTTTTGGATGTCATAGTTATGGCCATTCCTTTTCAAGATTTCCCCCAAAAATGGGGATTTTTATATAAAACATTATACCGCTTCACGCCCTGCCTGTCAATCTGCGTTTGTTCTAAAGAGCGCACTTCATTTTTGGCGAAAATCACGGAAGAAAAAACGCACCCGCTTTCAAAGCAAGTGCGTTTTTGTGATTTTAGGAAAGCTGTTGCATCAGCAGTACGCAGTCGTAGATGGTCAACTCGCCGTCAAAGTCGAAGTCGAACACCACGTCCGTCTCGGTGTTGCCCACCAGAACGGACATGAGCATCGTGATGTCGGCTTGCTCAATGATCCCGTTTCCGTTCACGTCGTAATCGGGAATCTTGTCACGGATTTCCGTCTCGCTGCAAGTGCCGCAAACGCGCTCTTCCTTGCCGGGAGCTACGTCGTACCACTCACTCCATGCATGACCTACAGGATCTACGTAATCGCTTACGTAGCTGTCCCCGCAATGGCAAGTGTAAGTGGTAAAGCCCTGCTCCGTGCAGGTAGGTTCTGTTACGGTTGCATCGTACTTGTGTCCTGTTGCCGCGATGGTTTGGGTTTCGGAAACGTCGCAGTCTGCGCAATCTCTGCATTGTTCACCGTCTGCGGTGCAAGTAGGATCGGTTACCGTGTACCATTCCCCAAAGCTGTGACCCTTGGCATCGGTGTGGTCCGATACGTAAGAGTCTCCGCAACGGCAAGTATAAGTCGTGTACCCCTGTTCCGTAC
>JAZNPH010000088.1:0-7095 GCA_045589515.1 Eubacteriales bacterium | reverse complement strand
CTGGGAGAGGTCCACTCCGTAGGTAACTTCAAAACACTGCCACCCTGGACAGTATAAGCGGTGTTAGGCGACCCTGTCAGGAAAGCAAGGCCTCCGTCAGTGCCATCCAACCAAATCGTATAATCTGTTGCTACTACGGATGGCTCGTCCAACACCGTAATACTATCTGCTTCTGTAACGAGGCCATAACCCATAATAGCGGGATCGTCAAGGAGATATTGCGTTTGGGCAACAGCGTTGTCTAAATCACCTTCAATGACGGTAATGTAGGTATCATCTACATCAACTATAATGGCGACTGCGTTGGCACCGGAATTTTCTGTTTCTCCCTTGCGAAGAAAGACAATGTTGCCGATTTCCGGTAAAAGATCCTGAGTGGTTTTGTACAGTCCCTCTGAATGCCATTCCAAACGCATGGACTCCGGTCCGGCATTCATCGGCAAATCCTTTGCGCCTGCATATTCCAGGCAGAAGGAAACGAACATGGCCGACCAATCACCGTAAGGGTTACCATACCATTGTCCGTATCGTGTAATACCGCGCCGAACACCGTTCGTATCCACCTGGAAATTCAAGGTGCTTTCGGTATATCCCAACTGAGATTGGGCCACTAAAACCACATTGGCTTTTGTGGTAGGCCCCCGCGCCATGTCAGCCAATGTTGCTTCCCAGTCGTCACTTGTTTCCAAATCGGCGTTTATATCACTGTAGCAATCGGCTGTATGTATATGTTCTTCTATGGTGCAGTTGACACATTCTTCGCTGTGGATGTGTTCTTCCTTTCCGCAGAACGCTTCTCCTGCTATACCGATGCCGGTGAGTTTCAAACTCCAAAAGACGATCAAAATAACGATCAAAGAAAGGGTCGGGATGATCTGCCTGAGATTATGTCGATCCCGATTGATTATATTCAGTTGTTCTATAAGTTTCTCTTCACACTCTGGCAAGATCACACCTCCTTTCCAATCGCTTTATTGGGTGTTAATCTATGAACGCAAATTCTGATAAAGGCCAGAATTTGCAAAAAATCTTGCCTACAATTTGATCCTCGGGAATACAACCGATCACACTGCTGCGACTATCAATTGAGGTATCTCTTTTATCGCCCATCACAAAATAACAGTTTTCCGGCACTTGGTAGGGGAACGCAACATCGCATTCTCCCAAAGCCTTTTCGCTAATGTACGGCTCGTCCAACGGGTTGCCGTTCAGAAAAACTGTACCGTCGGATTCGATCCAGATATAATCTCCCGGGGTGGCAATGACCCGCTTAACCAGAATTTTATTCGAGTAATAAAAGGCGCAAAGATCACCTGTTTGCAAATTCTTCTTTTTCACCAGCAGAACAATGTCTCCATCGTTCAGATTTGGTTCCATACTGGTACCGGCTATTTGCAGAACCGGCAGAATCAAGGTCGCAACCAGTGCAGCAACCGCAGCAACAACGATCAACGCATTTACTGTGCTTTTAAGCAATTTGCGGAAGCGACGCTTATACCGTTCACGTTTTAATTCTTTTTGCAGAGCATCAATTGGCGGAAGCCCCTGCTTGCTGTGTTTTCCTATGTATTTCTTCATACGTTATCATTCACCTTTAATGCGGCTTGCCTCTTCCAAAGCTTGGGTGATAATTGCGGAACTTTTCTTATATGCTTCTTCCTCTATTTCTGCGGCACGTTTCTTTGCAGCATTGATATACGTATCTGCTGCATCTTGTGCCGCCTGAAAAACGCCACGCAATTGCAAAGAGGCCTCTGCAATTGAACCCAAGGTAGAAATGTTAATCTCCTGATCATTTAAACGCCGCTCTGCTTCCTCTAAGGCTGCTTGTAATTTGTCAGCACGTTCTGTTTGAATAATAAGCAGTTCCAAAAGCTGATAGCGATTCAGTTTTTTCAACTCTTTCTCCGTCACAGAATACACCTCTTTTCATTATCTGATAACAAAAAAGCAACGCCACCAAAGAGGTATGGTAAACCATATCTCTCAGATGGCTTTTGAGATCTAAATAAGGGTGCAGGGCAAAAATGGGTGCCGTTATTCTGTCTATCTATCAGGGCTTTGTACAACGCCGTCATTTCAAATTGCGCCCCCCTTTTCAGCAAATGACTATTTAACATATATTATATCACAAAAGCGCATATCTTTCAATGGTTTTCTTCACTTTTCTCAAAAAGTTTGGAATTGTTTTCGTGCTCATCGGAAAGGTTTATTACAGCCTTGCATTGCTTCATTGCATAATCTACCGTCTGCCAGGCACCGCCCTTTTCGTGCTCGATATAGCAGATAATCAAATCGGCGCGCTCTACCATTTCACGGTTGCGAATTTGAATGGCGGATTTTGGATGAACCTTTGATGCGGCGTGGGAGATCTCAATGTCAGTATAATAGTCGTGAAAGCAATTTTCGATATTCGTTATGTAAAAATCCTTGTCGGAGGCATAGGCACTTGTTAGTTCACGGAAGCCGTAAAGACTTTTTCAGCTGGCCGTGCTTGTGATGTCATTTGTTACGTCCGGATCCCACCAGCAACCGTCATAGTAAACACGGTTCCAGGTATGATCTTCTGTTGCACGATCATAGGGTGTCCCGTCTACAACGTAGCAAGGAATATTCTGGCTATGGCCGAGAGAGGTGGTTCGAGTTTTGGCACTTTTGATTTGCGCGCTCTCCTTATGATGCGCCACTTAAATAGAAGACGGTTGGCTCAGCGAGAGTGAAAATGATGCAGGGTGAGAAGCGGCGGTTGCACACCGGTTCTTTCGTTTGATACGGTGATTATAAAATGATCGCTTATTTCTTTTCTTCCGCGAAAATCTGCTCAAGCAAAGAAATCGCTTCGGGATTCTGAATGACAAAAGTGTCTTCTGATTTGTGCAGGGCTGTTATAAAGAGTCTGGGGTTCTTTTCAAAGACATTCGGATCACGGTATAAAACCAAACAGTCTCTCTCGATGATTCCCGAACGATAATAAGGAAAACAAATTGTTTTCTTTATCAGCATATATTCGTCTGTATGAATAATTTTTAAAAACTTCTTTTTGTGCGTATATATACTTATCTGGCCGTTTTCAAATGCGATCTTTTTTCCGTACCATTTTCCGTGCGTGGGTCGAAAGCAAAATGCGCTTACTCCCAGAAGGCACAAAAAACATATCACTAACGGCAAAGATGAGTCCCTCCAATCAGTTGCATGCCAAACAATCATTCCAAGAGAAATGAAAGCTAGGCTAACACTTAAAATTCGTGGGAGATGAAAATAAGTCCAATAAAAATCTTTGCTGAGACAGGAATAGAATTTCATGCTTTTAAGACCTTTCCATTTAGATGTATATGTGTCCTCAATATATGACCGAGAGGGTGGTTCGAGTTTTGGCACTTTTGATTTCGTTCACCCCGCATTTGCCCGGCTGATGGGTCAGCTTTGGGCACCCTGCGTCGGTGTAATGTACGCCAACGCGATGCGTTTCGGCGGAATCAGATGTTTAGCTTCCACATGCCGTGTACGTTGCAATAAGCCATTGCTTGTATAGGGGTTTCTTGGTCCGCTAAATCGAATGAGACGACAGGCAGTTCTCCCGTTGAAAGGCGCATGGAATGGAACCCTTTATCGGTTTGAAGACCTATCGCGGAAATACGGTGGTCTTCTTCCATGCAATGAGGAATTGCACCAACGGATACCGTTACGGTTTTGCCGTTAATCTTTACAACGGGAATATGCTCTTCGGGACAAGCCTCGGCTCTGATACGTTCTTCGCGTTCTTTTTCTGCTTCTTTTTGCTTCTGCCTATTTTCGGTAACACGCTTTTGCGTTTCTTCATATATGCCAAGGTGTTTCTGTCCCTTTTCACGCAATCCCAAACAAAGGGCATTTTCTTTGAGATGCTTCAGAGCATTTTTTCTATATGGATCAAAATAGACATGTAGCAGTTCTGTCAGCAATTGTCGGTAGTCCTCTTCGGTGTATTCTTCAAACGCCAGATGGTACGAATGGTATCCTTTGAGCGAAGGAGAATGCTCCATGTGGATTTCTATGGCACTGTCATATTTTTTTGCGAATGGTACGGATTCATCATACAAAGCATTGATGAAGTAATAATAATCAAAGGAACGAATGCCTCTGCAAGTTCTGTAATTGACCACGAGGGTTATCTCTTGCAGTTCCATTACGTACATTTTTCCATGCTTTTTGAAACCGTAGGCCAAAAAAATCTCGTCTGATATTTGCTTAAATGATTTTTGAACCATGTTTGATTCCTCAACAAAAAAACAATTGTCAATAAATCCAAAAGTTTTTCCAAACTCCATACTTGGTATCCGGAGTTGCCATGCTTTCTTCCGCGGTAATGAATAGTGTTTTAACGATGCAGTATGAATCAATAGGTGTATCCGTTTTGATATATACTTGATTCTAATGTGATGAAACCTATACATCTCACATTATAATACAAATTTGACGATTTTTCAATATGGTTGGCCGCTTTTTTGCGGGATTCTCGGAAGTAGTGTGTTCTAAATATGGCCGAGAGGGTGGTTCGAGTTTTGGCACTTTTGATTTGCGCGCTCTCCTTATGATGCGCCACTTAAATAGAAGACGGTTGGCTCAGCAAGAGTGAAAATGATGCAGGGTGAGAAGCGGCGGTTGCACACCGGCGCTTACGGTTGTCAGGTTGCTTATAAAATGTGCCGGAGCTTTTCTTGGATGATTGGCATCTGTTCAAGCAACGAAATAACCTCGGGATTTTGGATAACCAAAAAAGATTCCATGTTATCCAAGGCCATATAAAAAGGTTCGTTTTTGCCGTTGTGCTTTAAGCGGGCAATTTCCCCCCACAATTTCCCCCTTAAGCTGTCCACATTCCGGGGTCTATGCACCCCAAAAACTGGACAGTTTTTGTTGGAACACTCCCTCCGACAGCATCTGTCTGTCATACATTTGCTGTATTTTCTGCAAGGTATCCGTTCGGTGTCGTAGGTGCTGTCGTACCGCAAAAAATGACCGCCGATTGCTCGGCGGTCGGGTTCAGATCCTTTCAAACAGCTCGGAGGGCTTGATTGCCGGAACGGTACTGTTCTTGAAGTCCTTGATATTTCTCGTCACAATATAGTTTGCCTTTGCTCTTGATGCGCAGACCGATTGTAAAGCATCCTCATAAGCGGTAAAGTCCAAATCTGCAGCCTTCAGCAAATCTGCCTCTCGCAAATCCACCACGGTAAAAAGCGACGTGAGCGTGGTCAGTATCTCCTTGATCCGTTCGCCGTCCAATTCCTTGCGCATAATATACACGATATTGGGAACGGACAATGCAGAGATACAGCCCGTGATCTGATTTGCTTCGCAGTATTTGAACACCTTTAGGGAATCCTCAACAAAGTCTGTGCGGTTACAAAGTACATCCAGAATGACGTTGATATCAATTAGTATCTTCATACCTTGCCATCCTTTCTGTCCGTGCTTTCTTTTCATCTACGTCAGAAGAAAGAACACCCACAAGACTATCCGAAAGGAATGACACCGTTTGACCCTTGGAGATCAGCCGTGCGACCTCGGAGCCGTTCTTCATAATAACGATTTCTTGCCCTTCTTGAACCATTCTTAAAAATTTTCCGAAATTGTTCTGAACCTCAGTTGCGGTTGCTGTTGTCATTGATTTCGCCTCCTTCTCGGCTATCTACTTTAGCCATTATTAGTATATACCATTTTAGCGATTTTGTCAACGGGTTCAATTAGCTAATTCTATTATTTCACAAAAAAGTTTCAGATATGCAAACGGACGGCAGACCGAAATCTGCCGCCCGTGTACGGAATTTTTAATTCATTGCTTTTCTCTTCTTCACGGTGAACACCACGCTCAGTGCGGAGAGTGCCATCAGCACAAACCACAAAGCCAAGTGTCTGTTATCACCGGTCTGAGGATTGTCGGTGTTATTATCGCCGGTATTGTTGTTACCGTTTCCACCATCACCAGTGTTGCCACCGTCTCCGGTATTTCCTCCGTCATTGTCATTTCCACCGTCGCCATCGCCGTTATTGATGGGCTTGAAGCGAATATCGAAATCCATATCGTCGGAAAGATCACGGATGATATAATCGCCGTCGAGAACTTCCAGTTCCACTTTCTCGCCGTCAACGTAGATGCCGTCCAGCTCGTAACCGTCCGCAGGCGTTACCTCAAGGACGTATACCACGTTGTCACCGATCAGGTCATAGTGACCGGATGCAGTACCCTGAGTGGAATCGGTGTTGCCTACGTTGATGACAGCAGTAGGTGCGAAGTAAACGTCGATGGTGTGGTTTGCGGTAATGTTTGCAAAGGTATAGGTGTTGCAAACATCAATTTCCACGCCGTCAACGATGACCTTGACGATCTTGGAAAGCTCGTCGGGGGTAAAGTTCAAGGTCAGCGAACCGTTTTCCTGAACGGTAGACACGCCTGCGGGAGAAACCGCGCCTGTCGTGCCGAGCGCCCTTGCGGTTACGGTGTAGGTCACGCCGGCACCTTCCACGTACATTGCCTTGATGGTCATAGCCTGAGTGACGTTCCCGTAATTCGTATTATCCCACCCCACGAAGGTGTAGCCTTCCTTGGTGGGTGCTGCAGGAGCCGTCGCTGCCTCGCCGTGCTTGACGGTCTGGGTGCTAAGAACGCTGTCATCGGAATCCACAAAGGTTACGGTGTATTCCTTCTTCTCGTAAACAGCCGTTACTTCAAGATTGCCGCTAACGTTGGTGAAACTGTGGCTCCAGTGACTGAAGTTATAACCTTCTCTTTCGGGAGCTTCTGGTGCTGTTGCGTTTGCATTATAGGTTACGGTCTCGGTCTTGAGAAGCGAACCGTCCCAACCGAGGAACCGCACAGTGTATTCCGCAGGTTTATAGGTTGCACGGATGGTCACGTTGGTGGTGATATCGCTAAAGCTGGTATCCCATCCGGTGAACACGTAATGCTCTCTCGTAGGATCGGCGGGAGCCGTTGCCTGAGCACCGTGCTCAACCGTCTCCTTTTTCAGTTCCGTTCCGTCGTAGTCCACGAAGGTGACGGTGTAGCTCTTGATCTTGAAGAAGATCTCAATGGTGGTGTCAGCGTCGACTGCG
>JAZNPH010000087.1:0-2070 GCA_045589515.1 Eubacteriales bacterium | reverse complement strand
CGAGGTTTTCGGTGGGGGTGCCTGCCTGGACGTTGTGGATGGCGTTGAATACGTAACCGCCGTCCTTGGAGAAGATTTCCAGACGCTCTTTGATCTGGTTTTTGACGTCTTCCGGCTTACCAAAGGGGAGAAGATGTTGTGTATCAATGCCGCCGCCCCAGAATACGATGTTCTTTCCGTACTTCTCCTTCACAAGCTTCGGGTCCATACCCACAGCCGAGCACTGTACCGGATTCAAAATATCAAATCCCGCTTCAATGAAGAGTGAAATAAAGGGTTCCACCGCACCACAGCTGTGCTTGAAGGTTTTCCAATTGGTATTTTCGTGAATCCAGTTGTTGACCTTCTTATAGTATGGCATGTAGAGATTGCGGAAGGTATCGGCCGAACAGAAGGTTGAAATCTGTGTTCCGAAGTCGGTTCCGCAGACGAATGCCACGTCGATCTTATCGCCGGCTTTTTCGTTCAGTCTTTTCAAGTTTTCGAGCGCAATATCGGTCTGCTTGTCGAATATGTATTTGACGTATTCGGGCGCGGTTGCGGTCGCCATATACCATTCGGCAACGTCTCTGACACCCTTGGGATTTTTCAGGTTCAGCCCCGGAACGAGAGCGATATCGCCCAGTGCCGTACCGCCGAAGCTTACCGCTACCCCTCTTCCGGTTTTTGCGGCAGCAGAAAGATCCTCGGTGAATTCATCCAGAACTTCATCGGTCGTATAGGTAAACTCTTCCAGGTTATCTTCGGGATCCAGATCATCAATATCGTCAAAGGGAACCTGTCTTGATACTGCGTCAAAATACAATCCACCCTTAGGCATCTTCCCGCTGGGTGCAACACTTCGGTCACCCAGGGGATGGATATAGTGATTGCCTTCTTCGTCATCGGTTACGTTGAAATCCCCCGCAACCAAAACCACGTCACCGTTATCCTGTTTCCATTCCTTCCAGTTTTCGTTGGGAATGCCGAACATATTTCTTCTTCCGCCAACACCCTCTACGTCAAGCCCGAGCGCCGCCTTCAAATCCTCTTCGATCAAGCCCAGCATCTGATACGGCTCATATACCTTGATTGTACGCTTTTCAAGTCCGTAATAGTCTCTCAAAGCGGCAACGCAGGAATAATGCATCCCCGTAACCGTTGTGCCTCCGAAATCCACAGGCGTTCTGTCGCCCTCCTTGTGGTTTAATGCGGCGAGTAATCTTTCCTTTGAAGTCATATCATTATCCTCCCTATAGAGCTCGCTATATTTGAGATATAGCGCCGCGAACAAGCAAATTCTGTATTTTTCAAATGCTAAAAATATATTAGCGGATTCTCCTCCCAATGTCAAGCAAAAGACTCCGGTACGTGCAAAAAACAAGCGTCCATAACGGGCAAAGTCATTATAAACACTCGGCAGGTGCAGGATACAGGCACTGATTACAGCATGCCAAAACAAAGCCGCCGGGAAATCTTTCGATTTCTCAGCGACTTTTACGGTATTATTCAAAGGAAACAGATTTTGTATCACCCGTGGCAAATGCGTTGGGACCGGGGTCCGACATGGAGAAATACATCTTTGCGGCTTTGGTGGTGCCGAAATCGCGATTGGAGCCGGAGTTTTGCACCTTGTTAAAGGCATCGCGGAACATTTGATTGTGCGCTTCCTCGCGATTTAGGAGAAAATCAATGGTCTCACGCACCTTTTTGTCATCGATCTGGCGGTAAAGGTATTCGTAAACCACCTTTGCGCGCTGTTCGGATGCGATGTTGCTGAGCAGGTCGGCGCACAGATCCCCCGTAACCGTAACGTAATCCGCCGTCCAGGAATAACCCGAAGCGTTGATAAGACCGGGATTAAGGCCAAGCAGAACATGGGATTGGATCTCGCCGCAGGGTACTTTCGTAGCATCCACGTCGTGACCGTTTAAGAGGTTGATGGTCTGTGCCACCATCTCCATGTGCCCCAGCTCCTCTGCCGCAATGTCAAGGAACAGGTCCTTGATCACGGGGTCTGTGATACGAAAACTTTGGGACTTATATTGCATTGCCGCCTTCAGCTCGCCGTTGCCGCCGCCAAGCTGTTCC
>JAZNPH010000086.1:0-19453 GCA_045589515.1 Eubacteriales bacterium | reverse complement strand
CCTAAGACCGCTTGGCCCTCCGACTTCATCGGCCTTGGCAGAATGCTCGGCTTTGAGTTTACCGAGAACTTTAACTATCCCTACATTGCAAGAACCATCACGGATTTTTGGCGTCGATGGCATATTACGCTTTCCACTTGGTTCAGAGATTACATCTACATTCCCCTGGGCGGCAACCGCGTCGGTAAGCTTCGCAGTTTCTTTAACCTCGCCGTGGTTTGGTTCTTAACAGGCTTTTGGCACGGCGCTGACTGGAACTACATTCTTTGGGGTGTTTACTTCTGGGTGTTCCTGGTTCTGGAAAAAGCCTTCCTACGCAAGTGGCTGGAAAAATGCAAGCCCGTCGCGCACCTATATTCCTTGCTCGTTATCGCATTCGGCTGGACCATCTTCTTTCATAGCGACTTATCAGAAATCGCATCCTCCGCTATGCAAATGTTCGGCGTCGGCGCAGTTTGGGGAAGCTCAGGAATCCTGTATATCCTTCTGAGATGGTTGCCGTTCTTGATTATTTGCGCTTTTGCCTGTACGCCGTATCCAAAAAAGATGGTAGAATGGTTGAAAAGAAGATTCTCCGCCGCGGAAGCCCTTTCTCCTTTCGTCATTGCAATCTTGCTACTTTTGAGCATCGCTTTCATGGTCAACGATACCTTCTCACCCTTCCTGTATTATATTTTCTAAAGAAAGGAGGCCACATCATGAAAAAATTTTCTGAATACACAACCGTGGTTCTGTTCTGCGGGATATTATTTTCTCTGTCCATCCTTTTCGTTCTGATTCCCGATACTGCGTTTTCCCAACAAGAAAACCGTAACCTGGCTTCCTTTCCCACTTTTAACGAGGATACCTTTTTCTCCGGCGAATTTGCTTCCGATCTGAACGTTTACTTTGCGGATCAATTCCCATTCCGCAATGCTTTCGTTAATCTTCAGGCGAGTACAGAGCTGCTTCTTGGCAAAGGGGAAAATAACGGCGTTCTGTATTCCTATAACCAATTAGCCGTCAAAGATTTCAACGCCTACCAATCCCGTATGTTGATCACCGATAATACCGATCGCATCTATTTGGATACCGTCAAGGCGCAGCTGAACGTATTGGACCAATTTTCAAAGACCGTGAAGATCCCCATGGCCACCGTGCTTCCCGGCAGAACCATCGACGTCTGCGACAATTCCTTTGCTTACGACAGACCCGACGGGGACGCCGTCTTTGAAGCAATGAGCGCCCTTCTTTCCGAAGATTGCGGTTACATCGACTCTCTATCCATCCTCCGCAATCGTTTTGACAGCGGGGAATACGTGACGTACAAAACAGACCACCATTGGACAACCCTCGGCGCCTACTACGTTTACTGTGAGATCATGAAGGAATTCGGCAGGGAAGACAAAATCATTCCCGCAAGCAACTTCCGGATCGAATGCGTAGAAAACTTCTCCGGCACCACTGCGGCAAAAGCGAATTTCCCTTTCTATGAAAAGGACGTACTGGAGCTTTGGCACCTCTCCGACGATGAAAGCTATGCCGTCACGGTGGACGGAATAGCTCTGGACGGCTTTTACGCTCGCTCCTATCTGGACGTTGCCGACAAATATTCCGTTTTCCTGGACGGAACACACAACGTCACAGAAATTCGAAAAAACGGCGAAGAGCGGGACACTTTGCTTATCGCCAAAGATTCCTTTGCAAACTGCCTGATCCCATTCCTCGCAAGAGAGTTTGATATTGTTGCGTTGAATTTGCGCACCAACACCAATCTTTCCGCCGCAATTGAAACTTATTCCGCCGATGCATTGCTCATCGTTTACAATGTGGAAAATATCATCACCTCCGCCGATCTCGGCAATATGAAATAAATGTTGGAGCGTCTTATGAAAAAGATCCTGTATTCCCTTCTTTTGCTTTTGATCACAGCTTCTATGCTTCTCACCGCTTGTGCTAACAACACAGCGGAAGAATCTTCTCGCACGCAAAATGAGTCATCGGAAGCTCAATCCGAAGTAGAAAGCATCCACGAAGAAGAATCTTCCGAATCCTCCCAAGGCGGCGACAAAACACCCAACAATATCAAGGTACTTTATAACAGCTATTCCGAAAAGCCTTATTTTGCCATGGTGGGCACTTGTACCGAAGGTGCCGTTGTCACCGCGGAATGCAACGGTGAAACTGTTAGTTCCAATTCCTACAAGGGATGGTTCTCCTTGCGTCTGCTTTGCAAGGGCACCTCTGCGGAAGTCAAGCTTTACGAATCCATCGACGGAGAAATGATCGGGGAAGTCAGCACAGTGACCGCTCGTCCCAGAACTCCCGGCAGCGAAATGTGGCCTGTGGTAACCGGCGGTGATTTCCAGTTCTTCTTCCAGAAGATGCTTCCTGATTACCAAGGTAAGAACATCCCCGGCAGCTCCGCCTTTTCGGGGCTGACCAGCCGTGTCAAGAATCACCTTGAACAGCTCCGCAAGTATAACAACGATGCCGAGATCATATATCTCATCGTTCCCGCTTCCATGACCGTTTACCCCGAGCTGGTTCCAGAAACCTACGGAAGCCTTGCAACTGAGACGCGTTTGACCAAAACCATCGACGCTATCAACGCAGGCGGTGGTATCGCCATTGACCTGCAAAGCATCTTTGCAGAGCACAAGGACGATGAAATGCCTCTTTATTACAAGCTGGACAGCCATTGGTCTGATTACGGTGCCTTCGTGGCATATCAGGCCCTCTTCGAGGAGGTTGCCAAGAAGTTCCCCAATGCCGCACCCCGCTCCATTGATGAATTCAACTGGAACCCCGGTTACTACGAAAGCGGCGACATGACCTACTATCTTGCAATGTCTCAAAGCAAAGTCAAGGAATATGCGTATTACCGTACCTTCAACTTCAGCGCACCCTCTGTGGTCACCGAAACACCTCGCTACCGCTCCAAGACCATGCTATGCTACAGCGACGAGGTCACATGGGAAAACACCATCAACACCAAGAGGGAAGAGCTCCCCTCCTGCGTGGTAATCCGTGACTCCTATTCTACCCAGATCTACGACCTCATTGCGGAGCGTATGAACAAAACGCACTATCTGGGCATGTGGGGCTATCATTGGGATCAATCCTTAATGGCCTCCGAAAAACCGGATTACGTCATCTACGTGGTGGCGGAATGGAATCTGGACGCCATCATTTATAACTGATTCCATGTGGCAGGAAAAATCCGCTCTCGCTACCATTGAGGGCTTTTTCCGCAAGGACGAACGATTCCAGCTTGTACAAAGACTTCCTTGGTTTTATGCATTGTCCGTTCGTTTCCTCCTCGGGTGGTTATCGTTTGCTGTTGTAACACTTGCAACCTATCTTTTGTTTGCTTCTCTTCCGGTGTTCGTGTGGCTTCTGCTTCTTGCAGGTCATTTCATCTGTCTGTACTACGCAGTTACACGTTCTTTATACGGGAATTATACTGTGGTAACGCAGTATGCCGTATATCGATACATCAATAAACAGATCCGACAAATCGACGAGCTTCCGCTCTCCAAGGTAAGAAGCATCACAGTGAAGCAGATACGTTTTTCACCCAAGCATGCTGTAGTCACACTAAGTAGCAACCCATCATACGCTCGCGAGATGCCATATCTGAAAAGGTTGTACGGCATCAAAACAGCACAGCAAAACCCGGAGAAAGCAGATATGCGAAGTCTGTCTTTGGGAAAGCCGATACGGTTACGCCTGGTTCTCAATAGCCCTCGGGAGACCTATATGATCTTTTCTGACATCAAGACGCTGATGGGGTACTCCTACACAATGTATGCGAAAGGAAGAAAACATGGCAAAAGGAACGATCCAAGAAGAGCTTCGAAGAAAAGCATATCTGGTAGATAAAACTCTATACGAAAAGGAATTCATTCCCTCGTTCCCGGATGAATACGAGCTTTGCGTTTTCTGTTGGGCACGGATCGGCTCACGTAGGTTTGATTACACCGAAGGCTTCTTGGAAGAAGAAAGCCAAAGCTGGATCTGCCCTGATTGCGCTAAGGAATTTAGCGAAGCTTTCTGTTGGAAGCTGATCCACGGCAAAAGGATGTCCTTTGCAGAATACCTTGCCGCGCAAGAGGATTTTGAGATTCCAATGCTGTAACGAAAAGACCGATGACAACAAAGTCATCGGTCTCTTTTCACTTTAGAAATAAAATCTCTTCCAGAATATCTGCCGCAGAAGCGATCAGCCTCTCGCAGGGGCGTTTTTGATAGAACTCGGGAGTCCTCTCCGTTGGCGTGGGAAGATCGCTTACAGTGCCGCCCAGAAGATCACGGCAGTATAAGCTTCCGTGGAGCTCCTTGAATCTCTTTGCAAGCGTTTGTACCAAACGGTAATGCTCCGCCTTCACGTCACCGGTTTCCGGCGTGGAGTATCCTTTTGCCATACCGCAAACCAAAAGCATTCCGCTGACAGCGCCGCAAACCTCCCGCAGTCTTCCCATTCCGCCGCCAAATGAGCAGGATATCTTCATAGCCGTGTCAAACGGTATGCCAAGCTCCTGCACAAAGGCACCAAAAACAGATTGAGAACAATTATATCCGTTACGGAATAAAGCGCTTGCAATCTCGCCTTTGCTTCCTACCGCAAATTGAAACCCCGAAGCGATCGTCGAAAAACGCTCTTCCAAAACGCCTTGCAGAATCTTGATCGCCGTTTTCGAAGTACAATGTCCCGAATAGTAACGAATAGGGAAGTCACGCAACCGTCCTGCGAAACAGTCCACCTCTTCTGCAGAAAGGTCGTCCGTCAAATGAAACCCTCCTACAATATGCGTAACACCGTTTCCGGCAGCCATTTCCGCAATGGAAGTGATACCTCGATGCCCACACCCTGTGAACAATACTTTTTCTTCTCCCTGCGCTACCGTAAGATAAATCTCATGGTCGAATCGATCGGAAATTCGAACTCCATTAACCATTTGTTCCAATGGGGACGTGGAGGTAACCGGAATCTCGGATGCCGTAAGTATATCGATTCCGTCTCCAACAGTAACACGTTCGTTCAGCAATACGAATCTATCCGAAAGTGCCTTTACAGATGCATCCGTTCCAATATATCTTTCGCCGTTGAAAAAATCTCCCAAAGCATGTTCGTGAAGATATATCGTTGCATTGGAATTTCTCTCCAGAAAATACCGCAATCCGTTACAATGGTCGTAATGCCCGTGAGAAAGGACGACAACATCCACATCCCTCAGATCCTCGCCCAAACGCTCAGCGTTTCGGAGAAACAGATCGCTTTGTCCGGTATCGAACAGAATCTTGTGTCGCTTCGTTGTAATTAATATCGATAGACCGTGCTCCGCTTCATATTTATTTTTAAAAACTGTGTCTTCACACAAAATGCTGATTCTCATACCTTTTCAAAACCGCCGATCTCGTCTATATGGTAATCTATAAGCTTCCAAAACCAATCCTGCAAGGAGGAAAACCGAAACCCCAAAGAGGAAGCGAGCTCCGTGTTAATCGAATAAGGAGCCTCTCCGTTATACGGAGCCGCATCGCCATCAGCGGAAACGATCATCTCCTTTCCGCATTTTGCCCGAATATACTCAGAAAGTTCTCGCAAAGATACCGTTCCCATGCTTGCGCCGTTGACCGCACCCATGAAATCATTTTCTGCAAAAAATGCAAGAAACTCTCCGGCTTCATCGGAACGAACAAATGCCATTTGCGCATCGAAGTTATCTGAAAAAACGGGAATTTCTTTCAAAATATGTTCAATATAAAAGCGAAGTCTTTTCGTATAATCATCGACACCGACCACAAAAGGGAAGCGAACCGCTACGAAGTTCCTCTCCCCGTATCGGCCAAACAAAGCCCTCTCCGCCTGCCTTTTCATCTCCGCATAGGGAAAAACGTTACGATCACACCATACCACAGGCTCACAGAGCGGATCGAAATCTGTTTCTACGGTGTTCATATGCTTTCTGTAGACAGCAGTGGTGGAGATCATCACGTACCGCGTGCAAGAGATATGATCCAAAAGGATCTTCACGTCACGGGAGCAGTATGCGAGACTGTCAAAAACCACGTCGTAATGCTTGCCGCTCAGCATGGTTTGTATACTTTCTTCGTCAGTTCGGT
Organism: Eubacteriales bacterium; assembly: GCA_045589515.1. Classification (GTDB taxonomy): domain Bacteria; phylum Bacillota; class Clostridia; order Oscillospirales; family CAG-382; genus Coliplasma. The sequence goes on along the minus strand of JAZNPH010000086.1, from coordinate 13,345 downwards.
CAAATAAGATCCGTTGGATCTTGTCGCCCCAATCGTCCTTTGCATTCCCCCTGGTAGCTATTGTCACCCGATGACCCTTTTGTAAAAGCGAAGCGATCAGATGCCGCCCCATAAAACGAGTGCCGCCCAAAACAAGAACGTCCATAATAGCTCTTACCCTTTCAAGCATTGTCTGAACTTAGTTTACCATACAGAAAAAACGCTGTCAAGCACGATTTTGCCATAGTTTACCCGAAAATTCTCTTGCATTTTTTCTATTTGTATGGTATAGTACAGAATGTATAAGTTTGTAATATATGAAAGGAGAGCGAAGATATGAAAAACAGGAAAGTGTTTATCGGCACAACGGGCATTTTGTGCATTATTTTCTGTCTGTTTTTGCCGTTTTACTTCGGCCTGCAGTTTCTGCTTCCCAAGCTGATGCCGCAAGAGATCTCCTCCGAGGTTTCGGAAGATATCCTCACGCCTGACGAATGCTCTCCCTTTGAAGCATGGAAACATTGTGAAGATGCCTTAGCTTCCATTGGAAGCTTTTCCTCCGTCTCCGAAGGCACTGTCGATACACAGGTTCTGTTCTTTAATTATCAGCAACAGATCGCAAATTACAGAGTTGTATCGGATAAAACCGTATTCTTGCAAAGCATGAACACCGGCGCCCTCTTAAACGCAGGTTTACAGCAGTATTTTGACGGCAGCAAGGCTTACCTGCGTCCTTGCCAATTGGTCGGCTCCAATCATTTTACTTGGGCGGAAACTCCTTCCGTTGTCTCCATGAGCGCCTATTATGACGCTTTCGGTCCTGTTACGGATGGGTTGTCCCCATTCCTTTTGAATGAACGGACTCTCGTCACTGCCTTTTTCCTTTACGAAAACGACGGTGTTTATTCCTTCTCCTTTGAACTGTCTCCCGAAGCCGCCATCTATTATGCAAGAGCATTGCGGGCTTCCTGCCAGTTGGAAAGCGATCCCGTTTTTTCTTCTGTTGAGATCAAGCTTGATATGGATGCGGAATTCCGTCCCATCCGCATAGAATACGAGGAAAATTATACAATTTCCATGGATCTCATCGGCGATACGACCTGCAAGGCCAAATACGTAGAAACCTTCCTTTTGGAGGAAGCCTCCCTAAACGAGCAATCGTATTACGAAAGCTTCTCTTCCATGGAAGCTTCCAATACTGTTCCCGCGCTTTCCACAGGGTATAATTTTCTGTTCTCTTTGTTCGGCAATACCAACACATATGACGGAACTATGACTCTCTCTGGCGAAGAGTTTTCTCTTCTTGTCTCTCTGGATAACCAAGACAAGAGCATCTATGCCACCGGGGAAAACTTCTCTTTTGTTTACAGCGATCAACACTATTATTTTCACCTGGGCGACAATAAACTGTTTTCCGATGCCGAAGCTTTCAACAACAAGATCGGCCCCTTGGCATCTATCGGTAACGCTTCGAATAACGAGCGAATCAACCTCACATCTCCCCGGGACTCCTTTACCGACGGATTAGACGTCAAAACAGAGCAAGGAAAGCTGATCGTATCCTCTTCTTCCGATGAATTCTCCTTCAGTGTAACCATGGACACCGCTACCATGCTGGTCGAAACGCTTTCCGTGGAGTTTTCCGCTGCGGGGGAAACCGGTAGTTTACGACTGGTTCAATCCGATTTGAAAGGCGAAAAACCTTCCCTGCATGGTTATACAAATGTTACCCCTGCTCTGGATTCCATGGATATCCTTTTGGAGCTTGCGCAACAGCCCAATACATATTACCATGCCCAAATTCAAGGTGATCGGGTTATAGATGCCGAGGTTACCCTAACGTTGGGAGAAACACCCTCCATCCACGCAGTGTTGGTCGGCGATCTTCCCGTCCAACTGTTCTACAGCGGTGATAGCCTTTCTGCCGTTTATAACGATATTACGTTCTCGGGAACACCCTCCGAATTTGAATCCTTCCTCACGCTCTTTGGCGAAAACGAACCCACCGTTCTATCTGCAGCGGAACCAACCTTCGGTCTTGGAAACATTTCCGAAATGCAGATCGCCGTGGCAGGATCCAACCTCGTTTTGCGTTTTGGAGAAGATCTCCGTCAAAAAATTACGCTATACGGCGACAGCTTTACGTTTGAAGATTCGTCCACCGCGATATACGTCTTGAAAATCGGACACGGTGAAGAGCCGGCGGCAAAAGCTCCGCTTACTAAACACACCGTCGCGATCTCCGATCTGTGTTCCTTCCTGGAGGGCTCTGTCTATCCCAAGCTTCTTCGCTCCGAAACCATTTACGCCAAATTAGACATCCGTTCTCCCGAAGGTCGCTTTGACATGGATGCGATGCTTTCCGTGTCTCCGGAAGTGGTGGCCCGTTTGGACACTGACTTATATGGAGAGCCGATCCGTCTGTATTACAAAGATGATACCTTATACCTCAGCCATAAACTTTTCAACGCATTTGTTCCTGTCGATGGTATGTCGTCTCTATTCTCCGGGAACGCCGAAGACGGCAACTCCGGTAATACAGCCTCCGCGCCGGCGGAGGGAGAAGAGCTTCGTTCCATTCAAGTGGAAAGCCACCAGATTAAATTGGTCTTCGAAACGCAAACGCTCTTCTTAACAAAAGAATCCTTCCGTCTGACAGGAGATGGCACCTCCGTACGCAGTACAAAACTCCGCGGAGAGGATACGTTCGTCTTTATCGATGTGCCTGCTAAGAAATCCTGTATTGACTTGGTAGATCTAACTCATAAGTTCTCTTGTCTTGAGGAACAGACTCGTTTCTCCTTTACCGGAAGTTATTCCAACGATATGATCGCTGCTGTGATCTCCCGATTGGATATCCGCCTTACAGAGGATGGGGAAGTGGCAGAACTTGCAACCGAGGCGATCGTCAGCAACACCATCAGCCAGCTGGTCAAGATCTTCTACAACAGCGACGCTCTGTATATGGACCTTGGCGGCTTAAAGTTATATGCCGAAACGGGGTATTTCTATGAGCAAAGCGTCGCGCTCCATGAAGAAACCGACACCAAAGCCCCCGCGATGGCAGATCTGTTTCAATCACTCTCTACGATAGAAAGCATCTCTTACATCGATGGTACGCTGACTGTAGCCACCGGGGAAGCCGTTTTCTCCATCGGCTGGCTGGGCGACGAGATCAATGTTGTTCGGTATAAAACAAAAAACACGCAGCTTTTGTTAGTTAAATGCGAAGAGCGTCCCATCGTAATGCCCGCTAAGGAAGAATATACCGATATTACTCCGTTGAACGACCTGCTGAAAGCATTGTTTAATACCATCGGTTCACAGTCTCTTCGTTTCGAAGGCGAATTCGATCTGAAAGTATTCTCCCACACATTGGAGAATATCAAAGCCTCCGGTGTATTTTCAACAAGGGATGGCAGCATCTCCGCAGATCTGTATTTTACAGTTCCCTATGTGACGGGTATCTCGTCAGCCAATATTCCGTCGAGGCACGCCGGAAAGCCTCTGAAAGATTGCACGATTCTGAATCGGGTCATCATTTGCGACGAGACCATTTACATCACCAAAACCATCAGCTGTGAATATGGCACGGTAGATCCCAAGAGCCTTGTTTTCTCTGAAAAACGATTTGTGACGTTGCGGGAATTCCAAAACGACCCAACAAAGACGTTCAACTTCGTGTTTAACCTGGAAACAGATCTACCCGACAAGGAAATACCGGATCCCGAGCCCGATAACGGGGAAACTAACCCCGATCCAATCTTCTCCGAGAGTCCCATTAAGGACGCATATAAGGAAGAAGACTATTTCGTGCTGGAATTCTCTCAAAACATTCTTCCCGACTCCACAGACGATCTTGTCTTCAGAGTCTACACCGACGGTCAGTATATCCATAAACTAAACGCAATTTCCCACATTTCCGTTTTCACTATCGAAGGCTCTATTGATATCTTTGATCACGGAACGGCACAAGTACCCCCTCCCGACAAATCGTCTTTGGATGAATATCTCCCGTTGCGCGGTTGATTTTTCGGCATATACTGTCATCGTAGCAAGGCGCAATTGTATTCTATCATTATTTTTGATTCCGTTTTGCAAAAAAGTATTTGACATTTCAAAAAAATCGTGGTACTATAAAAATTGATTTAGCGAACACAGTTTTATCAAAGGAATGAGGAACCAATGGCACAGAAAAAGAAAGTATTTTCCGGCGCGGGTGTTGCTTTGATCACCCCCTTCAAAGACGGAAAGATTGATTATAAGGCACTGGATGTTATTTTGGAACAACAGATCGCAGGTGGAACGGATGCCATCATTGCTTGTGGCACCACCGCAGAAGCGGCAACCCTGAACGATCTTGAGCACCGCGAACTCATCTCGCACTGTATAGAAAAAGTAAACGGCAGAATTCCCGTGATCGCAGGCACAGGCTCCAACCACACGGATTACGCCATAGAATTGACCAAGTTTGCTAAAGAAGAAGGAGCCGACGGTGTCCTTTTGGTAACCCCTTATTACAACAAGGCAAGTCAAAAAAGCTTGGTCAAGCACTTTCTGTCTATCGCAGAATGCGCTGATATCCCCAACATTCTTTACAACGTTCCTTCCCGCACAGGATTGAACATCTCTCTCGGCGCATATCAGAAGCTGGCCGAGCACCCCAACATCGTAGCCACCAAGGAAGCCAGCGGCAATCTCTCCGCCATCGTGGAGCTTATTGCGGCATGCGGAGATAGCTTGAACGTTTACAGCGGTAACGATGACCAGATCGTTCCCCTGATGTCCGTCGGTGCCATCGGCGTTATCTCCGTGCTTTCCAATGTCATGCCCAAAGAGACACACGAAATAGCTAAGCTTTGCCTGGAAGGAAACTTCAAGGATGCGGCAAAGCTCCAGCTTCGTTACCTGTCTCTGATCAACGGTCTTTTCATGCAGGTGAACCCCATCCCCGTAAAGACTGCGATGGCCAAAATGGGCTTCTGCACCACCGAAATGAGAATGCCTCTTTGCGAGATGGACGAAGAGGACAACGAAAAACTTTACGCTCTCATGAGACAGGCAAACCTGATCTGAGTCGACGGAAGGGAAGTTTGAAATGACGGATATTATTTTGAATGGCGCTTGCGGCAAAATGGGTAGAGCGATCGGGGAGGCTTCGGCCTCCTACGGCGCCCGTATTGTCGCAGGCGTCGACCGATTTATGGGAAATTGCAATTTCCCCCTCTATAACAAGCTGGAAAACGTGACGGAGGTTGCAGACGTATTGGTGGATTTCACCGTTCATACTGCAACTCCGGAGTTGATAGCTTTTGCTAAGCGAACAGGCACCCCTATGGTAATCGCCACCACAGGGCATACTCCCGAAGAAACGGAAGCCTTAAAGGAGCTTTCACGGGAAGTTGCTATCTTCCATTCCGGCAATATGTCCGTTGGAATCAACTTATTGATCTCTCTTTGCAAAACAGTTGCAGCTTCTATGGGCGATAAGGCCGATATAGAGATCATCGAAAAACATCATAATCAAAAGCTGGACGCTCCCAGCGGCACCGCCTTGATGATCGCCAACGCAATTCGGGAAGCACATCCCGAAGAGACCGAGATCATCTACGATAGAACCGCAAGACGTTCTGCCCGCCCTAAAAAGGAAATTGGCATCAGTGCCATCCGCGGAGGAAACATTGTAGGCGAACACGAGGTCATGTTCTGCATGGGCAACGAGATTGTTACCATCAAGCACTCTGCCATCGGAAGAGCACTGTTTGCGGAAGGTGCCTTGCGAGCAGCAGAATTCATGAAGGGAAAGACCGCCGGCTTCTATTCTATGGAGGACCTCTTGAAAGAAGCTGTGGAAAAACCAGCCGCAACCGTATAACAAGGAGCTGTTGTTTGTGAAATTAAAATTCACCAAAATGCAAGGGTGCGGGAACGACTACGTTTATATCTCCACCTTTGATCAAACGGTAGAAGATATGTCAGCCATAGCCAAGAAGCTCTCAGATCGCCATTTCGGCATCGGAGGCGACGGCGTTATCTTTGTTTGCCCGTCCGACGTTGCAGACGGTAAAATGCGTATGTTCAACGAGGACGGCAGCGAAGGAAAGATGTGCGGTAACGGCGTACGTTGTGTGGCGAAATTTCTTTACGACCACGGTTTAACACGCAAAGAGACGTTGACCGTGGAGACCCTCTCCGGTATAAAAGCCATTGCGCTCACCATGGAAAGAGGGGAAGTCGTGGGTGCAACTGTAGATATGGGGAAAGCTGAAACACAACCCGCTAAGATTCCCGTTAAATTGGGCGGGGAAGAGATCATAGACCATCCAGTTTCTGTTGGAGGCAACGAATATCGTATTACCTGCGTCAGCATGGGGAATCCCCATTGTGTGACCTTCGTTGAAAACGTTCGCGACCTCCCTCTGGATCAGATTGGTCCTTTATTTGAACGCAATCCGTTGTTCCCTGAAAGTGTCAACACAGAGTTCATTCGCGTGATTGACCGTACCCACTTGGAAATGCGCGTTTGGGAGCGGGGAAGCGGAGAGACTCTCGCCTGCGGAACAGGTGCTTGCGCTTCCGTTGTCGCTGCTGTAAAAAACGGTTATTGCGACAAAAACACACCCGTCACCGTCTCTCTTCTTGGCGGCGATCTTCGTATCATCTATTCCGACGAAACCGTAACCATGGAAGGTCCGGCTCGCACAGTCTTTGAAGGAACTTGCGATCCGGAAGAGATTTGAAGCGTTTTTGCTTCCCTTGTTGCAAAATATTGCACATGTCCACAATGGAATACAGCTTTCAACTTCTTGAATCTCACAAAATGCAATTTCGGTGATCCGAAATTGCATTTTTCTGTTGACACCGCTTTTGAATTGTGATATACTGTACCATATGATTTTATAGCATTGGAAGGACGCTTATGTTTGAACAAGAAATGAATTCCCAAACGTTATTCTCGCGAATGCGTAAGAATGAACCGTTTGAAGAATCCTTATATACAAAATACGGTGTCAAAAGAGGGTTGCGTAACCCTGACGGCACCGGTGTCGTTGCGGGCATTACTCGTATCAGTAACGTCCACGGCTATTTGATCAACGAGTATGAGCGCGTTCCCTGTGAGGGCGAGTTGCGCTACCGCGGTGTAAATGTAGAAGACCTGATCAACGGTTGTTTGGAAGACGATCGTTTTGGCTTTGAGGAGACCGTGTGGTTGCTTCTGTTTGGACACCTTCCTACCAAAGGGGAAGTGGAAGCCTTCAACACTGTCATGGAGGAGTATCGAGAGCTACCTCAAGACTTTATTGAAGATATGATCATGAAGGCTGCCAGCCCAAATCTGATGAACAAAATGGCTCGTTCCGTTCTTGCGCTTTATAGCTATGATGACAAAGCAGACGATACTTCCATGGAGAACGTTCTGGCCCAATCACTCTCCATTATCGCAAAGCTTCCCGCCATTATGGTTGCGGGCTATCAGGCCAAGCGAAGAGTCTACGATAACGACAGTTATTTTATCCATTCGCCCTACCACGGGATCAGCACCGCGGAGAATATTCTCTCAATGATGCGTATCGACCGTAAATATACCCGAGAGGAAGCATTGCTTCTGGATAAATGCCTTATCCTCCACGCGGAGCACGGTGGCGGTAACAACTCTACCTTTTCCGTGCGCTTGCTTTCCTCTTCGGGCACGGACACCTATTCCGCAATTGCCGCAGGCATCGGCTCTCTGAAGGGTCCTCGCCACGGCGGTGCTAATATCAGCGTGATCAAAATGCTGGACGACATGAAAGAAAACGTCCGCGATTACAAAGACGACGAAGAAATTTCCGAGTATCTCCGTAAGCTCCTCCGAAAGGAAGCAGGGGATAGAAGCGGCTTGATCTACGGTATGGGCCATGCGGTTTATACAAAGAGTGATCCCAGAGCCAAGATCTTGAAGACCAATGCCAAATCTCTTGCCATCGAAAAAGGATTTGGCGACGACTTCCATCTGCTGGATGCCGTGGAACGACTCACCCCGGATCTCATGTCCGAAAAGCGAAACGCGTTGACGATATGTGCAAACGTAGACTTGTATTCCGGTTTGATCTACCGCATTCTTTCTATCCCGCCGGAAATGTTCACCCCTCTGTTTGCCGTTTCCAGAACGGCGGGCTGGTGTGCACATCGCATGGAAGAAATGGCAACTTGTCGCAAGATCATCCGTCCCGCATACCGAGCAAACCTGGACGAGATCCCTTATTTACCGTTGAACTGTCGAAAGGAGAAATAAAATGGGTTATACATTGGCACAAAAGATCCTCCGCGCGCATCTGCTGGAGGGTGAACCCGTTACAGGAAACGAGATCGGCATCCGCATCGATCAAACCTTGACCCAGGATGCTACAGGAACCATGGCATACCTTGAATTCGAGGCCATGGGAATCCCCCGGGTGAAAACAGAGCTTTCAGTTGCCTACATTGACCACAATACCCTGCAAAGCGGTTTTGAAAACGCTGACGATCATCGGTATATCCAATCCATTGCCAAGAAGCACGGGCTTTACTATTCCAGACCCGGCAACGGCATCTGCCATCAGGTGCACTTGGAGCGCTTCGGCATTCCCGGAAAAACGCTGATCGGCTCCGATAGCCATACACCCACCGGTGGCGGCATCGGTATGCTTGCCTTCGGAGCAGGTGGTTTGGACGTGGCGGTTGCAATGGGCGGCGGTACGTACTACATCAATATGCCCAAGATGCTTCGCGTCAATCTGACGGGAAAGCTTTCCCCTTGGGTCTCCGCAAAGGATATCATTCTCGAAGTGCTCCGCGTCCTTTCTGTTAAAGGTGGCGTTGGCAAGATCGTAGAATATTCCGGAGAGGGCGTTCTGTCACTTTCTGTACCCGAGCGTGCCACTATCACAAACATGGGCGCCGAGCTTGGCGCTTCCACTTCCATTTTTCCCTCCGATGAGGTAACGAGAGCCTTCTTGAAGGCCCAAGGCAGAGAGGAAGATTGGATCCCCCTGTCTTCCGATAAAGACGCGGTATACGACGAGGAAATCACCATTGATCTTTCCGCGTTGAAGCCCTCTGCAGCCTGCCCCCACAGTCCCGACAACGTAAAGACCGTAGAGGAGATCGGCAAGATGAAGATCGATCAGGTCTGCATCGGCTCCTGCACCAACTCCTCTTTGTCCGATATGCTGAAGGTGGCTTCCATTCTGAAGGGTAAGACCGTGGCAGACCACGTCAGCCTTTCCATCGCTCCCGGCTCCAAGCAGGTGTATAATATGCTTGCCGCTTGCGGTGCTCTCTCCGACATTATCGCATCCGGCGCCAGAGTGCTGGAATGTGCTTGCGGTCCTTGTATCGGTATGGGACAGTCTCCCAACAGCGCCGGCATCTCCTTGCGTACCTTCAACCGCAACTTCGAAGGAAGAAGCGGCACCAAGGATGCACAGATCTACTTGGTCAGCCCGGAGACAGCGGCTTATTCTGCATTGACAGGTTACCTCTCTGACCCTAGAGAGCTGGGTAACCAGCCTGCATTCCCCATGCCGGAGCAGTTTATGATCAACGACAATATGATCATTCCTCCCGCTTCCGAGGAAGATGCTCCCACATTGGAGATCCTGCGGGGTCCCAATATCAAGGAATTCCCCGTAGCAGAAGCCTTGGCGGAGGATATTTCCTGTGCCTGCACCTTGAAGGTAGGGGACAACATCACCACCGACCATATCATGCCCGCAGGTGCCAAGATCCTGCCTTACCGTTCTAACATTCCTTATCTTTCTAAGTTCTGCTTCGCCGTATGTGACGAATCCTTTGCAACCCGTTCTTTAGAAGCTGGAAGCGGTATCGTGGTAGGCGGTGAGAACTACGGCCAGGGCTCCTCCAGAGAACACGCCGCGTTGGTGCCTCTGTACCTGGGAGTGAAGGCTGTAATCGCGAAGTCATTCGCACGAATCCATGTTGCCAATCTGATCAACGCAGGCATAGTTCCCCTCACCTTTGCAGATCCTGCCGATTACGATAAGATCGCTCAGGGAGACATTCTGGAGCTTTCCGGCATTCGTTCTGCCATTGCGGCGGGGGAGACTGCTCCCAAGCTGATCAACCGCACCACGGGCGCAGAGATCCTCCTGAACGCTACCTACTCCAAACGCCAGGCAGATATGCTGTTGGCAGGCGGTCTTTTGAACTACACGAAAGGAAACGCATAACATGGCAAAGATCCAAATGAAAACGCCGCTGGTAGAAATGGACGGCGACGAAATGACCCGTGTCCTATGGCAACAAATCAAGGACGTCCTTTTACTCCCCCATATCGACCTGAAAACGGAATACTACGATCTTGGTCTGGTACACAGAAACGAGACTGACGACCAGGTCACCGTGGATTCCGCTTTGGCCACCAAGAAATACGGTGTCGCCGTAAAGTGCGCTACCATCACCCCCAACGCCGCCCGCATGACGGAATACAACCTGAAGCAGATGTGGAAAAGCCCCAACGGCACCATCCGTGCCATTTTGGACGGCACCGTTTTCCGCACTCCCATCATCGTAAAGGGAATTGCTCCCTACGTTCGCTCATGGCAGAAGCCCATCTCCATCGCCCGTCATGCCTACGGTGACGTTTACAAGGCCTCCGAGGTGAAGGTTCCCGCCGGCTCCAAGGCAGAGATCCTGGTCACCGATGTAAACGGCAACCAGACCAAGACCTTGATCCACGACTTCAAAACCGACGGCATCGTACAAGGACAGCACAACATCGAACAAAGCATTGCGTCCTTTGCAAGAGCCTGCTTCCAGTTCGCGCTGGACCAGAAGAAGGAGCTTTGGTTCTCCACCAAGGATACCATCAGCAAGACCTACGACCACACCTTTAAGGATATCTTCGCAGAGATCTACGAAAACGAGTTCCGTACTAAGTTCGAGGAAGCCGGCATCTCCTATTTCTACACCCTGATCGACGACGCCGTGGCGAGAGTCATCCGCTCCGAGGGCGGCTTTATCTGGGCTTGTAAGAACTACGACGGAGACGTGATGTCCGATATGCTTGCCAACGGTTTCGGCTCTTTGGCAATGATGACCTCCGTTTTGGTATCTCCCGACGGCGTATACGAATACGAGGCCGCCCACGGCACCGTCCAGCGCCACTACTATAAGCATTTGGCAGGGGAGCCCACCACCACCAACCCCATCGCCACCATTTTCGCATGGAGCGGCGCACTCCGCAAGCGGGGCGAACTGGATGAGATCCCCGAGCTTTGCGAGTTTGCAGACCGTCTGGAGAAGGCCTCCATTGATACCATCGAAAGCGGTATCATGCCCAAGGAGTTGTACGTCCTGTCCTCCTTGGAAAACAAAAAAGCGGTCTATACCACCGAATTCCTGGAAGAGATCTCTTCCAGACTGTAAACTAAAACAATAACCCCAAAACAAAGAAACCGCTCGAAAAAATCGAGCGGTTTTTCTATTTGCTGTAATGGCAGCTTTTTGCGATAGTTACAAGTCCCATGTGTTTACAGTAACTAACACCGATAGGAGAAGGATCGTCCTTTGCGTTTGCGTTACCTATGGCGGCGTTATCCTTGATAGACAGATCGATCACAAACTTCCACAGCAGCTCTGTAATACGGTCATTCTTCGTGGGCAACGCAAAGATGCCTCCGATATCGTATCTGCGAAGATCTCTGATTTGGTCGAGAGTCGGCAGAGCCAAAGCCACAAGATCGCCGTCTTTGAAAGCGCCGCAGGGGCGCAAGCCGAGGTTTCCTTTTCCCGGGAAATGGATACGTACCGCGTTCACGTGGTTCCTTCCGCAACCACCCCGAGCGCAGAAGGACTCCAAGCAAGACATGTCCTGCTCCGAAAGCTCACGGGCAACGAGATCGTCGTAAGCGGGTATCTCAACCTCCCGGAGAGGGTAGAGCAGATCGTGGCCCTCCTTACATGAAAAGCCGTAATTTTGTACCGCCTCGTCAAACGTCTGCCAAACAGAATCCAATCGCCTACGTAGTGTAAACCGCAAGTGGGGAAGACGGTCAAACAGTTTAACGTAGGGTAGGGCATCCTCCTCTGTTTCGCAGACCATGGTCACGAAGGGCTCCGCTTCATTATAATCCGAAACGAAAAGGAAGTGGCAAGGATCCTCCGGATCGTCCAAGGTGAAGGCCGCCGTTTCCGTAATCGTTGCATTTACCATATCTTCGAAATGAAACAGAGGATCGTGGGTAAAGCAATGATCCACCGCGACGGACAGTTCCACCGGTTTCAGTTGGGGGAAAGCACTTTGAAATTTGCCAATAGCAATCCTCCCGGACAGATCGTGCCAAGTCACGGCTTGGTTTGCCAACCGTTCCCGATACTCCGCAGGCGGCATTCCGTAAAAAGCTTTGAAAGCCCGGGAAAAGCTTTCCGGAGAAGAGTAGCCGAATTCCAGTGCAACGTCCAGCACGGTCTTCTCGGTTCTGCGAAGCGCTAAAGCACTGCGGGTGAGTTTATAGACCCGCGCGTACTCCACGGGACTGTATCCGGTATGACGGCGAAACAGGCTGTCGAAATAGTTCAGAGAAAAGCCTGCGTTTTCAGCAATGCTTTGCAGTGATAAGTTTTCTTTGGGGTTTTCCCGGATAAAGCCAATGGCCTTATCGATGAGTATTTTGTTTTCCATTGAAGTCATCTCCTTTCTTCGGCATTAGTGTAGCACAAAGGAAAGCGTTTGTCCTTGCAGATATTACGGAAAAAGGCGTATCCGTTTTGAGCAGATACGCCTCCGATTCAGTTTTTCAAGGAATGGATAGGTGCGGGGATCAAACCGCCGCGGGCAATGAATGCGGAGGGATCCGTTTGGTTGATCCGCATCACGGGAGCATCACCAAGGAGTCCGCCGAAGGAGAGGGAGTCGCCTTCCTTCTTGCCGATGGCGGGGATCAGGCGTACCGCAGTGGTCTTGGTATTCGCCACACCGATGGCAAGCTCGTCAGCGATCAGAGCGGAGATCACAGCCGCAGAGGTATCTCCGGGAACAGCGATCATATCAAGACCAACAGAGCAGACCGCAGTCATGGCCTCCAGCTTTTCCAGAGTCAGACAGCCGCTGTTTGCGGCGGCTATCATACCCTCGTCCTCAGAAACGGGGATAAAGGCACCGGAAAGCCCGCCTACCTTGGAGGACGCCATCACACCACCCTTCTTCACCGCGTCGTTTAACAGCGCCAGACCCGCCGTGGTCCCACAGCCGCCGCATTGCGAGATTCCCATAGCCTCGATAATACGTGCCACAGAGTCGCCCACAGCGGGCGTAGGGGCAAGAGACAGGTCTACGATCCCGAAGGGAACGCCCAGGCGCTTGCTGGCCTCACCTGCCACCAAC
>JAZNPH010000085.1:0-8778 GCA_045589515.1 Eubacteriales bacterium | reverse complement strand
GAATGACCCCGACGAGTCGAACTGACAATTGTGGCGTTAGCTCAATTGTCAGGCAAAAAATGCCTGCATTTTTTGAGGGTATGGGAAGCTTTTCGATACGGCCGTTTCCCGTTCTGCCTGTTACTAATAAAACAGTTCTTTACTCCCAAAAAGGAACATCAGACTCGTCTCATATCCCTTCGCCCTGCAAGCAGGGCTCGGTTTTGCTCCATTCGCTACGCTCATCTCCGCAAAACTTCGACTCGCCGCATTCGCGGCTCCCTCAGGATGACACGCTGACGTTGGAAACGCCCCCGCCTCTTACCTCGATCCCAAGGTTCCAAAAACGGCTTTGCCGTTTTTGCCGTCGGCGAAACGATACCACGCATAAACCAAAAGCCATGCGCCGACTTGCTCACCCTGAGCGAGGAGGGCGCAATATGCTACGAACAAGCCACCGCAGAATGACCCCGACGAGTCGAACTGACAATTGTGGCGTTAGCTCAATTGTCAGGCAAAAAATGCCCCGCATTTTTTGAGGGTATGGGCTGCTTTTCGAAAAAGCTTACATTTTTTACAGCCGTTCCGTTCCCTTATTCACTATCCAAAAACTGTCCGCTTAAGTCCGCCCATTCCGGGTTGGATCTTTCCACCAAGGCGTTCTTTTTCGCCCTGGTCCAGCGCTTCAACTGCTTTTCTCGGTCGATAGCGTTCAAAACGTCCTCGAAAACCTCAAAATACACCAATTTTCCGATTCCGAATTTCTTCGTAAAACCGTCTATTTCCCCGCTTTGATGCTCCGCCAACCGACGCGCTAAGGTATTGGTCATCCCAATATACAGCAAGCCGTTTCGGGGAGACGCAAGGATATACACGTAGTAACTTTTATCAAACATCCAAATTGGTAACGTACTTGGCGTTTGCCTCGATAAAGGCACGGCGGGGCTCCACCTTATCCCCCATGAGGACAGAGAACAACGCGTCCGCCTTAATGGCGTCGTTGATGGTGATCCGCTTCAAGGTTCTGGTCTCGGGATTCATGGTAGTCTCCCAGAGCTGTTCCTTGTCCATCTCACCAAGACCCTTATACCGCTCTACACGGACGTTGCCACCCAGCTCCAGCACGTAGGCTTCCTTTTCCTCGTCGGAGAAGGCATACCGCTCCGCTTTACCCCGGGAGATCTTGTACAGCGGGGGAACCGCCGCATAGATATGGCCGTTTTCGATCAGCGGCTTCATGTGGCGGAAGAAGAAAGTCAATAAAAGCGTACGGATATGGGCGCCGTCCACGTCGGCATCCGCCATGATAATGATCTTGCCGTAACGCAATTTACTAATATCAAACTCCGTACCGATGCCGCAACCCAGGGCCTGGATCAGGGGGGTGATGGAATCGGAGGAATAAATGCGGTCCAAATGGGATTTTTCCACGTTCAGAATCTTACCGCGCAAGGGCAAAATGGCCTGGAATTGGCTTTCTCTGCCGTCCTTTGCGGTGCCGCCTGCGGAGTCACCCTCCACCAGGTACAGCTCGGTGTATTCCATCCGTCTTTCGTTACAGTCTGCCAGCTTATGGGGCAGGGAAGAGGACTCCAAAAGTCCCTTTCTGCGGGTCAATTCTCTGGCACGCTTAGCGGCCTCTCTGCCACGGGCCGCGGCAACCGCTTTTTCGATGATGATCTTGCCCGCCTGGGGATTCTCCTCCAGGTAGGTATACAATTTATCCGCCACGATGCCGGAAACCAGCGTACGGATCTCCGAGTTACCCAGCTTTGCCTTGGTCTGGGATTCAAACTGGGCATCCTCCAGCTTCACGGAAACGATGGCAATGAGACCCTCCAGCACGTCCTCGGCGGTGAGTCGCTCGTCGTCCTTCAAAAGCTTGAACTTTTTGCCGTATTCGTTCAGCACCTTGGCCAGGGACATTCTGAAGCCCTGCTCGTGGGTACCGCCGTCCACGGTATGCATATTGTTGGCAAAGGAGATCACGATGTTGGAATAGGAGTCGTTGTACTGCAACGCCACCTCTGCCAGGGAGCCGTCCTTTTCCCCCATCATATAGATCACGTCGTTATGGAGCACGCTGCAGCCTTTCTGCTCGTTCAGATACTCCACAAAAGAACGGATACCGCCCTCAAAGCAGAAGATCTCCTCGGTATGCTCCTCACCCCGCTCGTCCCGCAGGCAGATATTCACCCCTGCGTTCAAAAAGGCCTGCTCACGCAGACGGGTTCTTACCACGTCGCAATCGAACTCCACCGTCTCAAAGATCTCGGGATCGGGCCAGAAGCGTACCGTCAGACCGTGGTCGGCAGTGTCTCCCAGCTCACGGAAATCTTCAACCGTCTTGCCCTGCTCAAAAGCGATGGCGTAAGCCTTGCCGTCACGGCAGTTCACCAGCTCCACACGCTTGGAGAGAGCGTTCACCACGGAAGCGCCCACGCCGTGCAGACCGCCTGCGATACGGTAACCGCCGCCGCCAAACTTACCGCCGGCGTGCAAAACGGTATAAATGACCTCCAAAGTGGGCTTTCCCAGCTTGGGATGCATACCCGAAGGCACACCGCGGCCGTCGTCCTTCACCGTCACGGATCCGTCGCCGTTGAGAATCACCGTAATCTGCTTACAGTAGCCTGCCAAGGCCTAGTCGATGGAGTTATCCACGATCTCATAGATCAAGTGGTGCAGACCCTTGGAGGAAGTGGTACCGATGTACATACCCGGTCTCTTCCGAACCGCCTCAAGACCCTCCAGCACTTGAATTTGGCTGTCGTCATAGGCAGGTGCTTCTGCAGCAGAAGCCTCTGTATTCATGCCCTGTTCCAGTAATTCTTCCATACGCTTTCGTTCCTTTCTGACCTGCCTTTTCAATCCGGCAGATCATGACCTCGTTTTGCAATGGTTTCCGTGGAAAGCCCGCTGATATACACTCTGTCTCCGTAGGCCTCCCGCACCAGCACGATGCTTTTGGGCAGGTCGGAGGCAAGGCTTACCACCTGCATCCGTTTTTGGTTTTCCGCAAGGCAAAGTCTGGTTCCCTCCTCCATGGTGGCTTCATCCATGTCAAAGATGCCCACCACGTCCTCGGCGACCAGGGTCTCCCCGCCCTCCAAATGCAAAAAAGGTAGTTTCATGTTTGCTTAAATTCCTAAGTATAGCTTGTATAATGAGTTTTTATTACGGCATTTGTGGAATTCCAGTCCCATAGGGTCTTCCTTGGGAATAAATTCCCCCTTCAGCACTCTGCCGTACTGTTTGCGGACCTCTGCGTAGGCTTCCTTCCGCTCCAATTCCAGCTCGTTACGCTGTTTTTGCTGACGCTCCGTTAAAAGCGGCTTGTACAGGTCTTCCTGTTCCTTGGTGAGGTATTCGATGATCACCAATTCTCCAACCCGGGTAATATGGGTCATGCTGTTTTCACTCCTTTGCGCATTTTTTCTCCTCGCAAAGGAGTATACAGGAAACCAACTTTTTTGTCATCCCGTTTTTTTCCGCAAAAAATCCCGCAAAAATCCCACTTTTTTCCAACGTGGGGGACGGTAAGGGATACGTTCGCGTAAGGGGCTTTGGATACGTTCACGTAAGGGGCTTTGCCCCTTAGGATCCCCACTCAAGGGACCCGTCCCTTGAGAATCCCGTATTGTGAAGGGGAAGAAGAATCAAGTGCACAAATCGCTATGCATAGCACAGCCGCTACACCGATTTGGTCACGCACCGCAGTTCCAAAAACGACTTGTCGTTTTTGACGTCGGCGGTATGAGGTGATATACAGACCCAACCCGCCCCTGTGGTCACCCTGAGCAAGCGCGGAATAGAGCCGTTACGGCTGTGCAATACGGTATATTTCCGCGCGCGTCGAAGTTTTGCTTTTTGAAATTGCCCATTGTCTTTGGATACGTAGTTCCTTTTACAGCAATTTCGAAAAGCAAAACCGCAAGGGGTCTCCTCAAAGTCTGATCTACCCCTTGAAAGGTAAACTTACATCCTTGTTTCAATCGGAACCTCATCCCCCACTACGAGAGAGAACCATTCAAACAGATACAACCTTTTCCGTCTCGTAGCGGTCCCCCTTCCCCGCAAGCGGGGAAGGCGAAGTCCGCCTTTGGCGGACGCTCAAAAGCGTTCAATCCTTCGTAGACACAGCCGTGGCATGAAAATGTAGAAATCTTTTGCGTGCACACCGCAGGTGTGCTGACCTTCCCCGCAAGCGGGGAAGGGGGACCGTCTGCGGGCGGAACATCTACGAGCAAAGAACCTATATCCATCCCCGCATACGGTGGATGAGGTTCCGATTTTTTTGCGGTATACAGCAATGAGTAGACAGCATTGCAGCAATGGCCGCGATTTACACGTTCCTCGCAAGACCCTTTTCCACAAAGATCCTGTTACTGCCGCCATACCCGGCGAACAGCTCCGTTTCGCAACCGGTGAGCACCACCTGCTTCCCGGTGATCTTATCCAGGATATACTCCCGTCTGCCCATATCCAATTCGGACAGGATATCGTCCAAAAGAAACACGGGATATTCTCCCGTCAGCCGCTTGGAAAGCTCTCCTTCCGCCAGCTTCAAGGAAAGCACCGAGGATCTTTGCTGCCCCTGGGACCCGAACATCTTACAGTTCAGCCCGTTGAGATACAGATCAAAATCGTCCCTCTGAGGCCCGCACACCGCAAACCCGCGGCGAATCTCCTCCTCGGTCTTCTGGGAAAACAGCACCTTGTACCGCTCCCGCAGTACTTCCGCCGTATCCTCATCCTTGGGCACGGCCTGGCTTTTGTATTTCAGCTTCAAGTCTTCCAGCCCCGAGGACATTTCTTTTTGGAACTCCTTTGCCGCAGACTCCAAATTTGCCAGATATTTCAGTCTGTTCACCGTGATGGTGCCGCTTAGCACCGCCATCCGCTCGTGGTAGACCTCCAAAAGCCCTCTGTCCGGGTTATCTCCCCTAAGCAATGCGTTCTTCTGCATCAAAAGCCGCCCGTATTCGTTCAACGACGCGGCGTACCGGGGGAAGGACTGGCAGATGGCCAGATCCAAAAACCTCCGTCTGTTTTCCGAAACCCCTTTCACCAGGTCTAAATGATCCGGGGTGAAGATCACGGCGCGGAACAGCCCCAAATACTCGGAAAGCCTTTGCACCTTGATCCCGCCAACGGAAAGCTCTCGCTTTTTCCCTTTTTCCAGAACCAGCGCCATGCGCTTTTCCATCCCGTGAGCGGAAAATAACAGCTCCGCTTTCGCCTTTGTCTCCCCCAATCGGATCAGCTCCCGCTCCTTGCCCCCGCGGAAGGATTTCCCCGAGGCGAAATAGAACAGCGCTTCCAGCAGATTGGTCTTCCCCGAGGCGTTTTCTCCGTAGATTACGTTCACACCCGGGTCAAAGGTCAAGGTCTCCTCCGCGGCGTTTTTGAAATTGTATAAATACAGCTTCTCAATTTTCATAAAGTGATTGTATTTAAGGGGCTCTGCCCCTTATGATCCCCGGAAGGGGGATGATCCCCCTTCACCCTGCACCTTGAAAGAAAAATATATTTTTCTTCACAATACCGGGTTCTTAGGGAGCGGGCTCCCTAAGCGGGGCGTGGGGCAGAGCCCCACGTAAAAACGTATCCCTTAATCCTTCAGCTTCACGGGCAGAACCAGATACAGGTAGGTGCCGGACTCGGAGGGGTTCTTGGGCTGGATCACCATAGACATAAAGGCGGTGGACAAA
This sequence comes from Eubacteriales bacterium, assembly GCA_045589515.1. Classification (GTDB taxonomy): domain Bacteria; phylum Bacillota; class Clostridia; order Oscillospirales; family CAG-382; genus Coliplasma. The sequence continues at coordinate 3,085 of JAZNPH010000085.1, read as the reverse complement.
GACACCTTCAAAGTGTCGTCCTTACAAGCCCGCAGCGCGTCCAGCAGGTATCTGTTGTTGAACCCGATCTCCAGATCGTCCCCTTCCTTCTCAATACGCAGGTGGTCGTTCACCTTACCGTACTGGGTGGAGCAGGTAACGTGGAGGATATCCCCCTCAAAGCGGCAGCGCAGGGGGGTCTTCAGCTTCTCGTCCACCAAAAGGGAAGCACGGGAAACGGAATCCTCAAAAGCTCTTCTGTCCAGGGTCACGAAGATCTTGTTCTGGGCGGGGATGGCACGCTTGTAATCCAGGAACTCGCCCTCCAGCAGTCTGGAGAACAGCACGATATCATCCAGCTTGAAGATAACGTACTTGGCGGTAAACTCCACCCGGAGCATATCGTCGCTGTCTCTTAACAGCCTGGAAAGCTCCAGAAGCGATTTTCCGGGTACCACAAAGGAGAAGGCATTCTCGTTGTCAAAAATGCATTCCTTCTCCTCACGGAGCGCCAGACGATAGTTGTCCAAGGCCACCGCGGTGATGGAACGGTTCTCGATGTGGAAGAACTCACCTGTCAGAATAGGTCTTGCATCCACCTGGGACACCGCAAAGCAGGTGGAGGCGATGATCTCCTTCATCAGGCTCTGACTGATGCAGAAGGCGTTGTCGCCCCCCAGGGTGGGCATATTGGGGAATGCCTCTGCTGTCAGGCCGTGGACGGTGAAGTCACTCATGCCGCCGGTGATATGCACCATGTTCTTATCGTCTGCCTCAAAGCTGATGTCGCAATCGGGAAAATTCTTCACGATGGCGGCAACCTTCTGAGCGTTCAAAATCACGGCGCCCTCTTCCTTGGGGATCACCACACCTCTGGTGCGGACACCCTTTTCCAGGTCGTAACCGCAAACCGTCAACAGGTTATCCTCCAAACGGAACAACAGACCCTCCAGCGCAGGAAGGGTGCTCTTGTTGGAGGTGGCCGCCAGGGCAGGCTGGATCAGATTCAAAAGAGTCTTTTTGTCGGATAAGAATTTGATTGCCATAAGTAACTTCGTCCTTTCGGAAACAAGTATTTTTTAAGTGGGAAACCGCGCGTGCGCGCTATCCTGCCACCTACCCTACCTATAAGGTACATGAATGTAGTAGTAGTAGTAGAGGAGGCAGTTTTTGGTGGAAATGTGGGAAAAACCCTTGCGGCGCTTAGGTTTTTCCTGTGGATAAGTCTTTTCGGCAGGGGTGGACAACCCATGGGGTTATACACATTTCTCCACAACTTGTCCACATTTTTCGACCTTTGGAACGAGGGGTACGCTCAAACCTTTTTCTTTTTGGAAAGAAAAAGGTTTAAGAATCCAAAAAGAAAACCTACTTTTCCAAAAACTGTCGTTTTTGGGAGATTTTTTTATTTTTTTCCGAAAACGTCAGTTTTCGGGAGGAAGTTTCTTTGAAGATTCTTAAGAAACTTTCTTTTCGAAAGAAAGTTTCTTAAGTTATTGGGCGGAGCCCTCTTTATGATCGTCACCCTTGCGTGATCTCCTCGATGGTGTGAGCCATCTCCCGGGCGAAGATGGGATCGGCAACCACCTTTTGCTCCATGACGTTGATAGAGTTGATGATGGTGGTGTGATCCTTCCTGCGGAAGAGATCTGCGATCTGCTTCTGGGAGTAGTTGGTGGTCTTCCGCACCATGTAAACGGCGAAATGCCTTGCGTTGGCGATGTTGGAGGTGCGCTTGTTCCCAAGAATATCCTCTACGGAGACCATGTATTTCTTTGCGGCGTATTCCAAAACCTTCTCGAACATACTGTCCTCGGTGGCCTTGGTCTTCAAGAACTCGCCCAATACCAGCTCTGCAATCTTCACGGTGCATTTGTCGCCGGTGAGGAAGCAGTGTGCGCGGAGCTTTTTGATGGCGCCCTCGATCTGACGGATGTTACGGGTGATGTTTTCCGCCAAGTAGGTGAGCACGGAGTAATCCAGATCGAATCCGTAGTCCAAGGCCTTTCTGCGGAAGATGGCGGTACGCAGCTCCAGATCCGGGGGCTGAATGTCCGCCACCAAGCCCATGGAGAACCTGCCGCGGAGACGGTCTTCCAGGTTGTCGATCCGTTCCGGCGCCACGTCGGAGGCGATGATCAGCTGCTTGTTCTGACGGAAGAGGGTCTCAAAGGTGTGGAAGAACTCCTCTTGCACCGCGATCTTACCGGAAATGAACTGAATATCGTCTACCAGCAAAACGTCCACACTGCGGTACTTTTCGCGGAGTGCGGCGGGATTGTGCTGGGCAAGGGAGTCGATCATGTCGATGGTGAACTCCTCGCCTGTGACGTAGAGAATGGAGTATTCCGGATGATCCTCGCGAAGCTTGGCCATGATGGCGTACAGCAGGTGGGTCTTTCCCAAGCCGGAGGGGCCGTACAGATACAGCGGGTTGTTCAGATGGAAGGGGTTCTTCGCCACCGCCATGGCGGCGGTCTGCGCCAGCTGGTTGGACTTGCCCACGATGAAGGTATCAAAGGTATAATCCGGATCAAAGCGGGTGTGGTAAGCGTTCTTCTGCTTCTCGGGCTCGGGGGAAGGGGCTTCCTTTTCCTTGACGTCCTCGGGAGAGATGAACTTCACGGTGACGTTCACCCCCAGAACGGAAGCGAAGGTCTGGGCCAGCACACCGCTGTAGTTAGCCTCCACAAACAGCTTGCGGGAGGAAGGGAAGGACAGGATCACTTCCGAGCCGGAGATCTCCACGATCTCCATTTTATCAAACCACAACGTGATGATGGTGGAGGCGTACTGCTTTCTCAGCTCCTCCAAGATGATGTTTTTCAGCTCTGCAAACTGGTCCATAAACCCACTCCTTCCGCCTTGTGGCATTATTAGATACTTAGATATAGTATTATATAATATATTAATAAAAAAATCAAGGGAAATAGAGAATTTTCTTTGGTGGAGAAGGGATTTTTTTAGAGGGAAAGAAGTGAAGAGGAAAGGATATAACTTTACCCGTGTAGGGGTAGATCAGACTTTGAGGAGATCCCTTGCGGTTTTGCTTTTTAGAAATTGCCGCAAAAAGAACTACGTATCCATAGACAATGGGCAATTTCAA
>JAZNPH010000084.1:0-34330 GCA_045589515.1 Eubacteriales bacterium | reverse complement strand
TGCAGCAATTTCTAAAAAGCAAAACCGCAAGGGGTCTCCTCAAAGTCTGATCTACCCCTACATGGGTAAACTTACATCCTTTGTGATAAAACAGTTCTTTGCTTTCAGCAGGGTACATCAGACTCTTATGAGATCCCGCCTGCGGCGGTTTTGCTCCGAACGGTGCATCGCGGCCGATGCATATCAAAATGCAAACTACTTTTATGCCGCTGTATGCACCTTGCTTTCTCCGCAAAACTTCGACGTGCGCGGAAATATACCGTATTGCACAGCCGTAACGACTACGACCCGCGCGGCCAACCCGCAGGGTTGGTATGCTCAGAGATGACACGTAGCCGTTACAGTTCCAAAAACGGCTTGTCTGTTTTTACAAGCGGCACCTCTTGACAAGACTACCCCTCTTTGCTATACTGGACACACAACCACCCCGTAAGGAAGGAGACTCCCATGAAAAACGCATTGCGCTCTGTGCGAGACGTGATCCTGTTGGTTTTGCTCTTGCCCTTGCTCCTGTTGGTTTTCGCCTGTTACCTTCTCACCTTCCCCATCACGTTTTTCCGCTACCGCCGCTCCCCGTATTACAAGGATACGGGAGAGAAGTGCAAGCTGTGGGGACTTACCGATTACGTCCGCTTGTACAACGTCATCAAGAAAAACGGCCTTCCCATGACCTACCTGCGGGCAAAGGGAGTGAGCCTCACGGGTTACGGCTATTGGATCTTGGGCAACGCCGCCGTGACCTTCGGCTACGAGCCGGAATACGACGAAAAAACGGAAGCCTGGCTGTCCAAACAAGAGGATGAGGAAGGAGAGGCCTCTACACCCCGCCCTTTATGGGAAGCTTATCTGGAGGAGTGCAATTCCCTCCCCGGAGGAGAAGGGTGCCACTTTGTGTACCTTCTGGTGGATGGGGAGGAGGTTCCCGAGGGCGCCGTGACGGCGTTTGAGACCTATCGGATCGTCCCCTGTGATCTCAAGAAGCCTTTGCCTGCCCTGCAGGAGATCTTACAAGCGGAGAAGATCAGCCGTTTATAACCACAAGAAGCGGTTTCCCCCGCTTCTTTTTTTATTTCACCCCATTGCAAAACGGAAAAGGATATGCTACAATAAAATCACTTCAAACATGGGAGAATACTATGTACAACGCTTATCACAAAAAAGAAGACGAACGTGAACTTCTAAGCCCGGAAAAGATCTTTGAACATCAAAAGATCGCCGCCTCCAAGGAGATCCTTTGGGGCGTGGGGGCGCTGGCAACCCTGCTTCTCGTGGTGTTTTTGACGGTGCTTGAGATCTCCGCCTTCCACGGAGCGGAAAACGCCCCTATCTCCCCCTGGATCGTTTCCCTGCCCATGATCCTGGTCTGCTGTTTTGCCGCCTGCTTCTGTGTGTATCAGTTTGCAGAGACGGCAACCGCCATCTCCTGTGCTTGGGGCAAAAAATACCGCCTGGTAACGGATACTCTGGAGCGGGTGGAGGAGGAACAACGGGAGCGTCTCCCCTTCTTCTCCTTCAAGCGATGGATCAGAGTCCGCCGCTACGGCCGTGCACAGCGCCGCATCGTGACGGTGTACCACTTTGAAAAGAGCGGCAAAGCCACCTCCCGCTATATCTCCACCCACGACGGGGATTTTGACGGGGACAGCTTCTATCTGGTGGTTCGTGAAAAGGACGGCTTCATCTTAGCGGCCTACAACACCAAAAAATACCGCTTGGAGGATTGACGTGGCAAAGGATCTTTACAAATACGACGACCCCGAGGACGAACGGCTGCTTCTCACCCCGGAGATGATCAAAGGCAATGATCGATCAGAGTTGCGGGGAGAAATTATCTACTGTATCTTCGACTTTTTATGCTTGGCGCTGATGGGCGGTTTTACGGGATTCTGCATTTGGCGCTTCCACTTTGCAGTAAACTCTCCCGTCTCCCCTTACATCATCACCGTACCCTTGATGATCTTGACAGCATATGTGCTTGGCTTCTTTATATGTCAAATCGTCAAAACCGTTAAAGTTGCGGCATACATTCCTAAAATTCGATACCGTGTGACCATGGACACCCTCACCAAAATCTGCGAGGGAGAATCCGACAAGATCCCCCTTTTTTCCCTTAAAAACATGGGCAGACAGACCAGCATTCGTGAAACGATTGTAACAGCCTACTATTTTGAAAAGAGCGGCAGAGCCTCCACCACCTATATGTTTTTGGGCCAAAGCGATTTCCCGGGCGACACCTTCTATTTGGTGATCCGTGAAAACGACGGGGTGATCATGGAGGCCTACAACACCAAAAAATACCGATTGGAGACACCTATATGAACAAGGATCAACAAATTTTACGCTCCCTGGCCTTGCAGGTGAAGGAGATCGCTTCCGATCCCAAGAATTACGAGGAAAAGGTTGCCTTCTGGACACGGCACACCGCCTTGCAGGGGGAAAAGCCTCCCGTGTTCGTCCACCCCGACGGGGCCTGGGCGGAGCTGTTGCCCTTTGACTCCATGGAGTGCGATGAATGGATCGCCAAATGTGTGGAATACGACCTGCGGAAGCAGCTGTTCCGCCACAAATACATTAAGGACGACGTACCCATCACCCCCGTGGTTCACGTGCCCAAGTACGTGGAGAACACCATGTGGGGCGTGGCTCCCAAAACGGTACGCACCGCGGCGCGGGGTGCCAACAAGATCGTCCCCATCATTGAAGATCCCTCCGATTGGAAGCAGCTTTCCATGCCCGTGGTCACCCACGTGCCGGAAAAATCCGCCTTCCGTATGGAGTACATCGGGGACGCCATCGGGGATATTTTGCAGGTGGAGCAGGTGGGGATCACCAACTTCAGCTTCCATCTCATGCATTGGTATTGCGATTACCGCGGGCTGGACAACCTGCTGTACGACCTTTACGACGAGCCGGAGATGATCCACCAGGTGATGCGCTTCTTCACCGACGGCGTGAAGAGTATGCTGAAGCAGTACGAGGAGCAGAACCTGCTGTCTCTGAACAACAACCACGTGTTCCACTACACCGGGGGCGTGGGGTACAACAACGAGCTACCCAAGGAAGGCTTTGACCCCAACCGCGTGCGGCTGTGCGACCTTTGGGGCGCGGCGGAGGATCAGGAGTTCGCCCAGGTCTCCCCGGAAATGCACGAGGAGTTCGTGCTTCCCTACGTGCGGGAGATCCTGGAGCCCTTCGGCCTTAACGGCTACGGGTGCTGTGACGACCTTTCCGCCAAGCTGGACGGGGTTTTGAAGATCAACAACATTCGCCGTGTGGCAGTCTGCCCTTGGGCGGACATCGCAAAATTCACCCCCGTTCTGGGGAAGAACTATATCATGACCTGGAAGCCCAAGCCCATGCCTTTGGCGGCGGAGACCTTCGATCACGAAATCGTCCGTCACGAGCTGGAGGAAGGGCTCACCAAGGCCAAGGGCGGTATCATCGAGCTGGTATTGCGGGACACCCATACCTGCAAGAAACAGCCCGAGCGCTTTGGGGAATGGGTGAAGGTGGCAAGAGAAGTCATCGACAAGGTCTGGGAGGGCTGACGTGGAACCGCGTAAATTTGTTGAATTCTTAGCCCTTGCGGAAAAATTGAAGTGCAACACCCGCCATTCCTTTACCACCTCCGGGCGTAAGGAATCCGTGGCAGAGCATTCCTGGCGGCTGGCCTTGATGGCCATGCTGTGCGCCGAGGAATACCCCCATCTGGACATGAACAAGGTGATCAAAATGTGCATCGTCCACGACCTTGGGGAGGCGGTGACGGGGGACGTCCCCTCCTTCTACAAAACCAAGGATCACGAAGCGGAGGAATCCCGCGCCATCGATGCCCTGCTGGAAGGGCTTCCCTCTCCCCAAAAGGAGGAATTTTCCGCCCTGTTTGCGGAAATGGACGCCAGGGAGACGGAGGAAGCCAAGCTTTGGAAGGCCTTGGACAACTTGGAGGCGGTGATCTCCCATAACGAGGCCGCCCTTTCCACCTGGATCCCCCTGGAATACACGGAAAATTTAGTGTACGGGGAGGCAAACTGCGCCTTCTCCCCCTGGACGAAGGAGCTGCGGGAGATGCTGAAGCAGGATTCTATTGAAAAGATTGAAAGAGAACAATGAGTTATTTTGAAGACTTCGTTTCCAATACCACCGCTTCCTCCGCCAATCAGTTCTTCTTTTTGGCAGAGCCTGAAGAAGTCCACACCTGCCGTGTGTTCTATCGGGTCACCGTAGGGGGAAGCTTTGCCTATTCCCTGCTGTTCGGGAACGCTTTGGACAGCACCTACGGAGACGGTAAAACGGGTCAGGCCAATATGGAATGCCTCCCCTGGGTGATCCACAGCCTGAAGGTTGCCCCTTGCCACGGGGTCACGGAGGAGGACTTGCCCTTTGTCACCTTGGCGGAGAACGTGGAGATCACCTCGGAGCAGGTCTATTCCACCCCGCCTGTGAACTTGACGGTGGAACGCTACCTCTGTGTTGAAATGACCTTCTCGGGAACTAAGCTCCCCTACCATGAGGAGACTCTGCTTCCCATTCTGAAAAAAACGGCAAACGGCTGGCAACCCACCAAGAAAATGCCCCTGCCCTTGATGGTGGGAGTCAAGCGGGAGGTAAAAGGCCGTATCTGCTACCTGGGGGATTCCATTACCCAAGGCATCGGCACCCCCATGGATTCCTACACCCATTGGAACGCTTTGCTTGCGGAAAAGATGGGAAAGGACTACGCCCATTACAACTTGGGCATCGGCTACGCAAGAGCCCACGACATCGCTTCCCACGGGTATTGGTTGGAAAGAGCTCTGCAAAGCGACGTGATCGTTTTGTGCATCGGGGCAAACGACCTGCTCCAATGCTATCCGGAGGAGCAGATCAAAGCCGACCTGACGGACATCGTGGACACCGTCAAAGCCGCGGGAAAGACCCTGGTTCTGCAGGCGGTGCCCCCCTTTGAGTATTGGTCAGACCCCATGGCGGCGTGGGAGCGGGTGAATGAGTTCGTGAAAGAACGTCTCGCCCCCAAGGCAGACCTGTTCTTTGACCCTGCGCCCTTCCTCACAAAGGACGGCAAAACGCCCCTTTACGGCGGCCACCCCAACCCGCAGGGCTGTTCCCTTTGGGCGGAGGCGCTGTATCAAGCCATGAAGGATTTACTATAAAAAGGAGTGCCCATGAACTTTTTTGCCATCGTCTTTCCCTTGGTGTTTCTGCTGGGGGCCGCCGGAATCCTCTATTTAGGCCTTCGGTTGCAAAAGTATCCTCCCTTTCGGGGGAAGCACCGGGCGATCCGCCTGCTTTCCTTCCCCGTGTTCCCCTTGGTGGCCTATTTGGTGACCTTGCTCTTGGGGATGTCCACCTTCAACGTGGTGCTTTTGCTCCTTCACTTGGTGGTGTTCTGGCTGCTTTGCGATCTGGGCTGGTGGATTGCCGAGAAGATCCGCAAAAAGAAGCCCCGCCGTTACTATGCGGGGATAGCCGCCATTGCCTTGACGGTAGTCTATATGGGTGCAGGGTGGTTCTTTGCCCACCACGTGTTTATCACCGATTATGCCCTCACCACGGAAAAAGAGGTTGGCCGGCTTTGCATCGTGCAGATCACCGATTCCCACTTGGGGGTCACCTTAAGCGGTGAAGATTTCGCCCGTGAGATGGAGAAGGTGCAATCCCAAAACCCCGACCTGGTGGTGATCACAGGGGATTTTGTGGATGACGACTCCTCAAAAGAGGATATGCTCACCGCCTGCGAGGCCTTGGGAGAGCTGAAGACCACCTACGGGGTGTATTTTATCTACGGCAACCACGACGACGGTTACTTCCGCAAAGGCACCTTCACCCCCGCAGAGCTACGGAAGGCTTTGACCGACAACGGCGTGGTGATCTTGGAGGACGAGACGGTGCTGATTGATAACCGTTTCTACCTCGTCGGTAGAAAAGACCGTTCCGCAAGGGATCGACTTTCCATGGAAGCGCTGACGAAGGATCTTGACCCTGCAAAATATACCCTGGTGCTGGATCATCAGCCCACGGATTTTGAAGCCCAAACAGAGGCAAAGGCGGATCTGGTGCTTTCCGGCCATACCCACGGCGGGCACATCTTCCCCACCGGGTTTGTGGGGGTGTGGTTCGGCGGCAACGATCTTTGCTACGGCATGGAGATACGGGAAAGCTCCACCTTTATCGTTTCCTCCGGCATCTCCGGCTGGGCAATGCCCTTCAAGACCGGCTGTATCTCCGAGATCGTGGTGATCCGTGTGACGGAGAAGTAAATCCCAAAGCAAAAGGCTGAGAATTCCTCAGCCTTTTTTCGTTATTCCGAAGGTTCCGCTTCGTAGATAACGGCATATCGATCCAGAACGCCCCTGCCCGCTCGATAGGCCACCCGCAGGAACTGATATGTCCCGCTCTCCGAAGGAAGGGTATTAAACTCTCCCGTGGTGATGTTGTAGATGGAAAGATAATCGAACTCCATAGTCCCCACGGAAATGGGAAGCAGCTCGGCGGGCAGCTCCGTCATCCATGCGGGATCATCCGGAAGCCCCGACTCAAAATCTATACTTTCCTGCACCTTAAATTGTACGTTTTGGGTGGAAAAATGGGCAACGCCGTCTACAAAGCCGCCGCCTTCGTAGACCGGGTAAATTGCCTCGATGGGAGGCAGGTCTATTCCAAGGTCGGCAATTTCTTCCTTCTTGTCTACCTGAAACTGCTGATAAAACTCAATGCTGTTGGGCATCACCAGGGCAAAGCGCAAAGCTCCGTACAGCAAGATAGCGCCTACGATCAGATTGTGCAACCCTTTTTTATTTTTGCCAAGCAGGTAAATGCCCATCCCCACAGAACCGGCGGAAACAAGACTCAGCCCGATCACCGTCCACGTCAAAACGGTATAGGGGTCCTTTGACACCAAGACCAAGCCTCTCATAAAGTCCAAAACAGCAAAGCCCAGATAAGTGCTAATACAAAGCAACAACGCGGAGATACGCAAAGCGCCCGTGGGCTTTTTTCGACCGTATTGGGCCTCCTGCTTTTTCAAAAGCGCCTCCAAACGGGTCTCGGGGTCGTACTCTCCCTTCTCAAACAAGGACAAAGGGATCAAATACTCTTTCCCTTCGTAACAGATCACGTAACAGGAACCGTCGCGGCGTATCTGCCTAAGCTCTCCGTATGGGATCCGCACAACGCAATCCGCTCCCTCTCCGCGGGAAAGCGCAATCGTCAGCTTCTCTTCGTAAAGCGCCAAAGAAAGCTTACTTTCCGGCAAGGTCTGCAAACGGTATTTTCTTCGCTTCAAAGCCGAGCCAAAGTGAAACAATAATGCACCGCCCGCAAACAGAACCGCCGCGGCAAACAAACGATCGCCGAACAGATATCCCTCCCACAGGAGCCCCACTCCCAAAACAGACAGAAGGATTCCCAAAACCAACCGCGCCCAAAGCTTCCGCCGAAGCATCTCTTTCAGCGCTTCGCGCCGATAGGTGATCTCCCATCGTTCCAGGGAGGGTTTTTCTTCCTTCTTTTCTTCCCCCAAAAGCTCGTCCACGGAGATGCCGAAGATCTCCTTCAACAAAAGCAAGTTATCCACCGTGGGGAGGGTCTGATCCTTCTCCCAAAGGCTCACCGTCTGGCGGCTCACCAAAAGCCGCTGTCCCAGCTCCTCCTGGGAGAGCCCGTTTTTCTTTCTGTGCTCCTGAATGCGTTGACCGACCGTCATGGGTCACCCCTCCTTTCGTACAATTATGATTCCTCCGACGTACATTTGACGTAGTACCCATACACCGTCAAGCTGTTTTCCACACGATCATAGGACAGAACCGTCACTTCATGGGTGCCCTCCGCCGTGGGGACACGGTTCAGCTCGCTTGCCGTTACGTTATACATCAGAATATAGTCTCCACTCCAATCCTCGTTGGCAAGGTTTTTCCATTCCTCGGGTAGTTCCGTCAGCCAGCGGGGATCCTCGGAAAGGGATAATTCAAACCATCGGCTGTCTTCTTCGCTGTAAAAAGCTTTGCTAATAAAATCAGATTGCCAATTTCCCTTGCTTGCAAACAGCACCACCTGCTCCCATTTCTCAATCTTCGGGAACTCCATCCCCAACCGAATCTCTTGCGTTTCAAAGACGTTTTCTGCCTCTGTTCCCAAAGAGGAGCTGACCAAAAAGGGAAAGGAACCGAAAACCACCAGCAGAAAGGCGGCTATCGCGCCAATCACAATGTTCTTCCAAGCCATTTTTCTTTGACGAAGCAAATATACCCCCACCGCCACGGAAGCGAGAGGAATGGGCAAAACCAAATAAAACGCCCAGAAGCAGAAGACTTCCTCTGCCGTCAAAAAACAGATGACCTCGGAAAGAAACAGCCCCAAGGACAGCGAGATAACAGAAAGGAAGCACAGCCCGAAGGAGATCCAGCGCCAACGCCCCGTGGTCAGTTCTTTTTTGCCCCTTGCCATAACACTTTTCAAAAGAGCTTCCAGCCCTGTTTCGGGGGCGTGTTCTCCCTTTTGGAACAGTGCAAGCGGGATCAAGTGGGTCTTTCCGCCGTAATACAGCTGGTAATAGGTGGTATCCTTAGTGACCTTTTCGATCTTATCAAAGGTCATGTGCTTCTCCCACAGCAGTACCCCGCGGCAAACGGAGCGGAGGACCAGCTTTTCTTCATACAAAGAAGCGGTTACGGTGGTTTCGGGATACTCCTCCACAAGCCGCTTCCCCGTGCTTTTCAAGCGGGACAGCGACCGCCCCACAACGAACGCCAAGGACAGCAGGATCCCGCACAGGATTCCCGGCAGAAGAGCGTATTCTTCCACGCAAATGCCCACCGCCGCCGCCAGCAAAAGCGCCAACCACAACGCCGCCACTCTGCACTGCCGTTTGAAGTAGTCCTTCAGCGGCTCTTTTTCGTAGGTGAAGGTATGCACCTCCAACGCCTCTGCCTCGGCGGTTTCTCCTTTTTCTTCCCCCAAAAGCTCGTCCACGGAGATGCCGAAGATCTCCTTCAACAAAAGCAAGTTATCCACCGTGGGGAGGGTCTGATCCTTCTCCCAAAGGCTCACCGTCTGGCGGCTCACCAAAAGCCGCTGTCCCAATTCCTCCTGGGAGAGCCCGTTTTTCTTTCTGTGCTCCTGAATGCGTTGACCGACCGTCATGGGTCACCCCTCCTTTCGTGGTTTCAGTATACACGATGGCAACGAAAAAAGCAAGCACCAATGGCTTGCTTTTGTCAAGTTGTACTTGCAGGGGATAGTTACGCCACGAAGCATCCGGCAATCTGCGGCAATACTCCCGCAAGTGCACAATGCAGATTCGTTTTGTCATACACCGCAAACGGGTTGCCGTGGACGTCAACCCCTACGAATCCGAACCAAGAAAAGGAGAAAACACAACCTTTTCTCCCGCAGAGGGGACGGCAAAAAGCCGGTTTATACCCGCCTCGTTGCGTAGAAACGCAGTATCGTTATCGTCAACGCCTCCTGCGTGCTTGTAGGGGACGACGTCTACGGCGTCCCATTTGCAACGATTTTACAGCGCGCTACCTGCGTGTGGCTTGCTTTGTTCTTCACGTGGTTTTGTCAGGTTTCTCCCCCTCCCGCAAAAAAACGCCGCCGGATCGGCGACGTTCTTTTTTCGTATTACACAGCTTGCGCCGCAACAGCCACCCGTTTTGCCAGCCTGCGCTTCAACACCAGGAAGCAGATCAGCAAGGCGGCGAAGGTGACGATCCAGGAAATGGGGTAGGAGATATACAGGCAGGGCAGGGTGTGGTAGCCCTCCATTTGGAAAATGGTGAAGATCCAGCCCAATCGCATCCCGCAAACACCCAGCACCGTTACCAACATGGGCACCAGAGAGGCTCCCATGCCACGGAGCATACCGGACATCACGTCCATCAGCCCGCACAGGAAATAGGTCAAGCACACGTAGCTCATACGGATAATGCCGTAGGCGATGGCGTCCACCTCGGTTCCCAGGTAGATGGAAAGGAGCTGTTCCGCAAACAGATAACAGCCGCCCCCGAGAACGATGCCCACCGTTCCCACGGAAAGCAGGCAGATCCGCAGGATCTTCCCGAAATTTTCGTATTTCCGCGCCCCCATGTTCTGCCCCATGAAGTTCATGGCGGTCTGGTGGAAGGCGTTCATGGAAACGTAGACGAAGCCCTCGATGTTCCCCGCAGAAGCGTTACCGGACATGGCCACGGAGCCGAATCCGTTGATAGAGGACTGGATGATCACGTTGGAGATGGAGAACAGGGAGCCCTGGATCCCCGCAGGCAAGCCGATGCGGGCGATCTTCCAAAGAGCGGAAGGATAGATCTTCAGCTTCCTCCACATCAGACGGCAGGCGTCCTGACGGCGGGTCAACTTGATCAGTACCAGCACGCAGGAGAGCAATTGGGAAAGGGCTGTGGCCAGGGCAACCCCCGCCACGCTCATGTGGAATTGGGTGACGAAAACAAGGTTCAACACCACGTTCACCACACCCGCAACGGAAAGGAAGATCAACGGGCTTTTGGTGTCCCCCGCCGCGCGGAGGATGGAGGCGCCGAAGTTGTAAAGCAGCATGGGGATGATCCCCGCGAAATAGATCCGCATATACAGCGCGGAAAGATTGATCACGTCGTCGGGGGTATCCATCAAATGGAGCAAGGACGGGGCAAAGCCCACCCCTACGAAGGTCAGCAGGATCCCGCCGAAGAAGGCCGCAGGAAAAGAGGTGTGCACCGTGCGGTGAACCATGTCGTCGTCCCCCGCGCCGATGCCCTGGGCGACCAAAACGCCGGAGCCCACGGAAAGCCCCATGAACAGGTTCACGATCAGATTGATCAAAGCACCGGTAGCACCTACCGCCGCCACGGCTTCCTTGCCTGCGTAGCGGCCAACCACCACCAGGTCTGCGGCGTTGAACAACAACTGCAAAAGACCCGTTGCAATGATGGGCAGGGTGTAAAGCACTATTTTCTTAAAAAACGGCCCGGTACAAAGATCGGCCGTGCGGCGAACCGCGGCAGTCTGTGTGCTCATATCGCTGTTTCCTTTTTTGCATTCTTCTCCTCTACTCTACACCTTTTTCCAAGGAATTGCAACCCCGTTTTTGCCCTTTTCTGTGTCACATCGTTTTTTCCGGGAAAGAAGCGAAAAAACTTTCATTTTGCTCTTGACATTTGAAGCAAAGTCGTGTATAATACCCTACGTTCGTGGGTGTAGCTCAGTTGGTTAGAGCACTTGCTTGACATGCAAGGGGTCGTTGGTTCAAGTCCATTCATCCACACCAGAAAAAACCGTGAAGATGATCTTCACGGTTTTTTGTTTTTATTTTACTTGAATGGTGATCTTGCATTCCTCGGACCAGGACAGGTACTCGTTATAGACAAAGGTGAAGGTCACCTCTCCTGTGAAGTCCTTCTCGGGGAAATAGTAGAAGCTTCCGTCGTCGCAGAAGGCCACCGTTCCATGCCCGGGAAGGGCGGAGATCTTAAATTCCCGCAAGGCCCGGCCGTCGAGCCCAAGCTCACCCTTAAAGATCTTGTTCTTTTCGGCTTCGAAGGTGTGGGGCTCTAACGTATCGGGAACGTTTTTCAGATCCCCTTTGATGTAATGATAGGTAACGTCATAAACAGACCGCGCCATGTAGGAGGCAGATCTTGCCGCCTCGCCGAAGATGCCGATGCTCTGATAATACATATTGACGGTATCGGTCATATAGCCCGTCTCTGCGCCCAAGGCGATGTATTCCATGTATTTCTTATAGAACAGCCGATCGCTCAGGCAGGCGTTGTCGATCTCCATTTCCACGCCCATGCCGTAGAGCTTGGTATATTTTTCGTTGTTCGCTAAGTTGGTATAGGGCGTTTCGGCTTTGAACACGTAGTTGGGCTGCATACAAGCAATATCGAAGCCGTAGGAGCTCCACGCGCTGAAGCCGGGTGCACAATGGTAAGGAATCCAGAAGAAATCTCTGTCTCTGGCGTGGAGATACTCCGAAATTTCGTTCAGCATTCTCTTGAGATCATCCTCGTTTTGCTCGATGCCTTCGTGCCACCAATAGTAGCCCACCAGACGGATATTTTGGTAGTTCTCTGCCGCAAAACGGGCCTCGATCTCCTCTACATACTGCCGAATGGCCTTCATACGGTTTTCGTACACGGTAAAATCGTCGGAGATGCCGTCCCCGTCCACGTCGCCAAAGTTCTTCATGTCGCTTCCGGGATAGTAGATGGTCATGGTCACGTTGTACTTGAAATCCGCGCTCAGGCCAAGGGTCTGCTTCACCTGCCCTGCGGCAACCTCCAAGGCGTCTAAATTCACGCCGTCGCGGAACAGATCCTCAATGCACCAGTCCCAGTCGCTTTTGGTGGAGTTCCCAAAGGCAGAGCCGCCGCTGGGCATCTGCCCCGTGGTATACAGGAACAGGAAGCTGTCGAACATGGTATCCTTAATCGTCATTCCTTTATCCAAATACGCCACGTAGGGCAATAGGTCTGCTACGGTATAGGGCGCACAATCCTTGGAATGGTACATCAGGCAAAGATGCTCCGCACCGCCCAGCAGATCCTCCGAGGGCTCCTTACGCTTATTTGCGGTGGATTCCTCGTAGACGGAGGGGTAGCCGGCGGTAGGCAGGGCGTTCTTGTCGCTTCGTCTGCCAAACACCTGAAGCTCATCCACCCCCGCCCAAATCGTGACAGGGAAGGAAAATGCTACGTAGCGTGCCTTGACGGCATTTTTCAGATTCAATTCGCCGCGGCTGATGTTTGGCTTTTCTGCGGCCGAGACGGGAATCTCCCCTATGCGATGCCAATGGACACCGTCCTCCGAGAGGACTACGCTCACGGAGGGGGGCGCGTGTACCGCCCAATCCGCTATATCGCAGAAGCTGATGGTCAGCTTTTCCACCGCGGAAAGATGTTCCAGATCGAAAATGATCTTACGCCCGTCTCCCTGGCAGAATTTGAAGAACAATCCGTTGTGAATGTTATGGTCGTAAGAGAACACGCCGTCGGTCATCACCTTGGAGGTAATGGGAGTGTTGTTGGCATAGCATTCCGCAGAAACCGAGCCGGACACAGCGATCTGGCAGGTCTTTCCTGCAACAAGGTTCACAGATTCCTCCGAGGGAGTCTTCCAAGGCGTGGCACCCGTCTCCAGCTTGACAGGAGGATAAACGCTCGCCGCCGCCTCTTTTCTGTGGGCGTACACCGAGATCTCCCCCAGGAAATGCAACGCATCCTCCACGGTGTGGAGGGTGATCTCCAAATAGCGGGCGCTGAAGGTCTTACCCACAGAGAAGATAAAGCTCTTGTACCCCTCTTCATACCGAGGTGCGCCGTAAATTCTTCCCAAATCGGTTTTCTTCCCCTTCTCATCCACTGCCGCAAAATCAAAAGCCACGGGATGGTAGATCCCCATGCTCTTTTTTGCCAGAGATACGATTTCGATGGAAGAGAGATCGCCCGCGTATTCCTTCAGATCCAGCTTGACGGTAACGTCATTGCCCCCGTCAAAGCCCACCCAACAACCATGCTCCAAAAGGGTCTGAAAAGTGCCGTCAGTCAGCAGCTTCCCATCCGTGTCGGGATATTTGGCGCTGACGGCACCGTCAATGGTGTAGCTTGCGCCCTTGGAAATACAAACCTTTGGCAGATCGGTATTGATAACGCCCTCTCCCTTGATGGGGGCAACCGTTCCCAATTGTCGGTATGCTTCTTCCACGGCCTCTCCGTACTGCACCGCTTCCTCCAACTCGGTAAAGGCGGTCACGGTGAGCTCCTCTAAGAAGATCCAGGAGGCATTCCCGGTCACCGTAAAGCGGACGTAGCGGGCGGAGATCTCCTCCTCAAGCTTCAGCTCTCCATAGCTGAGGGAGTTCATCAGGCTTTCGTTGACGGAGGTCAGCTGTCCAAGCTCCGTCCACGCGGAGTTATCGGAGGAGCAAGCCACGGTAAAGCCAAGAAAAGAGCTGATCCCCGCGCTGTTTGCCAGATAGTAGCTGGCGGAAAAGGTATGGATCCCGCTTTGAAGCTTCTTCAGGTCAATAACGACCTCCAGCTTTCTCGTAGCAAAGCCAACCAGCTCGGAATTGCTGTAGGAATGTACCTCCCCGGAGGTTCCGTTGGTCAGCTCGGCATGATAAGCATCGGAATACTGCTCCGCCGCCTCCACGCTGACGGTATAGGACTTGCCCAAAGAGACGGCATAGTCCCCCATCACGGGAACGTACTCCTCGGAGGTCTCGGAGGATTCCTCGGCGGAACTCTCGTCGGGCCGGCCGGGAAGGCTTTCCGTGCTTGGAACGCTTTCCCCGCCTTGGGGTCCGGAAGGGGCGCACCCTGCCGCCAAAAGAGAGGTCAACAGCAATAGCATTGCCACCAGCAAAGAAACGGTTCTTTTCATACTCTTCCTCCCAATGAATCAAACCAACTTAATATTGTATCACTATTATACCACGATATATTTTTTTGTCAAACAAAACTGCTTCAATTCAACAAGAAACAAAAAGAACTTCGTGCACAGCGAAAAGCAAAACCGAGGTTTTCACGCCGCTTATCGGGGTTGACATGCAAGGGGTCGTTGGTTCAAGTCCATTCATCCACACCGGAAAAGTCTTGAGATCGTTCTGCTTTCAAGACTTTTTGTTTTTTCTTGACAGAAACCGCCTTTTATGGTAAACTGACAAAAAGAACTCCCGTATTGGAGACCATTTATGAAAAAAGCATTGTTGGCGTTGTTGTTTCTTTTGAGTTTTGCGCTGATCTGCGGGTGCGCAGAAGGCGGGGCAAACGAATCCTCCGGGGAAGAATCCAAAAAGGAAGAAAGCTCCCTGCCCATTCTGATCAGCCGGGCGGAAAGCTCCGCACCGAGCGAAATCTCTCTACCCGAAGAAGAATCCTCCGCAGAGGAGACCTCTCTGCCCGAAGAAGAATCCTCTACAGAGGAGATCTCTCTGCCCGAAGAAGAATCCTCCACAGAGGAGATCTCTCTACCCGAAGAGGACGAAAGTCCCGCAGAAAGCAGTGAAGAAGTTTCCGAAGAAGTCTCGGAAGAAGTCTCGGAAGAAAGCAAGGAGGAGCCTATGTATACCGACAAGGGCGACGCAGAATTCATCCCCAGCGGCTACCTGCTTTACAACGGCGCGGCCTACTCTCAAACCCATTACAACTATGAAACCGCCGGAAAGTATGCGGACGTATACGCCGAATACGCCAAGACCTTCCCCGGGGTGGGGATCCACGTGATCAATATGCCCGCCTCGGTGATCAACATCGAAAACCCCTTCGTGCAGGAGATGGTGAACGATCAGGGAACGGTGCTGGATCAAAACGAGGCACGCATCCACGGCGACGTGAACTTTGTGAACCTGAAAGAGGCCTTTTTGACTCACCGCGGGGAGTATCTGTTCTTCAAGAGCGATTTCCACTGGACACAGCTTGGGGCTTACTACGCCTATCAAGAGTTTGCAAAGTCCGTAGGGCTGACCCCCACGCCCCTTTCCGATTTTGAGACGGAGGTCACCACCGAGACCTTCATCGGCCTCACCAACACCTACGCAAACGACCCCCGCATCAACTCCTTCTACGATACCATTCACGTATATTGGCCCCGCAAGGAGCACACCATGGCGGTGTATCTCTCCGACATGAGCCTGTACCGCACGTACAAAAACTGCATCCAGACCTCCATCAAGACCTATTCCTGCTATCTCACCGGGGATCAGGCCTATATCGAGATCAACGTTCCCGAAAACGATCAGGAGAAAACCGTTCTGGTGATCAAGGAATCCTCCGCCAACGCCTTCGTGCCCTTCTTGACGGAGCACTACGGCAATATCATCGTCATCGATCCCCGCCACGTGATGTTGGACGCGAGAAAGATCGTAAAGGAAAAGGGCGTGGACGATATCATCCTCTTCGCCACCGCCTCCACCTGCACCAGAGAGGCTTATTGCAACTATTACAAGCAATTGATCGGGAAGTAATCCTGTAAGGAGGGATCCCTTTGGCAAAAAAATGTATCTACTGCGGCATGATCCTGGAGGGCAACCCCGACGTTTGCCCCATCTGCGGGACGTCTGTGGGCGCCAAAGGGGAGGAACTTTCTCCCGTCATGGCATTGAACACCGAAAACCGCCGCAAAAAGCGGATCCTGTTCTTCGCCATCCTGTTGACGGCGGCGTTACTGGTTGCCTGCGCTCTCTATTTGCCCGGACTGCTTGCCCCGAAGGAGGTTCCTCCCACACCGGAGGAGCAATGGAAGAACCATCTTCTTTTGGAGGAGCGAAGCGCAGGGGTTTGCCAAAGCCTGTTGGGGAGGGCGGAGCTGTTCTTCGTTTTCGTGGAGGACCTGTGCAGCGACTGGACCCCCGAGGAAAAGGCCTCCGCCACGGAAAGGCTGAACGCCGAGGCAGACGCCCTGGAAAAGGAAGCCCTGAAGTTCGGGGTGACGTTGGAGGTCCGTCCCTATTTTACCAATTTACAGCTGATGGGCACCGCCGACCACCACGGCGAGGATTCCTGGCAAGCCCAATACGCCAAGGAGCAGGGATACGATTCCCTGGCCGCCATGCAGAGAGAGCGGGGCTCTCTTTCCGAAGAGCTTTCCGCCCCCGTGGTGTTCCTGTTTGATTATCCCGGCAGGTCCTATTCGTTCTCGGGGGGGACTTACGAAACGCCGGAATACGCCGTGCTGTTCGCCGTAGAGGACTTCCGCCACGAGCTGTTCCACCTTTACGGTGCGGAGGATTACTACTTCCACACGCTGATCGAAAGCTCCGCCCGCCTGCATCTGCCGGGAAGCATTATGAACGACGGCACCGTTACCGACGATCTCACCGCCTACGCCATCGGCTGGAAGGACACCCTCACGGAAGACGCCGCATCCTTCCTGGAGGCCACCTCGGAGCTGACCCGCAAGGAGCTGGAAAGCGCCCGTGCGAAGGATCAGGCCACGGGGACGGATACCATTGCATACGATAACGGCGACGTCTACACCGGGGAGCTGGTGGACGGCGTCCCCCATGGACAGGGAACCTACACCTTTGCCGACGGATCGGTCTACGAAGGTTCCTTTGAGTCGGGATATTTCCACGGCTACGGTATCTATACCAACGTTGTATACGGGTATTGCTACGCCGGGGACTTCCAATACGGCCAATTCCACGGACAGGGCGTCATGACCTCCGACGACGGAACGAAATACACGGGGGAATTCGAGAACGACCAATGCCACGGACAGGGTATCTTCATCTATGCGGACGGATCGATCTATAAGGGAGACTTTGCCGAGGGCTATTTCCACGGCATCGGGGAGTATTACGATGCCGAGAGCGGCTCTCGCTATAAGGGAGAGTTCGAGAACGATCTGTTTAACGGGAAAGGCACCTTGACCTTCGGCGACGGAGACGTCTACGTGGGAACATTCAAGGACGACTTGTTTGACGGACAGGGCACCTATACCTTTGCCGACGGCAGGGTGTACGAGGGGCAGTTCAAACGGGACGAGTTTCACGGGCAGGGCACCATGACCTACCCCGACGGCACCGTGGAAAGCGGCACTTGGTTTGAGGACGAATTTGTAGGATAAAAAATGATCTCCCCGAGGGAAGCCGAGCAGCTCCTTCGGGGAGATTTTTTGGTTTTTTGGAAAAACCTATTGACAATCATGCGATTGTATGATATAATTACATTGCAATAATTAAAAAGGAGTGTTCTTCGTGATCCAAAAGCAAGACCAAGTCAGAAAAGCAGGCGCCCTGTTTGCCTTTCCCGCCAGCCTTGCAGTTTGGGGATGGCTTTCGGTGGAGATCTTTCAAAAGCAGGTGCTCCGCATCTCCTACGGGGCGGGGCTGCTTTATCTCGTCTTCATCCTTGGGGCCATCGTGAAAAGTTATAGAAACAAAGACGACGGCAGATTGATCTGGTTTGCCGCCATGCAGAGCTGGGTTTGGGCAGTGGTCGATCTCATTGCAGGGGCTCTGTTGGGGCATTTCGACGGAGAATGGATCCCCGTTTGGGAGGGGCACGCCCCGGTGGTTCACCTGGGGAGCTTCCTTCTGCCCGTGGCCGTTCTGGCCATTATGTTCCCCTTTGCAAAAAGCTCCTACAACCGCAGCAAGAACAAGACTCCCTCCGCACCCCGAGGAAGCAAGGCGACCTACCTCACCTTGGCGGGAGTCATGGCCTTCGGCGCCTTCCGCGAGGTTCTGCTGGCGATGAAGGATCCCGTGATAGACGCCTTCGTTAACGGCAGTATGTTCCTTCTGATGGTCTTCACCTTCTCCTTCTTCAGCTGGTATATTCTGTTCTACCATCTGGATTCCAAAGCCGCCGAAGCGGAAGAACCGGATAAGGAACGCGTTACCCTCTTGTAAAATCGGAACCTCATCCACCATTCGCAAGCGAATGGTCCCCCTTCCCCAAAGGGGAAGATAGGCACTGCCTTCGGCGTGCACGCAAATGAATTCAATCCTGTGTAGCCGCAGCTACGGTGTGAATCTGCAGCAAGCAAGTTTTCACTCCCGACAGAATAACGCCCGTAGGAAAAACGTCATTCCTACGGGCGTTGCTTTTCATTTTTAATCCACTCTATTCCGTCTTTCACCTGCGTAGAAGGCACGGATATTTTCCGCCACCTCCAAAAGGAGTCTGGCGCGAGCCTCCTGTGCCGCCCAGCCGATATGGGGGGTGACCAAGCAATTCTTGGCGGTGCGGTAGGGACAGGAGATGGTCATGGGCTCTGCATCCAGCACGTCGATGCCCGCCCCTGCGATGACGCCGTTGTTCAACGCCTCTGCAAGAGCCTGCTCCTTCACCACGGCGCCACGGGAGGTATTCACCAGGTAGGCGGTGGGCTTCATCATGGCCAGCTCTTCCCTGCCGATGAGGCCTTTGGTCTGCTCCGTCAGGGGGCAATGGAGGGTCAGGAAGTCGGAACGGCGAAGGACTTCCGAAAGCGGTGCAAATTCCGCTATCCCGTCCTCTTTTGGGGTGCGGGTATGCACCAGCACCTTCATGCCGAAGGCTTTTCCGATCTGCCCTACCTTCTTGCCGATGCCGCCGTAGCCGATGATGCCCAGGGTCTTCCCTGCCAGCTCGTGAATGGGCCAGGAAAGGTAGTTAGAACGGGTGGAGGCGCACCAAACCCCATCCCGCACGGAGGATTGATACTGCGGCAGAGAGGCGGCGAACTGCAAGAAGAAGCCGAACACCAGCTGTGCCACCGCATCGGTGGAGTAGCCCGGCACGTTGCATACTGCCACGCCCCGCTCCCTTGCGGTGACCAGATCCACGTTGTTGTACCCCGTGGCAAGGAGGCAGATACATTTCAGCTTGGGACAGGCGTCGAAGAAGGCCTTGTCCACCACCATCTTGTTGATGATCAGCACCTCCGCATCCTTTGCGGCGGCGCGCATTTCCGTTTTGTCGTAGGATTCGCAGTAGGTCATCTCCCCCAATGCGTCAAAGGGGGTGAGATCCATATCTCCCACCGTCACGGTGGTGCGTTCCAGAAACACGATGTTCATAAAGACTCCTATATTACGAGAGAACCCCTTTTTGTAAAAAGCGGTTCTCTCGTGCTCTTTCCGTAAAAACTTTTCCTTTATAGGGATGCTCCGACGGGAGCGTAGCGACTTTCCTTACAATCAAATTGCGTCGCTTGCCCGGATTCATTCCGGGCAAAAAGACACCTTTCACAGTTTTTCTCCCAGCGGTTAGCGCAGGAGAAAAATTCACAGCTTGCTGTGAACCCCGTAAGGGGCCCGTGTCCCGCGGAAGGGACACGAAATCGGAGGAGTATCCGTCAGGATGCTCCGACGGGAGCGAAGCGACTTATTCTCCTAAAGACTTTTTAGCGCTGGAAACCACCTTTTCGTCGTAGCAGGAGAACATCTCCTCCACGCCGTCGGGGCAGGACTTGCGGGTAAGCAGGCTCACCAAGGGTACCAACACCAAGCCCAGCAGCATGGCGAACACCCCGGAATGGAGGGAGGTCTTGAACAACACACCGTCCAAGAACTCCACGCCGAAGGCAAAGCCTGTGAGGGACTTCACCAGCTGTACCAGGCTGATGGCAACACCCGTGACGAAGCTGACGTACACGGAGGCACGGGTCACTTTCTTGTGGAACAGACCGTACAGGAAGGGCGCCAGGAAGGCACCTGCCAACGCACCCCAGGAAACGCCCATCAGCTGTGCGATGAACACCACCTTAGATTTCGCCTGTACGATAGCGATGACGGCGGAGATCACGATGAAGATGGCGATCATCACACGCATCACGAACATTTTCTTCTTTTCCGTCATCTTGCCCTTCATGGCAGGGCCGATGAGGTCAAGGGTGATGGTAGAGCCGCTGGTCAGCACCAGGGAGGACAGGGTGGACATGGAAGCGGACAGCACCAGCACCAAAACGATGGCGATGAGGACGTCGGGCATCCCCTTTAACATGGTGGGAATGATGGCGTCGAAGCCGTTTTCCGCCACAAACTCGGGAGTGGTGAAGAGCCGTCCGAAGCCGCCGATGAAGTAACAGCCGCCGGCCACGACGATGGCAAACACGGTGGAAATGATGGTTCCCTTCCGTACCGCCGCCTCGTCCTTGATGGCGTAGAATTTACCCACCATCTGGGGCAAGCCCCAAGTGCCGAGAGAGGTCAGCAGAACCACCACCAGCAGGAAGAAGGGATCCGGCCCCAAGAAGGAGGCAAATCCGCCCACAAAGCTTTCCCCTGCGGGAGTGGTGGCTTCCTTTTCCGCCAGAGCGACCAGAGAGGAGGTGAGACCGCCGTTCTTGGAAAGCACCGCGGCGATCACGGCAACGATGCCCCCCAGCATGATGATGCCCTGGATAAAATCGTTCACCGCGGTGGCCATGTAGCCGCCGATGATGACGTAAATACCCGTCAGCACCGCCATGACGATAACGCACACCGCGTAATCCACCCCGGGGAAGGCCATCTCGAAGAGACGGGAAAGGCCGTTGAACAGGGAGGCGGTGTAGGGGATAAGGAAGACGAACACGATGACGGAAGCCAACAGCTTCAGTCCCTTGCTCTTGTAGCGCAGCTCAAAGAAGTCCGGCATGGTACGGGAATCCAATTTTTGGGTCATGAGACGGGTACGTCTGCCCAATACCACCCAGGCCATCAAGGAGCCGATGAAGGCGTTGCCCAAGCCGATCCAGGTGGAGGCTACGCCGAAGTTCCAGCCGAACTGCCCTGCGTAACCCACGAAGATCACCGCAGAGAAATAGCTGGTGCCGAAGGCGAAGGCCGTCAGCCAAGGACCCACGGCACGACCGCCCAATACAAAACCGTTTACGTCCGTGGCCTTCTTGCGGCAGTAAATGCCCACCCCCACGGTAACGGCGAAAAATACAACCAATAGTGCAATTTTGAGGATCATGGGAATTCCTCCGGGGAAAAATTACAATTTCTGAATATCCGATTCCTGTACCAATTTGAAGCCCGCATCCGACAGGGCATTCTTTGCGCCGTCGTTATCCTCCACCCGAAGCACCACGTAGGCGTGCTTTTCGGTACGGGTGAGGAATGCGTACAGGTATTCGATGTTGATCCCCGCCTGATCCAGCACGGAAAGGGCCTGGGACAATCTGCCGGGGGCGTCGGAGATCTTCACGGCGGTGACGGGGGTGACGTTGACGATGTGTCCGCTTTCACGGAGGACTGCCAACGCGCTGTCCACGTCCTTGACGATCAAGCGCAACACGCCGAACTCCTGGGTATCTGCCATGGAAAGGGCGCGGAGATCCACGTTATGCTGGGCAAGCTCACGGGTGACCTCTGCCATTGCGCCCTGTCTGTTTTCTACAAAAACGGTCAACTGTCTGATAGACATCTCATATCCTCCTGTTAATCGTGCAGTTTTCTCTTGTCCACAACGCGGACGGCCTTGCCCTCACTACGGGCAATGGTCTTGGGGTTCACCAGATGGACCTTGGGCTTGACGCCAACCATGGTCTTGATGGCCTCTGCCAACGCATTCTCTCTTGCGGAGAACTTGCCGATGGTATCCTCAAACTGCTCGGCGGTAAGCTCTACGTAAACGTCCAGGGTGTCGGAATTGTTCACACGGTCCACCTCGATGCGGTAGTTGGGGGGATAGCCCTCCTTCAAAAGCACCGCCTCGATCTGGCTGGGGAACACGTTGACACCGCGGATGATCATCATATCGTCGCTTCTGCCCATGGGCTTGGACATCTTCACGTGGGTTCTGCCGCAGGAACAAGGCTTGCGGGACAGCACGCAGATGTCTCTGGTGCGGTAGCGAAGCAGGGGGAAGGCCTCTTTATCCAGCGCGGTGAACACCAATTCACCCTTACTGCCCTCGGGAAGCACCTCTCCCGTCTCGGGGTCGATGATCTCCGCCAGGAAGTGGTCCTCGTTGATGTGCATACCCGACTGCTCCTCACACTCGAAGGAAACGCCGGGGCCGGAGGTCTCCGTGAGACCGTAAATATCGTAGGCCTTGATGCCCAGGGATTTCTCGATATCTCTCCGCATCTCCTCCGTCCAAGGCTCTGCGCCGAAGATGCCCGCCTTCAGGCAGTTGTCCTCGGGCTTGTAGCCCGCTTCCTTCAGGGATTCCCCGATGTAAGCGGCGTAGGAGGGAGTACAGCAAAGGATGGTGGCCTTCAGATCCATCATAAACTGGATCTGACGCTCGGTGTTACCGGAGGACATGGGCAGGGTGAGACAGCCCACTCTGTGGGAGCCGCCGTTCAAGCCGGGACCGCCTGTGAACAGGCCGTAGCCGTAGCACACCTGGCAAACGTCCTCCTTGGTGCCGCCTACCGCCACGATGGCTCTGGCACAGCAATCCTCCCAAAGGTCGATATCCTTCTGGGTATAGAAGGCAACCACACGCTTACCGGTGGTGCCGGAGGTGGATTGAATACGAACGCAATCGGAAAGGGGCTTGGCCAGCAAGCCGTAGGGGTAAGCGTCACGGAGATCCGCCTTGGAAAGGAAGGGCAGCTTTGCAATGTCCTCCAATTCCTTGATATCCTCGGGGGTGACCCCCTTTTCTTCCATTTTGGCGCGGTAATAGGGCACGTTGTCGTAAACGTGGCGCACCTGCTTGAGCAGCTTCTCCTTCTGCAATGCCCGAAGCTGTTCAAGGGGCATGGTTTCGATCTCTTCCTGATAGTAGCGCTTTTCTGCCATGGTTATTGTTCCAGTCCTTTCCCGAAGGCGATTTTATTCATTTCCACAAATTTGGGAGCCACCGTGCTTTCAATGGCCGCCAGCCATTTCTCCGCGGGAATGGGCAGCTGCTTTGCCAGCACCCCCATGAGAACGATGTTCACCGCCTTGGCACTCCCCGCCTCTCTGGCAGGTGTCAAGGCGTCCAGCCCGATGACCTTCACCCCTTTGGCTGTCAATTCCTCCAAAACCGTTTCGGGATATTCCGCCGCCCCGGTGATGACGGGCATGGGGTCGATCTGCTGGGTGTTGGCGATGATCACGCCCCCCTCCTTCAGACAGGACGCATGGCGTGCCGCCTCCAGCTTCTCGAAGGAAACGATGAAATCCGCTTCCCCTTCCCCGATAACGGGAGAATATACCTTATCTCCATAGCGCACGTAGGTGACCACGCTTCCCCCGCGCTGGCTCATGCCGTGTACCTCGGAAACCTTCACGTCGTATCCTTCATCGGTGAGCAGCTTCCCCAAAAGCTTGGAGGCAAGCAGGCTTCCCTGTCCGCCCACGCCGACGATCATAATGCTTGTCGTGTTACTCATTCTTGACCTCCTCCTTGGAACGCGCCGAACGCGCAAAGCTGTTTGCAAACGCCGCAACCCACGCAGAGGGTGGCGTCCACCACCGCTTTCCCGCCCTTAAAGCTGATGGCGGGACAGCCCAGGGTCATACAGCGGCGGCAGGAACGGCACTTTTCGGGATCCACCGCCAGAGCGGGCTTTGCCTTCACCGTCTTCAACAGCACGCAGGGTCTGCGGGAGATGATCACGGAAGGTTCGTCAGCCGCCAGCTCTTCCTTCAGCACCCTGTCGCAGGCCTTCAGGTCGTAGGGATCCACCACCCGGACGCGGCCTATACCGATGGAGCGGCACAGGGCCTCCAGATCCACCTTCAAGGCGGGATCCCCCTTGATGTTGTAACCCGTGGTGGGGTTCTGCTGGTGGCCGGTCATGCCTGTGATGGAGTTATCCAAGATGATGACGGTGGAGTTGGAGCCGTTGTAGGCCACGTTGATCAAACCCGTCACACCGGAATGCATAAAGGTGGAGTCGCCGATCACCGCCACGGTCTTCCCTTCGGACGCACCCTCCAGCACGCGGTTGAAGCCGTGAACGCCGGAAACGGAAGCACCCATACACAGGGTGGTATCCACCGCGCAAAGGGGCGCCACCGCGCCCAAGGTATAACAGCCGATGTCACCCAGAACGGTGACCTTATTCTTGGCCAGGGTATAATACATCCCTCTGTGGGGACAGCCTGCGCACATCATGGGCGGGCGGGGCGGAATGGCGCTGTCTGCGGTAACGCCCACAGCCGTCTCCTTGCCGAAGGCTTTTGCAATAGTGGTCTGGGAGAACTCCCCGATGATGGAGAATTTCTCCTTGCCGATAACGGGAATGCCCATGGCCTTCACCGCCGTCTCGATGACGGGATCCAGCTCCTCGATCACGTACAGAGTCTCCACCTTGGAAGCAAATTCCGCGATCAATTTCTTGGGCAGGGGGTTGGGCATACCGATCTTCAGCACGGAAACGGTATCTCCCAAAGCTTCTCTTACGTACTGATAGCAGGTGCCGGAGGTGATGATGCCGATCTTCCCGTCCCCGGTGTATTCCGCACGGTTGAAGGGACAGGTCTCGGCGTATTCCGCCATGGCTTCCATGCGGGCTTCCACCACGGGATGGCGCTTTTTGGCGTTGCCGGGCATCATCACGTACTTTTCCGCCTGCTTCACGTAGGGCTTCTTGTCTCTTTGCACCCTCTCCCCCACCTCTGCGATGGACTGGGAGTGGGCGATACGGGTACACATTCTCAAAAGAACGGGGGTGTCGAACTGCTCGGACAAATCAAAGGCCGCCTTGGCAAACTGCAGAGATTCCATGGAATCCGCAGGCTCTAACATGGGCAGCTTTGCCGCGATGGCGTAATGACGGCTGTCCTGCTCGTTCTGGGAGGAGTGCATGGCGGGGTCGTCTGCCACGCAGATCACCAAGCCGCCGCTGACACCGGTGTAGGACAGGGTAAACAGAGGGTCTGCCGCCACGTTCAAGCCCACGTGCTTCATACAGCACACCGCTCTGCCTCCCGCCAGGGAGGCACCGAAGGCAACCTCAAGGGCAACCTTCTCGTTGGGCGCCCATTCGCTTTTTACTTCGGAA
The DNA here is from genome assembly GCA_045589515.1 of Eubacteriales bacterium. GTDB lineage: Bacteria > Bacillota > Clostridia > Oscillospirales > CAG-382 > Coliplasma. Next base: position 8,962 of record JAZNPH010000084.1, on the reverse strand, counting down.
TCGTCGTATTTGGCGAGAAATTCCGTGATTTCCGTAGAGGGAGTGCCGGGGTAGCTGGATACCAGATCCGCACCGCCCTCGTAAAGGCCTCTGGCAACCGCTTCGTTGCCGATGAGCAATTTCTTCATACTATCTCTTTTCTCCTTATATCATCTGCTCTGCCACCAGACCCTCTGCGCCGTACTTCTTACGCAGAGCGGGCTTTTCGATCTTGCCGGTGGCGTTGCGGGGAACGGGTGCAAAAATGATCTTGCGGGGGCGCTTGTAACGGGGCATCCCTTTGCAGAACTCGTCGATCTCTGCCTCGGTGCATTCCACACCGGGCAAAAGCTCCACGATGGCCGCGGCGATCTCCCCCAAACGGGGATCGGGAAGGCCGATGACGGCAACGTCCTTGATCTTGGGGTAAGCCGCCAGGTAATCCTCGATCTGCACCGGGTACAGGTTCTCGCCGCCGGTGATGATCACGTCCTTCTTACGGTCTACCAGATAGATAAAGCCGTCCTCGTCCTGCATGGCCATATCTCCCGTGAACAGCCAGCCGTCCTTAATGGTGTCCGCCGTGGCCTTTTCGTCACGGTAGTAGCACACCATTACGCCGGGGCCCCGGAGACAAAGCTCGCCCACGTCACCCTGCTTCACTTCACTGCCTTCGGGATTTGCGATCTTCACCTCCCAGCCGTAGCCGGGCACGCCGATGGCGCCTACCTTGTGGATATTTTCCACACCCAGATGGACCGCACCCGGCCCGATGGACTCGGAAAGGCCGTAGTTGGTATCGTAATCGTGGTCGGGGAAGTATTCCTTCCACCGCTTGATCAGGCTTTGGGGAACGGGCTGGGCGCCGATGTGCATCAGCCGCCACTGAGAAAGGTCAAAATCCTCTTTTTTCAGTTCGCCGCTGTCCAAGGCCGCCAGAATATCCTGGGCCCAGGGCACCAACAGCCAAACGATGGTGCATTTTTCACCGCTCACCGCATCCAGCACGAACTTGGGCTTGGTGCCTTTCAGGATCACCGCCTTGGAGCCGGAAAGGAAGGAGCCGAACCAATGCATTTTCGCACCCGTATGGTACAGGGGCGGGATGCACAGGAACACGTCCTCCTTGGTCTGCCCGTGGTGCTTCTGCTCCACGATGCAGGAATGCATGAGACTGCGGTGCTTGTGCAGGATGGCCTTGGGGAAGCCTGTGGTTCCCGAAGAGAAATAGATGGCGGCATCGTCCTCCTCCGTCAGCCCGATATCCGTAAAGGTGCTGGCACAGTTTTGCGCCAGATCGTTGTAATCGTCTGCGAAGGTGGGGCAGTTGGCGCCGCAATAAATCAGCAGTCTGCCCAGGGAGACCTCCTCGGCGATCTCCTCCATACGGCCGATGAACTCGGGCCCGAATACCAAGGCGTCCACCTCTGCCAGATCCAAGCAATACTTGATCTCATCGGAGGAGTAACGGAAGTTCAAAGGCACCGCCAAAGCGCCCGTCTTGAGAATACCGAAGTAGATGGGCAGCCATTCCAGGCAGTTCATCATCAGAATGGCCACCTTGTCCCCCTTCTGGATCCCACGGGATACCAAAGCGTTGGCAAAGCGGTTGGCCTTTTCGTCAAACACCCCCCAGGTGATCTCCCTGCGGTAACAGCGGGGCTTGTGGGCGGGCTCTACCAGATCGTACTCACGCCAGGTGAGACGGCGGTTCTCCTGTTGCTCCGGGTTTAACTCCACCAAAGCAACGTCGTTTGTGTATTCCTTTGCATTTCTTGCAAGTACGTCTACAATCGTCATGGTTCCCTCAAAAATCATTTAAAAGTTTTCGCTCGATAACGAAAAGATTATATCACAACCCCATGTTCTTGTCAATAGGTTTTTTCAATTCTATTGACAGAACCCCCGAAAATGTGATATACTTTCGGAAGATAAAACCCGAAAGAAGGCACACCCTACATGGAACATCGGAAGAAGACAACGGAAGAGGCGGCAAAGCCCACCTATATGGGGAAGATCCCCCAAGCGGTATGGGCGTATTTTGCTTTGCACGGTGTGGAGCAGAAGGACGTTCTGCTGGCCATGAACAGCGATCTTTCCGCAGAGGGCGGGTATCTGGACGCTTATATTCTGCTGACTGAGGATACTCTTTTCGTGGCAGAGGGCGGGCTGACCTTCACCCGGGATGAGCATTCCCGCCGCAGAGTGGAGTTTTACGACGCTCCCGCGCCCAAGCAATATTCCCTCTCCCGCTTGGTTGACCCAAAGGCGGAGCTGATGCTTTCCACAGGGCGGGGTGTGTGCAAGCTGGAGGGCGAGGACTATCCCCTGTTCGGCTTTTCCTCCACCTATAAGCATGATGCCACCGTATTCTGCCGCGCCATCGCGGAGCTGCAGGAAAAAGGCTTTATCTCCGCAAGGCTTCTGAAGGAAGAAGGGGAAGACTGCAAGATCTGCCCCAAATGCGGCAGACGGTTCCCCGACAAGGGAAGACGGTACTGCCCCGCTTGCCTGGAGACGGCGGGTCTGGCCCTGCGGCTGGGGAAAATGTTTCTCAAATACAAGTGGTTCATGCTGATGATCTTCCTGACCCTGGGGCTGAACGTGGCCCTGGCCTTGATTGCCCCTTACATCAGCAACAGCGTCCTCATCGGGGACGTGCTTACCGAAGGCGGTTCTTTTTACGGCAAGATCGGCGCTTTGGTGCTGGTGCTGGCGGCGGTGCGTCTGCTTTCCCTGCTGGTGAATCTGATCACCGGGATCATCAACACCAAGGTTGCGGCGGAGGTCACCTGCGATTTGAAGAAGGATATTTTCTCCTCCTTGGGCAGGCTGTCCCTTTCCTTCTTTACCAACCGGCAGACCGGATCCTTGATGACCCAGATCAACTCCGACTCCACCACCATATATTGGTTCTTCTGCGACGGATTCCCGTCCCTGTGCTCCCAGCTCATTCAGCTTTGCGTGCTGTTGTTCGTGATGTTCACTTTGAACGTGGAGCTGACCCTGTATACCTTTATCACCATTCCCCTGTTTTTCGTCAGCTTCCGGGTCATCGGACGGCTGTTTGAAAAGCTGTACGCAAGAAACTGGTCCAGACGCTCCTCCTACAACTCCCTGATCTCCGACGTGATCAACGGCATCCGCGTGGTGAAGGCCTTCTCCCGCGAGGAGGCGGAAAAGGAACGCTTTGCCGCCCGCAGTGAGGCTTCCGCCCGTGCGGGGCAGGAGCTGGAATACGCTTCCTCCCGCATCTATCCTTTTTTGCAGTTCGCTTTGAAGATCGGCGCCTACGTGGTGTGGATCGTAGGCGGCTTCCGTGTGCTGGGCGGGGAGATGGATTATCAGACCCTGGCTACCTTCGCGGCCTATTTCTCTTTGGTGTACGCCCCCATCGAAATGCTTTCCGACATCACCAACTGGTGGAGCGATTGTCTCAACGCCCTGAAGCGTTTGTTTGACATCAAGGACGCCAAGGTGGAGGTGGTGGAGGCGGAAAACGCCAAGGATCCCGACTTGAAGGGAGAGCTGGCCTTTGAAAACGTTTCCTTCTCCTACGTGGAAAACCGCAAGGTGATCAAAAACGTGTCCTTCACCGTGCCTGCGGGGAAGACTTTGGGCATCGTGGGGCAGACGGGGGCGGGAAAATCCACCCTTGCCAACCTGATCACCCGTCTTTACGACCCCGACGAGGGGCGCGTCACCATCGACGGCATGGACGTGAAGGAGCTTTCCTTCGCCTGTCTGCGGAAGAACATCGCCATCGTTTCCCAGGAGACCTATCTGTTCAACGGCTCCATCATCGATAACATCCGCTACGCCAAGCCCGACGCCACCTTCGAGGAGGTGCTGGCGGCTTCCAAGGCGGCTCACGCCCACGACTTTATCATCAAATTCCCCGACGGGTACGACACCCGCATCGGGTTGGGGGCGAGACAGCTTTCCGGCGGGGAACGCCAGCGCGTCTCCATCGCCAGAGCCCTTTTGAAGGACCCCAAGATTCTCATTCTGGACGAGGCCACCTCCGCCATGGATACCCAGACGGAGCGGGACATCCAGCACGCATTGACCGCCCTTTCCCGTTCCCGTACCACGGTGATGATCGCCCACCGCCTTTCCACCTTGCGGGATGCGGACTCTCTCATCGCCATCGAGGACGGTAAACTGATGGAATCCGGCACCGCCGCAGAGCTGATGGAGCAAAAGGGCGTGTATTACAAGCTCTATACCCTCCAGGCCGAAGCGTTGAAAAACGTGGGCATTGCGGAGGAGTAAAGGATGAATGACGAATCCTACCCCTGCCATAACGGCAGGGGCCTTTTGTTGTGGAACCATACCACTGCGGAGCCGAAGCTTTGCGAGCATACTCAGCCCTGTTGTCATCCTGAGCGAACGCGAAGCGTGAGTCGAAGTTTTGCGGAGAAAACAAGGTGCGTTAGCACCGTTCGGAGCAAAACCGAGACCTGCGACAGCAGGTTGAGGGATATGAGACGAGTCAGCTTGCTTAACACCCAAGGTTCCAAAACGACGCTTCAGCGGCGTTTTGTATAGGGCGGAACCGATACCAAGCGTGTCGATAGAGCAGTGCGCCCGATGTACCTTTTTTGGGAGTAAAGAACTGTTTTATTGGTAACAGGCAGAACAAGCACAGCTGTATCGAAAAGCATCCCATACCCTCCAAAACTGCAAGCAGTTTTGTCCCTTTCCTCGGGCTAACGCCACTCGTCAAGGTTCGACGCGGCAGGGGTCTTGCTACGTGTTCCTTTAGAAAGTACTGTGCACCCTGCCTTGCTCAGGGTGACCAAGTCGGCGAACGGCTTCGGATGTATGCGTGGTATCATTTCGCCGACGTCAAAAACAGCAAGCTGTTTTTGTTGGGTTTTGTTCGATCCCGCGCGAGCCAGCCCAACGGGCTGGGTTGCTCAGAGGTGACAAGTAGCCACGGCAACTTGCTTAAGGAAGACGCATCGAAGTGGGAAGGGCGTTCTCCCCCTTCTGCCGCCTATGCCCGCCTCTCCCAAGCGAAACAAAGCCGACACGATGTGCCGGCTTTTTTCATATTCAAAGCGCGAAAAAGGTCTTCCCGGAGGGGAGGGTAACGGTTTTGCTGCCTGCAATCTCCTGCATTACAAAGCCTTCCTCTGCAAAAGGACGCAGGGTGGGCAGGGGCTTTTCGGAAAGGGCCTCCAGAATATCGCAAGCCACGGCAGAGGCGGTGGGCAGAGAGCCTGCGCCCTGACCGTAGAATACCGTCTCGCCTACGGCGTCTCCCGTGACGGAAACGGCGTTGAACACGGCGCTGACAGCGGAAAGGAGGTTCCCCGCAGGCACCAGATGGGGTGCTACCACGATGCGGACTTGGTTTTCCAAAAGCTCCGCAGAGCCCAACAGCTTGATGGTATAGCCCAGCTCTTTTGCTTCCTTGATGTCCCGATCGGTGACGGAGGTGATGCCCTCCAGATGGGGAATGGCGGTATAGGGGATGTGCTTCCCGAAGGCAAGGCCTGCCAGAATACAGATCTTACGGGCGGTGTCGTAGCCCTCCACGTCTGCGGTGGGATCCTGCTCCGCATAGCCCAAGGCCTGAGCCTCCTTCAAGGCCGCCTCCATGGTGCAGCCCGTCTCCCCCATGCGGGTGAGGATGTAGTTGGTGGTACCGTTCAGAATACCGGAGATCTTGGTGATCTTATCCGCGGTGAAGCAATCCCGCAGAGGACGGATGATGGGGATGCCCCCGCCAACGCTGGCCTCGTACAGGTAGGAAACACCCTGAGCCAGGGCGATCTCCTCCAACTCCTTGCCGTGGGCGTCCACCACCGCCTTGTTGGAGGTGACCACGCTCTTCCCTGCAAGCAGAGCCGCCTTGCTGAACTTGAAGGCGATGTCCACTCCCCCCAGGGTCTCCACCACCACCTCAACGGCGGGGTCTGCCAGGATCATCTCCAAATCGGTGGTAACACGATCCTCCAGAGGATGCCCGGGGAACTTACGCAGGTCCAGAATATATTTGATGTCCACCTCGGGGTGATTGCGGAGCACCTCATAAACGCCGCCGCCAACCACGCCGAAGCCAAGAATTGCAATGGATCTCATAAATAAAACGCCTTTCTGTCAGGAAGGTATTATTACCTTATTATATGCACTTTTTTGTCATTTGTCAAGGGGAAATATCTATCCGCGGCTTTTTCCGTCCATACTATTTGCAGAAAGGATGGATGCCATGGAACTGACCTACGAAACCGTGCTGCAAAAGCTGAAAAACGAGTTCAAAGACTGCGCCGATTTCCAGCTTGGGGAGATCCGCGCAGGGGAAAACCGCTTCCTGCTGGCCTATTTTCGGGGGCTTTGCGACCGCACGGCGGTTTCCGAGACGGTGTTGCGCCCCATGCAGGCCTGCTTGCGGCAAAAGATCTTCGGAGGCAACTTCGGGGAGGTGCTCAGAAACGGCAGTATGACCTTCCCGGGGGACTACGGGGAGATCTCCCACGCCCTCCTGCGGGGAGACGCCTTTTTGGCGGTGGAAAGCCCAAATGGAGTGTTCTTCTGCCTCGCCCCTGTGTATGCGGGAGTGTCCCGCGCCGTCACCCAGCCGGAAACCGACGTGACCCTGCGGGGTCCGCGGCTGGGCTTTGTGGAGGATGCGGACAAAAGCATGGTGCTCCTGCGGCAATTTTTACGCACGGGGGACTTGAAGTTCGTCTCCCTTTACCTGGGGGACGTGACCCACACCCGTATCACCATCGCTTATCTGGAAAGCCGTGCCGACCTCGCCCTGGTGGAAGACTTGAAAAAGCGCATTGCCGAGCTTAAGGCCTCTGTGGTGATGGATTCCGGGTACTTGGAACTGCTGTTACAGGGAAAACGCTCTGCGGGCGGAATCTTCCCCTTGATGGGAAGCACGGAGAAGGTGGACAAGGCCGCCTCCAAGCTGTTGGCGGGGCGGGTGGCGCTGTTGGTGGACGGCTCCCCCTTCGTGTTGACCGCCCCCTACGTCTTTGGAGAAAGCCTGCAATCCGCCGAGGATTACCTGCGCACCCCCTATTACGCCACCGCCATCCGCTGTCTGCGGTTGCTGTCCTTGGTGGTTTCCGTCTTTCTCCCCGCCTTGTTCGTGGCCTTGGGGGAGTTTCACCCGGAGCTGTTGCCAAAGGCCATTCTGGACACCCTGGGCTCCTCCCGTGAAGGTCTGCCCTTCCCTTTGTTCTGGGAATGCTTTTTCTCCTTATTGGTGTTTGAATTGGTACGGGAAGTGGGGGTGCGGATGCCCCGTACCGTGGGAGACGCCGTGGGGCTGGTGGCTTCCATCATCTTGGGAGATGCGGCGGTGGAGGCAGAGCTTGCCTCCACCTTGGTGATCATGGCGGTAGCCCTTTCCGCCGTGTGCGCCTTCATCGTCCCTGCCATGATGTACGCCACGGTGCTGCTCAGATTTTCCTTCCTGTTTTTAGCAGGGTTCTTCGGTCTGCCGGGGATCTGCGTGGGGCTTTGCTTCCTCATAGCCTCGGTGTCCCGCCTGGAAAGCTTCGGTGTGCCTTATCTTTCCCCTTTGTCCCCCATAAACCCCAAGGGCTTGCAGGATCTGCTGTTGACCCTGCCCAAGAAGACCTTGGGGCGGAGAGAGGAGCTTTGAGTATGGACTTTTTCGTTGCGTTCCTCGTCACCTTTTCCTCCCTTTTGGTATCGGAAAGCACCCTTGCCCGCTTAGCGGGGGGCGCGGTGTGCCTACTGTTTGGCTTTTTCGTAAGATTTTTCGGCGGGAGACCCTCGGTGTGGATCGCCCCCCTGCCGTTGGCGTCCTGCTTTTTGCGGACGTTCCCCCTTTGGGGCTTCTTCACAGGGGAATTGGGAGACCCCCGCGGGGCGATTTTGTTCTTTTTGGCGTGGCTTTCTCTGTTTTTCTTGGCGGCAAACAAAAAAGGCCACCTGCCCTCCCTGCTCTTAAAGCGGTCTGCGGTGCCCTTTTCCCTGCTTGTGATGGTGTTTTGTCTCTTTTCTTTGGGGAGTCTGCGGTTTTCCTTCGTGGAAGCCCACCTGCCGGGGGTGCTGATCTGCGCCCTTTCGGGGATGACGGTGCTTCCCAAATCGGAAAGTCTGCTTCAAACCTATTGCGGGATAGGCTTGGGGATCCTTTTGGTACTGTTCCCCATAGGACTTGGGCGGGGATTGCTACTGGCCCTCCTTTCCCCCTTGGTTGCGGCATCGGAGCTTTGCATGGTTTGCAGGGGAAGGGCATACAATTTACCAAAGAAAAAACGCCCCCGAAAGGACTGATCTTCCTATGACCTTACGGCAAGAGACCCTGCGGGAGACCTTACAGGACGAAAACGGCGCCGTCACGGTGATTGTCAACCTGTCCTTCCCCTCCCTCACCAAAAAGGACGACAAAGCCTCCCTCTGCAAGCCCTTCTGCCGCTTCTACCGCAAGGCGGCGGAGGGGTTCCGTGCCTTCGCGGGGACGGAGCTTCACAAAAAAGCCAAGTCCAATCCCCCCGGCACCCCACCCTGCGGGGCGGTATTGCGGTACGGCTGTGAGGAAACGGAGGATGCCTTCACCGTCACCCTCTCCGGCTCGGTGTTCGACGGCTTCACCGCCCACCCCATTAAGGAGGACGTGCGGACGTGGGAGAAAAAAACGGGATTGTTGAAGTAGTCGGCGAAGCAAAACCTCGCATAAACCAAAAGCCCTGCGCCCCACGCTTAGATCCCAAGGTTCTAAAAACAGCTTGCTGTTTTTGACGTCGGCATAGCAAAACTACGCTTAAACCAAAAGCATTGTGCCGACTTGGTCACCTCCGAGCATACCAACCCTGCGGGTTGGCCGCGCGGGTCGTAGTCGCTGTGTCTACTTGTCACCCTGAGCAAGCGCGGGTCGTAGTTGTTACGGCTATGCAATACGGTATATCTCCGCGCGCGTCGAACTTCCGTGAGTGGTGTAAACCCGAACGGAAGGCAAAAAATGCCTGCATTTTTTGAGGGTATGGGA
>JAZNPH010000083.1:0-47437 GCA_045589515.1 Eubacteriales bacterium | reverse complement strand
GTATGTTCCCATAACGCTCCTCCTTAGTATTTGTATTGTAATTGTACCATGCTTTTCTCAAAAAGTAAAGAGAAAAATCATCTTGTTCCCCACGCGGGCGATTCGTGAATCGCCCCTACAAAAAGGGGAACCCTTTGCTCCACGACAAAGTCATGGTGGCAAAAGACCGAAAGCACGGTCCGCTCCCGAAGGGAGCATCTCCCGCAGGGAGCTTCGCCTTTCCCAAGTCGTGCCCGTAGGGGCGATTCACGAATCGCCCGCAAAAAAACAGCACCCACTTTTGTGAGTGCTGAATTTTTTGCAATAAAAACCGCTTATCTCTTGGAGAACTGAGAAGCGCGACGAGCAGCCTTCAAGCCGTACTTCTTTCTTTCCTTCATACGAGGGTCACGGGTCAAGAGGCCAGCCTTCTTGAGGACGGGACGATAAGCATCGTCAGCCTGGAGAAGAGCTCTTGCGATACCGTGGCGAACAGCGCCTGCCTGACCGGAGAGGCCGCCGCCCTTAACGGTGCAGATCACGTCGAACTTGCCTTCGGTACCGGTGGTGGTGAAGGGCTGGTTGACGATGAGCATCAGAGTGTCAAGACCGAAATATTCCTTTGCGGCCTTGCCGTTAACGGTGATAGAACCGGTACCAACCATAACGCGAACGCGAGCTACGGAAGTCTTTCTTCTGCCGGTGCCGTAAAAATAAGGAACTGCGGGTGTGTAAGTCATGTTCATTTACCTCCTTATTTCTTAGAGTTCAACAGGGATGGGCATCTGGGCAGCCTGCTGATGTTCAGCGCCGGCATAGACCTTCAGACGGCCAAAGCTGTTGTCACCGATGGTGTTCTTGGGAAGCATACCCTTAACAGCCAGTTCAACTGCCATTTCGGGCTTGGTAGCCATCAGAGTGCGATACTTGACAGCCTTCATGCCACCGATATAACCGGTGTGGTGGTAGTGGATCTTCTGATCCAGCTTCTTACCGGTGAGAACGACCTTACCGGCGTTGATCACGATTACGCATTCGCCGCAATCCACGTGAGGAGTGTATTCGGGGCGGTGCTTACCGTTCAGGATCGTTGCAGCAGCGACAGCAACCTTACCCAGGGTCTTACCTGCGGCGTCGATTACGTACCACTTGCGCTCAACGGTCTCTTTTTTGAGCATCGTAGTAGACATATGCATAGTCCTTTCATAAATCCATATTTTCTTAAGCCTTTGCAATTATAGCACAGAAAACGGATTTGTCAAGGGGTTTTTCAAACTTTTTTGAATTTTTTTCGATTTTCTTTGATTTTCTTTCATTTTCTTTGATTTTTGAAAGAATTCAGTCCTCTTCGGATACCTCTTCCTCCGCCGGAAGGTTGAAGTCGGTGATGATGTACACCGATTCCTCCAGCAGGTAGGGGAGTGCTGTGTAGGTGATGCCGAAGTAAGGGCACTTCTTTTTGGGGAAGGAGAAGAACAGCTCGTTGCCCTTCAATTCCACGTTGGGGTATTCCGCCTTGATCAGCTGGTAATACTCCGTCTCCGCCTTTTCTGCGGTGGGGTAGATCAGCTTCGCTACGGCGTTGAATACCCTGCCCTCCTCGTCAAAGCAGTAGGTGTATTCGTAGAAGATCCCGTCAGACTTCACGTTGGCAGTGATGTAATAGTCGTAAAGCAGCACCAAAACCTGCTTTTCCGGCAGGCTTTCTTCTTCGGAGGATTCCTCGGGAATCTCACTTTCCTCCGCGGAGGATTCTCCGCTCACGGAAACCGCGGGGGAGGGTGGCTGTTCGCATCCCGCCAGCAGGCACACCGCCAAAAGCAGCAAAAACAGCTTCTTCATATCAGAAATAATACGCATTGTTGTACTTGGTGGGCAGACCCTCGGCGTAAACGTGGGAGTCGTTGGAAAGGGTCAGTACCTCGGGAATGACAAAGCCATCCCGTTCCTGGAATTTGATCACCGTCATACCGCTGGTGGAGAGATTGAAATGGGTGCAGAATACGTTGTAGGGGATATCCAAAAGACTGCTCAGCACGCACATCCCCGCGCCGTAATGGGCAAACAGCGCCACTCTCTTATCGTTGGGGGCGGTGGGGAGATAAATATGGTTTTCTCTGTCGTGTTCGTAGCCCAGAGAGGCGATAAACGCATCCACGTCCCGGTTGATGGCGGCAAGCCCCGGTGTAAAATCGTGAAGCGCCATCACGTCGGGGTGGGTGTACCACTTCTCGCCCAAGGCCATGACGTCGGGACGCATAAACAAACGGGCGTTATCTGCACAGGCAATGGGCCAGGAACGGCCGCCTTTTCCGTTGGGCATGGCGGTGTATTCCCACGCCTTGCCCTCGTGGCACCAATCCACCTTGTGGATCTCCTTCTTCAAAAGCTCCGCCGTGGGGGTACCCGTCAGCACCGCGCGGTTGGAGGAAGAGGAATAGATCTCGTCAATGCCGTAGCGGCACAACCGCTTGGCAAGGGCGTCGGCCTGCTTCAGCCCCAGAGGGGTCAAGGAATCGGGATCGTAGATCGGATCGCCGTGGCGAACGTAAAACAATAACATACAGAATAAACCTCCGCGTTTCATTCACCCAAGTATAGCACACAAATCCCCCAAATGCAAGAGAAAACCGCTTTTTTCCAAAGGAAAAGGAGCCGAGGGAAGACCCGGCTCCTTCTGTGTATTACTTCTTTCTCAAAATCACGATGGCCACCGCCATGGCAACCAAAACCACGATGATCACGATCCAGATCTTGGGGAACGTTTCGTCGGGCTCTTCCGTTTCACTCACCGTCTCGCCGGAGGCGGAGGATACCTGTTCCTCCACGCTTGCTTCGGCGCTTTCTTCTTCGGAGACCGCTTCGGATTCTTCCTCGGAAACTTCCGCAGATTCTTTCTCCGAAACTTCCTCGGACACCTCTTCGGAAACTTCCTCTGAAACTTCTTCCGAAACTTCCTCCGAGACCTCCTCGCTCACTTCTTCGCTTACCTCCGGCGGGTTTTCCTGCTGTGTCTGCTTGGGAGTGGCAACGCCCCAAGTCACAAGAGAGGAATATTGGGTGTTCCATTGGCTGTCCCAGTTTTCCGGCAGGGAGGCGGGCGCACAATCCACCGCCTTCAAGGAATAACATCCGGAAAACATGTTCACTCCCACTACGTCTGCGTTGGGAATGTAAACGTATTCCAAACGTCTGCAGTTCACAAGGACTTCAGTCCCGATACGCTTCACGCTGTCGGGGATGATCAGCTCTTTCAGCGTTTTGCAGTCTTTGAATGCACGGCTTCCCACCAGTTGCAGCGTTTCCGGCAATTGGATGGAAGTCATTGAGACGTTTCCGTTAAACGCATCGTCTCCGATGGCGATCACCGGCAGTCCGTCCAACTCCTCGGGAACAACCACTGCCGCCTGGTTTCCTAGATATTTCATGATTCGGACACCGTCGCCGTAAGCCTGATAGCGGAAATCCCCGCTGGTTTTTACTTGCTCTTCGGAGGTGCCCGTTGCACCCCAAACGATGATTCCGCGGTAATGATTATTCCAACCGCTGCTCCAACCGGAAGGTCTCCACAGAGGCTCTGCGTAGATCGTGGTCAGACAGGGACAAAGCTCAAAGACGTAGTAATCTATTGAAGTAATGGTAGCGGGCAGGAAGATGTTTTTGATCTCCGCACGAGAAAAAGCATACTGCCCTATTCTCTGCAGACTGCGGGGGAGGTCAATCCTGTTCACGGCGGCACTGTAGAATGCATGCTCTTCAATTGTGACCACACCCTCGGGAATGGTCAGCACGTCCCAGCCGGAGCAGTTATAAAAGGCATAGGGACCAATAGAAGTGATCCCCTCGGGCAGCTCCCCGTAGGCAAGGGCGCGTACCAGCGTGCCGTCATACTTCATCAGGAAGGTGCCGTCGGCGTACAAAACCGGGTTGCCCTCTGCCACCGTCAGCTCCTTCAGATTGGGCATAAACCCAAAGGCATCTCCGTATACGCTTACCAGCGTGGAGGGCAAATGCAGCTTCTCAAGATTGTCCAAACGGCTCAGAGCAAAGCTTCCCAGGGAAGTGATTCCTTCGGGAAGTGTCAGCTCCTTCAGATTGGAGCAACCGGAAAGCAAGCTTTGCCCCAATTCCGTCATTCCTGCAGGGAGACGCAAGGCTTCCAGATTCTCACAACCGGAAAATACTTCCGTACCCAAGCTTGTCAGGGTATCAGGCAGGATGGCGGAGGTGATACCGGAATTTTTGAAGGCGCTTCTTCCCAGCTCCACCAAAGCGGCAGGGAAGTCCACACGGGAAAGTGCTTTGCAATCATCAAAGGCAAAGGAACCGATCTTTGTAACGGTGGTAGGCATACGGAATTCCGCCAGAGACGTGCAACCGTCAAAGGTTTGGGATTCAATTGCAGTGATCCCTTCCGGCAGGCTGACCTTGGTGAGGTTCTCACAGCCCAAAAACGCCCAGGTTCCCACGGAGGTGACCTCATCCCCCAAAATGGCTTCCGTCAGCCAGTCGGCGTAGCAGAAGGCGTAAGCACCGATGGCGGTGATCCCTTCCTTGGGAATGGTACTGCCCTCGTAGCCCTGGAGCAGAACCCCGTCGGCGGTGATGAGACAGTTGTTTTCCACCCGCAGGTAATTGTTCCCGGGGGCAAAAGTCAGCTCTTCAAACTTTTCACAGCCCACCACAGGGGCGTGGGTCATGTGCTTCACCGTGGAGGGGATCTCCACCGATTTTGCGTTTTTGCAATCGTAGAAGATGATCCCGGTGATCTCTTCCAGCCCCTCGGGGAGGATCACGGTCTCCACGTTATGACATTCCTCAAACAATCCGCCCACCTTCTTCAGCGTAGAGGGCAGAACCACTTCCTTCAATTTTAGGCAATAAGCGAAAGCCGTGCCGTGCATTTCCTCCACGCCCTCGGGGATCACCATCTTCTCCACGGCATCACAGCCCTCGAAAGCACCGTGGATGATCCGCAGGGTGGAGGGCAGGGTGATGTCTCTGAGATCCTCTCCGTTGAAGAAATAGAACCCGCCGATCTCTTTCACACCCTCCGGGATCACAAGGGTCTCCGGGACGGTGTAGGCAAAAGCCATGGAATCAATTCCCACGATGGGATAACCGCCCACCTCCGCCTCTATAACGATGTCTTTTTCCCATCCGTCATATTCCAGCAGGGTAGCCTCGCCGTCCTTGATGGCAAGGCGGTAGTCGCCAAACTCTTCTATTGCGTATCCGTCTTCACGGTATCTGTCGCCCCAATCGTCTCCCTCGCAGGCGACGGCTTCTTCGGTGAAAAAGACGGGACACACCACCGAAAGCAAAGCAAGGCAAAGAACCAAACATAACGTCTTCTTCACAAAAGACACCCCTTTCTATCTTAATAAAGTTTCTTTATTTCTTTTTTCTGATAACCAAGCTCGCCGCCACAGCGGCAACCAATACCACGGCGATCCCCACGGGAATCCAGGGGAAGCTGCCCTCTGCAGGCTCTTCCGTCTTGCTTTCCGTCTCGCCGGAGGCGGAGGATACCTGTTCCTCCACGCTTGCTTCGGCGCTTTCTTCTTCGGAGACTGCTTCGGATTCTTCCTCGGAAACTTCCGCAGATTCTTCCTCGGAAACTTCCTCGGAAACTTCCTCCGAGACCTCCTCGCTCACTTCTTCGCTTACCTCCGGCGGGTCAACCGGCTCTACGGGAGGCTCAACGGGCGGATCCACAGGATCCTCGCCATAGGGATGGGGTACACCCCAAACGATCTCGATCTCGGAAACGTAACCGTGCCAGCGATCGTCCCAAGAAGCAGGTAGTTTTGTGGGCTCGCACTCTATCTTTTTTAGGTTGGTGCAATAGTCAATGGCTTGGGATCCCACCGTTGTCACATTGGGGATATATACGTATTCCAAGCTTTCGCAGTCCCAAATGGCACAGTGTTTCAGAGTCTTTACGCTGTTGGGAAGAATCAGCTCCTTTAAGGAAGCGCAACCATCAATGGAATTCCTTTCGAGAGTATGGATGGTGTTCGGCAAGGTGATGGAAGTAAGCTTGGCTTGATCTTCCAATGCTTTCATTCCCAATACCGTTACCTTGTAGCCGTCGATGGTCTCGGGGATCACCAACTCGGTGGCATCGCCCAGATACTCTACGATATGAGCTTCGCTATCTACTATCTCGTATCGGAAATCACCGCTGACCTTATAGATGTCTGTGCGGCGGGAGTTTACGTTCCAGACAACTCGTCCGCCAAAGCTCAGCGTCATTCTGTCCTCCCATCCGTCGGGTTTTTTCTCATATCCCATATCCACCTGACGTAGGTAGAAACAGCCCTGACACAGATTATATCCCATATCCTCTACCGTGGCGGGAATATAAAGGCTTTCGATATTTGCATAATAAAACGCAGAATCATCAATTATTTTCAACGAGGCGGGCAAAACGATCTCAGGTACGTCCGCTTGGTCGAAAGCCTGCGATGCCAAGCGTTCCACGCCTTCGGGAAGGAACAGGGGCTTATGTTGAACAAAGTTCCGGAAGGCTTGCTTGCCGATAACCTTCGTCTCTTTCGGGATATCGCCACCTGAGAGCGCCGCCAAAAGCGTGCCGTCTCTACTCATCAGGCAGAAGCCGTTCAAATAGAAGTTGGGATTGCTCTCGTCCAGCTCCGCCTTCTGCAGATTGGGCATATAGCTGAACGAACCCGGCTCGTAGGTTTCCAAGCCGGCAGGTAATACCAGCTCCTTCACATTTGTGCATCCTGAGGTGAGCAGCCAAGGCAGGCTCTTCAGCCCTGCGGGAAGATGAAGGACTTCCAACTGCTCGCAATCTCTTAACGCTTGTTCTCCCAGAAATTCCAGTGTTTCGGGGAAGATGGCGGAGGTAATGGCTGTGTTTCTGAATGCGCTTTCCCCCACAGACTTCAAGCCGGCCGGCATCTTCAGATCCAGCTGCTTACAGCCGGTGAAGGCAGTGTCTCCAATGCTTTCAACGCTGTCGGGAAGCGCGACCTCCTTCAAAGCCTTACAGCCGGAGAATGCGGATACTCCTATCTGTGTAAGCCCCCGGGGCAGAACTACCTTGGTCAAGTTATTACATCCGATAAAAGCACCTGCGCCGATGGATGTCACGCCGTGGGGAATGGTGATCTCTTCCAGCCAATCTGCGTGGTAGAAGGCACTGCCGCCAATGGCAGCCAACCCCTCCGTGGGGATCACACATCCCGAGAAGCCTTGCACCAACACTCCCTCGGAGGTGATGAGGCATCCGTTTTCCAGCTTTACGTTTTCATTTCCCGGGGCTACAGACAACGATTCAAAGCTGTCGCAGCCTACCACGGGAGCGTAGCTCATAGAACGTACCGTGAAAGGAATGATAAGAGATTTTGCGCTGTCGCACAAATAGAAAACGTAGCCGTCCATGACTTCCAAGCCTTCCGGCAACACCACAGTCTCTATGGAAGGACAATTGCTGAACAGATTTACAACGCTTTTCAGCGTGGAAGGCAGGGTCACTTCCTTCAGCTTCTCGCAGTTGGAGAACACCGTGTCGTACAGTTCCTCCACGCCCTCGGGGATCACGATCTTCTCAATCTGATCCATGTTGGTGAATGCGCCGTGAATGACCCGCAAGCTGTTCGGGAGAACGATCTCTTCCACAGAGCTTTGTTCAAATACCCCATCGCCCATTTCCACTACGCCCTCGGGAATCACCACCCGCTTGGCGCCGCAGCCCTCAAAGGCGTTGTCGGCGATCTCAACCAGCTTGTAGGGACCGATATTGGCATCCACAACGATCTCCGTTTGGCCAAAGACGCCCTTGTAATGCAGCAGAACCGCCTCGTCTCCCTTTACGGCACAGTAATAGTTGCCGTTTTCATACTCTTCATACCCTTGTTCGTAATACGATTCCCCCGGGTACGGTCCGCACGCCGCGGCTTCTTCGGTGAAAAAGACGGGACACACCACCGAAAGCAAAGCAAGGCAAAGAACCAAACATAACGTCTTCTTCACAAAAGACACCCCTTCCAAGTCATTTTTTCTTTATTTTACCATAGAAAATATGAAGAAACAAGAAACAAAGAATGAAAAAACGTCCTGTGGGCAAATTTCTGCATTTTTGACATAGGGCGGCTGTTTTTTTGTGCAATGTGTACAAAAAGCAAAAACCCCTTGACAAGGGGGAATTTTTGTGCTATACTCCATTTACCGAACGAGAACAGATGTTCGGCGTTCAAAAAAGAAGGACGCCGCCACGGTTACGCTCCATCCGTGACGGCGATGAGATGACAGACAGGTTTTTGAGAAGAAAGGAAACAAAATGGACAGCTACACCAAAATTGCCGAAAAAATGCTGGCAAGAAGCGACCTGATGGCAGTTGCCAGAGAGACCTTAGAGGATCAGATCTCCTTCCTGGAAGGGGAGCTTGCGGAAACGGGGGAGATGTCGGGAGGCCGCCGTGCCAAATTGCAATTGAAGATCGAGGATACCCGCCACCGTCTCCGCGCCCTCTACGAGGAAATGGAACGGATGGACAGGGGCTACGCCGTGCTGACGGAATACCAAAGAGATCTCTTGGAGAAATTTATCGTCCACCGCACCAAGGATTGCGTGGAGGAGCTTTCGGAGATCCATTGCAAGGAACGCTCCGCCCTCTACCGCGACCGCAAGAAGGCCTTGGAGACCTTCACCATGGCGGTGTACGGCACCCTTTAACGATTTAGCATGGCACGCTCTGCCGTCTCGAAATCCCCTTCCGTCAGCCCTGTGAGGGTGAGAATTTTCTCGGAATAGGGGATCCGTTTTTCATAAGACTCCACGGTGTGGGAGTCACTGCCCCAATACAGAATATTCCCCACCTCCTTCGCAATGCGGAAGAAGCGCAGGTATTCAAAGCGCTCCAATTCGCTATCCGGCACCGAGCCGAATTCGGAAAGGTTCAGCTCCATCCAAAGCCCCGCCTCCTTGGCGCCCATCAGAGCATCCTTCAGCTGGGCGTCGGTGATGTACTTGTAGGCCTCGTTTTTGAATTCCCAGGGCATACAGCAGGGGATCATGGGGTGGCAAAGCCCTACGAACAGCCCTCTTTTCGGGTGCTTGCAAAGGGCTTCAAAGCTTTCCAGCAAAAATCCTGCCACGTCCTTGGCGCTTGTTTTGTCTGCGGGGATCACAAAGCCCTTCATGTGGACGTGGTCGTGGGGGATGATGATATAGTCGGCATACTGCGCCGCCTCCTCGTCCAAGCCCAGCAAGAAGTTTGCGTATTCTCCCTCTGCGCCCTGGAACACCTTCACGGGAGAGGGATGCTCCGCCAGATAGGCTTGGATCTCCTGTTTCTGTGCCGCCAGCCGCTCATAGGGCTGTTTTTGATACCAGGGGGATGCCCCGGGAACGCCTGATGCCCAGCTATGGTCGGTAAAGCCCAGGATGCTTTGGTTTGCTTTTTCCGCCGCGGCGATATAGCGGTGGAAGAAGGCGTCCTTGGATGCGCAGTCGGAAAGGTGGGTGTGTACGTGCAGATCGTAATGCATAAGTTACCTCCATTGTGTTGAAGAGGCGCCGCCTCTTGGAACCCCGTAATGTGAATACGTTCAATCATTTCCCGAAAACGCCGGTTTTCGGCCATAAAAGTTTCTTGGGAGATTCTTAAGAGACCTTCTTTTCAAAGAAGGTCTCTTAAGCGTTCTTCATGCAAAACGGGAACGCCGTCAAGCGTCCCCGTTTTTTCTTTGGATCAATCTCTGGGAATCAAACCGGTCTCGGGATCGGTCAGCCCCATCAGGGACTTGTAAAGCTCGGTTGCATCGGGATAAGTGGCTTCCATGTCGGCGATCAGATCGTCCATCTTGATTTCCTTCACGTCAATACCGGGCTGGGGCGTGGTGATCTGTACCTCCCCGGGCACGAAAACGCTTTCGGTGACCATCCCAATCTCCATCAGATTGGCAATGGAAGCGGACAGAGCAAGGGTGGTCTTCACACCTGCCTCGGTGTCCCAGTAAGTACCGTTGATGGTAATGGGAATGGAAAGGGTCATCTCTTCCACTACGGTGGAGGTGTTCACAGTACCCTTGTAGGTCAGCTTTTTGTTTGCGTCGGCAGTCACGGAGAAATCCGCGGTGGTGGTGGTTTCGGCCTTGATCACCGCTTCGATCTTCAGATTGTTTGCCGCCACGGTGAAGGCGCAATCGGTCTGGGAGGTTACCTCGTCCCCCTTCGTCACGGCGTAGGTCAGGGTGGTCACAGCTCCGGTGACGCCGATGCTGAAACGGGTAACGCCCACCTCAACACCATTCTCCAGAACGGAAAGCTTCAGCTGGTAGTCCTTCCCGGGTGCTACGTTCAGCACCAGAACCATAGTCTTTTCCGCGCCGCCGGAGACCTCGATCCCTTCATCGTTCATCAGATCGGCAGTGCCGAAGAGCTCGCTGAGCCCGCTGTCTGTCATGGTGCGGTTCAGTACTGCGTTGAACTCCTTGGCGGTTTTTGCATCCATGGTGATGGTGTAGGTATCCACCGTATCGCTCTTGGCGATGAGGATCATCTCGTCGGTAAACAGGGATTTCACAGAAGCTTCCAGATTCTCCAAAACGCCGTCGGGAATGGCCATGGTCTGGGATTCCGTCAAGGAAGACAGCAGGTTGTTGGAAACTGCGGTGAAGGGAGCTTCCTCCACTCCGGGAAGCAGCACGTACTGCAGCTTCTCGTCGGAATACTCTTCAAATTTGATCTCGTCCCCTGCGGCAAACCAAGTGCCGACAGTGCTGACGATGCCGCCCATGTTTTTGGAAACGGATTCCTTCCGCACAGGCTGATCTCCGATCATGCTGGTGCCCATGGCGTTGATCTTCTCGATGGTCATGGTGGAGGTTTCCGTTCCGTCCTCTTCCTCCAGGATCAGGGAAAAGAGGGGCATACCGAAGGTGGCCTCCATGGGATCGAAATAATCCCCCAGGGTGCTCATGGCATCCCAAAACAGCTCCGCATGAGTGGGAACGTCAACGCTTTCCGTGCCCGAGGTGTTCTCGGTGCCGTCTTCGATCTTGCAAGAAGCCAGCAGACAGGACAAGCAAAGCATTGCCGCTATCAGCAGGGCAAACAGCTTTTTGCCTTTCAAAATATTTTTCATCTCATTCTCTCCTTTTTATATCAGCTCTTTTTTTCTTGTTTCTTGCGGAAGTGTCCCCAAAGCGCCAGACAGCCGAAGGCGAACAACAGCCCCGTCAACGCTCCCGCGCTGTCGATGAGCACGTCCGTAAGCTTTCCTGCGCGGCCCTCCGAAAACAGCTGGATCCCTTCGTCCGCAAAGGCGGTAAGCACCGCGTAGCCCAAGGGAACGGTCAAAAACCATCGCTTCTTTTCGGTAAACCGTCGCGCCGCAAAGCAGCATAGACAGCCCAGCAGGGCAAACTCCAGAAAATGAGCGGCCTTCCGTACGAAGACGGCTATGTTGTGCTCCGTGGGCTCCACCTTCACCGCGGGCAAAAGCTGCTCCACGGGAGGCTTCACCAGCTCCACGATGGCACCGCTCTGCTTGGCGGATTCCTCTCCGTCCCGCAGGGAGTTGGAGAAGATAAAGATTTGGCATCCTGCCACGGCCAGGAGTAAGATCCAGGTGAGGATTTGGCCCTTATGGGCTTTGCACCAAGTCATGCGCCACCTCTTAACAGCTCCTCTGCCGCCTTCCGAACGGTATCCGTCACCTGCAGACCGCCCATAATACGGGCAAGCTCTCCGATCCGTTCCTCGTAATCCAAAAGCCGAACTTCCGTCTGGGTTCTGCCGTTTTCCTCCGTCTTGGCAATGCGGTATTGATGGGAAGCGCAAGCCGCCAGCTGTGCCGCGTGGGTCACGCAGATCACCTGGGTGTTGCCGCCGGAGGAGATCTGAGCCATCATCCGCCCGATCTTCTCGTTGGTCTTGCCGGAAATACCGGTGTCGATCTCGTCAAAGATCAAAGTGGGGGTCTGCATCACGTCCGCCAGCACGCATTGCAGGCAAAGCATAATACGGGAAAGTTCACCGCCCGAGGCGATCTTTCCAATGGGACGGGGTGCTTCTCCCGCATTTGCGCTGACAGAGAAATCGATCTCGTCCATTCCGGCGGGAGTGGCCTCGCCCTCCGACACGGAGATCACAAACCGCACCTTGGGCATATCCAGCTCCGCCAAAGCCTCCTGTACCCGTGCCGAGAGGATCTCTCCTCCCCGGATGCGGGCTTGCCGCAGAGCCTTTCCCGCCTCCTTCAAAAGGGATTCCTTTTCCTTCAATTCTTTTTCAAGCTGCAGGCAATCTTCCCCGCAGTTTTCCAGCAGTGCCAGGTCTGCGGAAGCCTTTTTCAGCTTTTCCGCCAGCCCTGCCTCATCGGTTCTGTATTTCCGTTCCAGGGCGGACAGCTTTTCCAAACGGTTTTCTACCGCCGTCAAACGCTCCGCCGTGTTTTCAGGGTCGGAGGTGTAGGGGTACACGCTTTCCGCAATGTCCGTCAGCTCTGCCTTCACGTCTTCAAGACGGGTGAAGTATTCCTTGCACTCCGGCAGGATGGCAGAAAGCCGATTCACCGCTTGCATGGTCTTTTTCAGCTGTGCCATGGCGGAAAGATCGTTCCCGTACAGGGCGTCGTAGGCCTGATGGGCGTTTTCCGTAACCTTCTCGCTGTTGGCCAGGAGGGCGTGCTCCGCCGTTAGCTCCGCTTCCTCGCCGGGGCGGATCTTGGCCTGCTTCAGCTCTCTCACCTGATATTCCAGAAGATCTCGCCGTTCTGCCAGATCCTCCGCTTTTTCTTTTCGTTCCTTTAAGTCCCGCTGCAAGGCGCGGCATTCTCCGTAGAGCTTGCCGTATTCCTCCAGAAGGTCTTCGTTCCCGCAGAACAGATCCAAAAGCGCCCTCTGCTTTTCCTCGGATGCAAGGCTCTGGGTGTCCTGCTGGCCATGTATGTTCAAAAGTAAAGCCGCCGTTTCCCGCAATTTGGAAAGGGGAACGGTTCTGCCGTTGATCTTGGCGGTGCTTCTGCCGTCTGCCGTCAGCCTGCGGCTTAAAAACAGAACTCCGTCCTCCTCGTCAGCTACCTCCAGCTCCTCAAGGACCCCGGCCATATGGGCAGGGTAATCGAACACACCCTCCACCAAGGCGAAGTCCTCGCCGGAACGGATCAGCTCCCGCTCACCGCGGGCACCGCAAAGGAGACCGATGGCGTCGATGAGGATGCTTTTACCCGCACCGGTTTCCCCCGTAAAGGCGCAAAACCCTGCCGCCGGCTCAAGGTCAAGTCTGCGGATCAGGGCGATGTTTTCGATGTGAAGGGATGTCAGCATGGAGACTCCACGCTCCTTTCGTCGTAAGGGGAGATCAGTCGTTTTCCACCAAAGCGGTCTTCAGAAGTTCTGCGCAGATCCTCTCTGCGGCATCGTTGGTCTTGGCAATGATCAGCAGGGTATCGTCCCCCGCCAGAGTGCCCACACATCCGGGGATGGCCATGGCGTCCAAAGCGGCGCCAACGGCGTTGCCCATACCCGTGCGGGTTTTCACCACCACCAGATTCCCTGCGGCCTCCGCCCCCGACATGGCGTGGCGGAGAATGGGGATATAGGTGTCGGAGATGATCTGACGATCCTCTTTGGGGGAAGAATGGGTGCGGTATTGATACACTCCGTCCTCACCCATGGATTTCACCAGATTCAGCTCTCTGATATCTCTGGAAACGGTGGCTTGGGTCACGTTAAAGCCCCGATCCGCCAGCATTTCCTGCAAAAGCTCCTGGGTGTCTACGGAATGGGTTTTGATCAGCTCCAGAATGGCAGTCTGTCTTTTGTTTTTCATAAAGCGCTCTCTTTTTTGACCTTAGGTCAATTTCTTCATCAAGGCTTCGTAAAAGCCTGCGTTCTTCAGCTTCAAAAGCTTTACCTTATCGTCGCTCTGCTTCACCGTGACACAGCCCTTTCCCTTCAAAACGGGGAACAGGGTGCTGTCCACCGCCACGGTGGCATCTCCCTCGATCTCCACACGGAGCACCGAGTCCGGGGAGAATACCATGGGACGCATGGCCGCCAGGGTGTGGGGTGCCAGGGGAGACACGCAAAAGGCGTTCAGCTTGGGGTCAATGATGGGTCCCCCTGCGGAAAGGTTGTAGGCGCTGGAGCCTGTGGGAGTGGAAATGATCATCCCGTCTCCCCGATAAGAGCAGACCTCGTTGCCGTCGCAGAACAGCCGCAGACGGATCAACGTACCGGGGTTGGCGCGGCAGATCGCCGCCTCGTTCAAGCCCGTCATGGTCTGCGGGGGAAGACCTTCTTCCTCTGCGGTGGCATCCAACAGCATCCGCTCCTCAATGCGGGCTTCCTCCAGCCCTGCCAGCAGATGGCATTCGGAGATCTCCAATTCCGCCATATAGCCCAGAGTACCGAAGTTGATGCCCACCACGGGGATCCCCGTCTTTCTTGCCAGACGTGCGGCGGCCAGCATGGTGCCGTCGCCGCCCAGCACCACCACCGCGTCACAGCCGGAATAGGCCGCGTGGGTGGGGAGATAGCGGATCTCGTCGGTGGCAAAGCGGCTGTCCGAGGTGAACAGGGTGTACCCCATTCCCATAAGCAGGGAAGCCACCTTCTCAAAGTCCCGCTGATCCACGGGTCTGCTTTGGTTGGGATAAAGCAGTATGGTTTTGTACAGCATGGGACTTCACTCCTTTTGCCAATAGGCCAGATATTCCCGATTGCCGTCCCCGCCCAAGATGGGGGAGTCGGTGTATGATAACAGCTTCAATCCGTGGTTGCTTCCCTCTGCCTTTAATTCCGCAAGAAGGTTGCGGAACAGCTTTCCCTGCGGGTCTCGGACGATACCGCCCTTCCCCACGTGTTGCTTTCCAAGCTCGAACTGGGGCTTGATGAGGGAAACGAACAGCCCGCCCGACGGCAGGATGTCCGCCACGGCAGGGTATAACAGTCTTTGGGAAATGAAGGAAACGTCCGTCACCACAATGTCTACGGGACGGGTAAAATTCTCCTTCTTCAAATACCGTGCGTTGGTTTTTTCCATGTTTTTCACACGGGCGTCACACAGCAGCTTTTCATCCAGCTGGCTGTGCCCCACGTCCACGGCGTACACGTAAGCGGCTCCCCGTTGCAGTAAGCAATCGGTAAAGCCCCCGGTGGAAGCACCCAGATCCACGGCGGTCATGCCGGAGACGTCGATGTCAAAGGCCTTCAAGGCCCCCTCCAGCTTGTACCCCGCACGGGAGACGAAGCCTTCCTCCTCCGATTCCAGGAGAGTGACCTCCATGCCCTCCTCTACGAGGAACGAGGGCTTTTCCACAGGCTTGCCGCACACCAGAACGCGGCCTTCCTTGATGGCCTCTGCGGCCTTGGAACGGCTTTTGCAATAGCCGTTTTCCGCAAGATAAACATCAATGCGCAACACTGCCCACCATCCCTTCCGCTTCGGTAGCCATCTGCTCTGCGGTCAGGCCAAGATCGGCAAACAGCTCCTTTGTAGAGCCGTGGGCGGGGAATTCTCCCGTGATGGCGCGGATAAAGATGCGGGTATTTTTGCAGGTTCCTGCTTCCGCAAAGGCGGAAACCAGGGTCTCGCCCACGCCGCCTTCCCGAATGCCTTCTTCGGCAAAGTACAAAAGACTTGCCCCCTGGGCAAATTCCGCCAGACGGGAGATCTCCAAGGGCTTCAAGCGGATCAGCCGTACCACCCTTGCGGGAATGCCCTTGCCTGCAAGAGCCTCCGCCGCCTGCCGCACCTCTGCGGAAAGACGGCCGTAGGTATAGAACACCACGGCGGGATCACAGCCGTAATCGTACACCGCCAGGGTATCGTCTGCAAAGGTTGCCTTCTTCCCGCAGGGAAGCTCCTTCCCCCTGGGGTAACGTACCGCCGCGGGAGAGGGGAGGGCGATGGCCAGCTCCAAGGCTCTTTCCAATTCCCCGTAGGTCTCGGGAGAATACACCGTAAACCCGGGGATCTGATTCAAAAACGCCACGTCGAAAATACCGTGGTGGGTGGGACCGTCCTCCCCCACCAAGCCTGCACGGTCCAACGCGATGACGATGGGGAGGTTCTGCAACGCCCCGTCGTGGATCAGCTGGTCGTAGGCTCTCTGGGCAAAGGTGGAATACACCGCGAACACAGGCTTCATTCCTTGCCGTGCCAAGCCGCAGGCAAAGGTCACCGCGTGCTCCTCTGCGATGCCCACGTCAAAAAACCGTTCCGGGAAGATCTCCGCAAAATCCGCAAGCCCCGTGCCGTCGGGCATGGCGGCGGAAATGGCGCAGATCCGTTTGTCCTCCTTGGCAAGCTTACAAAGAGCGTTGCCAAATGTGGCGGAGAAATTCCCCCCGCCGGAGGAATAAGGCTCTCCCGTAGCAGGGTCAAACCTTCCGATGCCGTGGAACAGGTCGGGACGTGCCTCCGCGTAGGAATACCCCTTGCCTTTCTGGGTCAGGATATGCACCACGCTGCAATGGCCGTCCTCCTTGGCTTCCTTCAAAACCGTCTCCAAAAGGGCTTCGTCGTTGCCGTCCAGAGGACCGTAATAGGAAAGCCCCATATGCTCAAAGAAGTTTTCCCGCACCAACAGGTGCTTCAGCCCGTTTTTCACCCAAGTGGCAAGCTTCACCAGCCCTTTTCCCAAAAGAGGAATGTGGAGGAAGAAACGCTTTACGCGGTTTTTCAAACGGAAATACTTCCCGCTGTTGCGGAAGCGGTTAAGATAGGTGTCCATCGCTCCTACGTTCCGGGCGATGGACATGGTATTGTCGTTGAGAATGACGATCAGCTTGTTGTTACCGGCGCAGTTGTTCAGGGCCTCGTAGGCCATGCCCCCGGTGAAGGCGCCGTCCCCGATGACGGCAATGGTGTAGCTGTCATCCCCGGAAAGTCGCTTTGCCGCGGCAATGCCGATGGCGGCGGAAACGGAGGTGGAGCTGTGGCCGCATCCGAAGGCGTCGTACTCCGACTCGCTGATCTTGGGGAAGCCGGAAAGCCCCCCGTGCTTCCGCAGGGTGGCAAACCGATCCCGTCTCCCGGTCAAAAGCTTGTGAACGTAGGCCTGATGTCCCACGTCGAAGATGATGCTGTCCGTGGGGCAGTCGAACACACGGTGCAAGGCCACCGTCAGCTCCACAACACCCAGGTTGGCGGCAAGATGACCGCCGTTTTCCGACACCACCCGCACCAGCTCTTCCCGTATTTCATTGGTCAAATTCAAAAGCTCGTCCCTCGGGATCTTCTTCAGATCTGCGGGAGAGTGGATGGTTTCCAGCATATTCTTTCCCGCCTTTACAGGGCGGGTCTCCTTATTTTCTGAACAAACACATAGCCTTTGCCACCAGCATCACGATGTTGTCGCTGTGCTTCATGGCAAAGTTCTTGCAGGCCGCCTTGCCTCCCACCGTCATGGCGGAGATCAAGGAGGTTACCGCCAGGGAGTACCAGAACGCCCCGTCCGCAAACAACTTGGCAACGATGGCGGCACCCGCCGCACCCGTTACGACTCCGCAGATGTCTCCCACGATGTCGTTGCACACCGAAGACACCTTATCGGAGTTGGCCACCAGCCAAACGCCTTTTTTCCCGGCGCGAAGTTTTCTGGCCGCCATGGAATGAAAGGGGGAGGCATCCGCCGTGGCCACCGCAAGACCGATGGCGTCGAATAAAATGCCCAGCGCAATAAAGAAAAGCAGCAGTAAAATGGCAACGATAATGTTGGCGTTCGCCGTGACCTCGCCCATGGTTACCGAAAACACGGCAGAGATGACAAAGCTCACAAGGAATGCCGTTACGACCCATCTTACCCTGCTTTTTTTCTTCACGTCCTTTTTACTGGGAGGCTCTTTCCCCGATTCGTTGTTTTTCTTCAATACAGACATTTTAATAATCCTTTTCTTTAGACCCTTTTTTAAGAACCTTTTTTGGGAAAAAGGTTCTTAAAAACTCCAAAAAACTTTCCCTGCCGAAAACTGCCGTTTTCGGAAAGTCCCTTAACGCGCGTAGCGCATATAAATATTGCGTCGCTCATGCGGATTCATTCCGCATGAAAAGACACCTTTCATGGTTTTTCTCCCTGCGGTTAGCGGAACAAATCTGCTCATACTCGAATTCAAGCGAATATGAACCGAAAGTTCCGAAAATACCTCTCGAAAATGAACTGCTTGCAGGGCATTTTCGAAGGGATTTTTGATGTGGCGCCACCAAAACTGCATAGGAGACAAGATTGTTTTGGCGCCACTTGGGATGGCGACGCGAAGCGTAAACTTTGCGGCATACGGTCAAGCAGGTTTTCCCCGATGCGGTTACCTTCCGTTACCGAAAGGCGGTTCCCCATTAAAACCGACGCCGGTACATTACTGTATCCGGGGCTTGATTGCCTAAGAGAGTCCGCACTGCAATCCGCTTCGCGCCTGTGATTTTCAGCCTAGGAGATTTCCTCAATAACCTCGCGCCGCCTAATCCTTTTTTGCAACTACAATTTCAGAAAATCCCAAAAGAGGGAAGTTCATCCGCTGCACTCACTCAAGGCGGGCTACACCATCCACAGCGTCGAAAACATCGCACCGCGTAATGGGTTTAATCTTTAGACTGTAGGTGAAACGGTCAATTCCGTGCCCACAGAAAAAAGCCTCCAAAGCCGTTGGGACCTTGTATCGCATGCCATTGCGAGCGGCCCACCGGCCCATTTCTCCCAGCACCCACCCCAGACTGGGCGTAAGAAGCAAGCACAAGGAGCTTCATCGATTTGCCGTTTCGTGCGTTTTTAGGCACACGTTCGACGGTACTTGGTTAACTAGGATACTGCGCCATCTTTCCGGGTTTATGATCAGGCAGGTTACCCTGCGTAGATCTGCATCAATAGGTTCTTGTGATGATATAATCACAATAGGCACACAGCGATTCCTTTGCCTCGCTGTCACCGAAATCGTCCAACAAATCCTTCGCTTTTTCGCAAAGGGAGGACGCATAGTCGTAAGCCTCCGTTTCCCCCAAAAGGGACACGAAGGTGGATTTCCCGCTTTCCGCATCCTTCCCGGGAGTCTTCCCCAGGGTGGATATATCTGCACGGAGATCCAAAAGGTCATCTGCGATCTGGAAGGCAAGCCCGGTGAACAAGCCGAACCGTTTCGCCGTCTCCCGCCGTTTTTCGTCATTGCCCGCGGCAATGCACCCCAGCTCACAGGCGGCGGCAAAAAGCGCCCCCGTCTTTTTATTCACCAGAGATTCCATCTCCTCCATGGAGATCTGCTTGTTTTCGCTTTGCAGATCGATCTGCTGTCCGCCGCACATCCCGAGACAGCCCGCGCAGGAAGCCAACAGCTTCACCGCCGCAAGATTCTCGGCGTCGCCGCACAAGGGATTGCAAGCCAACGTCTCCAACGCCAACAGAGACAGGGCGTCTCCCGCCAAAAGGGCTGTGGATTCGCCGTACACCACGTGATTGGTGGGCTTTCCTCTCCGCAGGGTATCGTTGTCCATGCAGGGGAGATCGTCGTGGATCAGGGAGAATGCATGCATCATCTCGATGCCCGCGGCGTAGGGGAGACAAGCCTCCAAATCGCCGCCGCAAAGTGTGCAGAACTCCATCACCAGATGGGCCCGCAAACGCTTTCCGCCGTTTTCCACGGAATAAGCCATGGCCTCCCGCAGAGTCTTATCGTACCCTTCCTTGTGAGAGGGAAGCAGCCTTGCCAGGGTTTCGTTGGCCAAGGATGCGTGGGCGGACAACCGTGTAGGAAACAAACTCATTGTCCTTCAAATGCCTCCTCGGTGACGGTGCCGTTTTTCATCTGCACCAAACGCACCTTCTGCTCGGCGGCGGTGATCTTCTCCGTACAAGCCTTTACCAGAGTGGTACCCTCGTCGTAAAGGCGCATGAGATCGTCCAACGGAACGTTACCGCCTTCCAGTTCTTTTACGATCTGCTCCAGCCTTGCCAGAGCCTGCTCGAAGGTCATTTCTTCCATGTATCTTTCCCTCGTTCGTGAGTTTTAATAAGCCTTTTCGTTCCTCGTCCGTCAAATGGCGGTAGGCACCGCATTCCAGATTACCCAGCCGCAGATTGCCCATCTGCACTCTGCGCAGCTGCATCACGGAAAGCCCCACGGATTCGCACATCCGGCGGATCTGGCGATTCTTTCCTTCGGAGAGAACGAACCGCACCTTGCTGGCGTTGTCGCTCCGCTCCATCAGCTCCACCTCAACGGGATTGATAGCCTCGCCCTCCAGCATCCGCATGGCACGGAGAGAATCCAGCTGATTGTTCTCAATCCTGCCCGCCACCATCACGTAATATACCTTTTTGATACCGCCGGAGGGATGGGAAATGCGGTTGGCAAACTCCCCGTCGTCGGTCATGAGAAGCAATCCCTCGCTGTCCTTATCCAGCCTGCCCACGGGGTATACCCGCTTGCCCGGCAGATCGATCAGCTCCGAAACGGTTTTTCTGCCCAGCTCATCCTGCATGGTGGTCACCACCCCTGCAGGCTTGTGCAGCAGCAGATACACCTTCTTGCCGCTCTTTTTCAGCACCTCGCCCTTGTAGGTGACCTTGTCCTTGCCGGGCTCCACACGGTCACCCAGCTTAGCCTTCACCCCATTGATGGCGAAATGTCCGTTTTCAATTTCCCGTTCCGCCGCTCTGCGTGACATGAGTCCGCAGTCGGAAACGTATTTTTGCAGTTTTACGTCCATGCTTTATCCAAACCATTTCTCCCAAAGGGAGATCTTTTTCACAGGCACCGTTTCCGCTGTGACCAGGGGCGTACTGCCCACCTCCACGCCGTTCCACAGGAAGACAGCCCTCCCGCAGTAGGTACCCTTTTCCGTCCCTGCATACACAAAGGGCAGGGTCTCTATCCTCACACCCGTTTCTCCGCCCTTGGGCAGAGTCACGGTGAAGGCCTCTGCCTTTGCGGTCAGAAAAGAAGCTTCTCCTCCCACAACGGGCAATTGCAAGGGGTTCTCCACCGTCAAGGTGCGTTTTTCAAAATGCTCAAATCCAAAGTTCAAAAGTTTCCTGTGGGTTGCGGAAATTCCCGTGTCTCCCAAGGTCACCGCGACGAGGGTCATCTCCTCCCGTTTTGCCGCGCTGACGAAGCACTTGCCGTCTGCGGTGGTCCAGCCCGTCTTCACCCCGATCATTCCCTCGTAGCTTTTCAAAAGGGGATTGTGGTTGGTGAGGTACCGCCCGCCCGGGATGCCGTCGTAGGGAATACGGGTCTGATAGGTGGAAACGATCTCCGAAAAGGTCTCGTTCCGTAACGCCTCAGCCGTGAGGATTGCCAGCTCTCTCGCCGTGGTGTAATGCCCCTCTTCGGAAAGTCCGTGAGGGTTGGCAAAGCGGGTATTCTTAAGTCCCAGCTCCGATGCGGTATCGTTCATCCGCTTTGCGAATGCCTCCACACTGCCGTCGCAGGCAATAGCAAGAGCGACCGCGCTGTCGTTCCCGCTTTCCAGAAGCAGGCCGTACAGCAAGTCCTTCACAGTCAACTTTTCTCCCGCTTTCAGGTACAGAGAACTGCCCTCAATACCCGTCATTTCCGGGGTGATCTCCACCACCGTCTCCGGGGATAATCGGTTCAGAACCACGTAAGCCGTCATGATCTTGGTGGTGCTGGCCATCCCCCGTCTTTCGTCGGGATTTTTGGCGTACAGCACGCTGCCGCTGTCCCCGTCCATGAGGACGGCGCATTCCGCCCCTACGGCAAGAGTTCCTGCATCAAATTCCACCGGGAAGGATCCCGTCTCCAAGGGTGCATTCGGCATGGGGAGATCGGGATACGCCAGGGGCAAGGCCAAGGCAGAGGCCCCGGCCAAAAGCAAGAGAGTCAACACGCCAAGGATCAAAAGCTTTTTCTTCAATGTCATCACCCACAAAAGCATATGCGGGTGGCATTTTATTCAGAAGCCATTATACATCAAATCCCCCTCAAAGTCAAGTCTTTTGCACAAAAAGTGCGTCGATCCGTGCTTGCCTTTCTACCAAAAAACTTCCCGCCGCCACTTGCTTTTTCCCCAAAGCTGTGATAAAATAAAACCATCAAACGGCAAGGGAGTTGTTTTCTATGCGTATTTTGGTTACCGGCGGAACGGGTTATATCGGTTCTCACACCTGCGTCCAACTGCTTGAGCAGGGGGACGAAGTGGTGATCGTGGATAACCTTTCCAATTCCAAGGAGTCCGTTGTCTCCGCCATCGAGAAGATCACCGGGAAGAAGCCCGTCTTCTACCGTGCGGATATTCTGGACAGAGAGGCTTTGGACACCATTTTCTACACCCATGAGATCGATGCGGTGATCCATTTTGCAGGGCTGAAGGCTGTGGGCGAATCCGTTTCAAAGCCTTTGGAGTATTACCACAACAACATTACCGGCACTTTGACTTTGCTGGACGTGATGCGTGAGCACGGATGCTTCAAGATCGTGTTCTCTTCCTCCGCCACGGTGTACGGCACTCCTGCCTCTGTGCCGATCCGCGAGGATTTCCCCACCGGTGGCACCACCAATCCCTACGGCACCACCAAGCTGTATCTGGAGCGGATCCTTTCCGACCTGTACGTTTCCGATAAGCGCTGGAGCGTGGTCCTCCTGCGCTACTTCAATCCCATCGGTGCTCACGAGAGCTGTCTCATCGGAGATAACCCCAACGGCATCCCCAACAACCTGATGCCCTACGTCACCCGTGTGGCAAAGGGCGTCCTGCCCAAGCTGTGCATCTACGGCAACGATTATCCCACCCACGACGGCACCGGCGTCCGTGACTTTATCCACGTGGAGGACCTTGCCGCAGGCCATATTGCCGTGGTGAACAAGATGGCGGATTCCGGCGTAAAGGTGTATAACCTTGGCACCGGCGTGGGCTACAGCGTGCTGGATCTGGTGCAGGCCTTCGAGCGTTCCACCGGGATCAAGATCCCCTACGAGATCACCGACCGCCGCCCCGGGGATATCGCCGAGTGCTGGTCCGACCCCGCCAAGGCAGAGCGTGAATTGGGCTGGAGAGCCAAGCACACCCTGGAAGAGATGTGTCGTTCCGCCTGGAACTTCGAGAAGGCGAACTGATCTATGTCCTCCGCCATGGTCCATTTGACCTGCGCCAAGGTGTACGATCCAAACGCACCCATCCTGTTTTATACCGGGAACATCGTCCCCGACCTGCTTTCCGCAAGAGAAGCCAAGGACATCACCCATTTCCGCCATCTTCCCACGGAGAAGCGGATGGACGCCCTGTTGCGCTTCGGGGAGGGTCTGGATCTTTCCGACCCCTTGGATAAAGGGGTGCTTCTCCATCTGTTTTTGGATCTTCACTGGGATCGGGTGGGCTACGTGCCCTACCGCAAAGCCCACGAAGCGGAAGAGGGCTGGTTTGCCCGCTACAGGCAAGAGATCTTTTTGGCAAGCGCATACCTGTACCACCATACCTCCTGGGCAAGGGAACTGTTCTTCGAGATGAACCGCACCTTTCTTCCCGCAGAGAAGACCTACCCCTGCGGCATCACCCGTGAGGGCGCCCAGGCATTTGTCTCCGGCACTTGGTATCGCTTGCTCAACGCCACGGAGGCCGTCTCCGCGGATTTTCCCGCCTCTTTCACCCTGCCCTTTGCCCGGGACGTGGCAGAAGCCTTCCGCAAACAATTCGGATAAAACACAAAAGAAGTCCGCTTTCCATGCGAACTTCTTTTTTATTGAACGTTCTTACGATTACAATCCCAATTCCTTCATCATGCCGTCGGTGACTTCCGATGCCTCGTAGGAGATCTCACGATTGGCCTTCATCTCGTCTGCGGCGTGCTTCAGCCTGCCTCGGAAGACAGTCTCCGCCCACCTGCGCAGTTGATACCAAGGAATCAGCCAAGCCGATCTTTTCATCTTGGGATACCGCAATTCCAGTTGCTCTCTCGGCATCCAGATACGTCTCATAGCGTAGCGGAGCTTTCCTCCCGCGCGTTGACGTCCCAGGGCCACGTGGTTCTCCGTGGAGCCGTACACCCCGCCCCGCAGCAAATAAGCCTCCATCTTTTCGGTAAGCGCGGTGTGGGGAGCGCTTCCAAACCAAACCTCTCCCAGCAGGACTGCGTTTCGGTAAAACGCCTCCAGCCCCGCCTCGCGGCAAAGGGCAATCAGCTTTTCCTTTTCAAACGCCGCCTTCTGCTCCAGCAAGCGCAGATCCAATATCGGCCGTATCCCGCACCCTCCGTGGGAGAAGTGGTACGCCATGTGGGCAACGTTGTGGAACAGCAGAAACGCTCCGTCCTGGACGTGGGTCATTCCTTCTCGCAATACGGCGTGGTCCCAAACGGTCTCCAACACGTTATCCATGGGCAGGGAATGCTCCTTCAGGCTGAAATGAAGCTCCAAATGCACTCCGCTTTTGGAATGCAAGGAAAGATCGTGGAAATCGGAATCCTTCTCCGCGGTATATCCCAGGGAAGTGACCAGCGCTTCCGCCGCCTTTTTAAGATCCTCTTTTTTCACCAGCAGATCAATGTCACAGCTGGTGCGGAGATAGGGCTGGGGATACAGATCGCGGATCACAGATCCCTTGAGCAGCATATGGGGGATTCCCGCTTCGCTGAGAACACGGCAGATGGAAGCCAGCTCGTGACGGCTGAGCTCGTAGCGGTAGATGGCGGTCATCTGTTGCTTTTGAACGCCGCCGTGGCAGATGCCCCGTTTTTCCAGAGAAGGTGCGAGGATATGGGCAAGATCGTGGGTCTTGGCAAGTCTGTATAGCTCTTCTACCATACCTTCGGATATGGCTTCCGTGTAATCCGTACCGAACACCGCCTCATTCAGCAAGGCAAACAACAGCTGTTTCGTATCCATGGCGCTTCTCCTTTCGGCGTTTTTTCCATGATACCACAAAAAAACGCCGCCGTCAAGGGTCACACCTTTTTCAAAAGCTCTTTCAGCCTAGCCATGGTCTTTTTTTCCAAGCGGGAAATATAGCTTTGGGAGATCCCCAGAAGATCTGCTACCTCCTTCTGGGTCTTTTCCTGTCCATCGCTTCCCGGTGCAAGGCCGAACCGGAGCTCGATAATGGTCTTTTCCCTGGGGGAAAGACATTCTAAGGCTTTCCGCACCATGGAACGCTCCTCCTTTACCTCCAGCTCCTTGCAGACCTCGTCTACCTCCGTGCCCAGCATATCCCCCAAAAGAAGCTCGTTGCCGTCGTAATCCACGTTCAAGGGCTCGTCCAGAGAAAGCTCTGCCTTCACCCCCGCGTTCTTCCGCAGAAACATTAAGATCTCGTTCTCGATACAGCGGGAGGCGTAGGTAGCCAGCTTGATCTGCCTGTCGGGACGGAAGGTGTTCACCGCCTTCATCAGGCCTATGGTGCCGATGGAGATCAGATCCTCGATCCCCACGGCGGAGCTTTCAAACTTCTTGGCGATGTACACCACCAACCGCAGGTTCCGCTCCACCAGAATGTTCCGCGCACCTTCGTCGATGGCAAGGCGGTCGATCAGCTCCGCTTCCTCCTCGTGAGATAAGGGCGGCGGCAGGGTTTGGGGGCCGTTGATGTAATATACCTCCCCTGCAGGGAAGATCTTCTCCAGGATCCTCCGCAGGGGGGACTTTTCTAAAATACCGTTATGCATGAAATCCTTCCTTTCTGTACGGCAAGAGGGACGCTTAAACCTTTTTCTTTTCGAAAAAAGAAAAAGGTTTAAGAATCCAAAAAGAAAATCCAATGCCGAAAACTGTCGTTTTCGGTTGCGAATCAAAGCTTTTTTCTCCAAAAACGATAGTTTTTGGCAGTGAGGTTTCTTTGGAGATTCTTAAGAACCTTTCTTTTTCGAAAGAAAGGTTCTTAAGCCCCTTAATCGCTCCCCTCCCTTACAACAGCGCGCCCGGCAGCAGACCGTCCAACCCCGCAAAGTCGGAGTTGTCCGTGTCGATGCCGATCACCGCCTCCACCCGTTTTTGTTTTTCAAAGGGCGGGCAAAGGGTGATCTTATCGGGAATGAACCCGTACAGCAGCCCCAGCCCCGTCTCGGTGCGAATGGGAATGGCCCGCAAGGGCACGGGGCTGTTCCCCGGGGTGGGCTTGTTCAAGGGTGCGGGCAATACCTCCGAGGAGAGGATCACCACGGGGAGCGCGGAAAAGGGCTCTGTCACCAGATTCCCGCTGTCCACCAAAAGATCCGCCTTCACGGACTTGCCTCCAAACTCGATCTCGATCTTCATGTTTTTCTCATAAACCTTCTTTCTGCAGTGAACACCGTAAAGCACCAAGGGGAGACAGCATAAAACCGCCGTCACAATAACTCCCACCGCGGTCACCCTCCGCTGTCCTATGTAATACGCCCCGCTGACAAGGCCTCCCATGGACCCACAGGACATTAAAAACATACCCCAAGTCTTCAAAAACGTTTTCCCGTTCCCCCAAGGGAAGGCGATGCGGCACAGCAAAACGGAGGCCAGTAAATGGGGAATCGCCTGCCACGACCCCGGCACGAAGGGGGCAACCACGCTGTACACCGCGCCGAACAACGCCCCCATCACCATCCGCCAGCCGATAAACCGACGGGAGGCCACCTTGGCGGCGGCGCAAAGACAGAGAAAGTCCATGGCGAAGTTCAAAAACGCCAGAACGTCTGCATATAGTATCAATACCTCTTCTCCCGTCTCCACGAAAACCCTCCCTTCGCTACCTCTATTGTAGACCGAACAGGGCAAAAATCCTGTCGCATTCTGCGGGGAAGACTATCTTTTTTGGAAAGGCCGTGTTCCCCCCCGTGAAGAAACCCTTCCTCCTGTTTCGCAAGGTGAAAAACGAGTGGCTGTTGTGGCTGCTTTTGCTGTTGTTCCTGTTTTGTACGTTGCGCCTGTTCTGGCTGAATTCCGAGGCCGCTCAAACCATGGCGGGGGAGACCTCCTATATTCCCCAAAGTCTCATCGACACCTTGAAGAAAGCTATGGAGGACTGAATGTACGCCGTTTTCCCACGCCTCAAATTGCGGGTGAATCTGTTCGCCCTCCCTGCCTTTTTTCTGACCTTGTACCTGGAAGGGCCCCTCCCCACTCTGCTCCTGCTGGCCGCCGCCCTCCTCCACGAAGGGGGACATTTTCTGGCCTTGAAAGCCTCTGCCGTCCCCGTGAGACGGGTAGACCTCAACCCCATGGGCGCTGTGATCCTCTACGACGACAGCCTCTGCTCCCTTGCCGCCTCCGGTTGGATCGCCTTTGCAGGGGCGGGGGCGAACCTGACGGCTCTGCTGATCTGCCTCCCATGGGCGCTGAAAAGCCCCTATTTGCTGTTTTTTGCTTTGGCAAACGGATTCCTTGTTTTTTTGAATTTGTTGCCCTGGCAGGCTCTGGACGGCGGGAAATTGCTGTTTTCCATCCTCTCCCGCCGCCTTCCCGCGGAAGCGGCCGAGACCACCTGCCGTATCGTCTCCCGGGTGACGGCAATGCTGTTGGCAGCATTGCTGTTGGCGATCGGAAGGGCGGCAGAGTTCCCCTTGTGGTATCTCCTGTTGTCCGCCATCCTGCTGGCCACGGGATTTTGTTAAAAGACTTTGAACAAATCCTCCCGTCCCTTGCTTTTTCGGCAAAAACAGGCTATTCTATAAGAGAATGAAACGAGAAAAGGACGTCATACCTATGTCAAAGATCACCACCGTGCTGTTCGACCTGGACGGCACCCTCCTTCCCATGGACCAGGACGTTTTCGTCAAGGCCTACTTCGGATTGCTTGCCAAAAAGCTTGCCCCCCGCGGCTACGACCCGGAAAAGCTGATTGCCGCCATATGGCAGGGCACCGCCGCCATGGTGAAGAACGACGGCAGTGTTACCAACGAGGAAGCCTTCTGGGCCTCCTTTGCCACTGTGTTTGGGGAGGACGTACGGAAGGACGAACCCATTTTCGATCACTATTACCGCAACGAGTTTGCGCAGGTGCAGGCCTCCTGCGGCTTCGCTCCCCAAGCGGCCGAGGTGATCGCCTACCTCAAGGAAAGAGGCTTCCGTCTGGCCCTGGCCACCAACCCCATTTTCCCCGCCGTGGCTACGGAAAGCCGTATCCGCTGGGCAGGACTTCACAGGGAGGACTTCGCCCTGGTCACCACCTACGAGAATTCCCGCCGGTGCAAGCCCAACCCCTATTATTACCGTGACGTGCTGGAGGCCCTTGGCTGTACCCCCGAGGAATGTGTGATGATCGGCAACGACGCCACCGAGGATCTTGCCGCCGCTACCCTGGGCATCCCCGTATTTCTGCTCACCGATTGCCTCATCAACAAAAAAGAAACAGACCTCTCTGCCATCCCTCACGGCGGCTTTGACGATCTGCTTGCCTATTTGAAAACTTTGTAATTGCGCAACAAGGCCGAGTCTCGCGACCCGGCCTTGTGTTTTTGACTCTTATTCTTTTTCTTCCGCTTCTTCAATGACCACGGTGATCAAGATGCCGGGGTCTTTTTCGTTGTTGGCGTCGCGGATCACGAAGGTGTCTGT
Organism: Eubacteriales bacterium; assembly: GCA_045589515.1. Classification (GTDB taxonomy): domain Bacteria; phylum Bacillota; class Clostridia; order Oscillospirales; family CAG-382; genus Coliplasma. Next base: position 19,009 of record JAZNPH010000083.1, on the reverse strand, counting down.
GCCCACAAACCCTTCTGCAGGGTAGTAGTACAGCCGTCCGTTGTTGGCGGTCCGCACAGAGCCGTACTTAGGCGCGCCCACCAGAGCGGCGGTCACCGCGGTGTCGTTCTTCGTGTCGGGGAAGATGATCAGCGTCTTATCCTGCTTTCCGTGGAACACGGTGGACTCCAGCTCGGGAATGCCGAAGTAGAGCGTCCCCTTGGCGTAGCGGTAGGTCTCATCGTAAACCGAGTGATAATAAGGATCGGTGGACTTGTACGCATTGTAGTACACCCCGGCATCCTGATAATACATCTTAATGGAGTGCATATACCCGGTCTCCACGCCTACACGGAGGTAGTCTCTGTACTTCTCGCGCTTGTCGGGACTGGAGAGTACGCCGTAATCAGCCTCGATCTCAACGCCCAGCCCCAACTGCTTGGTGTACGTCGCATTGTCGTACAGGCGGGATTCGGGGATGTTGTCGTTGAACATATAGTTGGGCTGCATCACCGCTGCGTCAAAGCCGAAGCTCTTCCAGTTGGAGAAGCCGCTGGACTGATAGTAGGGGATCCAGATGAAGTAGAAGCCCTTGGAGTGGAGGTAATCCGCGGTGAACTTCACCAGCTCGATCTCGTGGGGGTCGGAGGTCTCAATGGCCTCATGATACCAGTAGAAGCCCTTGAGCGCCAGGTTGTCGTAGCCGCCCTGTTCAAAACGCTCTGCCTGGTGATCGATCCACCAGGTAATGACCTTCTTGCGGTCCTCGATCTTGGTGAAGTCTACGCCGTTGACCTCGCCCTCGATGTCACCAAAGCCCTTGTCGCCGTATACCGTGGAGAAGATGGAGAAGAATACGGGCATTTCCGTATTCGTGCCCAACGCCTTGTTCATGTCGGCCACCGCCTCGTTCAAAGCGGGAACGTTGGCATCCTCGTGGAACAGATCGTTTTCGTAATCAAGCCAGTCGGAAGCGCGGGAGGGATGCGCAGCGTCGTAATACAAATGTCCGCCGGTGGGGGTGGTGGTACTGCAGGGCAGGTACAGGAAGGCATCGAAGAAGGTATCCACCATCTCGCCCTGGCTGTTGTGGTAAGCCGCGTAGACCAGCTGTTTTTCCTTGGAGTTCAATCCGGAGGAGGGGTTTTCGGTTTTGTAGTGGTACATCAGAATGATGTTTTCAATACCGCCCAGAGCATCGGGAGAAAGGTACTTGTTGGGGAATACCATTTCTTCCTCCTTGGTCTCCAGCTCCTTGGCATCGCTTACGTCCTTGGTACCGATCACGGTGATCTCATCCATCCAAAGATGGCTGTTGACACCGGTCTTGATGGCTACGAAGCGGACGGCGGTCTTCTCAAAATCCAGAGTAAAGGAAACGCGGTGGGCACCGTTTTGCGTGGTGGTGGGAGTTCCCGTTGCCAATTCGCCCCAATGGATACCGTCCATAGAGCCAACCACGGACACCGACTCGGGGATGGTGATGCCGGGACCCTTATCCATCAAGAACCCAACGGTGGCAGAGGAGATACCGCTGACCTTCTCCAGATCGAAGATGATAGTACGGCCCAGGAAACGGGTGAAGTGGAAGTACGCGCCGTCACCGAAGCTGCTGCCGCCGGTTTTGCCGTCGGTAAGAGCCTTGTTGGTGATGGGAGAGTTGTAGTAATTCGTCTGGAACTGCTCGTCCACGCGTAAGGCAGACTTGATGCGGTAGCTCTTGCCGGCAACCAGGTTCTGCTCCTTGGTGTAGTCGGATTCACTCTTGTCCCAGAACAGATCCTCCGTCACCTGAGGCAGGGGAGGATTGTTGTAGTATTCATCGTAAGCCGCGTCTTCTTCCTGACCTTCCACGGGCTCACCGTAGGTGTAAGCGAAGACCTCGTCCACCATAATTCTTTCGGAAATAAAGGCGTCTGCGGTGATCACGGCCTTTACGTAGCGGGCAGAGATCTGATTCTGCAAGGGCAGAATGATCTTGTTCCCCGCGTTGGAGGTTACGTCGGTAGAGCGGTGAGCAATACCTACCAAGGTGTAATTCTCGCCGTCATCGGAAACGTAAAATGCAACTTCCTTGGGCAGGCTTGACTTTTTGCTGACCGCGTACAGCATGCCGATGCCCAGATCGTAAATGCCTTCGGTCACTTTTCCCAGGTCCAACGTAATGGCAAGGTCCTCACCCTGGGAGAACTTTACCGTCATGGCGGCGCTGGTGTCCTTCACAAATTCACCGTCGGAGAGCAACGCCAATTTTCCTTCTCCCTCACGGGAGGCGGTCACGGTGCCGCCCACGGAAAGCAAAACGGGTGCTTTCCCCAAACGGGTAGCTTCCTCGCCGTACAGAGCGTCGATCTGCTGGACACGGTTCTGCCATTCCGGCATAAGCTCCGGGGGAATGGTACTTTCTCCGCCGGAGGAGGTGTTTTCGGTAGCGCCTGTACAGCCTGCCAACAGCATGGCAAGCAACAGCAGCGCGGAAAGAATTCTTTTTTTCATAGAGCAAACTTCCTTTCGTGATTTGAGCAAAGGAAAGATCCCCTTAGTGTAGGGAACTCCTGCGCTAAGAGGATCTTAAAGATTCAACGGTTATTCTGCAGGGTTGTTAGCTTCTTCCAAAGCGGCACTCTCAGCGTCTTCCTTGGCGTTGATCTCTCTCCAGTTCTTGAGAGAAGCGTCGATGAAGGAGAAGCTGCCGAAGTAGTCAGCATCGCCGATGCTCTTCAGATCACCCTTAGCCACATAGCTGGTAGTGTGGTAGTAGAGCATGGTAGCGGGGCAGAGCTCAACCAGCTTAGCCTCTGCATCGTGGAGAGCCTGTGCACGCTTTGCGGGGTCTGCGGTGTAGGTGGCCGTGTCGATGAGGGCATCGTAATCAGCATCCTCCAGATTGGTGTAACCGGGAGTGTAGGACTTGCCGTCCAGGCTGATGGGAACGATACGGCCGCTGTACATGGTAGCGAAGGGAGCCAGATATGCCAGCGCATCGGTGGAGTCCATGATCACGCTGTAGCCGATGATGTCGAAGTCACCGGTCTTCAGAGCTTCCATGTAGGCGTCGTAGGTCAAACCGGTAGCGGTGACCTTAATACCGATCTCGCCCCACTTTGCAACCGCGTAGTTGGCGATCTCAGCATAAACGTTATAATCCTGTACCTTATCGCGGATATCGTAGTAGTTGGGGCAGCGCTTGATATCGTCGGGAATCAGGTAGATCAGCTTGTAAGACTTGGCACCGTTTGCCCAGGACTTTGCGTTGTCCATGGTATAGTTGGCGTACAGGTCGCCGCCCACGCCGCGGAAGTCCGTGCCGCTTTCGGTGTCGTAAACACCTGCGGGAACGTAGCCGGTAGCGGCGATCTCACCGGTAGCGGTGATGTTGGTGACGATCTCGTTGCGGTTCAGCGCCGCGGAGAGTGCCTTACGAACGTTTGCGTCGGTGATGGTCTTGGTGTTGAACAGGTAAGCGTAGCCGTTGGTGGTGGAGGCAGTCTCCATATCGTCGGCATACTTGCCGTAGTTATCCTTATTGAAAGCGGAAAGCAGGAAGATCTCGCCGTTGTCGTAGCGCTGAGACTGATACTGCTCCTGGGTCAGACCCTCTGCCGCGTTGGGAGCATAGCCCAACTGACCCTCGTAGTAGTAGATGGTCAGACGGTAAGGAGTGACGTGCTTGTCAACAGCCATCTCCTCTTCCAGACGGTAGTAGTTGTTACGCTCCAGAACCAGCTTTTTACCGATCTCGTATGCCTGCACCTTGAAGGCACCGTTGGATACGATGGAAGCTGCGGAGTAGTCGCCCCACTGATAGATACGGTCGTCGCCGTCCACCTTGTGGTTGGTGTAACGCTTTACAACGTCTTCCTTAACGGGGGAGAGGTGAACGTTGGCAACGGTCTCAACGAAACGCTGGCAAGCCGCCTCGTGGGTGGCATCGTCGTAAACGTAGGGATAGATGCCGTATTCCTTCTGCTCTTCTTCGGAGAAGTCCTTGGCATCCTCGAAAACCACCTTCAGCAGAGTGTCGTCCTCGGCGGTGATACCCAAGTCGTCGGAAGTCATAATGCCCGCCTTAACAGCCTTCGCGTTCTTGATGCAGTACAGCAGAGAAGCGTAGGGGCTTTCGGTATTGGGGGAGAGGATACGCTTCCATGCGTAGATCACGTCGTCTGCGGTGACCTGGTTGCTGTTGGACCAGAAGGTCTCCTCCAGCTCAAAATAGATCGCGTATTCTTCGTTGACATAGTCGTAGTTGGCATACCAGTCGCTTGCAAGCGCGCCGGTAACGTCGCCGTCCTCATCGATGGCGGTCAGCGGCTCAAACAGCAGGCTGAGCAGCTGGGTCACGTCAGGGTTGGCATGTACCAGAGCGGGGTCAAGAGTCTGGGGGAAATCCGCCAGATACAGCTGAATGCTGGGGCCCTTCTCGTCTTCGCCCAGACCGCAAGAGGTCAGAACGGCCAGACAGAGGCAAAGGCACAGTGTCATTGCGATAATCTTTTTCATCATATGTCCTCCTGATGATTCCCGACGGGTTGCCGTTTGCGGGAAAACTCCCGTTACCGACAATCAGGGATTTTTATACTGTTATAGTATACCATGTTGTTTCAAAATAATCAAGTGGATTTTTCGATTTTTGCCTTTGCACAAAAACAGCGAAAAAAATTGGGGAAATTGCCCAAAAATCCCACCGAAAGGGGGTGAATACACCCGGCAAAGCACTCTCGGAGCAGGAAAAATACCCCTTCTTTGGCCGCGGGCATATCTTTAGATATGAAGGAGTGCCGCCCCGTTCCTCCAAAGGATGGCTTCCCGTTCTTCGGCTGTCAGCTCCCAGCTGTCCAGGAACGATAGGATCTCCGAAGGCCTTGCCCAAGGCATATCCGAACCGAAGAGAATGTTTTTCGCCCCGTGGGCGGACACCAAAGCCCTGCCCATGGCGGGGGTCATACCCGTGCGCCGGCTGCACATGGCGGTGTCAAAATAGAGCCTTCGCCCGCAAAGCTCCTCCAGAACCTCATCCCACAGCGTCATGCCTCCCATGTGAGCACAGATCAGGATCAATTCCGGATACTCCGCGATCACTTTTTTGATGGTCTTGGGCGTTGCGTGGATCTTCTCCGGAGAGACAGGGTCAAATCCTGCGTGGATCACCACGGGGATCTGTAAGTCGCTTGCCAGCTTCAAAATCGGACGGTAGGAAGGGTGGTCAAAGGGAATGCCCAGATAATCCGGGTGGAGCTTCAGCCCCCGCAGACCTGCGTCGTAAAGCCTTTGTAACGTTCCTGCCGGGTCTTCTCCCAACGGGTGGACCGAACCAAATACGGAGAGGGCGGGGTGGTTCTTTGCGGTTTCAAGGGCAAAAAGATTGACCTTTTCCACCTGACGAGTGTTGGTGACGGTGTTCAATACCACGGAACGGTCAATGCCGTCCTCTGCCATCACTGCCAATTGGCCGGAAACGGTGAGATCGGAAAACATGGGGAAGCCCGCCACGGCGGAAAGACTTGCCCCCGCCTTAGGTGCCAGGGCGTCGGGAAAAACGTGGGTGTGGAAATCGATGATCATGGGGAACGCTCCAAGTATAACTGTAATTTGTTATCTACAGTATACCACGGTTTTCTCTCGGAATCAAGGATGAATTTTCAAAAGTTTGCTCCTCCCCACAAAACAAAAAGCCTGCCGAGGAAGCCTCGGCAGGCAATTGCTTACAAAGGGGAGATTACTTTGCGATAACGTCGTACAGGTTGTAGGAAGCGAAAGCCGCACCCATAACCAGAGCCAGGTTGGACATGATCTTGATCAGAATATCCAAGCAGGGACCAACGGTGTCCTTCAGGGGGTCACCGACGGTGTCACCAACGACGCCTGCGTCGTGGGTAGCGGAGCCCTTGCCGTTCTCTGCGCCGAGAACGCCGGTCTCGATGTACTTCTTACCGTTGTCCCATGCGCCGCCTGCGTTGCCGCAGAAGATAGCCAGCATGATAGCGGACAGGGTAGCACCAACCAGAATACCGCCAACGAATTCAGCACCGAAGATAAAGCCGCAAGCAACGGGGAATGCGATAGCCAGAACTGCGGGAGCGGTCATTTCCTTGATAGCGCCCTGGGTAGAGATCTGGATGCAGGTCTTGGTGTCGGGACGAGCGGTGCCCTGCAGAAGGCCGGGGATCTCCTTGAACTGACGGCGAACCTCGTCAACCATGCGCTGTGCAGCCTTAGCAACTGCGTTGATCAGCATACCGGAGAAGAGGAAGGGCATTGCTGCGCCGAAGATAGCGCCGGTCAGACCCAAGGGGTTGATAACGTTCAGCACAACGCCGTCAAACATCTGATCGATGCCGAAGTCGGGGTTGTTCACGCCAACGTGGTTGAAGGAGAACATGTAGGAGGTCATCATACACAGAACTGCCATTGCAGCAGAACCGATGGCGAAGCCCTTACCGATAGCGGCGGTGGTGTTACCAACGGAGTCCAGAGTATCGGTGATGTCGCGAACCTCCTCGGGCAGGTAAGACATCTCTGCGATACCGCCTGCGTTGTCGGAGATGGGACCGTAAGCGTCAACGGATACGGTGGTAGCAACGAAGGACAGCATACCCATAGCAGCTGCGGCTACACCGTAAGGACCTGCAACGATGAAGGAGATGAAGATGGACAGACCCAGAACGATACAGGGCCACATACAGGAGATCATACCAACTGCCAGACCCTGGGTAACGGTCAGAGCGGGACCCTGAACGGAGGATTTGGCGATGCCCTGCGTGGGCTTGAAGTCTGCGGAGGTGTAGTACTCGGCAAGCTTACCGATGACGATACCTGCAACGATACCGATAGCGGCGCCGATCATGGGAGAAACCCAACCGAAGCGGAAGCCGATTTCTTCGCCCAGATTTACTTCCAGGTTGCCGAAGATGAAGAAGGAAGCTACGAAGCCAACGATCATGGTGATGCCGGCGGAAACCCAGGTAGCTGCGTTCAGCTCCTTGTGGGGGTTAGAGGACAGCTTCTTACGAACGAACAGGGAAGCGATGCCAAGTACACAGCCGATCAGACCGATACCTGCCAGTGCCAAGGGGAAGTAGATCAGAGCCTTGAGAAGTGCGGTGTCGTGGAACAGCAGGTTGGTGAACAGCTCGATGGCCATGATGGTACCGGACAGCATTGCGCCAACGAAGCTTTCCAGAAGGTCGGAGCCCAGACCTGCAACGTCGCCTACGTTGTCACCAACGTTGTCGGCGATGGTAGCGGGGTTACGGGGGTCATCCTCGGGGAGGTGAGCCTCGGTCTTACCAACCAGGTCAGCGCCCATGTCAGCGGCCTTGGTGTAGATACCGCCGCCCATACGGTTGAACAGAGCGATGATGGAGCAGCCCAAAGCGTAGGAGGACAGGGTCATGGTGAAGGAGCCGCCCAGGTTCAGGTCGGTGAACATACCGACGATGGACTTGAAGGAGCTTGCCAGAGCAACGGAGCCGTCTCTTGCAACAGCTGCGTCGATCTGCTTCAGCACAACGCCGAAGACGATGAAGACGATGAACACACCCAACAGAGCGAAGCCTGCAACGCACAGACCCATAACGGAGCCGCCCTTGAAGGCAACCTTCAAAGTCTCTGCCAGAGACTTGGAGGTCAGTGCCTTGTTGGTTACACGAACGTTTGCGTAGGTAGCGATCTTCATGCCGATGTAACCTGCGATGGCAGACATAACAGCACCGGTAATGAAGGCAACTGCAGAGGACCAAGAGATCAAAGCTGCCAGAACGACAACGATGATGGCCGCAACCACAGCAACCACGCGGTATTCGTAGTTGATGAAGGTGTTAGCACCCAAACGGATTTCGCCGGCAATTTCCTGCATTCTCTCGTTGCCCTCGGGGAGCTTCTTAACGGAGAAGAAGTTGAATGCGGCGTAAGCGAGTCCTGCCAATGCAGCAACAATGACAAGACCGAGTACGAGTTCGATTCCCATACTGTTTTCCTTTCTTTTTGCGGTGATTCCGCTTTTTTTGATTCATGTTGATGGGCGAAATACGAAGGAATCTTTCAAAACCCCGCATTTCGCACGCTACCTATTATATTTATTATTCGCAATCCTGTCAAGAGAAAATTTACTATTTCTTAACCAAAAAGTCATTTTTGGCTTTTTAGACAAAAAACTGCAAGCGGGGCAACCCGGGTGGAGGATTTTTACCAAAACTTAACCAAAGACCTTTCCCTCGCTTTTTTTGGCAAAAAACGGATTTCGGGTTGACTTTTCCTTTCCGTTATGGTAAAAAGGAATTGAACAAAAAATGCTACAAGGAGAAACGTATATGCTTCATATGTTGATTCCCGCTCCCAAGACTCTGAACCTGGGGAAGGGCACCACCAATCTGAAAAACTACAAGATCGTCTTGGGCTACACCTGCGATTACCGTATCTTCAAGGCGGCGCAGAAGCTGGCGGCAGAGCTTTCCGCCGAGACCCGCACCGAGATCGCCGTGACCAAGGTTTTGGGCGAGCCCGCTCTGGACGGCGCCGTGAATCTCATCGCAGGGGATTGCGATTGCGAGGGCTACACCCTTGCCGTTTGCCCCAAGTCCGTCACCGTTCGCGGTAACTCTCTGGCAGGCCTGTTCTACGGCATCCAGACCCTGCGCCAGCTCATCAAGGACACCAAGGGCGTCATCCCCGTGCTGGATATCGAGGACGCTCCCGACATGAAGTCCCGCGGCTTCTACCAGGACATTTCCCGCGGCAGAGTTCCCACCGTGGAATCCACCAAGCGGATCATCGATATGCTGGCTTACTATAAGGAAAACGCCTTCCAGCTGTATATCGAGCATACCTTCCTGTTTGACGAATACGTAGGCATCGCCCGCCCCGAAAACGCCATGACTGCGGCGGAGATCATGGAGCTGGATCAGTATTGCTACGATAACTTCATCGACTTCGTTCCCTCTCTTTCCACCTTCGGCCACCTGTACCGTCTGCTGGAAAGCCCCAAGTGGAAGCAGTACCGTGAGCTGGAGACCTACGAGCCCACCGGCAACAAGTGGTACGATGCCATGGTTCACCATACCATCGACCCCTCCAACCCCGAGAGTATCAACATCATCGGCAGCATGATCGATCAGTACATCCCCCTGTTCCGCAGTCAGTACTTCAACATCTGCTGTGACGAGACCTTCGACTTGGGCAAGGGCAGAAATCAGGGTAAGGACAGCGGCGCTCTGTATCTGGAGTTCACCCGCAAGATCATCGATCACGTCACCTCCCGGGGCAAGACCGTTATGATGTGGGGGGATATCATTCTCCACCATCCCGAAATTCTGGACAGCTTCCCCAAGGATGTTGTCATGCTGAACTGGAATTACAGCGCAGAGCCTCCCGTGGAGAACGCAGGCAAGTTCCGCGAGGCGGGCTATCCCCAGATCCTCTGCCCCGGCACCTCCTGCTGGAACCAGATGAGCGAGGTCGCCAACTACGCCGAGCAGAACATCGTCAAGATGATCCGTTCCGGCCACGAAAACGGCGCCATGGGCTCTCTGAACACCGCCTGGGGTGACTACGGCCACACCGCCGCCATCAACACCACCCTGTACGGCATCGTGCTGGCCGCCGCCTTCTCCTGGAACAAGGACGAAAACGTTCCCTCCAAGGAGTTCGACAACCGTGTTTCCTACCTGGTATACGGCGATAAGACCGGCAAGGCCATGGAATACGTCCGCGAGCTTGGCGACTGCTGTCAGATCCTGAACTGGGCAGTTCTCTGCGTCAAGTATTTCGGCGGCTCCACCTGGATGCAGTCCAGCTCCGATCCCAAGGAATTGGTGGCAGGTGCCAACAAGGCGCTGAAGCTGGCCGATAAGTTCCGCTCCCTGCCCGTGCAGAACGAGATCATCGAGGATCTCATCATTGCCGCAGAGGGTGAGTACCTGATGTGTATGTCCGCCGCAAGATACAACGGCGGTAAGAAGGAGACCCCCGCAGGCTTCACCCAGGAGTGGTGCAAGCGCTATGCCGCCTCCTGGAGAAGAGACAACAAGGAGTCCGAGCTCTACCGTATCCTGGACGTGTTCCTGAACATGAAATAAGAGGACGTTTTTGGGGTGTCCTTTGCGAGGGACTCCGTCCCCCGCTCCCCCTGCTCAAGGGACTCGTCCCTTGAGAATCCCGTTTTTTGAAGAAAAAATAAAGGATACAGTTTCGGCTGTATCCTTTTCATTTTCCAAAACGCAAGTGCGTTTTGGCCTTGCCTTTCTCGTTCCCCTCACTCCAAAAGCACCGGCTGTAACTGCCGTCCCCGCAGTGCCGCGTCTAAGGTGTCGGGGATCCGCTTGAAATCGCAGATCAGGGAGGTGGGCTTGCCATAGGCGTCGTCCTGCCCGAAGGGGACGAAGTACACGTTCTTCTTCTCCAGCACCATGGCGATGTTGAACAGATTCGCCCCCAGCCCGTCGTTGGTGGCAATGGCGATCACCACGGGACGGCGGTTCCTAAGCTGTGCCTTCACCGCCATGGTCACCACCCCGTCGGTGATGCCGTGCGCCATCTTGGCCAGGGTGTTCCCCGTGCAGGGGGAAACGATCAGCCCATCGAAATTCCCCCGGGTGATCACCTCCTCCGCCTCCTTCACCGTGAGAATGGGGGCGTGGCCGGACAGCTCCTCCACCGTCCCCCGCAGATCTGCCGCCTTCCCGAAGCGGGTATCCGTCACCGCCGTGATCTCCGAAAGAATGGGGTAGACCTCGTGTTCCCCGCATAACAGCTTCAGTTGTGCCAAAGCGCGGCTGTGGGTGCAAAAGGAGCCGCAGAATGCGTATGCAAGCTTCATAACAATCCCTCCCTCTTAAAGATCCGTTTGAGACTCTCCGCCAGGATCAGCCCCGCCGTTTCGGGAGCGTACTTCCCGGGTAACCCCGAGGCACGGATCACCTTTTCCCCCACGATGCTCCCCGCCAGATCGATCAGGGGCACCCCCTCGGGTATGCGGGAAAGGATCCGTTCGGAGAAGACCTCCGCAGGCACGGTGTTGCATACCGCCCCCGCCTTGGAGACGGCTTCCTCCAGCTTGTCAAACCCGATGGCGTGATGACCGCATATACGGATCAGGGCGTGGTCGCTTTCCTTGCGGGCGGCAACGGTAACGTTGCATCCCAACGCCCTGGCCTTGGCCGCCAGCCGCTTGCCGATACGCCCGTAGCCCACCACCAAAAGGGAAGCGCCGCCCAGACAGCCCTCCATCTTCTCTCCCGCCATCAAAAGGGCGGCCTCCGCCGTCACGTCCGCGTTGCGTAACATCATGGGCTCGTCGTAATAATCGAAATATCGCTCGTCCTCCATGGGGAGCATCCCGCCGCAGATCACCTTGGCGCGGTCCGCCAAACGGAACACCGTCTCCAGAAGGATCTGCTTTTCGCTGTATGGCGCGTTGAGAATGCCTCCTCCGGGAGTGTAGGGCAGGGGCAGGATCACCGCATCCCCCTTGGGAATGGCCTGCTGGAGCTGATGTACGAACTGTAACCCCGTTTCCCCCTTGCCGTATTTGTCAAACCCCGTCATCAAAACGGTAAACCCTTCCTCTGCAAAGCATTTCGCCGCCGTCACCATCCGCCGATCTCCCCCAGCGAAGACCAGTGTGCTTTTTCCTTGCTTCAAGATTCGTTCCTTCCTCTCGTAAAAATGGTAATGGGTGCCGCTTTCACAGCACCGCTAAAAGAGTCTCTATATCCCGTTCATGGTTGCCCCGCCCAAGGCTGACCCGAACCCCGCCCGAGTCTCCCGTGCCGATGGCGCGGTGTGCCGCAGGGGCGCAATGAAGTCCCGCCCGCACTGCGATCTCCCGTTCTGCCAGACGGCGGGCAACGTCTTCGCAGTCCTCCCCCTCCTTGTTGAACAACAGCACCGGCAGATACCTGCCGTTTTTGTGATAGCCGTGGAGCTTGATATCCTTTCGCCCTTTCAACGCCTTGACCAGCTTTTGGAACAGGGCGTTTTCTTTTACGGGGTAGGAAAACTCCTCCAATGCTGCCTCAAGCCCCGCAATGCCGTACACGTTGGGCGTTCCCGCCTCCAACCGCTCGGGAAGCTCCTCGGGCATGAACACAGAGCGGGAAAGCACCCCGCTGCCTCCCTCTATCAAGGTGCGGAACACCAAGGGTCTGGTGGGATGACAGATCAAAGCTCCCGTCCCCATAGGGCCGTAAAGTCCCTTGTGCCCGGGGATGCAGATGGCGTCAACCCCAAGCTCTGTGATGTCAATGGGAATATGCCCCGCCGTCTGGGAGCAATCTAAGATCATAAGGAAATCCCGACGCCCCACCGCCTCCCGCATTTCCTTCACGGGTAACACTCGCCCGCACACGTTGGAGCCCTGGGTCACCACCGCCATGGAAACGGTTTTTCCCGCCGCGGTGCGGAAGTTCTCCACCGTGACGTGATCGTCGGAAAGAGAAACGCGGAACTGCTTGAGGGTGATCTCTCCCGCCGTCCGCAGGGCGTGGAGAGGACGTAACACCGCGTTATGCTCCAGATCCGAGGTAAGAACCTCGCCGTGTACGGGATAAAGCCCCTTGATGGCGAGGTTCAAAGCCTCCGTAGCGTTTTTCGTCAGGATCACCCGCTCCGGCACCGTGCCGAACCGCTGTGCCAACAGCACTCTGCAACGGTACAGCACCTCGTCCGCCCGCACGGAGAGGGCATGGCTTCCCCTTGATGGGTTGCCGCAGGTGAGATACGCCTGCCGCATGGCGTCCTGCACGTAGGGGCTTTTGGGAAACCCCGTGGCGGCGTTGTCCAGATAGATCATACCCGTACTCCTTTCGTTGCCCCGGGATCACCCCGGCAGGGAAACCGTCCCTAAAACGGTGATCCCCGCCTGCTTCAGCAGGGATTCTGCCTTTTGCCTGTGGTGCAATCCCACCTGCAGGCCGTAGCCGCACCCCCGCACCCTGCGAATGGCGGCGGAACGAGTCAGCACGGCAGGGATCCCGCCGTCCTTCAGAACGTCCCGCCCCTTCATGGCGTAGGTGACGGAGGAGAGCACAAAGATCACGTCCATGTGTTTCGTCAACTCCTTGGTGGCAGTATATGCTAAAAATCCCCCTCGGGACTTCGAAAACCAAAAAAAGAACTGACGGAAAACGATTGACAACGCCACCCAAATGGAGTATAATAACACTTGGATCATTTTGCCTGCAGAAAGGAATCTTTTCTATGAAAACACAGGACTTCGGCTTCTATAAAGTAGGCTGCGGCGTCCCCCGCATCAAGGTGGCAAACCCCGCCTACAACGCAGGGGAGATCGTCAAATTGATGCAGCAGGCAAAGGAAGCGGGCTGTTCCCTGCTGATCACTCCCGAGCTGTCTCTTTCCGGCGCTACCTGCGGCGACCTGTTCTACCAGCGTTCTCTTTTGAACGCCTGCGAGGAAGCACTGAAAACCGTTCTGGAAGCCTCCGAAGGCTCTTCCATGATCACCGTGGTAGGCCTTCCCGTGGCAAACGGAAGCAAGCTCTATAACTGCGCCGCCGTGGTGCAGGACGGTCATCTTGCTAAATTAACGCCCAAGGAGTTTTTGTCTGAAAGAGACACCTGCTTTACTCCCGCGGTTGAAAAAGCTGTATTCCTTTGGAACCGTGAAGCTTTCTGTGGCCGTGCTGTTTACGATTGCGGAGACCTGCGTTTCGGTATCGTTTTCGGCAGTGAGCTTTATTCGCCCGATTCTCCCGCCGCAAAGCTGGCGGCAGAGGGTGCCAATCTGATCGTCAACCTTGCCTCCGAAAACGAGCTTCCCGGTACGGAACAGGGCAGAGAACTGCAGATCCGCGCCCAAAGCGAACTGCTGACCTGCGGCTATGCTTATTGCGGCGCAGGGGTGTACGAATCCACCACCGACCAAGTTTTTGCGGGTGCTGCTCTCCTTTGCGAGAACGGCAAGACCCTGAAGAAGGGGAAGCTGTTCCAAAGAGATTCCCATCTCACAACCGCAGTTTTCGATCTGCAAAAGCTGGATTCTCTGCGGATCAAAAAGGGAGGCTTTGAAGGGGTTCCTTATGATTCCCGCAATTACGGCAGTGAGCTTTTGCAGCTTCCTCCCATGGATCTCTCCAAGTACGACGATCCCGTGGATCCCGATCCCTGCCTGCCCCGTGATCCCGCGTGGGGCGACACCACCCTTGCCATCCAGACCGCAGGCCTTGCCAAGCGGATGGAGCACATTGGTGCCAAGAAGATGATCCTGGGCGTTTCCGGGGGCTTGGATTCTACCCTGGCTTTGCTGGTGGCTGTCAACACCGCCGACCTGCTGGGTCTGCCCCGTGAGAACGTTCTGGGCGTCACCCTGCCGGGCTTCGGTACCTCCGACCGCACTTACCAAAACGCCCTTGCCCTCATGAAGGCTCTGGGCATCACCCTGAAGGAGATCTCCATTGCCGACGCCGTCCGTCAGCATTTCAAGGACATCGGCCAGGAGGAATCTATCCACGACGTGACCTACGAAAATTCCCAGGCGCGAGAACGCACCCAGATCCTTATGGATCTTGCCAACAAAGAAAACGCCGTTTTGGTGGGTACGGGAGATCTTTCCGAGATCGCCATGGGCTGGTGCACCTACAACGGGGACCATATGTCCATGTACGGCGTCAATGCAAGCATCCCCAAGACCCTGATGCGCCATATGGTGACCCACGTGGCAAACGAAATGGGCGGGGAAGCGGGCGTCATTCTGCATGACATTGTGGATACTCCCGTCAGCCCCGAGCTGTTGCCTCCCGACGGAGAGGGGAACATCGCCCAGAAGACCGAGGATAAGATCGGACCTTACCGACTGCACGACTTCTTCCTCTACCACTTCTATTTCTTTGGCTTCACCCCCGAGAAGATCTCCTTCTTGGCGAAGAAGGCTTTTGAGGGGATCTACGACGGAGAGACCGTGGACCATTGGCTGAAGATCTTCCTGCGCCGCTTCTTCACCTCCCAGTTCAAGCGCTCCTGTTCGCCCGATGCCCCTCAGGCAGGGCTCATCTCCCTGTCTCCCAGAGGCGGCTTGCGTATGCCCTCCGACAGCGACTTTGCCCTCTGGATGGACTCTTTCAACTCATGATTTTTGGGTAAAAAACCCATTTCGCCCCTCCTTGCTTCTTGACAAAGAAGAATGGAAGGAGTATAATAATAAGAACACTTCATAAGAAAGGCTTTGCCATGAATACAGAACTGCTGGCGGAACTGCTGTTTCCGCACATCACGAAATCCGTAGAGGACTACGAATCTCAATACCCGCCCCGTAACCTTCCCGAGGGTGCCAAGGTCACCCGCTTCGCTCCCAGCCCCACGGGCTTCGTTCACTTCGGCGGTATGTACCAGGTGATGATCGGGGAACGTCTCGCCCACCAATCCGGGGGTGTGTTCTACCTGAGAATCGAGGATACCGACGCCAAGCGTGAGGTGGAGGGTGCGGCACAGGGGGTTATCAAGACCCTTGCCCATTACGGTGCAGAGTTTGACGAGGGCGCTTCCATCGGGGAAGACGGCTCCATCGTCAGCAAGGGCATCTACGGCCCTCATAAGCAGTCCCAGCGTGCGGAGATCTATCAGACCTACGCCAAGAAGCTGGTGAAGGAAGGCAAGGCCTACCCCGTGTTCACCACTGCAGAGGAGCTGGAAGAAGCCCTGGCCGTGGATAAGAAGACGGAAAACAAGACCAAGGATTGGTCCGCCACCGCCGAGGAGGCCCGCAAGGAAATGCTGGCCAACCGTGAGATCACAACCGAGCAGGTGCAGGCAGAGCTGGCCGCAGGCCACCCCTTCGTTCTGCGTATCCTGTCCGACGGAGACGGGGAAAAGAAGGTGAAGGTGGTCGACCAGATCAAGGGTGCTTTGGAGCTGCCCGAGAACGACGAGGACTTCGTTTTGCTGAAGTCCGACGGCATCCCCACCTACCACTTCGCCCACGCCGTGGACGATCACCTTATGGGCACCACCCACGTGATCCGCGGTGAGGAATGGCTCCCCAGCCTGCCCAAGCATCTCCAGCTGTTCCGCTACCTGGGCTTCCGTGCTCCCAAGTATCTCCACACCGCACAGGTGTTGCGCCTTGACGAGAACGGTAACAAGAAAAAGCTCTCCAAGCGTGACATGGGTGCCAAGATGGAGGATTACGACGCACTGGGCTATCCTCCCGTCAGCGTCATCGAATATCTGATGACCCTGCTGAACTCCAACTACGAGGAATGGCATGCCGCCAACCCCACCCTGCCTTACACCGAGTTCCCCGTGACCATCAAAAAGCTTTCCACCTCCGGCTGTCTCTTCGATTTCAACAAGCTGGACGACGTTTCCAAGAACGTCATCTCCCGCATGACCGCCGAGGAAGTATACGCCTACGTTCTTGCCTGGGCAAAGGAGTACGATGCTCCCTTTGCCGAGACCTTGGAGACCTATAAGGAACGTGCTATCGCCGCCTTCGCCATCGGCAGAGGAGGCAAAAAGCCCCGTAAGGACTTTGCCACCTGGGCAGAGGCCAAGAAGTTCATCTCCTTCTTCTTCCCGGCGTATTACGCCATCGAGGACGAGATCAACGGCTTCTCCAAGGAGGATATCAAGGCGGCTCTTACCAAGTTCGAAGCCACCTATTCCGAAGCCGACGATTCCGCGGCTTGGTTCGACAAGGTGAAGGCCATCGCAGAGGAGCTGGGCTATTGCTCCAACATGAAGGAGTACAAGGCCAACCCCGACGCTTACCCCGGCAACGTGGGTGATATCAGCACCTTCATCCGCGTGGCACTGACGGGCAGAACCAACTCTCCCGACCTTTACACCGTCATGCAGATCCTGGGAAGAGAGGAAGCTCTTTCCCGTATCCATTCTTACTACGAAGGACTTTGATTATGATAGAAGCAACCAATTTTATCGAAGAAGCCATCAACCTTGACCTTGCGGAGGGCAAGGCGGAAACCGTTCATACCCGTTTTCCTCCCGAGCCCAACGGCTACCTCCACATCGGACACTGTAAGGCCCTGACCATCGACTTCGGCACCGCCTTGAAGTACGGCGGCCTTTGCAACCTGCGTATGGACGATACCAACCCCGCCAAGGAGGATACCGAGTACGTTGACGCCATTCAGGAGGATATCCGCTGGCTGGGCTTCGATTGGGGCGACCGTTTCTTCTACGGCTCCGATTATTTCGAAAAAGACTACGAATTCGCCGTGGAGCTGATCAAAAAGGGATTGGCTTACGTCTGTGAGCTTACCCCCGAGCAGTTCCGTGAATACAGGGGAGACTTAAGTCACCCTGCCATCTCTCCCTACCGTGACAGACCCATGGAGGAGAATCTGGATCTCTTCGCCCGTATGCGGGCAGGGGAGTTCCCCGAGGGCAAATACACCCTCCGTGCCAAGATCGATCTGGCGTCCGGTAACTTCTGGATGCGTGACCCTGTTATCTACCGCATCAAGTACGCCCACCATCACCGCCAGGGGGATAAGTGGTGCATCTATCCCACCTACGACTTCGCTCACCCCATTCAGGACGCTCTGGAGGGCATCACTCACTCCATGTGCTCCTTGGAATTTGAAATTCACCGTCCCCTCTACGACTGGGTGGTGCAGAACGTTTCCGTTCCCCACAAGCCCCGTCAGATCGAGTTCGCCCGCCTGAACCTGACCTACACCGTGATGAGCAGGCGCTTCCTGCGTTCTCTGGTGGAGGGCGGCTTGGTGGACGGCTGGGACGACCCCCGTATGCCCACCCTCTGCGGTCTCCGCAGACGTGGCTACACCCCCGCCTCTATCCGTGACTTCTGCAGCCGCATCGGCGTGGCAAAGTCCGATAGCTTGGTAGACATCGCCCTGCTGGAGCATTGCGTCCGTGAGGATCTTAACGAAACGGCCCTCCGCCGCGTTGCCGTTCTGGACCCCATTCGCGTGGTGGTGGAAAACTATCCCGAGGACAAGGTGGAGTATTTCGAGCTTCCCAATAACCCCAAGGACGAGGCTGCAGGCACCCGCAAGGTGGCTTTCACCAAGGAGCTGTATATCGATTCCTCTGACTTCGCATTAGAGCCTCCTCCCAAGTTCTTCCGCCTCAAGCCCGATAGCGAGGTGCGCCTGATGGGCGGCTATATCATCCGCTGCGGCGAGATTGTCAAGAACGCTGACGGCTCTATCAAGGAAATCCACGCAACTGCAGACCTGGAAACCGGCAACGGCATGCCCGCTGACGGCAGAAAGATCAAGGGCACCATCCATTGGCTGTCCGCCAAGTATGCAAAGCCCGCGACCATGATGCTCTACGATCGCCTGTTCAACATTGAAAACACGGCTGACGTCCCCGAGGGCAAGACCTACCTTGACTTCCTCAACCCCGATTCCCTTACCAAGCTGGAGGGTGCTATGGTTGAGCCCTGCCTGGCAGATGCCAAGGCGGGTGACAAGTTCCAGTTTGTTCGCGTCGGTTACTTCTGCAAGGACTCCAAGAACGCTGACACCTTCAACCGTATCGTGGGTCTGCGCGACAGCTTCAAGGCTTAAGAGGTTATTATGGATCTGACCACCATGATTGAAAACCTGACGCCCTTTGCGATTGCTTACGCAATTCTGGGTGCTTGGGTGGTGCTGATGTCGGTGCTTTCGGTCATCGTTTGCATCTACGACAAGGTGATCTCCAAGACCGGCAAGGTATCGCTGCGCATCCCCGAAAAGGTGCTGTTTCTCACCTTCCCGCTACTGGGCGGCTCGCTTGCCATGGTTGTGACCATGGTACTCATCCGTCACAAGACCAAGCATTTGCAGATGAAGGTCATTCCCGTGATCTTTATGCTGCAGCTGGCAATACTCGTCGGCGTGACGGCAGTGATCGCGTTAGGGATTATTTAATAATCAAGGCAGAAAGCGAACGCTTTCTGCCTTTGCTTTGTTTTCTATTTCAATATGGAATAAGTTAAAACTGTGCCCATGCTTTATGGTATACATTGAGAAAACCCTTTCCGTTCTTTTTTGACGGAGTAGCCGCAAAGAAGAACATATTTGCTGCGCAAATTAAAACGGCGT
>JAZNPH010000082.1:0-11189 GCA_045589515.1 Eubacteriales bacterium | reverse complement strand
TCAAATCCAATACCTGCCACTGACCATATAGATAAATTTATTGGTAAAGTTGATAATCTCTGGACATATTATTGCAGTGCTCAGAAAAGCCACAATGTAGCCAACAGATTTTTCTGTAATGACTCAATAAGAACAAGGGTTATCGGTTATCAGATGTTCAAATTTGATATCAGGGGCTTTTTGCATTGGGGATACAACTTCTATTACAAAAGGCTTTCAAAGGGACCTGTTAATCCCTATGAGGTAACAGATGCAGGGAAGGAGTTTCCGTCAGGTGACAGCTTCATTGTATATCCCGCAGAAGACGGTACAGCATATCATTCACTCAGACTTAAGGTTTTCTATGATGCTCTGCAGGATATTGCTGCACTTAATACTCTGGAAAAGTTTACGGATAAAAAGACTTGTCTTTCCATAATTGAGGAACAGGGAAAGCACAGCTTGACATTCAAAGAATATCCTCACAGCGATAATTGGCTGCTTACAACAAGAGAAGCGGTAAACGCCGCTATCAAGGAAAAAATATAAAATATCTGTGTAAACATCAACATCCCCCACATGAACTGTTGTTCATGTGGGGGATGTTTTATCAATAGTTAATATTTACTGTTTCGCCGATAGCTCTGAGAAGCGAGGCGGCCTTGTGGCTTGACGGAAAATCACAGCTGTAATGCCAGATCATAACACCACCGTAGCCGTTATCTATGGCATACTGTGTTTTCTGACTTATAACCTCGGGAGTGTTGAACCAGAAATCCTTGTTTATTTCATCACAATGATACCAGCCGTCCTCGATTATTTTATCGTAGCAGCTATTATAACCATACCAATAGGCTGACAGATCTGTAGGTCTTGAATAGAAAGGAAGTCCGATATTGATCTTACTTGCGGGAATGCCCTTGTCCTTGAGCATCTCAATCTGAGCAATGGTATCCTCATAGGTTGCGTGTTTTCCGTTTGCATCAACATAGTCATAAGTCATAAGCTCAAAGGTGTCAACAGCCGCAAACATACCGTCAATTCTTTCACCTGAAACATACTGCTGATAGTCACGGATATCACCGTTGATGCTTGGAGTAAGTATATGACCAAAGGCACCGACAAGAGCATTCATCCAAAGGCAGATGAGAACAAGCCAGATCATTATGCTTATATCTGCATATTTAACAACCGGGTAGATAGCACCAATAAATATGATGTTCAACGAATTGATAAGCACGAGAGTTTTTCCTTTGCCGAGCTTCTTGATTGAAAGCGGAGCCAAAAGCATACCCCAGAGAGATGCGTTGCCATATACGGTAGTAATGAGAGCGTACTGGCCTACAGTACAAGCGTGCTGACAGGAATAGAGCCAGTTGAGAATGTTGAAGCAAGCACCCTCAAGGAAGCCTAACCAACCTGCAAGTGATGTGATCCAGAAATACTTATTCTTTGTAACCTCACGCAGAGCATCCATAAATTTTATCTGAACAACGTGAGTTTTTGCCTGAACGATTCTTTCGTAAGTATTTGCATAAACAATAATACTCATAAAAAGACCTAAAATAAGGATTGGTACCCAGATGTATCTGTAAATTCTGATATCATTAAGGTTATCGGTACCAATAAAATTCTTTGCAAAAAGCGGAATTTGGTATTTTATATCTTACACCGGTCATTGCTTTAGCTCCTGATATTTACTGTGATAACTATATATCAGTAAGGAACAAATTGCAAGATTTAGGTATATGAATTGAATACTGCATCACATTTTTGAAAAGCATACAAAAACTGCTCTCACAGGGAGAGCAGCTGCAAATACTCAGTTCGACAAATTGGGATTTGTATAACTCTTTGAAGCAGATCATTTATTTGTCTTTCGCTGTAATTGGAATTTTGGCATCATTTTATGCTCTAACTGAATGCCTGTATATTTCCTGTTGATATAATCTGCCTCTCGTTCGTCTTTAACAGAATAGTAGTCCTCAAACAGCGTATCTCTCAACTCGGAAAATTTATGCAGATGGTATGACTGCACCAAATATAATGCACCGCAAGTTCTACAGCTCACTAATCGACGCACACCGTCTTTACCGTCATCCCATCGAAATAAAAACCAACGAATGCTCCCGTCCTGATTTTTCGGCATTGGCTCATATTCTTTGATAATCTCAAGTTCATGATTCTCACAACAGTCCATTTTTAATCCCTCATCAAATTGGAATTTGTCGCTCAGTCAAACTGAAATTTGCTTTGCTTATCAGTCAGAAGCTGTCAGTATTTTTTCTGTTTCTGCTATATCCTTTTCAATTAATGGACGCATACTATCTTTATATTTCGATAAATCTGCCCTATGCAAACATGATAATATTCTCGGAATATATTGTGGTTTTGCCATACCTACTTGCGCGAGAGCCTTAATGCACTGTCTGGCTGTAATCGGTTTTTCATCCGTAACATGGGCAATATAATCATCAAGAATCGCATCAAAACGATTTTCATCGTCCCATTGTGCATTAGCGGCAAGAATGTACAACACTCGGTTTCTTACCAATGACTTTGGATGGTTAAGTAGTAAAGCAAACTCATCAAAGTATTCATACCATTCATCGGTATCTTGACTTTCGGAGATGATTTTATCAGCAATGGCACAAGCGTATTTATCATCTTTTGCTGTCAACATTGCAACTATTTCCTGCACGGTAACTCACCTCCAAATTCTTATTTGTTTAACAGAGAAGTTAGTCTTTTATCTTCAATCCAAATGCTAACCAACGTCCATCTATATCTTCAATAACAAACTCACTATTCTGATAATCGGTTGTGTGCAGATGTTTAATGAATATAACTTCTTTTTCGATAAGTTCTTTTTCAAGTAACTCTTGGTTTCCTGTATATAAATAGGCATCATAACCATATCCGTACAAGGTTCTATTCGGTAAAACGTTATTTGTATTTGCTTGCAACAAAATGATTTCTATATCGTCTCTATAAAGGCAGATATGCGGTTCTGTACTCTTCAGATATTCAACTGCTCTGAAGCCCAGCTTTGATACATAAAATCCCGCTGTTTTCTTTATGTCTGGAGAAGGGAAAATACAGCTTAATCCACTTATACTCATATGACATATACCTCCGCCAAATTCTCATTTCTCAGCAAGTTCATTTTATCATATTTCCGCGTATTTTTCAATGGTCTTTGCCCCTCGGACGCAATTTTCCGCTCCCCCACCAAAAAACAGCGCTCACACCGATTTTGCTTTGGTGTGAGCGCTATTATTTACGTAACTGTTATCCAACAGGGGGCTGATAGAACATCGTGTACCAGATCACGGAAAAGAGAACGCCGATGGCAAGGAAGGTCAAGCCGGTCACAAGAACACAGTGGTCGACTCCCTTTTTCAGCTTGCCCAACTTACGCTCGCGGTAATCCCTGTAGCGTTCCATCTTGGCTCTGCCGCCGGGGATAAAGGTCAACACCACGTTCCGCATTACGAAGCCGATGCCGATGAAGGCGCCTTCTCCGCTGACGTACATCATGCCTGCAACCAGCGACATCAAAATTCCCGAAACGTAAAAGCCGTCGGACAAGATCTGAATATTCACCGCCGCACTGTCCGTGAAAAAGCCCTTGCTCCAAAACACGGCAACCGTGATCAGAAGAGCCACACCGACGCATACAGCATATTTCACCATCAGAGACTTCTTTTCGCTCGTCACTTTTTCATCCGTCCGTTTCTTTATTTCAGAGCCTGCTTGTACTTTTCTTCCTCTGCGCTGTTGCAGTAAACGAAATGTCCGGGAGAGATCTCACGGAAGGTGGGGCCTTCCTCGGAATAATCGTGCTCTGCGAGAGGATTATAGGTCACACGAGTGCGCTGCTTTTCGTAAACGGGGTCGGGCAGCGGGATCGCGGACAGCAGAGACTTGGTATAGGGATGCATGGGGTTCTTAAACAGCTCGTCGGAATCCGCCAGCTCTACCATTTTGCCAAAATACATAACGCCGATACGATCGGAGAAGTATTTGACAACGGAAAGGTCGTGAGCGATAAACAGGATGGTCAGACCCAAACGCTCTCTCAGATCGTTCAGTAGGTTGATAACCTGCGCCTGAATGGACACGTCAAGAGCAGAAATAGGCTCGTCGGCGATGATCATCTCGGGCTGCATAACAACGGCTCTTGCGATACCGATACGCTGACGCTGACCGCCGGAGAACTCATGGGGATAGCGGTCTGCGTGCTCACGCACCAAGCCGACCGTCTCCAGAATCTCGTATACCTTTTGGTTGATATACTCTTTGTCGGTAACGCCGTTGATGATCAGGCCCTCTGCGATGATATCACGGACTGTCATACGGGGATCCAAAGAAGCGATGGGGTCCTGGAAGATCATCTGGATCTGTGTGATCAGCTTGCTCTTCTTGGCCACGCGGAGTCTGGATTTGTACTCTCTCTTCAGCGCCTTGAGCTGTTCGGGATCGTTTGCCGCGTCTGCGAACTTGGCATTGTATTCCTTGTTCAAGGCAGCTACCATAGCTTCGGCATGCTGCTTATCCACGTCCCTATGAACGGTCTTTGCTTCGTGGATCAAAGCTTTGTTTTCCGCAACAATAGTCTCAAACTTTTCCTTGCCGATCTTCCCTGCGGAAAGATCTGCCTTGGCTTGCTTGATAGCGTCCTTGTAGGAACGGATGCCCGCACCAACTCTGTGACCCTTGAAATAAACGTCGCCGGAGGTGATGTTATACAGTCTGATAATGGAACGGCCGGTGGTGGTTTTTCCGCATCCGGATTCGCCCACAAGACCAAAGGCTTCGCCCTTCTTGATCTCAAAGCTTACGTCGTCTACGGCCTTCAGATCCTTACGCCCCATACGGAAGTACTGGCAAAGATGGTCTACTTTCAGCAGAACTTCGTTATGATTCTCCATGATTGCCTCCTCTTTCTTCCATACGCTTGATTCGTTCGGTGATGATCTTGGGGATCTCTACCTTGGGAGCATCGGGATGGAGCAGCCAGGTTGCCGCGTAGTGGGTAGGCGATACCTCGTACATGGGAGGCTGCATCTCGAAGTCGATCTCCAGAGCGTACTTATTTCTTTCTGCAAACGCGTCGCCCACAGGCGGGTAGATCATATTGGGGGGCGTGCCGGGAATGGCATCCAGCTTTTCGTTGGTGTCAAGGTCGGGCATGGAGGAAAGCAGAGCCCAGGTATAGGGATGCTGAGGGTTGTAGAACACCTCGTTGGCCGTACCGTACTCAACGATCTTGCCCGCATACATAACGGCAATTCTGTCCGCCATGTTGGCAACCACACCCAAGTCGTGGGTAATGAAAATGATGGAAAGGTTACGCTCTGCCTTGAGCTTATTGATCAGCTCCAAAATCTGCGCCTGAATGGTTACGTCCAAAGCCGTGGTAGGCTCGTCGCAGATCAGAATATCGGGGTTAGCAGACAGGGCGATGGCGATTACGATACGCTGACGCATACCGCCGGAGAACTCGAAGGGGTACTGGCGGAAGCGCAATCTTGCTTCGGGGATACCAACCTCTTCCATGAGCTTGATAGCCTTTTCCTTGGCGATGCGCTTGGTCAGGGTGTAAACCACCTGAGACGCCTTTTCCTTGAGGTAATCGATGATCTCAAGGCAACGCTTGTCTACGTCGAAGGAAGCCGCATTCTCCACGTCTGCCTGGAACTTATGCATTACGCGGGCGATAACGGAGCAAATGGCCTCGATCTGCACCTCGGGCTCGATAACGGACTTGGGGATAACCTCCCAATCCACGTTCTTGCCCTTGGCCAGCAAAGCTTCTCTCTTTGCGGTCTGCTTTGCAAAGCGTTCTTCTTCCTTGGGATTGTTCTTCAGGTAGAAGAAATACTTTTCGATCTCTCTTTCCAAAGCGCCGCCGAAGGTATACGCCACGTTATCCTTCACAACGGCAAGGCTGTCGATGGAAGCGCGCACGCCGGCACTGACGTTCTTACATACCGACTCGGCTTCCTTCTCGGTAAAGCCTCCCTTTTTGAAGAATTCGATAGCATCCTGCAAAGCGGTGATGGCATTCTTCTTGTTTTCCAGCGCTTTCTTGAAGGAATATTCCACCGCAACCTTTTCCATGGCGATGAACGAATTCATAAAGTCCTCCGTGAGGAACTTATAGGTCATTTCGTTCGCCTCTTCCGCAGGCATACGGCTGAGATCGGTGTCGGGGTTCTTATAAACGTAGTAGCCGATTCTGAAGAAATCGTACTTAGGCCGGGCAAGCATTTCCTCTGCGGTCTTGCAGAGACCCTCCAGTACCTTTGCGGTCTCTTCGGAAGCATCCTTTTTGGTAGCACTCATGGTGACCACGCGCTTGACGGAGTCACCCAAGGAAACCTTGGATTTCTCCAAACGCTTCACAGAAGCCAGCTCTGCCTTGTATGCATTCAAAGCGTCGGTGTAATTCGCAGAGAAATACCGATCCTCGATCATGTCAGCAAGCTTGTGCTCGATCAGCTTCAGGGAGGAGACCGCATCGATCTTCTGCTTCTTTTCCGTCAGGAACAGGAAGTCCTTGATGATGGCGATCATCTCTTCCGCTGCGGTACGAGCGGCGCTGTAGCTGTTTTCCAGCTTGATGGCCCGGATATTGAAATTATCAAAGGTCTTGATATATTCCGCAACCTCATCTGCGGAGATGTCTCTGTGACCGCCCTCGGCCAATGCGGCCTTGGCAGTCTCGGAAAGAGTTCCCAGCAGTTTATTGAAGGTTTCGCGGCCTTCCTTGCGGTTGGCCTTGTTCTTCAACAGCATAGCCTCGGTGATCTGCTTACCGATGCGCATGATGGGGTTCAAGGAAGAAAGAGGATCCTGGAAGATCATGGCGATCTTATCGCCGCGGAGCTTGTGCATTTCCTCCTCGGGAATACGCACCAGATCCTGACCGTCGTAAAGGATCTCGCCGCCCTCGTAAATGGAGTTCACCGCGGAGATACCCATGATGGCCTTGGAGGTTACCGACTTACCGGAGCCGGACTCACCAACGATGGCCAAAGTCTCGCCCTTGTAAAGGTCGAAGGAAATGTTACGTACAGCCTGTACCTTACCTGCGTCCGTACGGAAGGAGATCTTCAGATTGTTAACTGATAATTTGACTTCTTTATTCATGTCTTACTCCTCCGATCCTCTCAGCGACGGGTTGAACGCATCGCGCAGACCGTTGCCGAACAAGTTAAAGCTGAGCATCAGCAGAACCAGGAACAAGCAGGGGAAGAGCGCTACGAAGCCTGCGCCTGCGGTGATGGACTTCTGGCCTGCTGCAATCAGCGTACCCACGCTGGTGGTGTCGCCAGCCTCCAGGTTGATGATGCCCAGATAGGAAAGGCTGGTTTCGGAATAGATCATCGCAGGGATGACCAGCGCAACTCTGGTAACGATGGTACCCAGACCGTTGGGGAAGATATGCTTGAACATGATTCTGGCATCGCTGGCACCCAGGGTTCTTGCCGCCAGGACGTACTCCTGGTTCTTGAAGCGGTAGAACTGCATACGGGTGGTACCCGCCATACCGATCCATCCCGTTAAGAAGAAGGCTATGAACAGCACCAATGCCTGGGGCGTATCACCGTGCATATGATACTTCAGAAGGGTGATAACGATCATGGAGGGAATGGCGCTCAAAATCTCGGCGACTCTTTCCATAAAGATGTCCACCTTACCGCCGTAGTAGCCGGAGATAGAGCCCCAGATCACGCCGACGATAAAGTTTGCCACGGCAACCAGAGTAGCAAAGATAAAGGAGAATCTGGCACCGTATGCAAGGCAGGCAAAAATGTCCTTACCGGTGTCGGTGGTGCCGAAGAGGAAGGCGGGCTCTCCAATGCCGTCCTTCTTTTCCATGACGTGCTCGTAAGTATAGTATTCGTAATATTCGGCTCTGACCTCAATGCCGCCGTCTACGATTCTGCCGTAGGCGTAGTAATAGGTCTCGCCGTTTTCGGTAAAGCCGTTTTCGCCCTCAAGTCTCAGAGAGTTGTACTCCGCAACGGTCTTGCTCTTGGTCTCCTCCGTGTACTTCCAATAGTTGGGAATGATCTCCCCGGAGGTGGAAAGCTTGGGACGGATGGTCTTCGCCTTGGGGTCCTGGGTCACGTAGTAAATGTTGGCGTCGTACTTGTTCTTTTCCAGGGTAGGTCTCTTGGAGACCTCTACGATGGGATACAGAACCTGTCTGCCGGTTTCGAGCTGATATTCCTGGATCGCCTTAAACTTTTCCATGGAAATGATCTTGTATTTACCGAAGCCCACGCCGTAGTAGGTATTGTAACGGTAGGAATAGGCGGAGCCGTCCTCGCTGACGGTATACTCGTTTCTCTTAATGACTTCTCTGCCGGTTTCCTGCGCGATGGCAAGATCCTTCAAGAAGCCCACGTAGTTGGCTTCCTTTTCCTTGCAACCGTCCCAGAAATCAATGCCTGCGTCTACGAACAACTGATTTTTAGGCGTTACGTAGTTGAAGGTCATATCGTAATATTCAGGGCTGAAGGGCGTGAAGAAGGGAGCGATGATGGCGAAAAGCACCAGGAACATGATCACAACGCCGCCCACCACAGCGCCCTTGTTCTTGGCAAAGCGGCGGAACGCGCCCTGGAAATAGCTTACGGGCTTGGTATCCAGCTTCTTATCATGGGAAAGATCCGTCTTCGTCGCAAATCGAAACTTCTCAGCGGGGATGTTGTCGTATTTATTTGTCATTGCCATATTACTTAGCCCCCATTCTGATTCTCGGATCAATGAAGCCGTAGCTGATATCGATTACAATGCCGGCGGTCAAGCTGACCAACGTATAGAAGCAAGACAGCAGCATAAAGAAATCGTAATCCTGGAAGATGATAGAGTTCAGATACAGTCCGCCAACGCCGTTGATGGTAAACATCTTCTCGATGATCAGAGAGCCGGAAAGCACCCCGACGAATTCACTGAGGATGGACGGGAAGATGACCACCATGGAGTTACGCATAGCATGGCGGTAGATCGCCTGACGCTTGGTCAGACCCTTGGTTCTGGCAAGGAGCATAAACTCGCCGGTCAAAACCTCGGAAAGCTCCGCTCTGGTATAACGGGCATACCCTGCGATGGAGCCCAGACACAGCGCAAACACCGCGGGCAGCATGGAATGGAACACTTCCCATGTGAAGTAGTCGTCACTGGTGGACATGGTCAGCGGGAACCAGCCAAGCTTGAAGCAGAAGAAATACTGCAAGCCAAGGGCCAACACGATGGAGGGCAGGGAGATCAACAGAATAATAAAGATATTGATCAGCTGGTCCTGCCATTTGTTCTTTTTCAAAGCCGCCAGAATACCCAAGCCTAAGCCAATGGGCACACCGATCAGCGTGGAATAAATATTGATCAGGATGGTGGGAGGAAGGTGGCTGACGAACACGTCCCAGACGGGCATATTCACGTACTCGCCGTAGGTGGTAGCGATACCAAAGTCGCCTTCGGTAACGATCCGCTTGAGGTAATTGCCGTACTGGATCAGGATCGGAACGCGGTCGTATTCGTAGAGACCGTTGTCGCCCGGGCGGATATTGGTGATCCAGCCTCTGCCTTCCAGGGTTTTTACAACGACGTAGGGATCCTGGCCGGGCAGAGCATTGGTGGGGATGGGCAAAAGCTTTACCAGTGTAAAGCACATGGTGACGATGATGAAGAAGGTAAAGAGCATAAGGCCCAAACGCTTCATCACATATTTAAACATATACATAGGGATTTCTCCTCTGTTGTGTTAATTTCCAAGTCCAAGAGTGCGAAAAAGAGATTTCGCATCAAAAAGCATTTGCGTGTAAAAGCACTCGGCTTTCCGAACGCCCCACATAGCGTCCGGAAGTTGCATTGTTGGTTTCTTTCGATGTTTCAATAAACGTTCCGCCAAGAGAACGTTTCAAGCAGCGTTTTCCAAACGCCGGTTTCAAAAAAAGCAAAAAGGGAGATAGTATTTCACAAAATGCCATAAACGAGCAAAGTAGCGGTGAGCGCACTTGCCCACCGCCATTTGCTCAAATATGAATAATACTACTTATACAATATTATCCAAAAATTACTCAGACTTCTTGTACTCTGCGGAAAGGTCGTTGTTGTTAGCCTTCACGAATTCAGTCCATTCAGCATCGGTGTAGTTAACTTCCATGTATCTGATGCCGCCGAAGCCCATGAACACGTTCTCTACGTCGGAGAAGTAGGAGAACTTAGCGCCGAGGAAGGATCCGCCGGAGTCAGCGATCAGCATGACAGAACGGCTTTCCTTGATGATCAGCTCTTCCAGAGCAGACAGAATGGTCAGTCTTACGTCGGTGGGAGCAAAGCCTGCGCCCCAGTTGTAGGTCTTGGGCTGCTCTTCGGATTCTGCCAGACCGTTCAGGCAGAAGAACCAGTTCTGAACGCTCATGGTGATGGTCTCGCCTGCACCCTCGTAATCGCCTGCGGGCATGTTGAGGGTCATATCAACCTTGGAAGTATCCCAGTACATATGATAGTTCAGGGAGTCTTCGTAGTCTGCGAATGCGCCGATGATGTCGAAGGGGTTGAATGCGTTGCCGGAGGAGCCATAGCCGAAGCCGATCTGGGTGTCGCCGGCACGGAATGCATCGGACCACTTAGAGCCTGCAGATGCATCGAACTTGATCTTGATCTTGCCCTCGAGCTCGGTGCCCTCGGCCAGACCGTTCAGAACTTCCTGCAGGTAGTCTGCGCGGAATCTCTGCTTGTCGTTGTCAACGGAAGAACCGTAAACGATGGTGATGTCCTTAGAAGCATCGTAACCATACTCCTTAGCGTTAGCGGTGAGGATTGCGATAGCTTCCTTCATCTTCTCTTTTGCAAGAGCGGGGTTGTAGCCGGTGAGAGAGTCGTAAGCTTCGTCAAGGGACAGACCGGTGAGTTCGCCGGTGGACCACTTGCCGTCTGCGCCCTGGGTAAAGCCGTAAGCGCGGAGGATACCTTCCTTCGCAACGGTAGCATTCCGATACTGACCGCCGTCTTCGAGTTCAGGAGAGTTTTCGATATCGTAGTAGTAAGCAACGTTCAGCAGACCGAAGCAAGGAACGGCAGAGCCGGGCCAGATCTTTTCAATGATATCGCTTCTGTTCAGGCCAAGGTCCAGAGCATGTCTGAATTCCTGGATTGCCAGAATACCGTTGTTGTTTTCGCTGTTCTTC
>JAZNPH010000081.1:0-25319 GCA_045589515.1 Eubacteriales bacterium | reverse complement strand
TGTATCGAAAGAGATTCCCATACCCTCAAAAAATGCAGGCATTTTTTGCCTTCCGTTCGGGTTTACACCACTCACGGAAGTTCGACGCGCGCGGAGATATACCGTATTGCATAGCCGTAACTACTACGACCCGCGCTTGCTCAGGGTGACAAACGGACACAGCGGCTCCGTTCCGCGCGAGCCAGCCCAACGGGCTGGGTTGCTCAGAGGTGACCAAGTCGGCGGACGGCCTTATACCGTGCAGCACCTCATACCGCCGACGTGAAAAACGGCAAAGCCGATTTTGGAACCTAGGTGCGAAGCCAAGTCGGCGCATAGCTTTTGATCTATGCGTGGTATCATACCGCCGACATCTGCAGTGCGAAGCCAAGTCGGCGGACGGTTTTCGATCCATGCGTAGTCTTTATTCCCCCCGTCAAAAAACGACCCCTTTCGGAGTCGTTTTTCTTTACTTCAAATAGCCTCTCAAGACCTCAAAGGTCCTGTTCAGCTTGTGGAAATCGATCGCCCCGGTGCTATCGAAGGAGGTGGCCTCCACGGTGAAGTCGCCGCGGTACCCCTGCTCCCTCAGGAAGGCAAACAGACGGTCAAAATCCACCCCGCCCTCTCCCGGGTGCAGGGTACGGAGATTCCCCCAATCCATATACCCGCCGCCGTAATCGTTGATATGGAAATGAACAAACCGAGGGAACAGAGAGCGGTTTTCTTCTTCATACAGCAAGTCCGTCTGCCGATGGAACCGAGCCATTTTGGTATCGAAGGTAAAACGGATATCGGGATACGCCTCCGCCAGGGCAATCAGATGGGTCATAGGATCCTTGCGGTTGCAGACCACGTTTTCCACCGTGAGCAACAGGCCGTGTTCCCGAGCGACAGCGTCCAGTGTGCCAAAGCAGGCGATGTTGCGGGAGATCTCCTTGTCGGAATCTATCCCGCCCCAAAGGTGAAGCACCATTTTCTCGCTTCCCAGCTCTACCGCCAGCTCACAATTGTTTCGGAAGGCGGCCACAGCCGTCTCCACGTCCCCCGCTTCCCCGCGGCTGATGAGGTTGCCCACGGATTTCTCTGCGTGGAACACGGGGAAGGCGGCGCCAAGATCCTTCAAGAACCCAAGAAGCCCCCGGAGATCCTTGTGCCAATCCTCGTACATCATGAATTCAAAGCCGTCACAGGTCAGCTTCTCCACGCATTCCCCAAGTAGTCTGTAATCCCTGCCGTTGGGTCTGCCGATCACCGCTCCCGTGGAGCATAAAATGCGGTTCATACGGTTTCCTCTGCGTATCGTACCGTAGCCATGGCGTCCTTGCCGTAGGCGTCGGCACCGATGTCACGGGCATAGTCCTCTGTCAGCACCGCGCCCCCCACCACGATCTTACAGAAGGGAGCTTTTTCCCGCAGGAGACGCACCGTCTCCTCCATAGCGGGGACGGTGGTGGTCATCAAGGCGGAAAGCCCTGCCAAGGGGGCGTGATGAGTCAAAACCGCCTCCACAACCGCCTGGGGAGGCACGTCCTTCCCCAAATCGATGACGGTATAGCCGTAATTTTCCAACAGAAGCCCCACGATGTTCTTGCCAATGTCGTGGATATCCCCCTTCACCGTGGCCAGCACGAAGGGACCCTTCCCACCCGCACCGGGAGGAAGCTTTTCCTTGATCTTCCCAAAAGCACGCTTCGCCGCCTCGGCGGACATGAGAAGCTGGGGCAGGAACAGGCTGCCCTTCTCGAAGCCCTTCCCCACCTTATCCAGAGCGGGAAGCAGCTCGTTTTCCACCAGATCAAGGGGTTCGCGGCTTTCCAAAAGGCTTGCCGTCAGCTCCTCCGCCTTGGCAAGGAGCCCCTTTTCCACCGCTTTTTGCAGCTCGGAGCCTGCGCTTTCTGTCTTTTCCGCAGTGACAGCCGTCACCGCCGTGGTGGCAAAGCTTTCCGCTCTTGCCATGTATTCCATGCAGTTTTCATCCATGCCCCGCAGCATCAAGAAGGTGTAATACGCCTTCCGCATCTCCGCGGACAGGGGGTTGATGATGGCGGCGGAAAGGCCGTTTTCCAAGGCCAGGGCGAAGAACACCCCGTTGACGCCTTCCCGATTGGGCAACCCGAAGGACACGTTGGAGACCCCCAAGGAGGTATGGCACCCCAGCTCGGTTTTGATCCGCTTCATGGCCTCCAAGGTCACGGCGGGGGCGTTCCTATCGGCACTCACCGTCATGGCCAGGGTGTCGAACACCAAGTTTTTCTTGTCAATGCCGTATTTTGCCGCTTCCGCGATGATTCTCTTTGCAATGGCAACTCTCCCCTCCGCGGTGGAAGGGATGCCGTTTTCGTCCAAGGTCAAAGCGATGACCACACCGCCGTATTTTTTCACCAAGGGGAACAGGCTGTCCATGCTCTCCTGCTTGCCGCAGACGGAGTTCACCAAGGCCTTTCCGTTGTAGAGCCGCAGGGCTTTTTCCATGGCGGTTACATCTGCGGTGTCGATCTGCAAGGGCAGGTCGGTGACGCCCTGCAATTCCGCCACGGCGCGGGAAAGGACTTCCCCCTCGTCAATGCCCGGCAGGCCTACGTTTACATCCAAAAGATGTACCCCTGCCTCCGCCTGGGCGATGCCCTGCTCCAACAGGTAGTTCATATCCCCTTCTAAGATGGCCTGCTTCAGCCGCTTCTTCCCCGTGGGGTTGATCCGTTCGCCGATAAGCAGGGGTTTTTCTCCAAAGTTCACCGCGTGGGTATAGGAAGACACCGCGGTGATCTGCTTTTCCGTCACGGGAACAGGGTGAGTCCCCTCCAAAGCGGTGTGTAACGCCTTGATAAATGCCGGGGTGGTGCCGCAACAGCCACCCGCCAGGCGAACGCCTTCTTTCACAAGGGCGGCAAGCTCCGCGGCGAATTCCTCGGGAGTCACGTCGTATTCCGTCTTCCCCTCCCGCACGACGGGCAGGCCTGCGTTGGGCTTCAGGATCACGGGAACAGAAGCGTTTGCCAACAGCTCCCTTGCCACACCTGCAAGCTGTTTCGGGCCCAGAGAGCAGTTTGCACCCAAGGCACAAACCCCCATGCCCTCCAACAGAGCAACCATGGCGGCGGGTGTGGCTCCCGTCATCAACTTGCCGTCGCTTCCGTAGGCGTTGGTCACCAGAACGGGCAGATCGCAGTTTTCCTTGGCGGCCAAAAGGGCGGCCTTGGTCTCGTAGCTGTCCGTCATGGTTTCAATCAGAATGGCGTCCACCCCCGCTTCCACGCCCAAACGGACGGTGGCGGCGAAGACCCGTACCGCTTCCTCAAAGGGCAAATTCCCCGTGGGGGCAAGAAGCTTTCCCGTGGGGCCGATGTCCAGAGCCACAAAGCGGCCTTCCTTGCCCTCGGCGGCTATTCGGGCGCAGTTCACCCCCGCGAAGATGATCTCCCGCAGGTGATTTTCTTCAAATTTTAAGGTATTCGCCCCGAAGGTGTTGGTGCAGACCAGGTTGCTCCCTGCTTCGAAATAGGCGCGGTGCACCCCCGTCACCACCTCGGGATGGGAAAGATTCCATTCCTCGGGATGCTCCCCGGGCTTCAGACCCGCCTGCTGGAGCAGGGTTCCCATGCCGCCGTCCAACAGCAGGATGCGGTTTTGTAAGTATTCTAAGAAAGTCATATCGTTATTTTCCTAAAATGTCCGAAAGATTTACCATGATCTTTTCCGCCACGTCGGGGTTGTTCATGGTGTAGACGTGGACGTTTTTGATGCCGTTGGCGAAAAGATCGATGATCTGATCCGTGGCGTAGGCAATGCCCGCCTGCTTCATGGCCGCAGGGTCGCTCCCGAAGCGGTCCACCAAGGAGATAAACCGTCTGGGCATAAAGGAGCCGGAAAGCTTGATGGCTCTGTCCACCTGAGTGGCCTTGGTGATGGGCATGATGCCGGGCACGATGGGCACGGTGATCCCCGCTTCACGGATCTTATACAGGAAATTGTAAAGGAGATTGTTGTCGAAGAACATCTGGGTGGTGAGAAAATCGCATCCCGCGTCAACCTTTTCCTTCAGGTAGAAGATATCCGCCTTCTGATCGGCGCTTTCGGGATGGATCTCGGGGTAGCAAGCCCCGCCGATGCAAAGATCGGGGTCGGCCTCCTTCAACTCCCGCACCAGCTCCACGGCGTGGTGGTACGCCCAACCCGAGCGGTCGGCGTTTTCCAGCTCCTTAGGGATGTCCCCGCGGAGAGCCATCACGTTTTGGATCCCCGCCGCCTTGATGTCCGCGATCCGCTCCTTCACCGTATCGCGGGTGGAGGACACGCAGGTAAGATGGGCAAGGGAGGGTACACCGTAGGTTTCCTTGATGTTCTTTGCGATCTCCAACGTATATTTGCTGGTGCCGCCCCCCGCGCCGTAGGTGACGCTCATAAAAGCGGGCTTCAAGCGGGCAATCTCCTCGGTGGCGGCCTTGACGGTATCGAAGCTGCTTTCCGTCTTTGGCGGAAAAACCTCAAAGGAAACAGACAGCGTCTCCTGCTGTAACAAACGGCTGATCTTCATAAAAATACTCCTGCATCGTTCTTCATACCAAAAGTATATCACTATGAAGATCAAATTGCAAGAGGATGTTTTTCCGACTTGCAAAAAAATCCCGCCCCGCAAGGTTTTTCTTCCCCTTTTGTGTAAACCGACAAAAAAACAAAAGAAAATTTATGAAAAATTAGGTAGCAAAACACGCAAAAATGTGGTATAATATTGCACAATATGAGAAACAACCTCTTTTGCGAGGGGAGACGGACTTTGCTCTCCGATGCAAAAGACCTTTTTTCTACCATCACTTTCAAGATATAGAAGGAGCCGTTTCCATGGCAAGAACCAAGATCGACAGACGAATCATCAAAACCAAACGCGCCATCTCTGTGGCATTGCTTCAGCTTCTCTCCGAGAAGCCTTTGGAGGAGATCACCATCACCGAGCTGACCTTAAAGGCAGACATCAACCGCAAGACCTTCTATCTCCACTATACCGGCATTGAGGATGTGGCAAACGAGCTCATTGCCAAAGGAGACGCCGTGTTCACCGAGGCTCTGGAGGGTTCCCTCACCGAGGGCAACGTGTTCATCCCCGCCAAGTTCCTGGAGCACATTCACGGCAAGATCAACGAACAACCCGAGATCTTCCGCGCCTTCTGTCTGGAAAACACCTGCGCCTTCTTCCTGCGTGCCCTGAGCGAGAAGTGCATGACCGCTCTGATGGCAGTTTACCGCAACTATACCGACATCAGCGATGCTTCTCTCCGCCTCTGCCTTTCCTACATGGCACACGGCGTGTTGAACCTGTACGTGGATTGGGTGCGCAACCCCTCTCCCCTGCCCCTGTCCGAGGTAACCGCCTTGGCAGTCCATCTGGTAGAGAGAGACACCGCTTTGCTGGTGGAAAAGAACTAAAGTAAAATCGTTTTATACAAACCTTTCATACCTCCGGGGGGCTCCCCCCTGCGGAACGAGGACTTGCCGGATGAAAAAATCCTACGGAGTGATCCTGATCGGCTGCGGCCACATCGGCGAACAGCACATTCAAGAGATCTATGATAAGCATGAGGCGACCATCATCGCCGTCATCGATACCAACGAGCCCGTGGCCCGTGAGTTCGCGCGCCGTTTTGAGGCGGAGCATTATGGGACGGATTACCGCCCCTTCCTGACGGATCCTCGGGTGGAGATCGTGATCATCGCCACCTACACGGATACCCATTTTGCCATCCTCAAGGACTGTATCGCCCACGGCAAGCACGTGATCTGCGAAAAGCCCATCGCCACCAATCTGGAGGATGCAAGAGAATTCGTCCGTCTGGTGAAGAGCAGCGACAGCAAGGTTTCCGTTTCCCACGTGTTGCGTTACAACCGCTCCTACCGTAAGATCAAGGAGTTGATCGACGCAGGAGAGATCGGGGAGCTGCGCATGGTGCGTATGAACCAGAGCCACCGCGCAGGAGAGCCGGGACATCCCTGGGACAGATTCATCCGTCTTATGCAGGATTGCCCGCCCCTCATCGACTGCGGCGTCCATTACGCGGACGTGATCCAATGGTTTGCAAATTCCCCCATCGTGGCTGTCAGCGGTATTTCCGCCAAGCTGGATGAGGATTCCCCCATCGATAACTACCAGGTGATGAACATGGAGCTGGCCAACGGTTGCCGCGGTTACTACGAGGTGGGCTGGAGCAACAACATCTCCTCCAACAACGACAAGGACTTCATCGGCACCAAGGGGCATATTACCCTGACCATGGCCATGAACCGCACCGACGGCATCACCGATAAGGACCGTATCTGCATCTACTACGGGGACGAAAACAAGCCCGACGTGATTTTGGACTACGATTCCGTGTATAAGGATATGTACGGTCAGTATCTGAACTTGATCGACATGATCGAAAACGACGCCAAGGGCGTGGTTCCCATTGACGCGGTGTATTCCTCCTTCCGTACCGTGACTTTGGCACACCAGGCCATCACCGAGCACAGACGCATCGTCATCCCCGAGGAAAAGGAATTGCTTTCCGATCTGTAATTTGATATGACAAAACCCCGCTTTGCGAAAAAGCGGGGTTTATTGTGTTATTGGGTTATTCGGACAAGTATTCGATCACCGCTTTTTCGTTTTCCACAGAAACGGAACAGCCGATCCCCAACTCCTCCAAAAGGGTCAGCATTGCAGTATGGGAGATCATCACGTCCCCCTCCACAGGGTAATAGACGCTGTATCCCCCGGCGACGAGGCACTCCCCAAGAAGATCTTCCTCTGCGCCGAAGGTGACAAGCTCCAGATCCAAGCCATAGGTTTCCCCGCCAAAGCAGACGGAAGCTTTTTCGGAAGATTCCCACGCCACGGTTGCGCCAAGCTTTTGAAGGACTGCAAGCATCGGTACGTCGGCGGAAAAGCCGTGGAGGATCCCGGGAACGGCGGAATCGATTTCGTCTCCGTTTACAAGCACTTTACACTCTTTTTCCGCAAAAAAGGCGACGAAGTCGGAATCCCGGGAGAAGACAAAAGTCAAATCCCCGGTTGCAAAGGTTCCCCACAGGAAAAAGGAACGTTCTGCCGTTTGCATCCATGCCATGGGAAGCTCCTCGTAGGTCATGAACAAGGTGACTTCCTTCAGCTCTTGCCGAACGCCTTTCTCGGAAAGGAGCGCCTCAAAGCCGGCTTTGGTACAGGTGAATTCCCGACAGAACTGCTCCCAGCGAAGACGAACGGGCTCTTCAAGCGCTTCATCATCCGGTGCATAGCTGACAGCCTCCGTGGGGAAGGTCTCTCCGCCGATATCCTTTACAAAGGATTGGAATTCCTCGCGGGTCAAGCGGTAGATCCTGTCGATGAGCGCTTCTGCTTCAGGCTCCGTTGAATCAGCCCTGCTCTCCTCTTGAGGAACGGAAACGGCAGGTGGTTCGCTTTTGTCGAGAGGAGCGGAAACGGCAGGTGGTTCGCTTTTGTCGGAGCCTTCCAAAGGAGCACTGCAACCCGCCATCAACAACGCCAAGCAAATACAAAGCACGGTTTTTTTCATGTTTGTCTCCTTTTCCATCTTTGCGTATCATATTTTATCATAAACGACGAAAAAAGTCAACAGCGGACAAACAGCGTTACGGTCAAGTGCGAGAAACACTACACAAAGCACAGCCGTTCCCCCTGTTTATCTCCGGTTAAGTATACCACCCCTGCGGGTTGGCACACCGAAGTTTTGCGAGCAAACTCAGTCCGGTTGTCACCGCAGTTCCGAAAACGACAGTTTTCGGCAAAGCAGGTTTCTTTGGGGTCAAAGGGGACTTTCTTTTCCGAAAGAAAGTCCCCTTTCGTCTTCCTCCCCGACTTAATCCTCCAACAGCTCCTCCGCTGTTTTGCAAAGCTCCTCGGCGGCCTCCCAGCCTGTGGCCTCGGCAATGAGGGTGTAGCCTCCCGCCCCGCGGGGGAACAGGGTGATGCATCCCGTCTTGCGGTAAA
Organism: Eubacteriales bacterium; assembly: GCA_045589515.1. Lineage (GTDB taxonomy): Bacteria > Bacillota > Clostridia > Oscillospirales > CAG-382 > Coliplasma. The sequence continues at coordinate 17,359 of JAZNPH010000081.1, read as the reverse complement.
TGCGGGCGGGGTAGCCGCTGTCCCTGCAAAGGGCGGCGATGAGCTCTGCACGGCGGTCTGCGCGGACATTGTCCTCCGGCGGGGGAAGCTCCTTTTTCACCACCGAGAAGGCGGGCAGCCCCGAAAGGATCTCGTCGGCGGTCTTCTTCTGCCGTGCGCAAACGGCGGCGGTCAAAAGGCAGAGCAATACCCCGTCGTTGACGTAGGGGGTGTCCCCTGCATGAAGGCGGGCGGGAGAGCGGGAATCGTTGTAGAAGACCACCTCCTTGCCCATGTTCTGCAGGTATTCCTCCACCACCTTGGGGGTGCGGCGGGGGAGATGCACCACGGTCTTTGTATCTTCTGCGGCGCAAACAGCTACCATGTGCCAATAGCTCATAGGCTTGCCCCCTGCGGTGACCATGCAGGCACGCCTGCCGTCGGGGGAGACGGTGTAGGCATCCACCCCCTGCTCCTCCCCGTAGAACACGTCAGCCCCCAAAGCGTTGGCGTTGGAGCCCAAAAACTCGCCTCCGTCGTCCCTGCGGGAAACGGAAAACTTCACCCCCGCAAGAGAACCTGCTTTCTCCTGGAGATACTTGCAGTAGCGGCAAAGCACCATCTCCTCCCCCTCGGGGGTGATAGCGGGGAGGGGTGTGACGCAGGATGCAAAGGAACGGTTCCGCATACGGGTCTCGATGGCCCGCTGATCCTCCCCGGAAAGGGAAAGCCCGTCCTTGTCGCAGAAGCGGAAGCTCACCTGTCCCAGGCTTTCCCGCACCTCCACAGAGACTGCCATATCCAAACCAAAGCTTTCCACGGCGAAGGGAGCAACCCCCGGGAAGCCCTTTCCAAGGCGGTACACCTTGCCCCCGCTTTCCCGAATTCCCAAAGCAAGCAGCTCCCCGTACAGCTCTCCCGCCCCGGTGGGGGAATGGAGAATGCCGATGGAAACAGCCTTTTCCGGGGGTACCAGGGCACGGCCGAGATCGGTGCAGAAGCTGCCGTCCAGAACCGCCCGCTCTCCGTGAATCCCTTCCTCGTCAAACAACCGCTTGGCCACCGTCCCGAAGGCAAAACGCCCTTCCCTGCCTTGGTTGTCCACCCGCAAGCCCCCCTTTACGTGGGTGTTGGGAGGCAGGAAAGTGCCCTTTTCCAGCACCGTGTTTGCGCCGATGACACAGCCGGGGGAAACGATACAGTCCTCCCCCACCGCCACGCCGTCGCAGAGGATGCTGTTTTCCACCCTTGCGTTTGCCCCCACGGTAACACGGTGGTGGAGAACACTGCGGGTGACCTTGGCGGCGGGATGAAGGTCGCATTCCTCCCCCGTGACGGTCTCCCCCGCGGAAAACGCCATGTTACAGCGGTAATAGGTCTCGGGCTTGCCCACGTCGTACCACGTGCCCTCCATCACTTCCCCGTGGAGGGGGATGCCCTTCTTCAAAAGATCGGGAAAGAGATCCTTGCCGAAATCGTACTGCACCCCCTCGGGGATCTGCTCCAATACCGACTTATCCAAAAGATAGATTCCCGTGGAGATCAGGTTGGAGAAGGTGTCCCGCCAGGTGGGTTTTTCCAAAAAGCCTGCGATCTTCCCGCCTTTCAGGGAAACGATGCCGAACTCCCCCGGGGCGGGAGTGCGGGTAAGAAGGATGGTCACCTTGCGGTGCTCTTTTTTGTGGGTCTCCATGGCGGTTTTCAGGTCAAAATCCGTCACCGTATCCCCCGAGATCACCAAAAAAGAGTCCTCCAGCAGGTGGGAAACCGCCTTCACGCTCCCCGCACTGCCCAAGGGAAGCTTTCCCTTCACCGTCTCGATGGGCAGGTTGGGATCGCGGTAGCTGTCAAAGGCCTCGGGAAGGGCGCACACCGTCATCACCGCAGAGGCAAAGCCGTTTTGCTTCAAAAGCGCCGTCAGCCGTGTGATCACGGGGACTCCCGCCACAGGCACCAAGGGCTTTGGCAGGGTGTCGGTAATGGGGGCGAGACGGCTTCCCATCCCTCCCGCCAGGATCACCGCAGGGTGTAAGTTCTCATCGTATCGTTCCATGTTCGTCTTCCTTTCGCGTTTTGCTTTAGTATGTGGAGAAAAGAAGGGAACGATTCTTTGAAAACGCGGGAATTTTTCTTGCAAAATGCGGGAAACTATGGTATTCTAAGGATACGAAAATGCTTTTCAAAAGGAGAATCCTTTATGGAAAAGAAACTGGATCAATTGTTTGCAAAAATCTACACCCCCGTCAGTGCTCTGACAGGGACGGCATACTGCTCTCCCGAGCCCCTTTCCTTTACGGAAAAGGAACAAGGGGTCTGCATCCCCTTGGAGGGGGGCACCCGCTGGGGGAAGGGCTGGGATTGCGCCTGGATCCGCTTGGAGGGGGAGATCCCTCTCCCCAAGGAAGGGATGCTTCCCGCACTGCTTCTGGACGTGGGGGGCGAAGCCTGTCTGTACGACGAAAACGGCGTATCGCTCAAGGGCTTTACCAACGTGCAAAGCGAGTTCACCGTGGCTTTGGGCAAGCCCGCCAAGCAGGCCTACCTTCTGCCGAAGGACTATTACGGCAAGACCGTCACCTTCTGGGTGGACTGCGGGGCAAACGACCTTTTCGGCGCAAAGCCGGAAAACGGTATTTTCATCCGCGGGGAGAGTGCTTACTGTAACGTTTCCCTGCGGGAGCTGTATTACGACCTGGAGGTACTTGCCTACGTTGGGAAGTACGCTCCCGATGAGCAGGTGAAAAAAGAGGCTTGGGATTGCTTCGAGAAGGCTTACGCCGCCTCCTCCCGCGAGATCGCCGCAGAATTTCTGAAGAAGCCCTCCGTTTCCCATTTTGAGGTCACCGTTTTGGGTCACGCCCACTTGGACTTGGCTTGGCTTTGGCCCATTCGGGAGACCAAGCGGAAGGCTCTGCGTACCCTTTCTACCGTGGTGGCCCACATGGAGCGGTATCCCGATTACAAATTCGGGGTCTCCCAGCCCCAACTGCTTGCTTGGGTGAAGGAGATGTCTCCCCCGCTTTACGAAAAGCTGAAAAAGCTTTACAAGGAAGGCCGTTTGGAGCTCCAAGGGGGGATGTGGGTGGAATCCGACACCAACCTCCCCGGCGGGGAGAGCCTGGTACGCCAGCTTATCCACGGTATGCGGTTCTGGAAGGAGGAATTCGGCTTCACCCCCGAGATGGTGTGGCTCCCCGACGTGTTCGGCTATTCCGCCCAGGTGCCTCAATTGATGAAGCAGGCGGGTCTACCCTACTTCCTGACCACCAAGCTTTCCTGGAACGGGGTGAACAAATTCCCCTACGCCTCCTTCCGCTGGCAGGGCATTGACGGCAGCGAAGTACTGGCCCATATGCCTCCCGAGGGGAACTACAACTCTGCCGCCAGAGCGGATTCCTTCGCCCGCGCAGAGCAGAATTCCCCCGAAAAGAAGATCTTCCCCGGGGCCATGCTGCTTTACGGCATCGGTGACGGCGGCGGCGGCCCGGGTATGGAGCATTTGGAGCGGTTAAAGCGAGAAAAAGACCTTTTGGGTCTGCCCAAGGTGAAGCAGGGCTTTGGCGAGGACTTCTTCCGTGAGCTGGCGCCCCATAAAGAAAAGCTCCCCGGCTGGAAGGGAGAGCTGTACCTGGAAAAGCATCAGGGCACCTATACCTCCCAGGGACGCACCAAGCGTGGCAACCGCCTTTGCGAAAAGAAGCTTCACGAGGTGGAGCTGTTGGCCTCCATGGCCTTGCGGTTGCGGAAGGGATACGTTTACCCCAAGGAACAGATGGATAAAATTTGGGAAGAGGTCTTGCTGTACCAGTTCCACGACATCCTCCCCGGCTCCTGCATTGCAAGAGTCTACAAGGAGGCAGAGGTTCGCTATGGGGAGCTTTTGGCAGAATTGGATTCGCTCAAGCAGGGCTTGCTGGATCTGCTTCTCACGGGAGAGGGCGAAACCTTGTTCAACGCTTCTTCCTACGCAAACGGCTACTCCGTGGAGACGGCCAACGGCTACCTGCCCTTAAAGCACGCCGCCAAACCTCTTTGCTTCACTCCCTTCGCCCGCAAGCGGGGGCATAAAATGGCGTACAGCCGTGATTTCCTGGAAAACAGTCGCGTGCGGGTGGAATTCCTCCCCGACGGCAGTATCGGGGGTGTCTACGGTAAGGACGGCAGAAACTATTTGCGTTGCTCCGGCAACAAATTGCAGGTGTTCCTTGACAACGAAGACGGCTGGGAGGTACCCAAGCCCGAACAGCTCACCAAAGAATACCCGGTGAAGCTTACCTCCGTCCGCACCTCTCAGAAGGGGGCGGCCTTGGTGCGTACCTCCCGTTATACCTGCGGGAAGAGCGTGATCCTCCAGCAGGTGATCCTGCGGGAGGATTCGGAACGGATCGACTTTTTCACCAAGGTGGATTGGAAGGAATCCCATCGCCTTCTCCGCGCCTCCTTCCCCATGGCGGCAACTGCGGAAAACGCCCTGTGCGGCATTCAGTTCGGCGCCGTGAACCGTCCCACCACCCAAAACACCACCTGGGAACAGGCCAAGCGGGAGGTCTGCTTCCACAAATACGTGGATCTTTCCGACAGCCGTCGGGGTTGCGCCTTGCTTTCCGATTGCAAGTATGGCGTGTGTTTGCGGGATTGTGACCTTTCCTTGGCCCTTCTCCGTTCTCCCACCTACCCGGGAGAGGGGGCAGACCTTGGGGAACACACCTTCACCTATTCCTTCCTTCCCCACGAGGGCGGGGTAGACACCGTGATCCCCTACGCCTACGGGCTGGAATACCCTGTGGAAAAGCACCAAGGCACTTGCGAATTGGACGTTCCCTTCGTCACCGCAAAAGGGCTCTGCGTGGAGACGGTGAAGCCCGCCGAGGACGGCAGGGGGATTGTCGTCCGCCTTTACAACCCGGAAAACCACAGCTTTACCACCACCGTAGAGACGGCAGAGGTGCTGGGCTTTGCTTCCTGCACCCGTGTGGATCTGTTGGAAAACACCGTGGAAGAGCTGGCTTTGGAGCCGAAGCTGCAAGTCGGCCCTTACGAGATCGTCAGCTTGAAATTTGAGTAAAAGCATAAAGGCTTAAGAGGTGTTTTCTTTCGAAAAAGAAACCACCCCTTAAGAATCCCCAAAAGAAATCTGCCCTCCGAAAACTGCCGTTTTCGGGAGAAGGATGAAATTGCGGCACTTTGAACCTATCCCAAAAAGGATCATAGGAAGACTATTAACATGGATTATGAACAAAAGGCAGAACAGCTTATAAAGAAATACGGTTTTGATTTTGATTCCATCCCCAAACAGGAAATTCGGCAACTGCTTGCAGAAATGCTGTCCGGGTATGAAGAAGGCTCCGGAGAGTATATTCGATTGCTTTGCGGATATTTATTCTGCATGGGAGACGAAAAGGATGTTCCCTTGCTGAAACAAGCGAAATACGAAATCTGCTTTGACGTTGGATGTATGATTGACGGCGAATGGATCGAAGCGTTGGAAACGGGAGACACGGAAGCCCGTAACGCGTTGATCGAACAGTTTGTTTTAGAAACCAAAAGCTATTACGAAACCAACGACGATTCTGCCGCAAAGCCCAAATCCGTCTTTCGTGATTTCTTGCGAAAGCTTCGCATCTTAAAGTAATCATAATGCCGCTACGCAAGCAAAGCGGCGAAACGAAACCGATGCTAAAACAAAAAGCCCGAGAAGAAAGCTGTTTTGCTTCCCTCTCGGGTATTTTTTGCAGGAAAAGCAGAGTCAAAAAAAGAGCAGGCTCCCCTTAGCAAGGGGAGCTGTCACGACGCTTGCGGCGTGACTGAGGGGATTGTCCGGATGTCCCCCCGTTTTACGAGGGGAAATCTTTATTCCTTTCTGCCCCGTTTATGCACGGAAAAGCCGTCCAGATTTGCCCGCTCGATGGCGCCGAACAGCCGATCCTTCACCCCCGGGTCCTTCCGCTCCAGCTCTGCCAGGAATTGCTTCCACTCTTCCCTCTTGGTATTCCCGTCGGCGGGGCAATACTTGGGAGAGCAGGTGATCCCCGCGGCGGTGACGAAGGACTTCAGCTCCTTCTCCTTGGCGTACAGCAGGGGACGGATCATGGTCACGTCCATGCGATCCAGGTAGGTCACCGGGGAGAAGCACCCCAGGTTCCCTTCGATGAACAAATTCATCAGCAGTGTCTCCACCGCGTCGTCGAAATGATGCCCCAAGGCGATCTTATAGCAGCCGTGTTCCTTGGCGGTGCTGTAAAGAATGCCTCTTCGCAAATTGGCACACAAAGAGCAGGGGCTTTTTTCCTTCCGCACCTCAAAAACCACCTCGTAGATGTCGGTCTTCACCGCCACCAAGGGCAGATTTAACGCCTCGCAAAGCTCACGGATGTTCCCATCGTCACTCCCCGGGAAGCCCATCTTCAGATGAATGGGAACAATTTCAAACTTTTTTGGGTAAAATCTCTGCAACCCCGCCAAGGCGGCAAGCAACGCCATGCTGTCCTTTCCCCCGGAGATCGCCACGGCGATGCGGTCGCCCTCGCTGATCATCCCGTAGTCGTCCACCGCACGGCGGGTGGAGGAAAGAAGCCTTTGCAATTGGGGAATGTTGGTGTTGATCATACACTTCCTCCGTGGTCACAAATATCCTTCAAAACGCATTCCTCGCACTTGGGACGGCGGGCGATGCAAACGTCCCTGCCGTACTGCACCAGGCGGTGGCAGAAATCGCTTTGCTGTTCCTTGGGCACCAAAGGATCTAAGGTAAACTCCACCTTTTTGGGGTCATCGGTGTTACAAAAGCCCAAAAGATTGGTGATACGGATGCAATGGGTATCCGCCACGATGCCTCCCAGCCCGAACACGTCTCCGCGGATCAGGTTGGCCACCTTTCTGCCCACCCCGGGCAGGGTGAGAAGATCCTCCATGGCGGAGGGCACTTCCCCGCCGTACACCTCGTGCAGGCGCTTGGCGCACAGGGAGAGGTTCTTGGCCTTACTGCGGTACAGCCCGCAGGAGCGGATCAGCTCCTCGATCTCGGATACTTCCCCCTCCGCCATAGCGGCGGCATCGGGAAACCGTTCAAACAGCCCCACGGACACCTTGTTCACCCGTGCATCCGTGCATTGGGCGGAAAGGATCGCCATCACCAAAAGGCGAAAAGGGTCTCCCTTCGCCTCCAAAGCGCAGGCCGAATCGGGATAATATTCCTCCAAACGGCGGATGATTTGTTGCATTTTTTGTTGGGGTGTCATACATACGACTCCTGTAAATCGTTAAAATCGGGATTAGCGGTGCGGATCGGGTTTATCTTCTTTTTCCTTCACCGGCCCTTCAGTTGGGTCTCGCGATCAATGGCATCCGGCATGGAAGCAAAGCTCTCCACGTAAACCGGCTTGTGAAGGTGATACTTGGCGGTAAACGTCCCCGGATGATCCTCCTTATGCTCGGGATGACACGTAGCCGTTACAGTTCCAAAAACGGCTTGCCGTTTTTCATGTCGGCGAAACGATACCACGCATAAGACAAAAGCTTTGCGCCCCACGCTTAGAACCCAAGGTTCCAAAAACAGCTTGCCGTTTTTGACGTCGGCGAAACGATACCACGCATAAGACAAAAGCTTTGCGCCAACTTGGTTACTCAAAAATAAAATTCACGTCCCCGGAGAACAGGGTCATGACCCCGCGGTAAATGATATCCGAGCGGTCCTCAAAGGCCTCCCGCAGCTTTTCCGCGTATTCGTGGGTGGCGGCGTAAACGGAGGTGGAAAACAGCGTCTTGCTCCGATCGCTGATGGTGCAGGTCACCGTCCAGCCGGTCCCCGTGGGGGTCACGGTGCTGTGATACTTCACCCCGCGGCGTTTGGAGACCAGCACTCTCTGGGCGTGGCGCAAAATCCTGTCCCGCACGTCGGTGGGAAGCTCGTGGCCGTACATATCCAGCACGGCTCTCCCCTCTCCCGTCACGGTATAGAGGACTTCCCCGTCCTCCCCTTCTCCCACGGCGGTGATCTGCTCTTGCAGAACCAGATCCGAGAAGGCGGCGGCAAAGTCAAAATAGGTCACCAGCCCATCCTGCTGGATCATGTCGTTGAGCACGGTGAACTCCACAGGCTCTTCCACGTTGCCGAGAATATATAAAATAAAGATCTTTGCTTGTGTGCGGATCGCTTTTTCATCCATAACGATACCCTTTCTTTTTGGGGGATACCCCGTCAATTTTACATTATAAAACATTTTTCGCTCTTTTGCAAGTGGTTTTTGCCGTCATTTCTTCCCTGCCCCTTTTTTATTTACATTTTTATATTGAAATCTTTCCGTTTTGTGGTATAATCATAATGAATTCATGTAGTTATTTTCGGAGGAGCTTATGGTCTTGAAATTTGCGGGAGGCGTCACCCTCCCCACGAGAACCGACGCTTTGAAAAACAGCCTCGTTCTGCGGGACGTTCCTCAGATCATGCTTCCCTTGGGGGACGCAGAGGAGGCATATACTTTGGCTGTGTGCGAGGGCGAGGAAGTTCCCGCAGGCGGCCTTGTGGCCAATTTGGGGGACGGCACCCCCATCTACAGCTCCATTCCCGGGGCGGTAACCGGTGTGTTCGAAAAGGATGGGCTTCACTACCTTTCCGTAGAACGCAGAGAAACGGAGGCCGATCTCTCCCCTGTCCCCGCCAGAGCGCCGGAAAGCAAGCGGCTGGAAGATCTCACCGCAGAGGAATTGCTGGATTCCATCAAAACCCTGGGCATCCTTGATCTTTGGAGCGGGGATTGGCTGTGGCGGAGACTCACCCCCTTGGTGGGCAAGATCCGCCGCGTTGTGGTGGATACCACCGACGATTCCGGCTGGTCCTTCACGGAATACCGCTCCTCTCTCCGCCATCCCGGGGAGGTTTTGGGGGGCATCAAGGTATTGCTCCACCTGCTGGGAGCGGCCAAGGCCGTTTTGGTGGTGGACGACGGCAAGGCCAAGATCAAAGAGGCCTTTTCCACCATGATCAACGACCCCGCCCTCATCGTCACCGCAGAGGCAGAGGTGAAATATCCCACGCGGGACGAGACCCTCTTCGAGGCGCTTTACGTCCGCCATCTGAAAAAAGGCTTTACCGCCGAGTCGGAGGGAGTGCTATTTGTGAAGGCGCAGACCGCCGCACAGCTGTACACTTCCCTGCTGACGGGCATCCCCCAGCTCACCCGCACGATCACCGCCTGCAGAGAAGGCTTCGGCAAGAACGCCGTGATCGATCTCCCCTTGAGTACCCCCTGGAAGACGGTGCTGGAGGCGGCTCAGTTCAAGGGCGGCGCTTACCGAACCATGGTGAACTCCCCTCTTCACGGCAAGCAGGCCGAGGGCGCCGTAGACGGCAAGGCAGAGGCGGTATTTGCCTCCATGCCCTTGGAAAAAAGACCCTCCCATTGCATTTCCTGCGGCCGTTGCGCAGAAGTTTGTCCCATGCGGCTGATGCCCTACAAGAGCCTTGCTCAGCATAGCTATCTTTCCGCCAAGCGTACCGCCGCCGTCTGCATCGATTGCGGCTGTTGTGAATACGTCTGCCCTGCCAACATCCCCCTGCGGGAGCATATTGCCCGCCACAGAAACAACAAGTAAGGGGCAGAAAGGACCGTTTTTATGAAATTCGTTTCCACTCCCAAAACTAAAAACGCCCTGGCGCTGGATCTGTTCATCGCCATGGTTCCCGTGGTGCTGTGGGCGGTGTACCTCTTCGGAGGCCGTGCCGCCGTGCTGATGGGCATTTGCGGCGGCTGCTCCTTTTTGCTGGATTTCCCGGTACAAAAGCTGATCCTGCGCCGCAGTTGGGAAGAATCTCTCTCCCCCTTCGCCTTCCTCACGGGGGTTCTCACAGCCCTTTGGTTTCCCGTTACCGTGCCGCTGTACTACCCCATGATCGCCTCCGGCTTTGTGGTGATCGCCAGAGCATTGTACGTCTGGTTCGGCCACAGGATCGTCTGTCCCTCGGCAATCGCCGCCGCGGCGCTGGGGCTGATGCACCCATACGAAATGACACGGTTTACCAAGCCTTTTGCGTATTTCAACCCATTTGAATGGGAAATAAACTCCGAATTGGTCTCCGCTTATCAAGTGAAGACCCCTTTTGACGTGCTTATGGGAGGCTCCATGTACGCCGACGGCGTATTCGCCCAGCTGTACGGATTCGCCTCCGGCGCCATGGGTGCGGTGGGCATTGCCTGCCTGCTCTTCGGCTTTGGCTGGCTGTTGTACCGCAAGGTGGTCACCTGGCACACCACCGCAAGCTACCTGGTCTCCCTTTTGGTGCTGGCCATGGCTTTCTCCCCCGCAGAGGTGGAGATGACGGAGTACGGCTATATGTATCTCCTCTGCGGCGGCATCGCCCTGGGAGCGGTATTCCCTCTGAACGATCTTTCCATCACCCCAAGAACCAAGAGCGGCAAGGTGCTGTTGGGCATGCTTGCGGCGGTGTTCACCTTCCTGTTCCGTAAGTATACGGGAGGCGACGGGGTGCTGTTTGCCATCCTGTGTGCAGGGCTGTTCACGCCCCTTTTGGAGCTGTTCACCAAGCAAACCGACTACTACCGTCTGCGGAAAAAAGACATCGTCTTTACAGAGGAAGTTCCTCTCCCCTCCCCCGCCGAGGAACAAACGGAGGAAGCTGCAGAGGAGCCCGAGACCCAAACAAATGTTCTCCCTAACGAAGAGGAAGTTTCCGTTATGGACATGAACGAGGAAGCCCCCAATGAACAAGAATGACCTGATCACCCTTTCCATCACCGACATCAACCCCGACGGCAACGGTGTGGGCAGAGCCGAAAACGGCGAAGTGGTATTCGTGCCCCTCACCGCCCCGGGAGACCTGGCAAAGGTGAAGATCATCAAATGCGCCAAGAATTACTTCGTAGGGCGTTTGGAGGAGCTTATCTCCCCTTCCCCGCTGCGTGTGGAGCCGGACTGCCCTGCTTACCACCGTTGCGGCGGCTGCGTGTACCGCCACCTCTCGGAAGAAGCGGAGCTGCAGGTCAAAAAGCAGACGGTGGAAAACGCCTTCAAGCGGATCGGTCATCTGGAGGTCACCGTGGCGGACACCGTGTCCTTCGGTTTTTCCAATTACCGCAACAAGGTGGTTTACCCCCTGGGGCGGAACAACAACGGCGACCTGACCTTCGGGTACTACGCCCGCCATACCCACGCTATTGTGGAGCATGAGACCTGCCCCTTGCAGGAGGATCTTTTTTCTGAGATCGCAATGTTTCACGTGAAACAATCCGAGAGGCACCATATTCCCGTGTGGAACGAACAGACGGGCAAGGGCGTTTTGCGCCATATCGCCATGCGGAAAAACAGAAAAGACGAATATTTCGTTTGCTTCGCCGCCGCAAAGACCTTCCCAAAGGCAAAATTGCTGGCCGAGGAGCTGATGGAAGCCTTCCCCCAGGTCATCGGCGTGGCTTTGAACATCAATCCCAAGGGGGACAACGTGATCTTCGGGAGCGAAACTTTGCATTTAGCGGGAGAAACCACCCTGCAGGACACCCTTTGCGGGAAGGAATTTTCCATATCTCCCACGGCCTTTTACCAGGTGAACCCGGAATGTACCGAAGCTTTGTACCAAAAAGCCGCAGAATTGGCAAACCTCCCCGAAAACGGAGTGCTTTTGGATCTGTATTGCGGCGCAGGCACCATCGGGCTTTCCATGGCAGGGGAGTCCAACAAGCTTTGCGGGGTGGAGATCATCCCCGAGGCAGTGGAAAACGCCAAGATCAACGCAAAGGCCAATAAAAGAGGGGAGAGCAACACCCTTTTCCTCTGCGGAGACGCCTCTTTGGGAGTGGAAGCCTGCAAAAAAGCTTTCGGCGCCCCCGACGTCATCCTAGTGGACCCGCCCAGAAAAGGCTTGTCCGATGAAGTTATCAAAACCCTGCTGGAGGTCGCGCCAAAGAAGATCATCTACATCTCCTGTAACCCCGCAACGTTAGCCGCAAATTGCGAAAAATTGAGCTATACTTACGGAATCGGGGAAGTGACCCCATTCAATATGTTCCCGAGGACGGGGCATGTCGAATCGATCGTGTGCTTGACAAAGAAGTAAATGAACGACATAAACGGGCGATTCGTGAATCGCCCCTACAAAAATACACCGGAACCCATCTATAACAACAAGTACGCTGCAAATGCTACCGTATTCCTGCAATCCCGTCCTTCTTCCGTAGGGGCGATTCACGAATCGCCCGCCGAGTATATTTCACCGTGAAAATGTTACCAGAGAAAACGTTTCACGTGAAACAATTGATCGAAACACAGAAGGAGCTTCCCATGTCCCACACAGAGCAATACATTAAAAAATACAAAGCGTGGCTCAATTCCATGCTCTCCGACTGCAGGGAAGCAGTAGAGTACACGGAACAGATCCTTTGCGGTGTGAACATTGAGGTGGAATCCCACGATTATATGCGTGCGGATCTTTCCGGTCACGGTCAATTGTCCCGCGTTACTTTCACAAAAGGGGAACCGTCCTACACCTGCCAATGCTGTGACGATCCCACCGGCTTCTTTCCTCTGCTTTTAGCAGGGAAGTGGTATATCTGCTTCCGCAGAAGCCTTTATGGCTTTGTTTTGCTGAATTGTGAAACGTTATCGCCGGAATATGAGTATTTTCCCAAGGGCGTTCTTCGCAATCAGGAATCTTTCATTGTTTGTTCCGCCCGTCAAATCGAGAATCTTCTCGTGTTCAGCGGCTGTTATTGGGCCTGTCCCGACGAATGTTTTGTCTTTGATTACGAAGCCAAGCGGTTCCTCCGTCTCTCCAAGCTGTATCCCGGGTTTGCGTTGGATAGGGAAGAAGTCAGGGAGAAAACCCTGATCCTTCACGGGGAAGATCAAAACGGCGAGAATCAGCAGATCTCCCTTTCAAGAGAAGACTTGTTTGCAGCCTTAGAGACCCACGGGGCAGAGGATTTTTGAGCTCTATACCCTTAAAAATTTCAAGTATACTTATGCTTTCAAAGGAGCGCTTATGAAACACTATTTTGAACGCAGCAGAAGAAGAAACACCTTTTCCTACCGCAGGGCGCCGGAAAACCCGCTGGATATCCTGTACGGCATTATCGCATTGATCGCCGCCTTAACCGCTTACCCCGCGGCAGAAACTCCTTACGGACTGATTTATTGGGGGCTCGGCGTTGGGCTTCTCACCATGCTCTATTTCTTCTACTTTAACCGTGTGAAAGCTAAGGTGTATATCGAAGACGGCGTTCTTTACAGAAAAGGCTTCTTCTTCGGCTTCCGCACCCAATTGACAACGGAATACATCAAGGGTGTGGTCTACAAAAAGACCCTGCTGGGGGACTCCATTCTCATCCTCTCCAACGATTGCGTAGGGAAGCCCGGCACCTGGTCGAAAAGCGTCGTGGTGGTGTTGGATACCCCAAACAACCGTGATCTTTTGCACTATCTCAAGGATCGGGACAAAGAAGAATTTTTGATCTGAAGATCTGTTTCTTTTAAGTATACTTAGATTCAACCGTGCGATTCGCGAATCGCCTCTATAAGAATTACCGAATTATGTCAACCTATTGTGATCTACATACCCATTCATACTATTCCGACGGAACCTTTTCTCCTGCCCAGCTGATCGCCGAGGCGGAACGGCTTGGTCTTTCCGCCGTGGCCCTGTGCGACCACAACACCGTGGAGGGAGTCCCCGCATTCTTGCAAGCAGGGGAGAGCAGTCCTGTGGCCGCCGTCCCCGGGGTGGAGTTATCCACCGACTACGGGGAAACGGAGCTTCACATCCTGGGGCTGTTCCTGCCTGTGGAAAAACTTCCCCGGGTACAGACCTACACGGAAGCACTGCTTGACAAAAAAGCCCAAAGCAACCGCGAGCTGATCTCCCGCCTGCAGAAGGACGGCTACGAGATCACCTTTGAGGAGGTGGCAAGCCTCACCCCCAAGGGCAGGTTCAACCGCTCCCATATCGGTGCAAAGCTGACGGAGAAGGGCTACGTTTCCTCGGTGAAAGAGGCCTTTGCCACCCTACTTGCCAAGGAAAGCCCCTACTACGTTCCCGTGAAACGAATTCCTTCCTTGGAGGCCATCGCTTTTCTGAAGTCTATCGGCGCCCTGCCCGTGCTGGCACACCCCTTGCTGGATCTGAGCAGGGAAGGGCTGACGGGATTCCTTCCCCGGGCTGTGGAGGCAGGCCTTGCCGCGGTGGAGGTGCTTCACCCCGCCCACGGCAGGGAAGAGGAGGCTTTTGTGTCCGATCTGATCAAAAAATACAACCTTCTCCCTTCCGGGGGAAGCGATTTCCACGGCACCCGCAAGCCCGACGTGGCCATGGGAATGTGTCACGTTCCCGCCGGGTTTTACGATCGTTTGTCTACATTCATCAAGTAAATTGAGGTATATCCATGCTTAACTGTCCCTACGCCAAGAAATGCGGCGGCTGTCAGCTGCAAAATATGACCTACGAGCAGCAGCTCTCCCACAAGCAGGTGAAGGTGATCCGCTTGGTGGGGAAGCTCTGCCACGTGGAGGAGATCATGGGCATGGAGACCCCCTCCCGCTACCGCAACAAAGCCACCCACGCCTTCTCCTTTTATCGGGGCAAGGTGATCTCCGGGCTGTATCAGGCCTCCCACCGCAAGGTGATCCCCGTGACGGATTGCCTGCTGGAGGATGAAGCCGTCGCCCCCATGGCGGCCACCCTTCGTAAGCTCGCCGCCACCTTGAAGATCCCCGTCTACGACCTGCAAACGGGGAAGGGGAATTTGCGTACCCTGCTGGTGCGGAAATCCTTTACAAGCGGGGAAGTGATGGCGGTGATTGTGACAAGATTCGACAAATTTCCCCAAAAACAAGCCCTTGCGGAGGCGTTTTTAAGGGCTCACCCGGAAATTACCACCCTGGTGTGGAACGTGAATCCCACGGATACCCCTGTGTTCCTGGGGAACAAGAGCGAGGTTCTCTATGGCGACGGTTACATCACCGACACCCTCTGCGGATTGCAGTTCCGTGTCAGCCCCGCTTCCTTCTACCAGATCAACCCCGCCCAGACGGAGGTGCTTTACGGCAAGGCCAAGGAATTTGCCGCTTTAACGGGGAAGGAACGGGTGGTCGACGCCTATTGCGGCACGGGCACCATCGGGCTCACCCTGGCAAAGGACGCCAAAGAGGTCATCGGGGTGGAGACCAACCCCCAGGCGGTGGCGGACGCCATGGAAAACGCCAAGCAAAACGGCGTTACCAACGCAAAATTCATCTGCCGCGATGCGGGACAGTTCCTGGAAGAAGCGGCAAAACGCAAGGAAAAGATCGACGTGGTGGTCACCGACCCGCCCCGTGCAGGGTGCAGCAAGCAGTTTTTGCAGTCGCTCTTGGCTTTGGCGCCCAAGCGCGTGGTGTACGTCTCCTGCAACCCGGAAACCCTGGCAAGGGATTTATTCACCCTCTCCAAGGGCGGGTATAAGGTGAAAACCGTACAGCCCGTGGATATGTTCCCGCAGACGGGACACGTTGAAACGGTCGTTTGTCTGACACGGCCAGACAAAGCGACGTGATATAACGCCTTACGGCGCGTGAGATAGAACGCTTCGCGTTCGTGATATGCGCCCTGCGGGCGCGTGATATGTCGCTTACGCGACGTAAGGCGATGGCGTTCCACGCGCACAAAGTGCGCATATCACGCCGAGCAAGGCGAGGCTATATCACGCTTGCGAAGCAAGCATATCACGCGCGACGAAGTTGCGCTATATCACTCCGCGCCAGCGGACAAAGGAGACGCTTATGCCAAAGACCTCACACGAGCTTGCGATTGAGTTTGCGGTTGAGATCACCGAAGTATGCTCAACGATAAAAGGCCATTCCGAATATACCAAACAGCTTATCCGCTGCGCGTCTTCAATCGGCGCAAATATTGCGGAGGCTAAATACGCGGAGAGCAACGCGGATTTCGTTCACAAGCTGGAGATTGCTCAAAAGGAAGCAAACGAAACGGAAACTTGGCTTACAGTTTTATGGAAAAGCCGTATCATTGACGAGGTTACGTTCAAATCCTTACGAAACAAGTGCGGCAAGATCAGAAGAATGCTTGGTGCTTCCATTACGACTGTTAAGTCAAAATCTTCCGCAAAAAAGTAATTTTGGAAGAAACGGCGAGGAAAGAATGAATGAAAATAAAAATGAAAAAGAAAACTCCCGCCTTTCCCGAGTACCCCGCGTGGTATTGGGTCTTCGGCCTTCACGATGCGGAGATCCTGTTCTTTTCCGAGATGGAACTACCCACCGACCGGAAAAGCAAAGCACCGCGGTATAACTGTTTAGAGATTCGGTTAAATCCCGCAGGTGCAAGGGAAAAGATCAAAAGAATCGTTTTTTACAATTATTCCTTAAAAAGTGAAATTGATATGCGCACTGTCAAAAAGTCTTGGTGGATGGGGGATGCGTTGACCCGTTTGCCCGACGGCCGCTTTTCTTTGGAGGCGGAGATCGTAGACATCAAGGGAGACAGATATTCGTTTTCCGTGACTTTCGAGGAGATCGACGTGGAGTGAGTGGTTTGTTTGACACGGTCAGACAAAGCGACGTAAAGCGGCGGTTCCGGGCGGATAGCACAGGAGAAAAGCATATGAAAACAGGCATTTCATATTCAAAAAGAGAAAAACGGGCCATCACTCTGGGATATTTATGGCGTTGGGGCAGTCTTGCGGTGTTGATCCTGCTGCCCGCTCTTGTTTT
Organism: Eubacteriales bacterium; assembly: GCA_045589515.1. Lineage (GTDB taxonomy): Bacteria > Bacillota > Clostridia > Oscillospirales > CAG-382 > Coliplasma. The sequence continues at coordinate 667 of JAZNPH010000081.1, read as the reverse complement.
TGGAATTTGCAATTTACTAAATATAGAGCCTAAAACGCAAATCTATGTCACATTTTTGTTTGCCGGCATAACGATGCTTTGCGTTGGCACTTACGAAATGATAGGCACGGTGCTTGGGTTTAAGCATCTCCTTGTTTCGTTACAGCTTGCAAGCCATATGCCGTTTCAAACCGTCAATCCCCGAAGAGGATGGACAAAATCGGAAAAACGAGAGGTTATGGGATCCGGCGTGATTTTTGTCCTTCTCGGATCAGCGTTTATCATCTGTTTTACCTTGATGCACTTGGGCATCTTGAATTGAAATATATGTTTTGCGCTCCCTGCTCACGGGAAGCGTGGTCGAGATGGTGAGGAAATAGGAACCTCATCAAATGCTACGCATATGGACAACGCCACCCCTGTTTGTCACCCTGAGCAAGCGCGGAATGGAGCCGTTACGGCTGTGCTATACGGTGCGTCTCCGCGCGCGTCGAAGTTTTGCTTTTTGAAATTGCCCATTGTCTTTGGATATGCAGTTCCTTTTGCAGCAATTTCTAAAAAGCAAAACCGTAAGGGGTCTCCTCAAAGTCTGATCTACCCCTTGAAAGATAAACTTACATCCTTTTTAATAAAACAGTTCTTTCATTTCGAAAAAGGTACAAGTCGGAGGCCAAGCGGTCTTAGGAAG
>JAZNPH010000080.1:0-7594 GCA_045589515.1 Eubacteriales bacterium | reverse complement strand
AATAATAAAAAATTAAGAGAGGACCTTTTTGAAAAAAGGTCCTCTCGTGCTCTCTCCAAAAACTTTTCCCCTAAAGGAAAAAAGAAGGGCAGCCGGATTACGCTCAGAAAAACGGCTTTGCCGTTTTTAACGTCGGCGAACGAAAGCAAACTGTTTTTATACCGCCTTGCGCCGACTTGGTCACCCTGAGCAAACCGCGAATGCGGCGCGTAGAAGTTTCTGCAGTCGATGGCGCATAGATAGATGTATATCGCCGACTATTGACTTGTTATCACGCAATGAAAAAATCTATGATCCTCCAAAAACGACAGTTTTTGGCACTCGGTTTTCTTTGGAGATTCTTAAGAACCTTTCTTTTTCAAAAGAAAGGTTCTTAAGCCTTCCGTCCCCCTCACTTTTCCCCGTCACACCCGCACTTGTCGTCCTTCTTCCCCTCGGGAAGCTGCTCCAGCCGCACCAGGATCACGTCGTCTCCAATGCGCTCCACACACCGCCAGGGGATCGACAGCCGCTTCTTCGGAGAAAAGAACCCCGTGATCCCTTCCCCCGGCAAGATCAACCGCAAGATCTGCCCTGTGCAGGGATCGATCTCCAAGTCGCAAATGCACCCCACGGCACTCCCGTCCCGTACGTTCACGACCTCCTTGTTCTTCAACGTGGTAAAGTAAGTGTGAAATTTCTTCATAACAAAATGCAGATCAACCCGCCGCTTCCTTCGTTGATGATGCGCCCAATAGTCCCCGTAATCTTCTCACGAGCCTCCTTGGGCATGTGAGCCAGCTTGCCCGTCAATCCCTCGCTCACCAATTCGTGCAAGGATTTCCCGAACATATTGGAGTTCCAGATGGCCCCCGGATCGGCTTCAAACTCCTTCAGCAAAAACCTTACCAGCTCCTCCGATTGACTCTCTGTCCCCACCATGGGGCTGACCTCCGTCTGAATATCCGCCTTCATCAAATGAATAGAGGGCGCAGAAGCCTTCAGCTTCACCCCGTAGCCTCCGGGCTGCTTCACGATCTCGGGCTCCTCCAAACGCATATCCTCCACCGTGGGCATGACGATGCCGTACCCCGTCTCCATCACGTCCTCCATGGCGGAAGCCACCTTGTCATATTTCTTTTTGGCCGCGGAAAGCTCCGTCATGATCTCCAGAAGCTCTCCCTCGTCCCCGATCTCATACCCGCATTGCTCCCCCAGAATACGGAAGAACACCGTCTCGGGAACCCGTACCTCTACCGTGGCACTGCCGTTCCCGGGGTAAACGCCGTGAACCTTGGCGATTCCGTCTCCCTCCGCCAGGGACACTCCGTCGAACACCCGTCTCACAGAGCCCATCTTTTCCAGAGAACCGATCCCGCTTGCAAGATCTCCCAGCAAGGATTTTTTCAGCGCCTCCGCTCCTCCCGGCAGATCCAGCCAGCAGGGGAGCTGTACCCGTACCTCCCGCAAGGGGAACTCGTAAAGCACGTTCCGCAACACGTCCAGGATCTCCCGTTCACCCATCTCCAAGCAGTTCATGGGGATCACGGGCACGCCGTAACCGTCCTCCAGCTCGGAGCATAAGGCCAGAACCTCGGGTGTATTGGGTGTACGGCAGTTCATCACCACGGCAAAAGGCTTTTTCAGCGCCTTCAATTCCCCGATGACTCGTTCCTCAGCCTCTAAGTAATTCTCTCTGGGGATCTCCCCGATGCTTCCGTCGGTGGTCACCACAATGCCGATGGTGGCGTGCTCCTTGATCACCTTCTCCGTCCCCATCTCCGCCGCCGTCTCAAAGGGCAAGGGCTCAGCAGACCAAGGGGTCATCACCATACGGGGCTGACCCTCCTCCAGATGTCCCATCACCCCGGGCACGATGTACCCAACGCAGTCGATGAGCTTCACACGGCAGACCGTCTTCTCGTCGGGATGTACCTCCGCTGCCTCCTCGGGAATGAACTTGGGCTCCGTGGTCATCACCGTACGCCCCGAGCCGGATTGGGGCATCTCGTCCTTGGCGCGCTCCCGCATATGCTCCCCGGGGATCCCGGGCAGGATCAGATGCTCCATGAATTTCTTGATCAAGGTGGATTTTCCCGTGCGCACAGGACCTACGACACCGATGTAAATGTCGCCCCCCGTCCGCTCGGCAATGTCTTTATAAATGGAATGTTCCGCCATAGGGTGATATCCTTTCCGAAAAACTTTTTTGCATTCCATCCTATGCAAGCTTCCCGCTTCGTTATGCCATGCGCCGCTGTCATTTTTTGCAAAAGCAAGGGCGAAAATGGAAAAAACTGCATTTTTTTGCAATTTCATACCTTAATAAGTTTCAAAAAACTTGACAAGACGAAAAGAATAACATATAATAGACCATCCGATTTTTTGTTTTTTGGAGTTTTTTATGTATCAAATCCTTTATAAAAAAAGTCTGAACCCCACCGTCACCCTGATGGATATCCATGCTCCTCTGGTGGCCCGCAAGGCAAAGGCAGGGCAGTTCATCATCCTCCGCGTGGACGATGACGGGGAGCGCATCCCCCTCACCGTGGCAGGCTACGACCGTGAGGCAGGCACCGTTCGCATCATTTTCCAGATCGTAGGCGCCACCACGGAGAAATTGAACCGCAAAAATCAAGGAGATTTCATCTCCGATTTCGTCGGCCCTTTGGGCAGACCCACAGACTTGGAGGGTAAAAAGAAGGTGTGCATCGTTGGCGGCGGCGTAGGTTGTGCCATCGCCCTGCCCGTAGCTCAAGCACTCCATGAAATGGGTGCCGAGGTCACCTCCGTCATCGGCTTCCGCTCCAAGGATCTGCTGATTTTGGAGGAGGAATTCCGTGCCGTTTCCAAGACCCTTACCGTCATGACCGACGACGGCTCCTACGGCAGAAAAGGCAACGTCTGCGTTCCCTTGCAGGAGATGTTTTCCGCAGGGGAGACCTTCGACGAGATCATCACCATAGGCCCCCTCATCATGATGAAATTCGTGGTGGAGGCCGCCCGTCCCACGGGGATCCCCTGTACCGTGTCCATGAACCCCATTATGATCGACGGCACGGGAATGTGCGGCGGTTGCCGTTTGACTTTGGTGCAGGACGGCAAGCGTATCACCAAGTTTGCCTGCGTGGACGGCCCCGACTTCAACGGCTATGAGGTGGACTTCGATGAAGCCATGTCCCGCAGCAGAATGTATTTCCCCTTCGAGCGTAAGAAGCACGAGGACACCTGCAATCTCTTCAAAGGAGACAACTGACCATGGCAAATATGAATCCCAAAAAGAACCCCATGCCCAGCCAGGCGGCGGAGGTTCGCGCCCATAACTTTTTAGAGGTGGCTCTGGGCTATACCGAAGAAGCCGCCATCGACGAGGCCAACCGTTGCCTGAACTGCAAGCATATGCCCTGCGTCACGGGCTGTCCCGTGAACATCCATATCCCCGCCTTTATTTCTAAGATCAAGGAAGGAGACTTTGAGGGTGCTTATCAGATCATCAGCCAAAACTCCTCTCTCCCCGCCGTCTGCGGCAGAGTTTGCCCCCAGGAGACCCAGTGCGAGGCGAAATGCGTCCGCGGCATTAAGGGAGAGCCTGTGGGCATCGGCAGATTGGAACGCTTCGTGGCCGATTGGCACAATACCTACGCCTCCGGGGAAGTGAACCGCCCCGCCCCCAATGGCCATAAGGTTGCCGTGGTGGGCTCCGGCCCCTCCGGCTTAACCTGCGCAGGTGATCTGGCAAAGAAGGGCTATTCCGTCACCGTGTTCGAGGCTTTGCATACCGCAGGGGGCGTGCTGGTGTACGGCATCCCCGAGTTCCGTCTCCCCAAGGAGATCGTGAAGAAAGAAGTAGATACCTTAAAGGCCCTGGGCGTGGAAATGCAGACCAACGTGGTCATCGGCAAGACCCTCACCATCGACGAGCTGTTTGAGGACGGTTACGAGGCCGTCTACGTGGCCTCCGGTGCGGGACTGCCCAACTTTATGAACATCCCCGGGGAAGCCTGCAAGGGCGTCTACTCCGCCAACGAATATCTCACCCGCTCCAATTTGATGAAGGCTTACCTCACCTCTCCCGATACCCCCATTATGAAGGGTGGCAAGGTGGCCGTGGTAGGCGGCGGCAACGTGGCCATGGATGCCGCAAGAACCGCCCTCCGTCTGGGGGCTGAGGAGGTCTACATCGTGTACCGCCGCTCCAAGCAGGAGCTTCCCGCCCGTAAGGAAGAGGTGGAGCACGCCGAGGAAGAGGGCGTCAAGTTCCTGCTTCTCACCAACCCCACGGAGATCATCGGATATCAGAATCCCGACGATCCCCGTGACCCCAAAAACGGCTTCGTCTCCGGCATGAAGTGCATCCGCATGGAGCTGGGCGAGCCGGACGAAAAGGGAAGACGTCGCCCCGTTGCCATCCCGAACAGCGAGTTCATCCTGGACGTGGATACGGTGATCATCGCCGTAGGCACCTCTCCCAATCCCCTCATCAAGGATACCACCGAGGGCTTGAACGTCAACTCCCGGGGTGGCATCATCGTGGAGGACACCACGGGCAAGACCTCCCGTGACAAGGTCTACGCAGGGGGAGACGCCGTCACAGGCGCCGCCACCGTGATCTCCGCCATGGGCGCAGGCAAGGTGGGCGCCAAAGCCCTCCACGAGGCTATCATGGAAAAGTAAAGCAGAGCCCTTTTGGCACTTGATTTCTTTGCAGTTTAAGAACCTTTCTTTTTCAAAAGAAGGGTTCTTATTTCTTCCCGTAATCTTCACCTTTTTCCCTCCAATCCCTTGCTTTTTCCTCCCACGGCTGTTATAATGGAGCAAAGAACAAACGGGAGTCCGATTTCCATGCACTTCAAAGCCATTTTTCAAAAACTGAAGACCGCACCCATCAAGCACGTTTTGGCCTTCGCCTTGGTGCTTGCTTTGCTGTGCCTTGGGGAGTATTGCCTCTCCAACAGTTTGGGTATGGAGACCGCCGACTTCCAAGAAACCGCTCTTGACCTGAACCAAGCCTCCCTCCGGGGAAAAGCCACCCGTAACGAGACGGGGGAAATTACCCTGCAATCCGGCGGTGCCGTCACCTTCCACGGCGTAGGGGAGGAGATCATCAACGTCGCCGTCACCCTTGAAAGCGTCGACCTGCAGGTATTGAACGTCACCGTCTCCACCTCCGACGAGGCCAACCAAAACGCCTACCGCACCTACGTGGATCTGGACGTCTACACCGACGAGACCGCCTACTTCCGCATCCGCTCCTTCGGCAAGGTGCAGGATCTCCGCATCACCTTAAACGATGGCGCAGGCGCTCTGCTCACCGCCGTGTCCCTGAACCAAACGCCGCCTACCCGCTTTTCCTTCCTGCGGGTGACCCTGGTCTTCCTTCTGATCCTGGGCCTGTGGCTGGTGTGGCACTTCCGCCTTTGGAAGGTGACCTACGACCGCAATAACTTCCACCATACCGCCATTCTCACCGCCATTTTGATGGTGTGTATTCTGATCTTCTCCGTCAGCGGCATCATCGGCGCAGGGGGGCAGAAATACCCCTTTGAGCATACCGAGCATCTGAACGCCTACGAACAGCTCTTCCACGCCCTGATGCAGGGCAAAACGGAGATCGACGTGGACTTCGACACCTCCATCCTGGAATCCATGGAGAATCCCTACGACTATACCCAGCGCAAGGAGGTCTATACCCAAAACGGCCACGGGATCTTCAACGGCACCTGGGACAGAGCCTACTACGACGGCAATTTCTATTGCTACTTCGGCATCGCCCCGGTTTTGCTGTTCATGTTCCCTGTGTATTTTCTCACGGGCTACGTTCCAAACGCCACCCTGACGGTGATGTTCGTCTGCATCGTCGGCGTCGCCTCCTTCTTCGGATTGCTTCTGAAGATGATCCGCTACTTCAAGCTTCGCGTCCCCCTTCTGATCCTGTGCATCGGCTACCCCGTGCTGATCCTGGGCTCTTTACTGCCCATGATCGCTTTGTGCGCGGATATGTATTATCTGGCAGTGGCCTGCGGCATCTCCTTCTTCGTCTTAACAGCCTTCCTGGCCTTTGCCGCTTTGTGCTGTGAACATTTCCTGTGGCGGAGAGTGCTGTTCGCCCTGTCGGGGATCACCCTTGCCGTTACCTTGGCATCTCGCCCCACGGTGGTGCTGTACGCCGCCATTCTCATCCCGCCCTTTATCGCCGTGCTGGCAGAAAAGGGGAGAGCAATTTCCAAAAAGCTGATCGACGCCGCCTCCTTCGTCCTTCCCTTGCTTTTGGCGGTGATCCCCGTGCTGTGGTATAACGCGATCCGCTTCGATTCTCCCTTTGAGTTCGGCGCCACCTACCAGCTTACTTTCAGCGATATTTCCTACAACAAGCTTTCCTTCGCCCTGCTGGGAGAGACCTTCTTCCACTATTTCTTGCAGTTCCCGCAGATCAACGGTCTGTTCCCTTACCTTCGTCCCGCCCACCTAGCTTTGGATAGTTACGGAACCTATTTCTATTCTGTGGGAAGTGTGGGTGCCCTGATGTTCCCCCTGACCTGGATGGGCTGTGCTCAAACCCTCACCACCAGAAAGCAGCCGGTGAAGAAAGCCACCTACCTGTTGCTTCTCCTGTTGCCCTTCGCAGTGGCCTTCGCCAACCTGTGCCTGGGCGGGGTGAACATCCGCTACCTGTCTGACATCCTGTTCCCCTTGATCCTGTTGGGACTTCTGGTGCTTGCGGAATTGCAGGGCAAGGCCAACGAACGCCTGTCGGATAGCTCCTCCTACCGCATCTTCCTGCTAACCTTTGCCGTTCTGGCTCTCACTGCACTGGTGGCCTTCTTCCTGCTGTTTGCCAACGAGCGGGACAGTATCTACCTCCAAAGTCCTGCCGTCTTCCGTTTCTTTGCCGATCTGTTTTCATAAAATAAAAGGAGATTTCCCATGAAGCTTCGTATCCTCACCTTCAACATCCAGCACTGCAAATCTTACCTCCAAGGCAACCCCGAGGTCATCGATTTCGATCTCTTTGCCGACACCATCAGATGCTTTGACCCGGATATCGTGGGCCTCAACGAGGTCCGGGGAGAGGGACCCAACCCCGCTTACACCGCCCAGGCGAAGATCCTTGCGGAAAAGCTGGGCTATTACTACTTCTTCTCTCCCGCCTTGAACATCGGCGGCCACGGCCCCTATGGCAACGCCATCCTGTCCAAACACCCCTTCAAAACCACGGAGATCCTGCCCATTCCCGACCCCGAGATCAAGGAAGACGGCCGCTACTACGAGACCCGTTGCGTGGCCAAAGCGGAGCTGGAGCTTGGCGCAGGGCTCACCATGCTGGTCACCCACTTCGGCCTCACCGACGTGGAAGCGGAGAACGCCGCCGCCACCGTGTGTACCGCCATCGACAATGCCAAAACCCCCGTGATCTTGACCGGCGACTTCAACGTCCTCCCCGACAACCCCGTGCTGAACCCCATTCGTGAGCGGATGCTGGACACCGAGGACGTCTTCTCCCACAAGGGCTCTTTGTCCTTCCCCTCGGACAAGCCCTACGAGAAGATCGACTATATCTTCACCTCCCCCTCCATCAAGACCGAGTTCGCCACCATCAAGTCGGATCGTAGCCATG
>JAZNPH010000079.1:0-14115 GCA_045589515.1 Eubacteriales bacterium | reverse complement strand
CACCGTTCCATCCCGGGTCTTGGCGGCGCGTTCACTACCAAGGAGATCGCAGGCGGCGGCGTACTCATCGACTGGGGCGTACACTACCTCGACATCGTTATGTACTGCTCGGGCGACCCGGAACCGATCACTGTTTCGGGTAAGGCATTCAGTAAGCTCGGCGTTGATATGCCCAACTACGTTTACAAGTCCATGTGGGCTGAAAACACCAAGGATCTGAACGGTACCTACGATGTTGATGACTTCGTCACCGGCTTCGTTCGCACCGACGGCCCCACCATCACCTTCAACGGCGCTTGGGCACAGAACCTGGGCATTAACGAGAGCTATATCGACTTCCTGGGCACCAAGGGCGGCGCAAGATTGAACTACGGCGGCGACTTCACCGTTTACACCACCTCCTGCGGCAGCTTGGTGAACTTCAAGCCCAAGTACAAGGATGAGCCCATGTTCCAGAAGGAGATCGACGGCTTTATCAACTGCATCAAGACCGGCGAGAAGCTTCCTTCTCACATCGACACCGTTATCAAGACGGCAGAGATGATGCAGGCTATGTACGATTCCTCCGAATCCGGCAAGGAAGTTATCCTGGGTTAATTTTATCGTTTGTGAAAAGGGCTGTCCTGCGGGATGGCCCTTTGCTTATTTTGAGGTTCTTTTATGGAATTCTATTCTGCCTTCGGCAACCGTCCCGTCCGTCTGAGTGACGCTACCCGCAGGTTTGCTTACGACTCCCTTCATTGCCGTTACGGCAGGGAGACGGCGTCAACGCCCATGGTGTCTCTGGATCATATCGAGGGGTTCACCTCGTTGACGGATCTTGAAAAATACGATCTCGCCATCCGTGAGATCTGCCTTCACGCGCCCTTACGGATCTGTGAGGGGGAGAAGATCAGCGGCAGTGCCACCCTGGGGGAGGCCATCCGCCACTACGTTCCCGCCTCTTTCGAAGGGAAGTCGGTGTTTTACGCCGTCAGCCACCTCACCACGGATTTTGAGACGGTGGTGAAGCGTGGGATCGGCGGCATCCGCTTGGACGTTCTGGCGTCTTTAGAACGCCAAAGAGGCACGGACAGAGAGCCTTTTTTGAAAAGCTGTCTTTCCTGTCTGGATAGCTTTGCCATCTGGCACGGCAGATATCTGGAGGCTCTGAGGGAGGCGAGGTACGAGGAGAATTACCAAGTTCTTGCCAAGGTACCCTTCGGCGTGCCCACCACCTTTCGGGAGGCCTTGCAGAGCATTTGGTTTGCCTTCGCCTTCCAGCGCCTTTGCGGCAACTGGCCTGGCATCGGCAGGATCGATTGGTTGTTGGGGGATTTTTTGGACTGTGACCTGGCAGAGGGCAGGCTGACCTTAGAGGAAGCAAGGGAGCTCCTGGCCCACTTCTTCATCAAGGGGTGCGAATGGATCTGCGGAGGCAACTACGGAAGCGGCGACGCCCAGCATTACCAGAACCTGGTGATCGGAGGCAGAGATGGGGAAGGGAAGGACATCACCAACCACGTTACTTACCTGGTGCTGGACGTGATCGAGGAGCTGGGCATTGGAGATTTCCCCACCACCCTGCGGTTGCATAAGGGCACGCCCCAAAAGCTTCTTCGCCGCATGGCGGAGGTCATCCGCTACGGCGGAGGGGTCCTGGCGGTGTACAACGAGGAGCTGATCTACCAAAGTCTTTTATCCTACGGATACCCCAAGGAAGAGGTCTGGAAGTTTGCCAACGACGGCTGTTGGGAGGTGCAGATCCCCGGAAAGACCAATTTCGGGTACGACCCCTTCGACGGGTTGCAGATATTACAGCAGACTTTGGGATCGGGGGCAGATTTTGCCTCTTACGAAGAGCTCTATCAAGCGTATGTGACGGATCGGGAGACCGCCGTGGCGGGGATCGTGGAGCGTCATTGCTACGAAACGCCGGGGAAGGACGACCATGGCAGATGGCGCTGGTGCGATTGGACGCCCTCCACGGTGATCTCCCTGTTTGAGGGCGGTTGTGTCCAAGCGGGACTTCCTTATTTCCGCGGCGGTGCCGTTTACAACATCCGTTCCCCTCACTTCGGGGGCTTTGCGGACACGGTGAACAGCCTGTACGCCATCCGCAAGCTGGTCTATGAAGAACAAAAATGCACCCTGTCGCAGCTTCTTGCCATTCTGGCAAAGGACTGGGAAGGGGAAGAGGTGTTACGTCGGTACGTGCAAAGCCGCTACGCCTATTTCGGCAACGATAACGACGAGTGTGATGCAATCGCCGTCTCCTTGGCAAAGGATTTTGCGGCCATCTGCCGCGGGCAGGAGGGGAGATGCGGCTACGGCACTCCTCCGGGGATCAGCACCTTCGGCAGACAATTGGAATGGGCGCCCCACCGCATGGCCACCCCCTACGGCAGAAAGGCGGGGGAGGTGCTGGCGGGGAACTGCTCTCCCACTCCCGGGACGGACAGGGAGGGTGCCACCGCCGTAATCCGCTCTTATTGCAAAATAGACCTTACGGAAATGACCACCGGCGCGGCTTTGGATCTTAAGCTGCTGCCCTCCGCCGTAAAGGGGGAGGACGGCATTTCCGCCATCATCGCTCTGATGCAGGGCTTTATCACCCTGGGCGGCTTCTTCCTCCAGCTTGACGTGGCGGATGCGGCCATTCTGAGAGAGGCACAGGCCCATCCCGAGGACTATTCCACCCTTTCCGTGCGGGTCTCCGGCTGGAACGCCCGCTTCGTGACCCTGGATCGGGGCTGGCAGGACATGATCATTGCCCAAACGGAGGAGCACTCATGAAGGTGGCGGAGATCCAAAGATTCTGTATGCACGACGGACCCGGGGTGCGGACGGTGATCTTCTTCAAGGGCTGTCCCATGCGTTGCACCTGGTGCCACAACCCCGAGACCCAAAGCCCCCATCCGCAGCTTTTGTTTGAAGCGAAAAAATGTATTGCCTGCCGTGCCTGTGGGGAATGCCCCGAGGGGGTACACGGGTTTGCGGATATTCATACCCTACGGCGTGAAAATTGTGTTTCCTGCGGGGATTGTACCTCCCTTTGCCCCACCGGGGCGTTGTCCCTGTGCGGCAAGGAGATGACGCCGAAAGAGATTTTGAAAGTGATTCAAAAGGACGCCCCCTTTTACCAAAACGGAGGCGGGGTCACCCTTTCCGGGGGAGAGCCCTTCCAGCAGGGGGAGGAGGTTTTGGAGCTTTTGGGGCTTTGCAGGGCAAACGGTATTTCCACCGCCGTGGAGACCTGCGGATTCGTTTCGCCCACTTTGCTGAAAGAGGCCATTCCCTTGGTGGATCTGTTCCTCTGGGACGTGAAGGACACCGACGAAACACGGCACTTGGCGTATACGGGGGTTCCCAATAAGCTTATTTTGGAAAATCTTCGTATGGTGGACTCTTTGGGCGGCAGGACCCGTCTGCGCTGTATTCTGGTAGAGGGGGTGAACACCTGTGACACCCATTATTCCGCCATTGCAAAGCTGTACCAAAGCCTGCAAAACTGCGGGGGCGCAGAGCTGTTGCCCTACCACCCTTACGGCGATGCCAAGGCAAGGGCGGCTGGGATGGACTACGCTTCCAACAAAGAATGGATCCCCCGGGAGGAAACCCTTTTGCACGGAAAAAACGCCCTGCTTTCGCAAGGCGTTTCCATACACGGATAAGTTATTCTTCCGTAACCGTCACCGCAATGGTGACGGTTTTTCTGTTTCCTGCAGTGTCGTAAAGCTCCAAAACCACCTGGTCTTCTCCGCGGAAGCCTTTCATGGCGCGGTAGTAGCCCTTGCCGGAAAGATCCAGTCGGAAGGTGCCGTACACCGAGCTTTCCATGATCCGCGCCTTCAAGCCTTCGGGAAGCGCCAGGTCGAAATCCACCTTTTTGCCGTGAACCACCTGTAAGACGATATCCTTGATATCGTCCATGGAGACGGAACTGCCCTGGTTGTAGCTTTCGTCCAGCTTTTCCTTGGCGTACAGGTAGGTGTCCTCGTACACGGAGTGAGCCAGAGGATCCTTGGAATCGTAAGCGGAGGCGATGGCGCTGGGAGTGCCGCTGACGTAGTACAGCTTCACAGAGTGCATATAGCCGCTGTCAAAGCCCTCGCGGAGGTACTCCCGGTATTTCCCAACGGAGCCTTCACCGCTGACCACCTCGATCTCGATCTCCACGCACATACCGTAAAGCTTTGCGGTATCCGCGGTGCTGGTCAAGCGGGTGGGCTCGGTGACGTAGAACATATAGTTGGGCTGGAGGCAAGCCACGTCAAAGCCCAGCTCCTGCCACAGCCAGGTGCCGTAGGCACTGTAATAGGGACACCAGAAGCTCTTGTAGCCCTTTTCGTGAATATAGGCGTTGATCCCGCCGATGACGGCCTTTTCCATGGCCAGTTTATCCTTATGGATGGTCTCGTTGTTCCAATAGAAGCCCAGCAGGGAAATATGCTCAAAATCCGCTTCCTCCCAGGCCTTCAGATATTCGTCCACCTGGTATTTCAGGAAGGCCATCTGACCCTCCACGGTGGAAAGATCCTCCGCCTTGCCGTCCCCGTCTACGTCGGGACAGGTTTGCTGGCTGTTGGGACACATCAGGTTCAGCCATACGGTGGCGTCTGCCGTGCCGGGAATGGCCTCCTGTACCTGCTTGGCCGCTCCGTCCCAGGCGTAAAGATTCAAGCCTTCCGTGAACATATCGGCACGGTAGAGATCCGCGTTGACCTTCACATCGGACGTGAAGGGGAAGCTGTTGGAGGGGCAGAACAGCACGGAATCGTAGAAGGTATCCAGAATATTGCCCTGCTCGTCCAGATACGCCTGGTGCTTCAAGGCGCCTGCAACGTCCAGATTGCGGGTGGGATTCTCCTTGGCGTTGCCGTTCACCGCGGCCAGGAGTACGTTGTTACAGCCAAGATCCTCGATATCGGGGTAACGCCCCATGACGATGGAGGGGTCGTCCTGCGCCTCGGGTACGTTCTCCGCGTTCTTCTTGCCAAAGACCCGGATCTCGGAAAGATACACGTTGGAGGAGGTATTGTTTTCCGGCACGGTGGTGAAGGAAACGCGGATATACCGTGCCCGATAGGTCTCCTTGAAGACGGCGGAAACGGTGTGGAGGCACTCCTCCTTACTGCCGTATTCCATGGTGGAGCCGCCGTAGGTGGTGATCCAGCTTTCGCCGTCGTTGCTGACGCTGACCATCACCGCAGGGGGCACCGCAATGCCCACGCTGACCTTGTTCAAGAATTCCGCTTCCACGGAATCCACCGCCATCTCGTTGCCCAGGTCCACTACGATATGACGTCCGCAACCGCGGTAGAAGTGCACAAAAGCAGGGTCGGAGTAGGCTGCCTTGGCCGCCTTTTGACCATCAATCAATTTGGCAAGGCCTTCCTTATTGGTGTTGGAGGCGGTGTGCGACGGATCAAAGGGATCGAAATGCTTTGCCTGCACCTCCACACCCTCCAAAAGGGCCAGGTTCTGGCGGATATCGTAATCGTTGTCGGTAGGGCTGACTGCAACGGTAACATCCTTTTTCAGATCGTATTCGTAGTAGTCGTATACCAGCTTGACCTCTGCGGTGGAGTTTCCTGTGGACGGGTCGATGGTGCCGTCCTCGCAGTATTCATACCCGGTGATTTCGTCCAAGAACAGGAAATTGCTTGCCTTGCGGCGGAAGGTGAGACGGATATATCTTGCGGAGACAGTCACGGGCAGGGCAAAGCGGTAAACGAACACGTTGCCTTCCCCCACGTCTTCCGGAGATTTCAGAGTGGAGATGTTCACAAACTCTTTTCCGTCTTCGGAAACGGAAAGGATCACGCTGTCGGGAAGCTCTATGCCGTAAGCTACCTGGCGGAGCATATTGATCTCCACGTCTGCCAACGCGTGCTCCCCCTCCCCCAGATCAAAGGTGATGGTGGGGACGGTGTTCCCCGTAAAACCAACCCAGCTGAATTGGTCAAAGAGATCCCGCTTGTTGCCGTCGTTCAGCTTCTTCATATCGGGGTCGGTATAGCTTTCGTTGGTGTTGGTGTTAAAGGTGTAGCTTGCATCGGCAAACAGATTTTTGGCAAGCATGGTACGGTCGGGAGCTTTCCCCGTCAGACACGCATTGATTTCGCCGATCAGCTCGTTCTCTTCAAAAACCTTGCTGACTTCACTTTCTTCCTTGGAGGATTCCTCCACGCTTTCCGTGGCGGGGAGAGAGGAGGTGTTTTCTGCAGTTTCTCCGCAGGCGCAGAGTAACAGCGTTAAGGTCAAGATCAGACAGAAAAATCTTTTCAAAAAAATCATATTCCTTTCTTTTTCTTCCCGTATATGATACAATAAAATCAAGAAAAAATCAAGAACACTTGACAAAATCTCTCACACAAGGTATCATATTCATAAAAGGAGGCTTTCTCTATGACATTGATCTTTTGCATCGACCACGGCGGCGGGATGCTTTTTTGCGGTAAACGCCAAAGCCGCGACCGTATTCTGAACGAGTATATACAAAGCCTGATCGGGGAGTCCCCTTTGTGGGTCACTCCGTATACCGCAAAGTTGTTCCCCGCGGGGAAGCCGATTTCCGACTGCAACGGAGAGGGCTACTATTTTGTGGAGGACGGCCCCTTTGACCTTGAACAGGCGGATGAACTCATCCTCTGCCATTGGAACCGCCGCTACCCCGGGGATACCTTTTTGGATCTCTCCACCGTCAGAGCGGATTTCCGTAAGATCAATACCGAGGAGCTGGCAGGCTCCTCCCACGAGAAGATCACCATCGAGACTTATAGGAGGATTTGAACGTGAAGTATACCAAACGTCTTTTCTTACCCGCCCTTTTGATGGCCATCCTTCTGGCCTTCACAGGGTGTATCGAAGAAATCGAGCAGATCACCGATCTGTTTTCCGATCCGTTAAGCGAAAGCAGTGCTACCCAATCGGAAGTCAGCGTTGAGGACGCAGGAACGCTAACGGCGATCCCGCCGTACAAGGGATCGCCCTACGTCACCATCGAGGGGAACGTGCCAAACTTTACGGAGGAAGAGCTGACCCCCGTTGCCTACGAGGCTTATGCACCCCTGGACGCTCTGGGCAGATGCGGCGTGGTGAGCGCCTCCCTGGGGCTGGAGACCATGCCTGCCAAGGATGAGGAGCGGGGAAGCATCAGCAGTGTGTACCCCTCCGGGTGGATCCAGGCGAAGTACGACAACATTCCCCAAAAATACTTATATAACCGCTGTCACCTCATCGGCTGGCAGTTGTCTGCGGAAAACGCCAACAAGAGCAATCTCATCACAGGAACCCGCTATTTCAACGTGGACGGGATGCTCCCCTTTGAGAACATGGTGGCGGACTACATCAAGGAGACGGGCAATCACGTGGCCTACCGTGTAACCCCTCTTTTTGTAGGCAACGACCTGCTTTGCAGGGGGGTACAGATGGAGGCCTACTCCGTGGAGGACGAGGGAGATGGCGTTTGCTTCAACGTGTTTATCTACAACGTCCAGCCCGGGATCACCATCAACTATTCCACCGGCGCCAGCGTGAAGGACGGAGAATAACGGGCTTAAGAGGCTCTGCCTCTTAAGAATCTCCGCCTAAGGGACGAGTCCCTTAGGAATCCCGTATTGTGAGGACAAAATAAAAATATTTTTCCGAAAACGCCAGTTTTCGGTATTAAGTTTCTTTGGAGATTCTTAAGAACCTTTCTTCAAAAAGAAAGGTTCTTAAGCGTCCCCCCTACATTAAAAAAAGGAGCCTTTTTATGGAAGAAACCCTTCGTTGCCGCACCTGCGGCACAGAATACGCAGGCGACCATTGTCCCAGCTGCCTGTCCGCCCTCCATACCGACGAGGACCCGGAATACGAATGCGGTGGCGTTATGGAGCCTGTCAGCGTGTGGGTTAAGCCCGACGGAAACTGGGACTTGATCTTGCGCTGTAAATCCTGCGGGGAGATGGAGACCCGCCCCGTGACCTGTGGGGACAACCCCATGAAGCTGATGTCCGTGGCCTCCAAGCCTTTGGCAAACCCGCCGTTCCCTATTGAAAGACTTGAGGAGATTGCCAAAATGACCGGTGCAACGGGCAGCACGGGAGACTTCGGAGGTGCCTATGAACCGCGAGAATAAGCGTAAGAAATACGATAAGAATTTTTACCGCACCCACCCCTGTATCGACCCCTTCACCTGCAAGAATTGCGGGCAGACGGTGGTTCCCGAGGGGGCGGGCAGCGACCACCGCAACCATTGTCCCTACTGCCTCACCAGCGTGCATTTGGACGAGGAGCCGGGTGACCGCGCCTCCGATTGCCACGGCAAAATGGAGCCCATCGGCGTTTGGGTGCGGAAGAACGGGGAGTGGGCGTTGATCCACCGCTGTACCATCTGCGGCAAGCTGGATTCCAACCGTGTGGCCGCCGACGATAACCCAATGAGACTGTTGGCCTTAGCCATGAAACCTTTCGCCAACCCCATCCTCAACCCGAAAGGGCTGAAGGATCTTTGTGAAACGATGGAGGATTAAAATATGTTGAAGATCGGACTTTCCACCTGCGGCTTCACCCCCAATGAGGAAGCCTTTAAAAACCTTGCCGCGGCAGGCATCGAGGCCGTGGAGATCTCTATGGAGAAGGGCTATCTGGATGCCTTGGATCTGGAGGAGCTGAAGGCCAATGCGGACGCATACGGCGTTGAGCTTTGGTCCTGCCACCTGCCCTACTATCCCTTTTCCTTTGCGGACGTTTCCTCCACCGACGGAGAAGTGCGTAAAAACGTTCTGGCGTACTTTACCCAGAAGATCGCCGCCTTTACCGCCATCGGTGTAAAGCGCTTCGTGGTACACCCCAGCGGGGAACCCATTGCAGAGGAGGAACGCCCGGCAAAGCTTGCCTGCGCCAAGGAATCCCTTGCAAAGCTTGCGGAGATCGCAGAAAGCTACGGTGCCGTCATCGCCGTGGAGGACCTGCCCCGCTCCTGTTTGGGGAACACCGCAGAGGAGCTGGCAGAGCTGATTGCCGCCGATGAAAGACTCCGTGTCTGCTTTGACGTGAACCACCTGTTGCAGGGGACGCATACCGACTTTTTGAAGACGGTGGGACACCGCATCCTCACGGTGCATATCTCCGACTACGATTTCAAGGACGAAAAGCATTGGCTCCCCGGGGAAGGGGATATCAACTGGCAGGAGCTGTACCAAGGCTTGCTTGCCACAGGCTATGAGGGTGTGTGGATGTACGAGCTGGGGCAAAAGCCTCCCCGCCACCTCCACAGAGACAGAGACCTCACCTTCCATGATTACGTGGAGAACGCAGGCGCCATCTTCGCGGGGGAAACTCCCAAGGCCTTGGGACAAAGATTGGTATAACGAAAAATGAGCCTACCGAACAGTAGGCTCATTTTTTATGACTTTACAGGCTGTAAAAGCTTCTCCACCCGTTCTACGCAGGCGAGATAGCGGGGATGCTTGCGAATGGGATCCAGCAGACGGCATTCACGGGTGTACCATCTGTCGTCCTTGTCCGTGGTGAGATAATAGGCGTATTGGGCGGGGGAGACCACGAAGCAATTGTTTTTCCTGTCGGTGATGAACAGCTCCCGCTGCCCCTCTTCCTCCCCGGTGGGGGTGCAGATCTGTTCCGTGGCCGTCCAGACCATATCCTTCAGCCAGGGGGAATTGCAGGTGAGAGCCTTTTGCCCTCTGATCGCCATGGTGGACTCCAAAAGGGAAACGGAATCCTCCAGCATTTCCAGGGCTTCCCCTTCCTTTCCCTCCGCCGCCAAATATCCTGCCTCGCGGAAGCCCATCCACAGACGGGGTTCCACCCAAAAATCAAGCTTCCCCACGCCATTTTCCTCACGGCAAAGGGCGTTCAACAGCTCCATTCCCAACTTGTTTTTGGCGTGGAGGGCGGGGAGATCCAATTACTCGTAATCTCCCACAAGCCACAATCCGGAATTGCCCACCAGCTTGTCCACCGTGCGGAACAGAGCCTCCTGCCGCAGAAGATCGGCTTTTTCCTTGTCGCCCCGCTTGCGGTAGCGGGTCAACAGCAGGGTGTCCTTTTGCAGGTCACGGGTGGCGGCGTAGCGATTCAGAAAGTCTTCGATATGCTCGTCGTCCTCCAAGGCCGCAAAGGCTTCCACCGCGTCCTCCTTCTTCTCCCGGGAGGCGTTGCTTTCCAGAATGGCCTCCACCGTCAGCCGTACCTCGGGGAGAATGGCGGGGTGGCAGTAAACGTGGGTGCTGACCCCGAACCAAAAATTCCAAAAACAGCTTGCGTGGAGATGATCCCGTCGGATCTCACGGATGAGAGCGCAGATCTTTTCCGTGTCAAGGGGCTCTTCGCGGCAGGCCTTTGCCAGAGCGGTGAGGGCTTTTTCAGCTTCCTGTTCCCGCTGTACCTTGGGGATCCCCAAAAGAACGTCCGCCGAGACCCCGAAGCATTCCGTCAAAGCGGGAAGCAGCTCCATATCCGGGTAGGTAACTCCCAGCTCCCAACGGCTTACCGATTGATAGGACACGCCCAGCTTGTCCGCCAACTGCTCCTGGGTCAGCCCGGCTTCCTTCC
This sequence comes from Eubacteriales bacterium, assembly GCA_045589515.1. Taxonomy (GTDB): domain Bacteria; phylum Bacillota; class Clostridia; order Oscillospirales; family CAG-382; genus Coliplasma. Next base: position 3,573 of record JAZNPH010000079.1, on the reverse strand, counting down.
GCAACCTGCGGATGGCTTCTCCAATGTGTAATTTCATATGCGTTACTCCTTTTCTTTAAGCGCCCCGGGTGTGTTTTTCTTGACGTCGAACACATTGTATCACGGAGAAAACCAAAAAGCAATAACGCATAAAGAGAGAATTTTTCGCGAAGGGTGAGAATCAATCCCAGGCGAAATACTGGGAGACCTCGTAGTTCCGCTTTTTATCCAGCAGATACATGGCGCCCAGCACCATATACGCCGCAATGCCGCAGAAACCGCTGATCATGTAGCCGCAGGCGGTGGTGTCGGTATAATACGCAATGACGTTGTTTTCGGTGAACAGCAACAGAAGCTCGTTCAAGCGGGGGAGGGGGATGCCCGTCTGCTCCAGCACCGTCTGCTTGGGGGTGGGAGCATCGCAGGACAGGGCGGAGATCAGCTTCTGTCCCTCCGGGGTGCAAAGGGCCTGAATCACCTCCGCTGTGGCAGGGGAGGCGGGAGCTTTTTCCGCGATCAGACGGGATTGCACCACACAGGCAATTCCGTCGTCGTCCCACACCTTGGTGCCAAAGGAGCCGATGATCCGCAGGATGCCCCGCTGTTTGCTTTCCTGCTGGAGCTTGCGGTTTCCCACCTCGGCGAAGTAGATCCCCTTCCACATCTTCCAGAGATCCTCGCCCATCTCCTTGCGGAGATTCTGTTCGTAGCGTTCATTGTTGGCGGAAGCCCAAAGAAACTCCGTGGCAAGCTGTTCGATCTTGTCCGCCACGGCGTTGACGTCCCCGTCGGACTCCGTCTCCAATAATACGTCTGCGGAAAGATGGTATTCGTCGCTGATGGCCTTCAGGTTGATACAATCGGGCAGGCAGTCTCCCGCCTCCCACTTGGAGATCGCCTGGGGAGAAACGCCGATGCGTTCTGCAACCTCTTCCTGGGTAAGCCCCAGCCGCTTTCTGTGATTGCGCAGTTTTACGCCGAATTCTTTTTGGTCAAACATAAAATTCTTCCTTGTCTTTGAATTTGGATAGCTATCTCATGGCACCAGTATATCACAAAAGGATTCAACTTACAATAGTATTCTTGTTGTGTTTTCTTGCCTTAATTCTACCACAGGTTGAAAAAAGAACCCCTTCTCCAAAACGGAAAAGGGGAATCGGCTTTAAACCGACGTGTTGTGTTCGCTCAGTTCGTCTGCCAGCGCCAGGATCTTGGGGGTGAGCTGTTCCTTTGCCTTGCGGGAGCGGGAGCGGAACACGGGGTAGGCACACCCCATCACCCCTGCGCCTAAGATGCCCAGAACCACTGCCACCGCCATGCTGTCTCCCAACACCTTCAGCCCGAAGCACATCCCCACACCGAAGATCAAACAGCCCACCACGCCGATCACCAAAGCGGAAAGCTTTCCCGCCTCCCGTGCCTTGCGGTCCAAGCGGCGCAGTACCTCCACCTTGTTTTCCTCTGCGGGGAGGTAACGGCTCCGAATCTCACGGATCTCCTTTGCTTCCTTTGCGGAATAGCTGTACTTGAACGTTTCCTGTACCATTTCTTGCGTCCATCCTTTCTTCATTTTACGGGCATAGTATACAGCGGGCATATTTGCGCTTTATTTGGGAAATGTTTCTGAAATATTAAAAACGAGAAAAGTGCCAAACTTTTTCCCAATGGGAAGGTTCAGCACTTTTTTGATTTTTACCCCATTGCTTCCAGCATATTCTCAATGAAGATCCCGTAGCCCTTGGCAGGGTCGTTCACCAGCACGTGGGTGACGGCGCCTACCAGGCATCCGTTCTGGATAATGGGGGAGCCACTCATGCCCTGGACGATGCCGCCGGTGATGGCAAGGAGCTTTTCGTCGGTGACGCGAATGAGGAAGTTTTTCGTCTGTCCGCTGTTTTTGTAGATCTCGCTGATCTCAATTTCGTAATCCCGGATCTCCCCGCTGACGCAGGAGCGAACGGTGGCTTTCCCCGCCACCGCCTTCCCGATGGGGATGGGGGAGGCAAGCTGTTCGGGCAATCTGTGAAAGATCCCGAACACACCTGCCTGGGTGTTGCCGGTGAGGATGCCCTTTTCCGTCTTCCCAAGCTCCCCCTTGAGTTCCCCGGGAACGCTTTTCAGCCCCTTCACCACGCCCTTGATGGTCACGTCCACCACGGTTCCTTTGCCGAAGGGCATCAAGATCCCCGTGGTGGCGTCGTTGATCCCGTGACCCAAGCCGCCAAAGGCCTTGGTTTCCTTATCAATATAGGTGACGGTACCGATGCCTGCGGTGCTGTCCCGCACCCACACGCCCATGCGGTATTCCCCGGTGGTCTTGTCCTTCACCGGAGTGAGTGTGACCTTGCTTATTTTTCCCTCTCGTTGATATTCGATCTCAAGCTTCCTGCCGCCGCATCCCTTTACCGTCTCCAGCAGAGTCTCCAGCGTTTCCACCTTGCTCCCGCCTGCGCCGATGATGACGTCGCCCTTCATCAAGCCTGCGCTTTCGGCGGGAGAGGCCAACCCCGATGCGGTTTCTACGTCACACACACCGATCACGATGGCACCCTCTGCATAATACTTCACCCCGAAGGCCATTCCTCCGGGGATCACCTCTTTTACGGGATGCTCTGCGTAAGCGATCACCCCTGTAGATAGAAGAAGGATACTTGCGAGCAAAAAAATCAAGATCGGTCTGCACACACGTTTGATCATGTCTGTTTCCTTTCCCTGTTTGCGATTTTTGCCGCAGGAGTATTGTTTGCAAAGGTAATGCAAAATATGATTGGAACATTTTTTAAAATGGCTCTGTCACTTAATATGACTGATTTTTAGCACTTTTTGTAGAGGAGAGTATTTTCTCTCCTCTACTCGACATATTGGAATTCGACAATTTATACTCGGATTACCACTTTTCTGCTTTTACGCCATCAATGGTGATTACATTTATTTTTCCATCTGTACCATATTGTAAAAGACTTGCTTCAAATTCTTCTACTGTTAAGAACTCATTTTTTTCAATATAAAATCGCTTATCAAAAAACACAGAATCGCCTACCTTGCAATCCGAACTTGAACCAACCTTTATTATCCCGCCTGTTGATTTTATTTCAAATTCTATAATATCATTTTCTTTTACAAGGTTAATAACTCGTTCCAAGTCGAAAGAAGTAGTTGTCATAAATTCAACTCCCTCTTGTTTTGCTTTTTTGTTTTTCCAAACATAAAACAATTCGGGTATGGAAATGTATATACACAAAATAGAAGCTAAAGTTGCTATAAAGCAAAATAGTGTTACCAAAAAATCGAGAGGTTTTGAAGATATAACGAATAGACTTTTTCTGAAAATACTAAAGAGTATAATAAACATTGATACTGCTATTTTTGTTAAAGGGTATGTATAGTTAGTTAAATTTGTTTGCAATTCAAATAATTTCTTCATGTCACCCTCCTCCGTCAAATTCAAGTTTATGCAACTAACGGAAGAGCAGGACGATCTGACAAACTGCTGTTCCGATCAGTTTTTAATGTAGTTAACACATAGCTTAATAAGATAGCACGCTTCTCAACGTCACTTTCCTTGGCGTAGTTAACAAAGTTGTGCCAAATAAG
>JAZNPH010000078.1:0-1752 GCA_045589515.1 Eubacteriales bacterium | reverse complement strand
CCACCGACTTCATTACCGCCCTTCTTTTCGCTATCATCGGTCGGAGGCTCGGGCTCGGTGGGTTCTGTCGGCTCCTGGGGCTGGGGTTCTACACCCGCGCACTGGCTGATCTGAATGAGGCACACCGGGCAAGCGGTGTTGATAGCGCCTACCGAACACTTATCCGTACAGGTACAAGTGGGTGCCTCGGTTTCTTCCTCGCCGTCCTCCATAAGCGCCATAAGGTCGGCTTCATCCACCTGGTTCAAGAAATGTACGGTATATTCGCCCTCGTCGTCACGGTCGATAATGAGATAGAACACGTTGCCGTTTTTGGTCTGTACCGTGATGAACTGCTTGCCGCTTTCCTCGCTACTGCCGATATCGTCAATGAGGGTCATATTTCCGTCAGGCGTGAGGGCGTTACTGTTGCCGCCCGTTTCTCCCATATCTCCAAACATACCGCCGAACATATCAAGCAGCCCCGCCAACATATCGAAGACAAGGGAGAAGGAGGGCCCGCCGCCTGTATCCGGCTCTGTGTCGATGGGCTTATCCGTTACGGTGAGATAATCGGAATGAACGTAGCCGATACGTTCAGGCAGAAGCACCATGACCCATTCACCGTCTGTGCCGATCACGTCCACGGTCTCGCCGTTCTCAAGCTGGGTAAAGGCCCTGTTATCAAGACCGGCTCCCGTTCTCACGTTCAATCGGGCTCCGTTTGTGGTGACAGTTCCAACCTGTCCGGGTGACCTTTCTTCCTCCGAAACATCACCCATGCCGCCGATGAAGGATAGAACAGTATCCATAATGGCGTCAAGGTCAATGCCGGAAAGGTCGATCCCCTCAAAAAGAGAAAGATATTCCTCCGGTATCTGAAACTCGATATCCGCAGTTCCTTCGGTGGGCTCGGTATCCTCGATAACGGGCGGTTCCTCGTATTCTGCGCCGCCGTCGCTTGCAAAGGCGGTCATAGAAAAAGCGGTGGTACACATCACCACCGCCAAAAGACAGGCCAAAAGTCGAAACATTCCTTTACGCTTCATCGTTCATATCCTCCGTTTCCTCGGTCTCGGCTCCGCTGTCCGCCGCCATCATATCCTCGGGCAGCGTAATGAGGCCGCTTGCGTATGCCTTCAGGAAGGCGGTGAGCTCCTTGTTATCCATCTTCACGGCCTTAACCATACGGACGATCTCCAGGTTTTCTTCCTCTGCAAGCTGGGCCTCCAGGGAACGCTGCTTTTTCTGCAGCTCCGCGATCTTTTCTTTCGTTTTCGCAATATCATTGCGGATTTTATCAACAGTTGCCATAGATTAAATATCTCCTTTCAAAAATCGGTCTTTCCAAGAATAGTTACGTCCCAGACCCTTGACCGTTTTGAGATTAGGCCGGGCGTTATCCTCCAGGGCGATAGCACGACGGAACAGGTCCGGGTGCTGCTCCCGAAGGTCGATGATTTCCTCCGCCCGCATACTCGGGCAGAAAAAACAGGAGGATTTACCGGGCTGCGGCAATCCTGCCGCCTCGATCTCCCGGATACAATCCTCCCGATTCCATCCCCATTCCATCAGGGGATACCACTTGCTGTATTTGGGGTCTGCCAGGTCCCGCAGAAGGACCTTATCACTTCGGTATTGTTCGCCCGCGTCGTAGCCGATGAACTTTACCACCTTTTTCCCGCTGCTCCACACCTCACGGCAAGGAGGATAGTTGTTGCAAAACTTCTCCTGCGGACCGATCTTGTGTTTTAAGGAACAGCGTTTGAAGCC
>JAZNPH010000077.1:0-6417 GCA_045589515.1 Eubacteriales bacterium | reverse complement strand
GATATGCAGTCCCTTTTACAGCAATTTCTAAAAAGCAAAACCGTAAGGGGTCTCCTCAAAGTCTGATCTACCCCTACACAGGCAAACTTACATCCTTTGTGATAAAACAGTTCTTTCATTTCGAAAAAGGAACATCAGACTCTTATGAGATCCCGCCTGCGGCGGGTTTGCTCCATCCACTCCGTTCCTTCCGCAAAACTTCGACGTGCGCGGAGATGACTGCAATACGTAGCCACATCTACTACGACCCGCGCGTGCTCAGGATGACGGTTGGGGTGGGTTTTGGCTTATACACAGTTTTCTTTCGCCGACATTCCTAACTTCTCCAAACAACAACGTAAAAGCGAGGTTGGATATCATGGTCGTACACGATTACTACGTTTACATACTGACCAACAAGACCAACAGCGTTTTATACATCGGTGTCACCAACGATTTATCACGGCGGCTGGCACAGCATCAAGAGGGCGGGGAGCATCACTTCTCCGCGCGGTACAACACCCGCAAATTGGTGTATTTTGAACCCTTTGCAGGGGTGGAAAACGCCATCTCCCGGGAAAAGCAGTTGAAGCGCTGGACGCGGGAAAAGAAAATTCTTTTGATCCAATCCAAAAACCCAAATTGGGAGGATCTGGGCGAATCGTTTTCGCTTTGATCTGCTCCCGAAAGGAATTCTACATGATCACAACCAAACAGCGGGCGTATCTCCGCTCCATCGCCGCACAGCTCACCCCCATCATGCAGGTGGGCAAGAACGGCATCACCGACAATCTGGTGAAGACCCTTTCCGATTCTCTGGAAGCCCACGAGATCATCAAGCTCACCGTTCTGGAGGCTTGCCCCATGACCCCCAGAGAGGTTTCCGACGCCCTTTGTATCGCCCTTTCCTGTGAGGCGGTGCAGACCATCGGGCGGAAGATCTCTTTGTACCGCCAAGCATCCGAGAAGGAAAAGCGGAAGATTATCCTTCCCAAAGAGAAAAAACAGGTATGAAGATCCTCATCTTAAACGGCCCCAACATCAATATGCTGGGTGTACGGGAGCCGGAAATTTACGGCAAGCAGAGCTACAAGGCCCTTTTATCCTTCGTTCAGGAGGTCTGTGAGGGCCTGGGCGTGGATTTTGAGTGTTACCAGTCCAACCATGAGGGCGCCTTGGTAGACAAGATCCAGGGGGCTTTGGGAGAGTTTGACGCCATCGTCTTCAACCCCGCAGCCTATACCCATACCAGCGTCGCCATCCACGACGCTCTTTTGGCCGTTGCCATCCCCACCGCGGAGGTACATTTGACGGACACCACCTCCCGAGAGGACTACCGCAAGGTGAATTTCATCACCCCCTGCTGTGTCAAGACCTTCCAGGGACACGGGTTTGACAGCTACCGCATGGCCATTGAGTACATGGCGGAAAAATATCGCTGAAATCTCCCAAATTTTCTCTTGACAAACAAGTACAAGGTGTGGTATACTACACCTCGCACGGGGCATTAGCGCAGTTGGGAGCGCACAACACTGGCAGTGTTGGGGTCAGGGGTTCAAGTCCCCTATGCTCCACCAAAAAAAGCCATTCGCGTAAGCGGATGGCTTTTTTCAGTGAAATAAATCCCTTGCGGGATTTGTGAAATGCACTTCGTGCGTGAAATACGCTTCGCGTGTGAAATGCGCTGCGGCGCGTGAGGGGATTTATTTCATTTCACATTGCGACCGAAGGGAGCAATATTTCACAATTCACGGAGTGAATTATTTCAAATTCGGCACAGCCGAATATTTCACGCAAGCTTTTTGCAAAAAAGATTGCTTTTTTTCCCCTTTTATGGTAAACTGTACCCGAAAAAAGGATACGAAAGGAGCTGTTTCCATGAAAAAATGTAAATTGTTCCTTGGGATCGTTTTGCTTTTGGGTGTTCTGTTTTCTTTGTCCGGCTGTATTGTTCTAACCTTCGATAAGCACTACGATGACATCGAAAAAGAACAGCTTACTTCCGTGCAATTTTACGATCTGCGGGGGGACGAGAACTTCTCGAACGCTTTGCTCTATACCCTGCCGGAGGATCAAACGGATGCTTTTTTGGAAGAACTTGCAGAGATCCGTTTTGAGGAAACAATGGTCATCGTCCTTGCAGCAGTAGATCCCAGCTTTGAATGGGGAAATTATGTGTTGAGACTCAATTATACCGACGGTACCTATGCGCTGATCTCCAGCGAAGGATACGGTGAAACTTGCGACGCAAACGGTGAAGTCATCGACATCAACCATTACGGCTGTAACGAGAAGGAGTGGAACAGTCTGATTAAAAAATATATTCCGGACAAATGCGATTCTCCCGAGCCGGGTCAAACCATTAAGGATATTTTGTCGGAAAGCAGCTCCGAAGTTTCAGAGTGAAAAAAGACCCGTCCAGGTCTTTTTCATGTGCGTTGGAGCACTGTCATCCTTGGGTAAAGATTTGCGGACAATCCCACCGCTGTCGTCATCCTGAGCGAACGCGGAGCGTGAGTCGAAGTTTTGCGGAAGCAGTCGTCGCAACGCGACGAGGGATGGAGCAAAACCGAGACCTGCTTGCAGGTTGAGGGATCTCCTACGAATTTGATCTACCCCTACACAGGTAAACTTACGTTCTTTTTGATAAAACAGTTCTTTGCCCCCAAAAAAGGAACATCAGACTCTCAGTAGATCCCGCCTGCGGCGGTTTTGCTTCGTTCGCTACGCTCACCTACGCAAAACTTCGACGTGCGCGGAGATTGCTGTAATACGTAGCCACAGGGGCTACGACCCGCGCGTGCTCAGAATGACACGTAGCCACACCTGCCCCCGCCGTTTTTACAGGCTTGGGCAATCGATATTCACCCCTCCCGAAAACGACAGTTTTCGGCACTACGGTTTCTTTTGGGTTTTTAAGTTTGTCATGTGCCCAAGGTTCCAAAAACGACAGCGTCGTTTTTGACGTCGGCGGTATACCGCTAACCACGGTATAAAGCAATGCGCCGACTTGTTCTTTTTTCCAAAGAAAAGGCCCTTAATTTCTTCTCTTATAAACTCTCCAAAAGCGCTCTCAAATCGTCCTTAGAGTACTTGTAAATATGATCGCAGAACCGGCAGGTCATCTCTACGGTTTCTTCCTTGTCGTCGATAAGCTCCCGGAGCTGCTTCTTGCCCAGGGAGATCAGCGCACGGTCGGTGCGGTCACGGGAGCAGTCACAGCGGTAGCCGCAATCAAACTCGTCGAAAATATCGAAGGGAATGCCGTCCAGATACCCTGCCAGAATGTCCTCCAAAGACGCCACCTGCAAGGCGGTGGTGATGGGAGGCATTTTCTTTGCGTTTTCCTCCAGTTTTTCCGCCACGGCCTCGTCGGCAAAGGGCAAAAGCTGAACGATGATGCCCCCCGCCTCCTTGCAGGAATAATCCACGTCCACCAGAACGCCCAGGGCGCAAAGGGTGGGCACCTGCTCGGAAAAGGCGTAGTAGTATGCGATGTCCTGAGCCACCTCGCCGTTTTGAATCTCACAGGTCCCCTGCCAGGGCTCCTTGCCTCCGGCGTCGCGGATCACGGTGAGGTAACCGTTACCGATGCACTTGCCTACGTCCAGCTTGCCGTCGCTCTCCCGCAGGGGCAGGTCGCACTCCGGGTTGCCGATGAGGCCGCGGACGTTGCCGCTGTAATCGGAGGAGGCCAACACGGTGCCCCCTTCCCCGTCCCCCTGGAAGCGTAAGGTCAAGGCGTCTTCCTTTTCTCCCATCATGCTTCCCATAAGGGAGGTTGCCAACAGCACGCGACCAAGAGCCGCGGTGGCGGTGGGTGCGGTGTGATGGATTTCGATGGCGCGGTTCACAATGTCCCGTCCTTCGATGATAAAGGCTCTGGCGGAGCCGTCCTGTGTCATTGCACGGATGATTTTTGCCATATATACTTAGATCTCCTCTGTTTTGACAGCTTTCATCTCTCCCTTGCTCATCCGCAGGGTGAAGACCTCCCCCGCCTGAACGTCCAAGGGGGTGCGGAGGATACTGCCGTCCTCCTTCAAGGCCACGGAGAAGCCACGCTCCAGAATGGCCAGGGGGTTGAGGGAAGAAAGCTTTTCCGCTTGCAATTGCAGCTTTTGCTTCTTCCGCTCCTCCGATACCACCAAAGCCCTTGCCAAACGCTCCTCCAGGGACAGGATCTGCTGTTTTCTGTCGTCAAAATACGCCTGGGGAGAGGCCAGCACCGGGCGGGTGGCCAAGAACTGCAGTCTTTGGGACATAACGCTGACCCTGTTCTGCAGAGAATTTTTCATTTTTTCCTGTACGTTGCCGAACTTCCGCCCCAATTCCACCATATCGGGCACCGCCAGCTCCGCCGCCGCAGAAGGGGTGGGAGCGCGGAGATCCGCCACGAAGTCGGAAATGGTGAAGTCGATCTCATGGCCCACGGCGGAGATGATGGGGGTCTTACAGGCGTAGATCTCCCTTGCCAATCCCTCGTCGTTGAAGCACCACAGATCCTCCATGGAGCCGCCTCCTCGGCCGATGATGATCACGTCGCAAAGGTTGTTATCGTCCAGCAGATGCAAGGCTCTGATCAGCTCGGGAGGTGCGTTGGGTCCTTGCACCGTGGCGGGGGCGATGAGCAGCTTTGCCGCAGGGAAACGGCGACGGGTGACGTTGATCATATCCCGCAAAGCCGCACCGCCGGCGGCGGTAATGATCCCCACACGGAATGGGATCTTGGGTATTTTCTTCTTGTGCATAGGGGAGAAAAGCCCCTCTGCGTCCAGCTTTCTTTTCAATTGCTCAAAGGCGATGGCAAGGGCACCGATGCCGTCCGGCTCCATGGAATCGGCGTAGAGACGGTACTGACCGTCCCGCACGAACACGGAGACTCTGCCGGTGCAGACCACCTTCATCCCGGCTTCCGGCTGGAAATTCAGCTTGCCGATGCCGCCGAACATGGTGGCGGGGATGGTGGATTTTTCGTCCTTCAGAGTGAAGTAGATATGCCCGCTGGAGCCGTACACCCGCACGTTGGAAAGCTCCCCCTTCACCGTCACGTGGGAGAGGTAGGGAGCGCCGGACAGGTAGTCGCGGATGTAGGTATTCAGTTGTTCGACTGTGACCGCTTTTACTGCCTGTTCCATAAAAACCTCAAACGGAAATTAACCTCTGATCTGGATCACCTTTGCCAGCACGCCGTTGATAAAGGGCACGGCCTTCTCGCTGTCCAGCAGTCTCGCCAGCTCCAAAGCCTCGTTTACCGCGATCTCGTCGGGAGTGGGGTCGGGCAGACAGCAAAGCTCCGCCGTGGCAAGGCGCAGAATGGCAAGGCTCACCTTGTTGATCCGCTTGAAGCTCCAGTTGTCGGAGGCGTCGGAAATTCTTGCGTCAACCTCTTCCAGGTTGTCGATCACCGTCTCGAACAGCATTCTGGCAAAGCCGCTGGTGGTCTCCCCGCGCTCCTCCACCGCCGTCTGGACGATGGTGTCCGCGCTCAGCTCAGGCTGGCAGGCGTATTCGTACAAGTAACAAACTGCTTTTTCTCTCGATTCCCGTCTGGTCATACAGTAAGAATCCTTTCTGTTATGTCAATCGTAGTCAGTATAGCATTGATTGAAAAAAAAGTCAAGAAGTACGCTTAAACCTTTTTCTTTTTGGAAAGAAAAAGGTTTAAGAATCCAAAAAGAAAACCTGCTTGCCAAAAACTGTCGTTTTTGGAGAAAGAATATATTTTATAAGCAAAACCAAAGGATGAACAGCACCCCGTAGGGACACTGTCACCCTGAGCAAGCGCGGGTCGTAGTAGTTACGGCTGTGCAATACGGTATATCTCCGCGCGCGTCGAACTTCCGTGAGTGGTGTAAACCCGAACGGAAGGCAAAAAATGCCCCGCATTTTTTGAGGGTATGGGAATGTCTTTCGATACGGCCATTCTGCGTTCTGCTTGTTACTAATAAACAGTTCTTTGCTTTCGAAAAGGGACATCAGACTCGTCTCATATCCCTCAACCTGCTATCGCAGGTCTCGGTTTTGCTCCGAACGGCGTAAACGCCTTTTCTTCTCCGCAAAACTTCGACTCGCCCTTCGGGCTCCCTCAGGATGACACGCTGACGTTGGAAGCACTCCCGCCCTACACTTCCATCTGCAGTTCCAAAAACGATTTATCGTTTTTGACGTCGGCGTAACAAAACTACGCAGAAATCAGAAGCCATACGCCGACTTGGTCACCCTGAGCAAGCGCGGAATAGAGCCGTTACGGCTATGCAATACGGTATATTTCCGCGCGCGTCGAAGTTTTGCTTATTGAAATTGCCCATTGTCTATGGATACGTAGTTCTTTTTGCGGCAATTTCTAAAAAGCAAAACCGCAAGGGATCTCCTCAAAGTCTGATCTACCCCTACACGGGTAAAGTTATATCCTTTCCTCTTCACTTCTTTCCCTCT
>JAZNPH010000076.1:0-56581 GCA_045589515.1 Eubacteriales bacterium | reverse complement strand
GGCAGGTCAAATTCATTATATCACAATCGGAGGATTTTTTCTCAACGGTTAACCTCTTTTGAACCACGCGACTATCGCGTGGTTTTCGTTGTACAAAAACACCCGGCTTACGTCGTTGTAAGCCGGGTATGAAAAGGATGTCGTTCAGGTTTCGTTGCCCTCGTAGTCGGCAATAAGATCGTCGATCTCCATATTGATGAGATCGCGGATGCTGTCCATGCTGGAAACCACGTCGACGCTACTGTTCTTGGCCAAATCGAACATAACGGAGGATACCTTGCCGAAGTTGTAGACTCTGCCTACGTCATAAATGATATGGCTGTAGATGTACTCAAGGATCGCCTCGGAATCGTCGTCACGAAGAGACTTCTGCTTCAGGTTAACCTCGATATATGCGGGGGTCACGTAGTTCTTGGCGCCTGCCGCAAAAGCATCCAGCATATACGCGGAGAACTCGGGATCGTTACAATTCTTAGGAATACAGGCCACGAAGGTACCGGTGGAGGTGGTATAGTACCCGTCCTGGGTCTCCGTTACTCTGGGCATAGGAAGGATACCGAACTCCATTTCCGCAAGAGAACGACACTTGGTCACTGCAGTAAAGCCGGAGGGGCGGAACAATGCTCTGCCGGTCCAGAACAGCTTAAAGGCGGGCTGCATACCAACGTTGGGCGTCTGGGCGTAGATCTTCCAATCCGCATTACGGAGGTTGGTAAGAACAGTAGATGCCAGATTGACGGAGGCCTCTGAGCCGCCAAAAGCGAGGGAGGGATAGTTCCGGGCATCCTTGGAGCAGAGGGTCATGCCCGATCCGCCGTAAAACTCCAGGGCATCGCCGTATGCGGTAACCATACCGAACACGGCGTCGGGATTCTCCATATCCTCGGGACCTACGGCGTTATGGACGGTAGAAGCCATTTCCGCCAGCTTATCGTAGGTCCAGGTATTGTTACGGAACATCTCGTAGGGATTCTCCAGATTATAATCGGTGACCATCTGCTTATTGAACAGGATGCACCAGGTGTTGGCCTTGTTCATAATGGTGATATCACCTGTAGTAAAATACAGTTTATCACCGATGGAATACGCCTCGTTTGCGCTGGCATCCCACCAGGGAGCGCTGTAATCGAAATTTTTCAGGGTATAAAGATTACAAAGCAGATCGTCCTGCGCAAGGACAGCGGCGTCCTCCACCACGTGGATCACGGCTGCATCGTATAGTCTGCCGCCGGACTGGGCATCCTCTTCAATCGCCGCTCTGGGATTTTCAATCTTTTCCACAACAAGCTCGATGCCGTAGTCTTCCTCAATCTTGTCGTTACGTGCGCCAACCTCTTTATAGTAAGCGTCGCCGTAATCAATACCGCCGTTTCCGGCAGTCTCGGTGGTAAAGTCGTCGGACTGATAAGTGCCGTAATATTCACCTCTCACCACAACGGTAAAGGTACGGTCTTTGTATTCGTCCAGAACGCCAAGCTTAGGTACGTAGTTACCGTTTTCATCCAGGTAAAGAGTTTCGGGATCCGTACTGGTTTCCTGGGAGGTATGAGATTCTACGCTCTCGCCTTCGCTGCTGGTGTTTTGTACAGTATTGCCGCCACATGCCACCATAGAAATAAGCATGGCCAGCAAAAGCATAGCGCAAAGCGTTTTCTTAGCAATAAACTTCATATGAATGCTCCTTTGTTGATTTTAATTAATATCATTATACCCGTTTCATTCGTAAAAATCAAGATGCGCCGCATAAAGAAACCTCAAAAAACGCTCTTTCTGTCTATTTTACACACAATTAAAAAGAAAAGCTCGACATAAAGCCGAGCTTTTCGAGGTTTAATTATTCGTTATCTTGTGCGTATGCATCAATCACGTCTTCAATGGCATCCAGCGCCTGCGTCTCCACAGACTCGAAGGAGGATACGATATCGGCATTGCCCTCCGTTACAAGCTTGGAGAACATGGAAGAGATGCCGCCAAAGTCGTATACAGCGCCAACGTCGTAAACAATGCTGTCGAAGATATACTCAAGGATTCTCTCGGATTCGCTATCGCGGAGAGACTTTCTCTTCAGGTTAACTTCGATGTACGCGGGAGTAACGTAGTTCTTTGCGCCTGCGGCAAAAGCGTCCAACATGTACGCAGAGAACTGGTGATCACAGTTGTTCTTCAAAATAGCTGCCGCCCAGGAACCGCTGGTAACGGTGTAGTAGCCTTCTTGATTTGCATCCATCTTAGGCATGGGCATGATACCGAACTCGATGTTCGCCCAGGAGCTTGCCTTGGTAACCGCAGAGAAGCCGGAAGGACGGAACAGAGCGCGGCCGTTGTTGAACACGTTGAAGGAGTCGGTCCATACGTTGCCGGTGGGGCCACCGGTTGCATCGGTTGCATACAGCATCCAATCAGCGGTGGTCATAACGCTAAGAACCTTTTCTGCAAGCGTGATGGACGCTTCGGTACCGAAGGTCAGGATGGGAAGGTCGTTGGTGTCCTTCTGGCAAACGGTCAGGCCAGAGCCACCGAAGAACTGGTAAGCGTCACCGGCAGCGGTAACCATACCCCAAGTTACGGTTTCATCATCCCATGCAACGGTGGGAGAAGCGGTGCTGACGGCCTTTGCCATTTCGCACATCTTATCGAAGGTCCAGGTACCTGCGTCAAAGAGATCGTAGGGATTGTCCAGACCGTAGTCAACGATCATTTCCTTGTTGAAAAGCATGGACCAGGTGTTGACCTTGTTCATGATGGTGATGTCACCGGTCATGAAATACAGCTTGCCATCGATGGAATAGGCATCATTGGCGCTTTTTGCCCACCAAGGAGCCTCTTTATCAAGATACCCCTCAAACTCGGAAGAGTTGAGGTCCCAAAGCAGATTATCCTGCGCAAGAGATGCTAGGTTGCCAACGTTAAGAATCACTGCGTCATAGGTAGCGGTACCGGAGGTTGCGTCGGTTTTCGCTTTGTCTACAGCGCTATCCTCTTTCCATACTTCAAGGGTAATGCCATAAACTTCTTCGATCTTGTCGTTACGAGCACCGACTTCACCGTAAAACGCATCGCCGTAGTCGATACCACCGTTGCCACCGCTTTCGGTAGTAAAGTCATCGGACTGATAGGTACCGCTGCTGACGCCAACGACCAGAATGTCGAAGGTTTCGCCGGCATACTCCTCAAGAACGCCCACCTTGGGAACGTACATGCCGTTTTCGTCCAGATAGCTGAGATCGGGATTCTCTTCCTTGGAAGTCTCATCGGAAGTGCCTGCAGGAGCTGAAGAAGTCTCGGTGGTGCCTTCATTGGAACCACAAGCAACCAAGCTCACCAGAAGCAGGGAGACGAGGAACAAGGTCAAGAAACGCTTGAAAATGTTTTTCATGTTTTCCTCCATAATGCTTGTTTTATATTATTTTTTTATTTGTGTCAGATACCGGCAAAAAGTGCACGGTTAATGGCGTTTACGTACGCCTTGATGCTGGAAGCGATAATATCAGTAGAGACGCCCTTCCCGAGATATTCCTGCTCCCCGTCGGAGATGCGTACCCGCACCTCGCCCAAGGCATCTGTACCGCCTGTAAGAGCTTTGATGGAATAATTAATCAGCTTAAACTCCTTGCCCACGATACGGTTGATAGCGTTGAAGCTGGAATCAATGGGGCCTTCTCCGGTTGCCGCTTCGGAATAGGTGTTCCCGCCGCGGGACAGAGAGACCAGCGCCATGGCTTTCACCCGATTTCCGCTTTGGGTCTGGAAGGTATCCAACTCGTATCCGTCCTCAATATGGGAGTCCATAACGGCCTCCTCCACCAAAGCCCGGATGTCTTCGTCGGAAACGTCCTTTTTGCGGCAAGCCAGATCCTTGAATCTGGCAAACGCGGCTTCCACCACGGAATTTTCCGGGTGGAGATCCAGTTCCGCAAGCTTTTCTTCGAAGGCGTGGTGGCCGGAAAGGCGGCCCAGTACGATGGAGCTTTCCCGGATCCCCACCATTTGGGGAGACATGATCTCGTAAGTGTTGCGGTTGGCAAGAACGCCATGCTGATGGATGCCGGACTCATGGGCAAAAGCATTTTTTCCTACAATGGCTTTGTTCAGCGGAACATAAATGCCGGAGACCGCAGAAACGGTCTTACTGGCCTTTGACAGCATGGTGGTATCCACGTTGGTGTCACATCCGTAAACGGAAGAACGCACCTTCAATGCCATGACCAGCTCCTCCAGGGAGGTGTTCCCTGCCCGCTCGCCGATGCCGTTTACGGTACAATCCGCCTGGGTGGCGCCGTTTTCGATGGCGGCAAGGGTGTTGGCTACCGCTAGCCCAAGATCGTTGTGGCAATGCACGCCGATCTCCACAGGCTTTCCACCCTTACGGATGCGGTTGGACAACATAGCGATCAACTCACCGAACTCCCCGGGAGTAGAGTACCCCACAGTATCGGGCACGTTGATACAGCACGCACCCGCATCCACAGCGGTCTGATAGGCCATGCACAGGAATTCCGGGTCGGAGCGGCTGGCATCCTCGGCGGCGAATTGCACCTCGTCTACCAAAGAGCAGGCGTAGGAAACGCTGTCACGGATACGCTCCAGGCACTCCTGTCTGGAAATACGCAGTTTATATTCAAGATGTAGGTCGCTGGTGGCGATAAAAATATGAATTCTTTTCCGCACGGCTTTGGAGAGCGCCTCGGCGGCAATACGGATGTCCTCGCGATTTGCTCTTGCGAGAGCTACCACGGTACAGCCGTCCACCAGCTGAGAAATATGCTCAACCGCCTTACGGTCATTAACAGAGGAAGCAGGGAACCCCGCTTCGATAAAATCCACCCGAAGTTTGGCAAGGACGCCTGCAATTCGGACCTTGTCCGCAATGTTCATACCCACGCCAACCATCTGCTCGCCGTCACGCAACGTGGTGTCAAATATCTTGATCTTTCTCATATACTGTCAAAAAAGCGTGATGTTTGTACGAAGGGATCAAATCCCATCCGAAATAGATTACAGAAATCAGCCCAGCTTGATATCCAAAGCGGAAAGTTTACCCTTCAGGAAATCCACAGCCATTGCAATATCTGCGCCGGGGTTTTCGCCCACTTCTCGCTCGATGGTGAGGTAGCCTTCGTAGCCGATGTCGTTCAGTGCTTTGAGGTAATTATCCCAATCCACACCGCCGGTGCCCAACGGAACCTCCAGCCAGCCGTACTCGGTCTTATCGGTCACAATGCCGTCCTTGGCATGGGTGTGAACGATGTAGTCCTTCAGGGTGTACACAGCCTGTACGGGATCGTCCTTGGCAACCATAACCAGGTTTGCGGGGTCCATATTGGTAGCCAGACCCTTTGCGCCCAGTTCATCCAGGAACTTCTTCATGGCAACGGCCTTTTCTGTACCTGTCTCGCAAGCAAACTTGGATCCCATGCTGTCCGCATAGGCGGCAAGCTTGTAACAGTTGTTGCGAAGCTTTTCCATACGGGGACTGTCGCCGTCCTCGATATGACCGATGTGGGTGGTAACGATGCTGCATCCCAATTCCTTTGCCTTGTCAAGAACACGCATGGATTTCTCAATTACTTCGTCATTATCCAGATCGATGCCGAAATCTCCGCAGAAGGCAGAGAAGATCAGACCGTTGGAATCCATGATGTCACGGATCTCGCGAATTCTTGCGGGAGTCATATCCTCTGCGCCGAAGCCTCCCCAGCCGGTCAGGTACTTCTGCACACCGGTAACGCCAAGTTTTGCGGCGGCGGAAATGCTTTCTGCAAAAGGCAGACGAAGAGAGTCGGAAATAAGACCGATTTTCATGATAAAAGTTCTCCTTTGATCAATGTTTTTTGTTTTGGATCAACGTATCGATCGGCTTAGAAAAGCTTTCGCCGAAGGATTCTAAGAAATAGTTTGCTTCCTCACAACCGGAGTCCAGAATACTTTGCAGAAGCGTTTTCTCCGCTTCACAAAACTCGGGGTTGCCGAAATGAGCCTCGTCCCTGCACTTCAAAAGCGCGCAGATCTTGTCTGCCGCTTTGATCAGTCGGCGCTCCTCGGGCGTGTACTCGAAAAGCTCCTCGTAGGAAGGGCGAAGCTCGGGAGGAAGCATGGTAAACAGCTTCTCAAGAGCAGCATCTTCCACCGCAGAATAAGAAGTGTGGGTATCCTCGCTGTAATACTTTACGGGCGTGGGAATATCCCCCGTAAAGATCTCGGGAAGATCGTGGAACAACGCCTTGGTGGCAATGCGATCTGCATCGTAATGCTTGCCAAAGCGGCTATTGCCAATGACAGCAAGGGCGTGTGCGCACAAAGCCGCCTCCAGGGAATGGGTAGAAAGATTCTCCGGGTGGACGGAATACATCAACCCCCAGCGGCGAATATATTTCATTCGAAACGCCATTGCGTAAAAACCGTTTTCCACGTCGTCCCTCCGGTGAAACAAAAATAGTCATGATGATATTAACACATTTTTCCGAAAAGGACAAGAGTTTTTTTCAAATTTCATAATTTTTTTCGCAATTTGGGATTTTGCTCTTGCAAACATCATAAAAAATGCTATAATTTTAGGAGAGACCCATGAAGTTCACCAAGATGCACGCCAACGGAAACGATTACATCTATATAGATGCACATTCCCAAAAGGTGCCACACCCCGAAAAGTACGCCCTCTTCCTGTGCGACAGGCATTTCGGAGTGGGAGGCGACGGGTTGGTATTGCTTTGCCCCGCCGAAGGAGGAGATTTCCGGATGCGGATCTTTGATCCCGACGGAACGGAAGCGGAGCTTTGTGGCAATGCATTACAATGCTCCGGAGCGTTGTACGCCCTCTCTCGCGAAGAAAAACAGGAAGAAATTTGCATTGAAACAAAAGCGGGTATTCGAAGGGTGTTTCTTCGATATGACGGAGACGAAATCTCCTCAGTTTCGGTCGCGCTTCCCTATCCCGAGGTTTTATTTTCGGATCACAGAATCCTGCTGGGAGATATCTTTTTTCATTCTTCCTCTATTTCCTTCGGGAATCCCCATTGCGTGGTTTTTACCGAGGAGCTTTCCGACGAACATTTTTTTGCTTATGCACCGCGTCTGGAGAAGCATCCGCTGTTCCCCCACCGTGCCAACGTTGAGTTCGTGAAGATCCTTTCGGAAAACCGTTTCGCTATGCGCACCTGGGAAAGAGGCTGCGGGGAAACCCTCTCCTGCTCCACCGGCTCCGCTGCAGCGGTATTTTCCGCCTATACCCAGGGGCTTTGTAGCACGCAGGTCTTTGTGGAACAGCCGGGCGGTACCCTTACGGTGGAGATAGACCCGAAAAAAGAGGAACTGACTGTTTCCAGCCAAGCGAAGATCGTATTTTGGGGCGAGATCCCAGATTTTACAGAATGACGGAGAAAACAACATGACAGTAAAAGAGTTGCTGAACGGAATCCCCTGTACCATAGCAGGAAACTCGGATGTCGTCATCCGGGATATCGTGTACGACACCCGCAAGGAAATGCAATCGGATACCGTATTCGTATGCATCGAAGGCTTCGTGTTCGACGGGCACGAATACGCCAAGGCGGCTTACGATAAAGGCGTCCGGGTGTTTGCCTGCAGCAAGGAGGTCGATCTTCCCGAGGACGCAACGGTCATTTACACGGAGGACACCCGCAAATTCCTGGCACTGGCTTCCGCCAATTTGTTCGGCAAACCCGCGGAAAAACTGTTCACCGTTGCGGTTACCGGAACCAAGGGCAAAACCAGCACTTCGTTTATTTTGAAAAGCATTCTGGAAGCCGCAGGTATTCCCGCAGGGGTGATCGGCTCTACGGGTGTGTATTACGGAGATCATTTTGAAACCACGGCCAATACCACGCCGGAATCCTATCTCCTGCACAAGCTTTACAGACAAATGCTGGATGCGGGATGCAAGGCGGTGATCATTGAAGCCGCTTCTCAAGGTTTTAAGCTTCATCGCACCTACGGGATCGAGTTTGATGCGGGTATTTTCACCAACATCTCCCCCGATCACATCGGCAAAAACGAGCACGCGGATTTTGAGGAGTATCTTGCTTGCAAAAAGCAGATCTTCGAGCAATGCAAGATCTGCTACGTAAATGAAGACGACGGTCATTATAAGGAGATCGTTGATGGCGCTTCTTGTCCGGTTAAGACGTTCTCTTTGAATGAGAATACCTTCTATTCTGCCAAGGAGCCTATCTTTACAATGGAGGATCATCGGCTGAAGACCGGGTTTACTGCAGTATGCGGTAAGGATTCCTTTGACGTAGAGCTTGGCATTCCCGGGTATTTCTCTCTGTATAACGCTTTAGGTGCCATTGCGGTAGCCCATGATCTGGGGATCTCCTCGGAATCTATGCAAAAAGGGCTCCTTGACGTGCGGGTGAGAGGCAGAATGGAGATCGTGCCCATTGATCGCCCCTATACCGTGATCATCGACGCCGCTCACGAGGAATTCAGCTGCAGAAGCTTGTTTGAGACTATCAAGCGGTATTCCCCCAACCGCATTATCTCCGTGTTCGGATGCGGCGGCAACCGTTCCAAGCTGAGACGATACGGCATGGGCTCCGCCATCGGAGAAAATTCTGATCTTTCTATTATTACTTCGGACAATTCCCGTTTGGAGAAAACGGAGGATATCATTGAAGATATCCTTGTGGGCATGAAGCCCAGCGGCGGGAAATACGAGATCATCATCGACCGCAGAGAGGCTATCAAAAAAGCCCTCTCCGTTGCGGGAGAAGGCGATTGTATTCTTTTGATCGGCAAGGGACACGAGACCTACGAGGACATCGGCGGGGTAAAGCGTCCCTTTGACGAAAAGCAGATCGTTCTGGACTATATCAAAGAGGAAGATACGCTTCCAAACGATTGATGGTGAAGCCTTTTTCACTGAATTTACGCTCGTATTCCGTTTCGATATTCTGATCATTCATGGGATCGTTGTGCAGGTCAAAGCACACGTTTTCCAAAACGAAGCCGGAAGCGGGAAAGGTCTGGAGAGAAAAATCGAACAGCGGGCGGTTATCCGTCTTGAAGCAGATCCTTGCACCCGGTGCGAGGATCTGTTTGTATTTTTCCAAGAAGGTGCAGGAGGTCAGTCGCTTCTCTCTGTCCCGATTCTTGGGCCAGGGATCGCTGAAATTGAGGTACAGGCGGCTGACGGAATGAGGGGGCAGGATCTCATGGATCTTCTCGGCGTTGGCGTTCAGGAACATCAGATTCTTGCAATCTTCTGCGGCACACTTCTCCATGGCCATCAGCAAGGCGTCGGTGATCAGCTCCACTGCAAGAAGTCTCTTCCCTTCCACACGGCGGGAAAGCTCTGTGATAAAGGCACCCTTGCCGCAACCGATCTCCAGGTAAAGTTCTCCGGGATTTGCAAAGGTCTCATCCAGCAAAACGGCCCCTTCCTCGGTGGTTTTGGCGAAATATCCTTTGACACGCTCCAAACGGGTGTCGCGATTTTTCTTCTTTCGCATATGCATAAGGCTGTCTACCTGCTTTCTGTGGTTTCTTCGGATTTTTATCATACACAAATGAAAGATTTTTGTCAACCGTTTCCCGCATATTTTTTTCATTTTCGCAAAGACTATCCTTGGAATGCCTTCCATATTTGGAGAGCAACTCCGAAATTACGGAAAGGAATCTACAACGCTATGTTAGACAGACTTGCATTGATCTTGGTGATCATCGGTGCCGTCAACTGGGGTGCCATCGGTTTGTTCCAATTTGACATCGTGGCATGGATCTTTGGCGGGCAGGCGGCCATCGTCAGCCGGATCATCTACACTCTGGTGGCTCTTTGCGGCGCTTGGTGTATCTCTCTGCTGTTCCGCAGACGTGAGGTCGAAGTATCCTCCGCGGACTAAAAACGTGGTTAAGAAGACGGTGTTTGCCAACGCCGTTTTTCTTTTTTGCCAAGTAGCAAAACGTTGGTTTTCACGGTCTATTGACAACGGTGGCAAAATGTGCTATAATACCCACATAAGCAGGTACGAAGCGTTTCACGCCGCACCGCTGCAACCGATGATTTCGCCGTACTTGCCCAAGGGGTAAGTACGGCTTTTTTGCAAAAGGAGGAGAAAAAATGAAAGAAACAACGTCACGTATTATGAGGCGGGAAAATACGAAGGAAATCTTGTTGCGCATTGTAAAGATCGTATCGCCCATCATTTGCGTTCTGCTTTTTGCATACATACAGATTCTTTTATTTGGCTGGCTTATGACATATAGTTCCGACCGTAATTGGTCGCTCTGGTGGGAGAATCGAGCAGGTCTTTTGCTTCAGTTGCTTTGCATGATTGCAATATATTGTATCTTTTTGCAATTTGTTTGCAGAAGAAAACAAATGAAACCTTGGGTTTTTGGTGTGATTTCCTTTATAGACACAGTGATGTGTTTTCCGTTGATATATATAGCGAGTTCCTGCTTTTTTTACCTGCATATATCTTCTCCATACAAGAGTTTGTTGATTACCAAAGAAGTGATTGCATTAGGTTTTGAATTGCTCTTAATACTTTGTCACGTTAGTCTTGTGTTTTTTTACAAAAAACATTTTTACGAATTCTAATGCACCAATAAGCACCGGGCGGTTTGCTCGGTGCTTATTATTTTGCAAAAGTGAGTTGATTGACAAAGGTGTTTTTCTATGGTATAATAGCACGATTTAAACAGAGGTACTTTTGCTATGAGTATTTTGACTTGCGACAATATCAGCTACGCCATCGGCGTAAAGGAAATATTGAACGACGTGACCTTTGCGGTCAACCAAGGTGCCAAGGTTGGGGTGATCGGGGTCAACGGTGCGGGGAAAACCACCCTGTTTTCCATCATTCGCGGGGCGCTTGAGCCCACCTCCGGGGCGGTGTATCTGCAAAAGGACACGGAAATGGGTTGCCTGGAGCAGATCAACGACAACAAGCATTTTGAAAAAAGCATCTACGAGACGGCTCTGGAGGCCTTTGACGGTCTGATGGCCATGGAGGTGCAATTGCAGAATCTCCACGATCGGATCGAAGCGGGAGACGAAAGTGCCATTGACCGCTTTACGGAGCTGAACGAGCAGTATCTCCGCGCCGGCGGCAACGAATACAGGGGGAAAACCTCTGCCATTTTGAAGAAGTTCGGGTTTGCGGAAAGCGAATTCAACTCCCCTGCTCAGTATCTTTCCGGGGGGCAGAAGACCAAGCTGTTGCTGGCAAGGTTGCTCCTCAGAGAATCGGATATCATTCTGTTGGACGAGCCTACCAATCATTTGGATATTGAAGCCATTGAGTGGCTGGAAAATTTCGTGCGGAACTCCAAGAAGACTTTTTTGATCGTCTCCCACGACCGTTTCTTTTTGGATCGGGTAACTACGGACACTCTGGAAATCGAGCACGGGAAATGCAGGATGCACAGCGGTAACTATTCCGCTTTTAAGGAAAAGAAGCGTCAACTGCAGGAAGCGCAATTGAAGCATTACGAGCAACAGCAAAAAGAGATCAAGCGCATCGAGGCGTTTATTGAGAATCAACGACGTTGGAACCGCGAAAAGAACATCATTGCCGCAGAAAGCCGAGAGAAGGCTTTGGCGCGGATGGTGAAGATCGAAAAGCCCAAAAACGCCCCCAAGAGCGTTGCCTTCCGCATTGCAAGCAGCAGTTCTATGGCGGAGGAGGTTCTGGCGGTGCGGGGTCTTTCCAAGGGGTACGGCGGTGTATCGCTGTTCAAGGATCTTTCCTTTGAGCTTCGCCACGGGAACCGTTTGTTCGTGGTGGGCGCCAACGGAAGCGGAAAATCAACTCTCTTGAAGATCCTCACAGGGCGGGAGACTGCGGACGGCGGTACCTTTGAGCCCGGCTATCACCAGAGCATCGGTTACTATGATCAGGAGCAACAGCTTCTGGATCTTGACAACACCGTTCTGGACGAGATCTGGGGCGTTTACGCCGACAAGACCATGACGGAGGTGCGGGGTATGCTGGCCTCCTTCGGCTTCTACGGCGAGGACGTGTTCAAGCAGGTCTCCGTGCTAAGCGGCGGAGAGAGGGCAAGGCTTTCCATTGCCAAAATGATCTCCTGCGGGGTCAGCCTGTTGATCCTTGACGAGCCAACCAACCATTTGGATATTGCTTCCAAGGAGACTCTGGAGGAGGCGTTGAAAAACTACAACGGAACGGTTTTGGCGGTATCCCACGACCGTTACTTCATCCGTGCCCTTGCGACGCAAGTGCTGGAGATCGATAAGAAGGGCTACAAGGAAGGATATACCCTGTTCAACGGAGATTACGATAGGTTCCTGGAAAAGCGGGAGAAGGCGGTACAGGAGACCGTAGCCGTAAAGCAAGAAGCGGCGGGAAAGCTCTCCTTTGAGGAAGCAAAGAAGGCCAAGAACCGCAGGCGATCTGCGGAGAATCGTTTTGCGGCGGTGGAAAAGGAAATCGGCCTGCTGGAGGCACAGATCAAGGAAAAGAAGGCTTTGCAGGAAAGCGACGAAGCCGCAACGGATTACACATTATTAAATAAGCTGTACGAGGAAACCGAGGC
Source organism: Eubacteriales bacterium (assembly GCA_045589515.1). Lineage (GTDB taxonomy): Bacteria > Bacillota > Clostridia > Oscillospirales > CAG-382 > Coliplasma. The sequence continues at coordinate 44,062 of JAZNPH010000076.1, read as the reverse complement.
GTTGGAGGAAAAGCTCTGGGCGCTTTACGAGGAGTACGAGCAATTGGACGAAGAACTGTCTTGTTAAAAGGTAAGAAAGCTGCATAAATCCACCCGCATTCTCAATATATTGAAACGAGAACGTTGGGAAAGGATTCGATCAATATGTTCGTTTGTACAGTAAAAGCGTCAAGCATCAAGTTTTTTGCAGCCATTCTGGTTTCTGCGGCGGTGCTTGTGGGAATCGTGGCCTTTGTGCCCAGCATCGATGCCACGGGAGAAACGGCGGTGGCGATGCTGGATTACAAAGGGATCGCCACAGTGGAGGAACAGCTCCGCTTTTTGGAGGAGCTGGGGTACCAAACCAAAAACATTCCGGTTTTTTCCGACGAAGTGCGGGTACCGGATCGGTTTGACAGCGTTTATGAAAGATATAACGAGATCCAAAAGGCACAAGGGCTGAATCTGGAGAAATACAAGGGTAAAACCGTTTTGCGGTATACGTATGAATTGAAGGATACCGAAGAGCCCACCTACGTCACCCTGCTGATCTACAAAAACCGCATCGTGGGAGGAGACGTGACGGGCATGGGAGATGAAGGCTTCGTCATGGGATTGGAGCAATACAGATCCCCGGAAAACGATCTGACGGGAGAGGAGACTTCCCCCGAGGAGACCTCCGAGGAAAGCTCCAAGGGGTCCGATTAAGCGGGTTTCTCTCTCGGCACTTGTGCAGTATCACCAAAACCAAAAACTAAATTTTGGGTAGTTAGGTACTTACATTCCGCGTATTTTTTTGGTATTATTATTAATAGAAATTTTATGCAAAATTTATGAGGTTCGTTAGGCCCTCACCAGGAGGTTCATTCAATGGCAAGTGTTCTCTTTAAGCACATGTACAAAAGATACCCAGGCGGCGTCACTGCGGTATCGGATTTCAACTTGGAAATCAAGGATAAGGAATTCATTATCCTCGTCGGCCCCTCCGGTTGCGGTAAAACCACAACTCTGCGTATGATCGCAGGTCTGGAGGAAATTACTGAAGGCGAGCTGTTCATCGGCGACAAGCGTGTAAACGACGTTGCTCCTAAGGACAGAGACATCGCGATGGTGTTCCAGAACTACGCTCTGTACCCCCATATGACCGTGTTTGATAACATGGCATTCGGTCTGAAGCTCCGTAAGATCAGAAAGGAAGAGATCAAGAAGCGCGTTGAAGAAGCCGCTAAGATCCTTGACATCCCTCACCTTCTGGACAGAAAGCCTAAGGCTTTGTCCGGCGGTCAGAAGCAGCGTGTTGCTTTGGGTCGTGCAATCGTTCGTGAGCCTAAGGTCTTCCTTCTCGCCGAGCCGTTGTCCAACTTGGACGCTAAGCTCCGTGCAGCGATGAGAACCGAGCTGACCAAGCTCCACATCAAGCTGAAGACTACCTTCATTTACGTTACCCATGACCAGGTCGAGGCTATGACCATGGCTACCCGTATCGTTGTTATGAAGGACGGTCTGATCCAGCAGGTCGACACTCCTCAGAACCTCTACGATAAGCCCTGCAACATCTTCGTAGCCGGCTTTATCGGTACTCCCCAGATGAACTTCGTAAACTGCCAGCTCACCAGAAAAGACGACGGCAACGTTTACATGGAATTCGGTAAGAACAGCTTGGTTCTGCCCAAGGATAAGGCAGAAGACGAGGATCTCCAGGAATACATCGGCAAGCCCAACAAGCCTGCTAAGCCTGTGATCGCCGCTCTCCGTCCCGAGCTGCTCCACGACGAGCCCGTTTATATGGAGAAGTTCAAGGATTCTATCCTGAAGGCTGACGTTGAATTCACCGAGTTGATGGGTGCTGAGATCTATCTGTACCTGAACTTCGGTGACGACGAAGAGAATGAACCCATTAACATGATCTCCCGTGTATCTTCCCGTTCTCTTGCTAAGTCCGGTGACACCGTTGAGATCGCAATCGATACTTCTCACATCCACTTCTTTGACAAGGAAACCGAGAAGATCATCATCCACTAAGTTACGCATATGCACCGCGGATATTCGATATCCGCGGTGCTTTCATATACTTCCCTATTTGAATCGGAAGTGATCGAAATTCGGGATAAAATAATTTTCCGGCTATGGAAATCCCAAAAGCAGAGTACACATCTTTGGAACTCTTTATGGTCGAAGACAAAAAAATAAGAGCTTTGCCTAAAAAGCAAAGCTCTTTTTCGTCGGGTGGATCAATAGTAGAAAATGTCGTCCAGAGCGCTTGCGGTACGCACGTTGAAGCGCCCGAGAACGTCCTGATAAACGGTAACGGCATCGAAGAAGGTGTGGATATATTCGTAATACGCATCGCTGATAAGGGTGTCCTCAACGGTGTCGTAGACCTCCTCCAGATCCTTATCGGTGGTAGCCTGCTTCTGCAGAAGGAAGATACCGTAGCCTGCGGCTTCTACCATAAAGAAATCACCGACTTCAGCCTTCTTGAAGGCTTCCTGCAGGGCGGGCAGCTGCTTGGTCAACTCCAGCAATGTGGGTTTGGAATAGGTATACATAGCGCCTTTTTCGGGCTCTGCAAAGGCTTCGCCGGCCTTGAGAGAGGCGAGTTTCTTCTTGGCATCTTCACGGAGGACCTCTCTGGACATAGCGGCAACCGCATCGGAAGCGGAGAAGCCGGCGGCGGTATCCAGCTCAAGGCGGGTCATCAAATGCCAGCCGTACTGGGTCTCCACCAGCTGATAGGAGCCCACCTCCATGGTCTTGGCGGCTTCCTGGAATTCCTCTACCATGGTGCCGTCGGTGAAGGTATACTGCACGCCGCTGTCCTTGGTATCCTTTTCATGATCTGCAAAGGTGGTCTTCCCTGCCAGGATATCATTATATACCTGGGTAGCCTTTTCTTTATCGGTATAGAGAATATGGCGAACGGTGTAATAATGCTCCAGGAAGTATGCGTAAGCGTCTTCCACCACCATTGCATCACGTACGGTCTTGGCAAGATCGTCGGTGTAGAGCTCGTCGCTGATGGCGTGGCGGTAGATCACATAGTAGACACCACCTACCGCATCGGAAAGGAACCATTCACCCTCGTCGGCAGACTTCAGTCCTTCAAAGAGAGTTGCGGAAAGAGAATGCGCGGAAACAAACTTCTTCTTTGCATTCTTATAGCAAGACTCCACGTAATCGTCCATAGTACCGCTGCCGGAGGAAAGCGCCTCAAAGGCAGAGGTCGCCACTTCTTTCTCCTTGAAGGAAAGATAGTCGATGACGTAGTTCTGGTTATAGAAGGACTTAACATCCTCCTCGGAATAATCGGAAGCAAAATCGTAGACGTAGGGCTGGTAAGAGGAATCTGTGAAGTTATAGAGGTAGCCCTCTGCCTTCACGTAGTTTTCCTCGAAGACCTTCAACACTTCGGACTCGGGGAGTTTGGCAACGCCGTTTTCGCCAAATCGGAAATCCTTGAGAACGCCCAGAAGCAGGTTATACTTCTCGTAACGCTCCACTGCAGTGGCGTTGTAACCAAGCTTGGCAAGCTGGATGGCAAAGGCATCTCTGCCGCCGTAGTTGGTCTCCAGATCGTTCATGTAGGTCTCGACCTCTTTCAGGCTGTCCGCATCGGTGATGGTCAGGTTATTCTCCTTGGAGAGCTGTTCAACCACCAGAAGCATCTTGGCGGCTTCCATCACGGCGGAATCCAGAACCTCCGCAAGGGTCTGACCGTCGGACATCTCCATATCCATATAGTTATCCAATACAAAGCCGGTGCCGTACTGGTTCATGAACATATACTCGTAGTAGCCCTTCACGTAAGAGAGCAGGTAAGCATAGTCCGTCTCGGTAAGCACGCAGTCGCCGTAGCGCATGACCACGTCTCCGCCGCCGATGCCGATCTCGCCGCCGCAGGATGCCAAGGAACACAGAGTCATGGCAAGCACCAACAGCAAGAGAAGGCTTTTTTTGAATTTCTTCATCAGAACATCCTCCGTTTTTAACATAAAAACTGATTTAATATCTCATTATAGCGTATTTATACGCTTTTGTCCACCTGTTTTTGTAAGAAATTTGTGTACAAATTTAATATTTTTTGCACATCCCCCAAAAGATCGCTTTCGGGAGGCATACGAACGGCAATATGCATTCTGCCGGAGAGGGTGAGCATCACTCTGCCGTGAAAGCCCGGGCAATGGGGTAAGCGAAGGGCTGCCTCGGCGTTCATGGAGGGATGATAGAAGCTGACAATGCCGGAGCGTTCCTCGATGGAGGTAAAGCCCGCATCCATGGCGGAATGACGGATCAGAGACACCCGCACCAGGTTTTGCACCGCGGCGGGCGGTTCTCCGAAGCGGTCCAGCAGCTCGTCCTCCAGATCCCGACGTTCTTCTTCGTTGGAAACGGTCACGATCTTGCGGTACACGTCCATACGCAGGCGGGAGGCCTTGATGTAGGATTCGGGAATATACGCATCCAATTGGAGATCCACGATGCAGTTCCGTTCCGCTTTGGGCTGGATGCCCTTTTCCGCGTTGACGGCGTCCTCCAGGATCTTCACATACAGGTCGTAGCCGATGGCCTCCATGTGGCCGCTTTGTTGAGCGCCCAGGATATTGCCTGCGCCTCTCAGCTCCAAATCACGCATGGCGATCTTGAAGCCGGAGCCAAATTCGGTATATTCTCGGATGGCCTCCAAACGTTTTTCGGCGATCTCGGAAAGTTCTCTGCCGCGGCGATAAGTGAGGTAGGCGTAGGCCTTACGGGTAGATCTGCCTACGCGGCCGCGGATCTGATGGAGCTGGGAAAGCCCCATACGGTTGGCTTCCTCGATGACCAAAGTGTTGGCGTTGGGGATGTTGACACCGGTTTCGATGATGGTGGTACAGACAAGGATATCGATCTCCCCTTCCACCATCTGCTGCCAGATCTCAGAAAGCTGTTCTTTATCCATCTGCCCGTGGGCGATGCCTACGTGATATTCCGGAAACAGCTTGGAAAGCTCTGCGGCCTTGGAATGGATGGAATCCACGAAGTTGTGGAGGTAGAACACCTGGCCGCCACGGCGAAGCTCCCGACGGATGGCTTCTGCCAGCACGTCCTCTTCATGCTCCAGTACGAAGGTCTGCACGGGGACACGGTCTACAGGGGCTTCCTCCAGCACGGACATATCCCGGATGCCGGAGAGAGCCATGTTCAAGGTTCTGGGAATAGGAGTTGCGGTGAGGGTGAGAACGTCCACATCTTTGGCAAGCTGCTTCAGCTTTTCCTTGTGGGTGACGCCGAAACGCTGTTCCTCGTCCACGATCAATAGCCCCAAATCGTGGAACACCACATCTTTTTGGAGCAGACGGTGAGTACCTACGATGATATCCAGCTTGCCTTCTTTGAGTTTTTCAAGATATTCCGTTTGAGTCTTTTTGGGAATGAAGCGGGACAGCACGCCGATCTCCACAGGATAACCGCGGAATCGTGCCAACAGGGTTTGATAATGCTGCGAGGCCAGAATGGTGGTGGGTACCAGAATAGCGGTCTGTTTCCCTGCAAAGGCACACTTGAAGGCGGCTCGCAGGGCTACCTCGGTCTTACCAAAGCCAACATCCCCGCAAAGTAGGCGATCCATGGGATAGGAACGCTCCATATCCGTTTTGATCTCCTTAGAGGCGATGGCCTGTCCCTCGGTGTCCTCGTATTCAAAGCTTCCCTCGAATTCCTCCTGGAGATCGTCGTCAGGCGGGAAGGCGTATCCTGCCTTGGCACGGCGTTCCGCGTAGAGGCGGATCAGATCCTTGGCAATGTCGGAGGCGGCGGCTTTGGCGCGAAGCTTGGCCTTCTTCCATTCCGCACCGCCAAGCTTGGAGAGACGGGTATTGTCGTCCCCACCGATATATTTGCTTACCAGATCCAGCTGGTTACATGGGACGTAGATCTTGCCGTCGGTATATTGAAGAGTGATACAATCCTTGGTGACCCCGTCGGTGGTGAGGGTCTGAATGCCCAAGTATTTGCCGATGCCGTGATTCACGTGGACAACCAGATCACCCACGGTCAGATCGGCGTAGGAGGCAATTCGCTCTGCCTTACGGGAGCTGGGACGGCGTTTTTTTCGCGGGGCGTTGTCCGCGCCCAAGGAAGTATCCGCCATCATAGCAAAGGAAGCGGAGGGAATGGCAAAGCCCTTGGCGATGCCCTCTGTTTCCCCTACGGCGATACACACCATACCCGGATGCAGGCTCTCCCGATACAGAACCGCGGGAATCTCTTTTTCCTCAAGTACGGTGAGAAGATTGGCGGCAGGACGTTCTCCGGAGGTCAAGAACAGGATCTCCGTTTTCTTTTTGCAAAGATCCTCCACCTCCTCGCAAAGGAGGTCGAAATGGTTGCCGAAGGCAGAAACGCTGCGGGTCTCGATCAAGAAGGTCTCTCCCTCTCCGAAGGCGGTGCCGGCATGGGCAAAAAGATCCACCAAGAGGGTCTGCCCCGGCATGGAGACGGCAAACAGCTTCTGATCCATCAAGGGAAGTCCCGAAGATAGACGGCAAAGACGGTTTTCCGCCAGGCGTGAAAGAACGCCGTAGGTCTCAGTATAGAAGCCCTTGGCACGCTCCAGCACACGGACGGAATCGAACACCATTGTAAGACAATCCTTGTCCAGAGCGTCCGTGAGGGAATATTCCTTATTATATAGAACGCCGTAGTAACGGTCGGAGAAGCGAAGCTTGCCGCGGGAGCGGACGGTCTCCAGCTCCAGCTTTAATTGGTCACGGTATTTTTCTTCCCCAGAGAAGGATTTCAGAAGGGACACGAATTCCTTTTCCAAGCGGAGATAGGCTCCCTCGTCGGGGATAAACTCGCTGCACGGGATGATCTCGCAGGAGATGGCGTTGTCCACGGTACGTTGTCCGAGAATATCAAAGAAGCCGATGAGATCCACCTCGTCTCCAAAAAAGTCGATACGAAGAGGTTCCCGATACTGGGGGGTGAACACGTCCACGATACCGCCGCGGAGGGAATACTGTCCCACGCCCTCCACCACCTCCGTACGGGTGTAGCCCATTGCCTCCAAGCGGCGGCAAAGGTCGTCTACAGGGAATTCGTCTCCAAGCCGAAGGGTGATGGTATGCTTTTGCAAGACGTCGGCGGGAACGGTGTATTCCATCAAAGCGTCAGGAACCGTCAGGATCACGTCGAAGCTGTCGTTGCAGACGCTTTTCAAAACGTTGAGGCGCTCGTGCTCCCACTCGTGGGAATAGGCGCTGATGTTTTCGAAAACGAAGTCCCTGGAAGGATATACGAAGGTGCGGGGGAACCAACGGGACAGCACCTTTTGCATGGCGTAGGCATCCTTTTCCTCCGGAACGACAATCAGCCCTTTTCCGCCAAGCTCTTTTAAGAGAGATGCGGCGAAAAAAGGGCGCGAAGAATCACACATCCCGCTTACGGTACAGGGGGTGCGTTTCTCCTTTAAGCTCTGTACGAGCTGGTTATATTCACGGTCTTTGGCAAATTGCCTGCTGATTTCTGTGATCATTGAGGACTCTTCTGCGGGTTACGGTTGTAGCGGCTCATGGCTTTTTCCCGTTCTCCCTTGACGATCAGCTCAAGGGCAGACAGCAAGGCGGGGAAATTCTCGCTGATCTCGGCGTAATCGGAAGAGGAGACCTTTCCCAAAACGTGGTCGCCGAGGTCCATATCCGCATGGGCTTTCCCGCCCACGCCCAGCTTGATACGGGTATAGCCGTCGGAACCCAGATACTCCTGAATGGATTTCAATCCGTTATGGCCCCCTGCACTGCCGCTGTAACGGATGCGCATGGCACCCACGGGCAGGGAGATATCGTCGCTGATGATAATGACTCTCTCAATGGGAACCTTATAAAAGCGAGCCGCATCCTGCACCGCCTGGCCCGAACGGTTCATATAGGTTTGGGGCTTCATAAATAATACGCTGTGGCCGCCAAGAGTTCCTTTTCCGGTGAGCGCCATATGCTTAAGACGGCGCACTTCCGTATTGCAAGCCCCTGCCAGGTAATCCAATGCACGGAAGCCCACGTTGTGACGGGTATGATCGTATTCGGAGCCGGGATTCCCCAAGCCCACCAACAAAAATTCCACACTGCCGGAACCAAACAACATACTGCCGTCCCTCCTTGTTCTTTTGAAAATACTCTTTACAGTTTACACACGGAGAGGGGTTTTGTCAAGAGAGAATTTTCGCAAAATAAAGGGACTTCACTTGACACCGGGAGAAAATTATGGTATATCTGTGAAAAGAAAGGATGTGGCGCTATGTTTACCGTAGAGTTGGCAAAACTGCGTATAAACGTGACCAACAAATACCCCCTTGTGGAGGAGATGTGTCGGGAGTATCTTTCCGACGGCGCTCCCCAGTTTTCTGTGGAGACTACGGACGCGCTGTTGGCGGCGGAGCGTTCCTCTGCCGAGGAAAATTTTTCTGACGGGTATTTGGAAACCTTGTCCGTTTACCGTCAGATCGGGGATCTGCTCCCTTTGTGGGATGGGATCCTTTTCCACGGGGCGGTTATTGAGTACAAGGGTGGGGCATACGCATTTACCGCAAAAAGCGGAACGGGAAAAACTACCCACATCACCCATTGGCGGAAGGCTTTCGGAAAAGAGGTACTTCCCATCAACGGGGATAAACCGATTCTGCGGTTTATCGACGGGGCGCTTTGCGCCTGCGGAACCCCCTGGGCCGGCAAAGAGGGCCTTCAGCGGAACGCTTTCGTCCCCCTGAAGGGGATCTGCTTTCTTTCCCGGGGAGAAAAGAACGTGATCTCCCCTATCTCCGGCAAGGATGCTTTGGAAAGAATGCTTTCCCAGATCTATCTTCCCAAAAAGCGTACGGCAGCCGTAAAGGCACTTTCGGTGTTGGATAAGATCCTGACGGATACGCCCCTTTGGGAGATGGCCTGTACCAACAGCACAGAGGCTGCTTTGGTTGCAAAGGAAGCTATGGTTTCGGAGTAACAGACAGTTGGAATCATTGACAAAGCAGGAAATTTGTGGTATAATATAATGATAAATCCCGCGAAAGGAGAGCAGAATGGAAGCATTATATAACGAAAAGCCCAAAAAGACGGTCGCGTTTTACCTTTCCATCGCTTTCATGTCCGGGATCATCATTTATGTCATGCAGTATTTCGTGGTGGATCTGCTGTTGTACAGCTTGCTTTCCGCCTTCGGAGAAGCGTGGGCGCGGGTGGAATGGCTTAGGCTGTTGGCGTTATCCTGCACCTATCTGCTGACCCTGGGTGTTGCGGGAGCATTGGTATTGGTGGCGTTCCGAAAGAGTCCGCTCTCGGGTTTCAAGGGGACGCTCGGTTGTCCCAGACTTCCCTTTTTGTTCATCCCTATGACCATCGGGGCTTTGTATTTACTGAACCTGGTTGTGAACATGGTGTTCGGCGATCTCCTCGCTCCCTTTGAATCCAACTATACGGTCGACAGCTTCCCTCACTCTCCTTTGGGTGTGGCGGTGTATCTGATCTATTTAGCGGTGATTCCGGGTATTTTCGAGGAATGGCTCTTCCGCGGAGTATTGCAAAAGAATCTCGCCACCGTCATCAGCCGTAAGTCGGCTATTGTGATCAGCGCATTGATCTTCGGCTTTATGCACGTGGATCCCGGGCAGACGGTGTTTGCCTTTGGGTTCGGTTTGATTGCGGGGTATTTGTTTGACAAGACAGGTTCCATCTGGTTCGGCGTGCTGATCCATCTGCTGAACAACGCTGTTTCCGGATGCGGGACTTATTGGACCTACGTGTATCAATCGGAAGACGTCATCATGGCGTTTAATATCTACATCCTTGCGACCATCGGGATCGCGGTGATCGGCTTCCCCATTTATCTTGCAACTGCGGGCAAACAGAAGGTGGTTCGCCTCGGAGAGGCGGAACGAATGCTCCCCGCGGGGAGAAGTGTTTTGAAAGTTACGTTAAAAAATCCGTTTATGTATTTGATGCTTGCGGGATACTGCTGTTTGATCTGGCTTGTATATTTCAGATGATGAAGAATGACGTTTATTATATGAAGCTTGCCATCTCCCGTGCAAAGGCCGCGGCGAAGGCGGGCGAGGTTCCCATCGGCGCGGTGCTGGTGAAGGACGGCGAGGTGATCGCCTCCGGAAGGAATATGAAGGAAAACAAGAAAAACGCCTTGCTCCACGCGGAGCTGGTGGCCATTGACAGAGGCTGTAAAAAGCTGGGCGCTTGGAGACTTGAGGATTGCACCTTATACGTCACCATGGAGCCCTGCCCCATGTGTGCGGGGGCCATCATCAATTCCCGTATCAAACGGGTGGTGTTCGGCTGCTTTGACAAAAAAGCGGGGGTTTACGGCAGTGTCATGGATCTGCAGGAATATCCCTTTAACCACTATTACGAAGTGACCGGGGGCGTGATGGAAAAAGAATGCGCCGGGTTGCTTTCGGACTTTTTCGCTTCTTTGCGTCTGAAGAGACAGGCCGAAAAAGCGGCAAAGAAAGAATTGATTTGAATTTGTTTGAATAGAAAGGAAGGGTCAAAAAACATGGAAAAGAAAAAGTTTTATATGACCACCGCCATTGCCTATACCTCGGGTAAGCCCCATATCGGCAATGTTTACGAGGCCATTCTGGCAGACTGTATCGCACGGTTTAAACGTTTGCAGGGGAACGAAGTGTTCTTCTTGACGGGCACCGACGAGCACGGCGAAAAGATCCAGAACGAGGCGGAAAAGAGAGGCATTACCCCTCAGCAGTTCGTGGACGGCGTTGCAGACGTGATCAAGGGCACCTGGAATACCTTCCATATCAGCTACGATAAGTTTATCCGTACCACCGACGAGGACCACGTGAAGACGGTACAGAAGATCTTCACCAAGTTCTACGAGCAGGGAGACATCTACAAGGGCAACTACGAGGGGCCTTACTGTGTCCCTTGTGAGTCCTTCTGGACCAACTCCCAGCTGAAGGACGGCTGTTGTCCCGACTGCGGACGTCCCGTGGGGACCAAGCAGGAGGAAGCCTACTACTTCCGTATGTCCAAGTACGCGCAGAAGCTGGCCGAGCATATCGAATCTCACGAGGATTTCATCGTTCCCGCTTCCAGAAAGCACGAGATGCTGAACAACTTCATCAAGCCCGGTCTGCAGGATCTTTGCATTTCCCGCTCCACCTTCTCCTGGGGCATTCCGATCCCCGGCGACGAGAAGCATATCGCTTACGTCTGGTTTGACGCGCTGAACAACTATATCACCGCTATCGGGTTTGATCCCGAGAATCCCACAGAGCAGTTTAACAAGCTGTGGCCTGCGGATCTCCATATCATCGGCAAGGATATCGTGCGCTTCCACACCATTTACTGGCCCATTTTCCTGATGGCTTTGGGTCTTCCCCTGCCTAAGACTGTCATGGGGCATCCCTGGCTGTTGGCCGGTGACGATAAGATGTCCAAGTCCAAGGGCAACGTGATCTACGGCGACGAGCTTGTGGAGAAGTTCGGTTTGGACGCAGTGCGTTACTATCTGCTGTCCGAGATGGGCTTCTACAACGACGGCTGTATCACCTACGAGCTGATGGTAAAGCGTACCAACGCAGATCTTGCAAACACTTTGGGCAACCTGGTTTCCCGTACCTGCGCCATGGTGAAGCAGTACTTCGGCGGCGTGGTTCCAGCACCCGTGGGTGAGGACTCCCCCTTCGCAGTCTCTTTGAAGCAGACCGTGAAAGAGAAGCTGGAGAGCGCTTATCGTTTGATGGACAAATACAGCGTTGCGGAGGCCGTGGAGGAGATCTTCGTGGCTTTGCGCGCTTGCAACAAGTATATTGACGAGACCACCCCCTGGGTTTTGGCAAAGGACGAAAGCAAGAAGGGCGAGCTGGCCTGCGTGATGGCAAATCTGATGGAGAGCATCCGTCTGTGCAACATCATGCTCACTCCCTTTATGCCCGACGCTTGTGAGAAGATCGATGCAATCATTACCGCCACTCCCGCAGAGATCTGCGACGGCACGTTCCATTACACCTACGAGCTGACAAGTCACGAGCTGGGTGAGACTCCCATTCTGTTCACCCGTATCGACGAAAAGAAGTTTATGGACGCTCTGCTGAAGGAGCAGGCCGCTAAGGCCAAGGCCGCCAAGGAAGCGGAGAAGGCAAAGAAAGCCGCGGAGGCAAAGAAAGAAGAAGCTCCCATGGGTCTCATCGGCATCGAAGACTTCGCAAAGGTAGAGCTGACCGTGGGTCAGGTGGTTTCCTGCGAGCCCGTGGAGAAATCCGACAAGCTGTTGAAGCTGATGGTGGACATCGGCACGGAAAAGAGACAGGTTGTCTCCGGCATTGCCAAGTGGTATAAACCCGAAGATCTGATCGGCAAGAAGCTGGTTCTGGTGACCAATCTGAAGCCCGTGAAGCTGAGAGGCGTGGAAAGCTTTGGCATGATCCTCGCTGCAGACAAGGGCGACGCGGCTTGCGTGCTGTTCCTTGACGATTCCATTCCCGTAGGGAGCAAGATCCACTGATGTTTGATTCACACGCACATTACGACGACCGTATGTACGATGAGGACAGAGAGGCTTTGTTTGCCAGAATGTTCTCCGAAGAGCGGCTGTCGGGTATATTGACCATCGGTTGCTCCGAAAGGAGCTCCCGAGAAGCCATTCGTTTGGCGGAAAGCCACGATCAAATCTACGCCGCGGTAGGGTTCCATCCCGATCACGCGGAACAGGTGGATATCGCTTTGCTGAAGGAGTTTCTCGCCCATCCCAAGGTGGTTGCCATTGGGGAGATCGGGTTGGATTACTACTATGAAGACCCGGGCAGAGAGATCCAGCAAAAGGCATTTCGTATGCAGTTGGAGCTGGCACAGAAGACCGGCTACCCCGTGATCGTTCACGACAGAGACGCCCACGGAGATATTCTGGAGATCGTGAAGGAGTATCCCGGTGTGAAGGGTGTATTCCATTCCTATTCCGGCAGTGTGGAGATGGCTAAGATCCTTTTGGATCTGGGCTGGTACATCTCCTTCTCCGGCGTGGTGACCTTCAAGAACGCAAGGCAGGCTCCCGACGTGGCGAGGATGGTGCCTGAGGATCGGTATCTGACGGAGACGGATTGTCCTTACCTCACCCCCGTTCCCTTCCGTGGGAAACGGAACGACAGCGGAAAAATGTATTATACCGTGGAAAAGCTGGCTGAGCTTCGGGGTGTTCCCTTCCAAACGGTGGAGGAACAAACGGAGGCCAATGCAAGGAGGTTGTTCGGCATTGAGATCTAACACATACGCTTACCGTGTGGAAAACGGGATCTATATCAATTTGACAAATCAATGCACCAACGCCTGTGCCTTTTGTATCCGCAACAACGGAGACGGCGCTTACGGCAGTAACAGCCTTTGGCTGGAAAAGGAGCCCGATGCGACGGAGGTTTTCGAAGCGGTTAAGGCGATCTTCTTTGCAGGGTGCAAGGAATTTGTGTTCTGCGGGTACGGCGAGCCTTTGATGAAGGCGGAGGTGCTGTTGGAAAGCGCAAAGCTTTTGAAGGACGCATTTCCCACAATTCCCATTCGTATCAACACCAATGGCCACGGAAATCTGATCTGTGGACGGGATATCACGCCGGAGTTTGCGGGGTTGATCGACTGCGTTTCGGTCAGTTTGAACACCTCAAGCGGGGCGGAATACGCAGAGCTTTGCAAGCCCGTTTACGGCACCAAAGCGTACGATGCACTGCTTGCCTTTGCCATGGAGTGTAAGAAGCACGTCCCCAAGGTGCAATTCTCCGTGGTGGGGGATTATCTGAACAAATTCCAGCTGGCCATGTGCCAAGCTACGGCAGACAGATGCGGTGTGGTTTTACGTGTTCGTACATATATTGGGAAAAATGGACAATAAATTCCCCATTTCTGACCAAAAAAATTTCTGCAAAAGGACTTGTTTTTTTCCTGATTTTGGTATACAATAATTAAGATAAAAAAGCAAAATAAAGAAATTCATTTTTCGGAGGTTTCTATCATGTCTGTTAAGGTTGCTATTAACGGCTTCGGCCGTATTGGTCGTTTGGCTTTCCGCCAGATGATCGACGCTGAGGGTTACGAGATCGTTGCTATCAACGACCTGACCAGCCCCAAGATGCTCGCTCACTTGCTGAAGTACGACACCGCTCAGGGTGCTTTCTGCGGCAAGCTGGGTACCACTCCCCTTCACACTGTTGACTGCACCGAGGATTCCATCGTAGTTGACGGCAAGGAAATCAAGATCTACGCCGAGAAGGACGCAGCTAACTGCCCCTGGGGCGCTCTGGACGTTGACGTCGTTCTGGAATGCACCGGCTTCTACACCTCTAAGGAGAAGGCTTCCGCTCACATCACCGCAGGCGCTAAGAAGGTCGTTATCTCTGCTCCCGCAGGCAACGATCTGCCCACCATCGTTTCCAACGTAAACAACGAGACCCTGACCGCTGAGGACACCATCATTTCTGCTGCTTCCTGCACCACCAACTGCTTGGCTCCCATGGCTAAGGCTCTCAACGACTACGCTACCATCCAGAGCGGTATCATGACCACCGTTCACGCTTACACCGGCGACCAGATGATCCTGGACGGTCCTCAGAGAAAGGGCGACCTGAGAAGATCCAGAGCAGGTGCGATGAACATCGTTCCCAACTCTACCGGCGCTGCTAAGGCTATCGGTCTGGTTATCCCCGAACTGAACGGCAAGCTCATCGGCTCCGCTCAGCGTATCCCCACCATGACCGGTTCTACCACCATCCTGATCGCAGTTGTTAAGGGTGCTGACGTTTCCAAGGAAGGCATCAACGCTGCTATGAAGGCTGCTGCTAACGAGTCCTACGGTTACACCGAGGAGCAGCTGGTTTCCTCCGATATCATCGGTATGACCTACGGCTCTCTGTTCGATGCTACCCAGACCATGGTTTCCAAGGTTGACGACGACACCTATCAGGTACAGGTAGTTTCCTGGTACGACAACGAGAACTCCTACGTTTCTCAGATGGTTCGTACCATTAAGTACTTCGCTGAGCTCAGCAAGTAATTTTCCAAGAATAATCAAAAGAAGTCGGAGTTTTCCGGCTTCTTTTTTCATCTTTTCGTCACATTCGATAAACTGACGGTTGACAATTCCGCAATCGTGTGGTATACTATTAAAAACAAAAAAACACGAATGGAGATTTATTTATGAAAAAGCTTCTCATGATCGCACTGGTGCTGATGATGGTCGCTCTGCCCGTACTTACTGCATGTAACAACAGTCAGTCCGGCGGTGAGACCTCCGATGCGGCTTCTCAGGGCGGCAACACTTCTCTCGGCGGCGAGGTCAGCGACGATCCTCTGGCAACCTTCCCCTTGGAAGAGAAAAAGTTTGAAAACATGACCATCAAGATCCTTACCCGTGAAGGTCGTCACGCGCAGCAGTTCGTTCCTCAGGACGAATTCGAGGGTTCTGTTATCAACAGTGCCGTTCAGGCTCGTAACGACCTGATCGAAGAGCAGTACGGTATTATCATTGAGGTTGAGAAGACCGGCCGTCCCGCCACCGACATCGGTATCAGCATCGAGTCCGGCACTTCCGATTACCAGATCGTTAACGACGCCGTTTACTCCATGGTATCCCGCGTCACCGACAACTGGTTCTACTCTCTCAACGATCTGATCGCTCTGGATCAGCCCTGGTGGGACCAGAACGCTTGCAACCAGCTGACTCTTTCCGATAAGAAGTTCTTCGTTGCAGGTAACGCTCTGTTCCAGGACGACTCCTTCACCGCAGGCGTTCTCTTTAACAAGAACGTTTATGCCGACCGTTACGAGCCTACTTACGGCTCCCTCTACGAGATGGTAGACAATGGCACCTGGACCATTGACGTGATGTACGAGCTGGCAAAGGATTTTGCTATGCCCGACGAGAACGGCGATTGGATGACCGAGGGTGCATACTACGGTGTGGTTACCGACGGTTACTCCGGCGCAACCATGCTGACCAACGGTTCCGGCGCGGTTTCCGCATACAAGGACGAGCAGAACAAGATCGTTCTCAGCGGCGGCAGCGAGCAGTCCATCAAGGCTTTTGAAAAGGTTTACAACCTTCTGACCGACAGAACCGTTTCTGTGTTTGCAGAGCAGTTCAAGCCCACCAACTGGGGCTATGGTTCTACCCAGTTCATTACCAACCACGCTCTGTTCTCTGTAGGTTACCTCAGCAGTCTGCTTGGCATTATGACCAACGAGACCCCCGATAAGGTCGTTCCCGGTGTTCTGCCTCCTCCCAAGTACGACGCAGCTCAGGATGGCTACCATGCAGGTATCAACGTTTATCAGTCCGACGTTATGGCAATTCCCGTTTGCGTCGTTGAAGAAGAGCAGCTGGAAGCTACCGCATACGCAATGGAGCTTCTGGGCTACTACAGCATGAAGGAATCTCCCTTCGGCGAAGACAGCGTTACCGTAGCTTTCTACGACACTTCCATGAAGTTGCAGGCTACCGTTGACGACAACGACTCCAGAATGCTCGACCTGATCACCAGCAACCGTATTTACGACCTGGGCGGCGCATTCGACTGGAACGGCAAGATGATCGGTTTGTACAGCTCCAACCTGTACGCAGGCGCTAACACCCTGGCATCCAGCTGGGAAGCAAACCTGCCCGGCGTTGAGGCTGCAATGCAGGATACTATCGAAGCATTCCAGAACAGCATCAACTAATAAGCTACTCAGAGAGAGCCGAGAGAAATCTCGGCTTTCTTTTTTATATTTTTTTGCTTTTCCTCTTCCCTTTTTCCGTTTTGGATGGTATAATGTTCATATACTGAAACGGATATATTTTTCTTTCTGCTGGAAAGGCGGGCTTTTTATGGAAAAGCGGCTTCAAATAGATGAGTTACGGCAATACAAATGCGTATATATGATCGGTGCAGGCGGGGTGAGCATGTCCTCTCTTGCCTTGATCCTACGGGAAAAGGGCGTGGAGGTCAGAGGCTACGACAGATCCCGCTCCGGGGTAACGGAGCGTCTGGAGCGGGCGGGAGTCACCATGTATTACGAGGACGATCCCAAGGGGTTCGATGGAGTTGATCTTGTGTGCTTTACCGCGGCAGTGAACGACGAACACCCTCAGATGATACTTGCAAGGGAGAGTGGTGCGAAGATCGTCTCCCGAGCAGAGCTTTTGGGGTGTATTGCGGCTTCTTACCCCTATTCTGTGGCAGTTGCGGGTACTCATGGGAAGTCTACCACCTCCGGCATGATCTCCCACATTTTTATGCACGCTCCCGGTTATGATCCTACGGTGGTGGTGGGTGCCAAGATTTCGGAGATCGATTCCGCTTACCGCATCGGGAGGGATGACAATTTTATTTTCGAGGCCTGCGAATACAAGGACAGCTTCCTTTCCTTTTATCCAAAGGTGTCCGTGGTTTTGAACATACAGCTGGATCACACGGATTATTTCCATTCTCTGGAGCAGATTCGAAAGTCCTTTGAGCAGTTTTTGGAGAACACGGAGGAAGACGGACTTTGCGTACTGAATCTGGATTGCGCAAACTGCCGTGAGGCCATGAAGGCGTGTAGCCGCAAGATTGTGACCTACAGCTCCGATGGGAATGAAGAAGCGGATTACTACGCAAAGAATATTGATCTTTCCAACGGATTCGGAAAGTTTGACGTGTATCATCGGGGCGGCTTCCTGCTCCGCGCAGAACTGAAGGTGCCGGGCATTCACAACGTGTCCAACGCCTTGGCGGCGGTGGCTGCTTCCCTGCCTGCGGGGTTGTCTCCCGAGGAGATCGCCAAGGGCCTTGCGGGCTACTGCGGGGTTAACAGACGGTTTGAGCTTTTGAAGGAAGAAAACGGGGCGCGGTACTTTGACGATTACGCTCACCATCCCGACGAGATCAAGGTGACTCTTGCGGCGGCCAAGGCCATTACCAAGGGGCGGGTGATCTGCGTCTTCCAACCCCACAACTACTCCAGACTGAGAGATCTGTTTGAGGATTTCAAGGGGTGCTTCGGGGATGCGGATCTGCTGGTGCTGACCAAGCTGTACGCAGCCAGAGAATCCGCGGGAGAAGAGGTTTCCTCGGCGCTTCTGGCAGAACAGACCGGGGCAGTTTACATCGATTCTCTTGACGAGATCCCAGCTTATCTGGACGGCATTTGCCGGGAAGGCGACACCGTTTTGATCATGGGCGCAGGAGATATTGGAAAACTGGCAGAAAAAATGAAAAAAAGATAAAAAATCTCTTGACAAAGTCGGAAAAATGTAGTATATTAAGTTGTTCGTGAATTTTTGATAAAATTTGGAGGTGTATAGATATGGCAAAGTGCAGTGTTTGCGGAAAGGGCGTTTCCTTCGGCCACAATGTCTCCCACTCTAACAGAAAGACTGCTAGAACCTGGAAGGCAAACATCAGAAAGGTCAACGCTGTTGTAAACGGTTCCAACAAGAAGATCGCCGTTTGCTCCCGTTGCCTGAGAAGCGGTAAGGTAACCAGAGCCGTATAATCGGTTCTTCGTTTCATCGCAAAAAAGAGCTATGCAGTTTCGCATAGCTCTGTTTTTTATTTATTTCCGGGGTATTCGCTTTTCAGCATGGCGAAGCGCAAAACGGTGCGGTAATCCCCCTTCACCATAAGGGCGTTCACTTCCCTGCCCTCCTCCCGAAAACCGTTCCGCAATGCGAAGCGGACAGAGGCATCGTTGCCCTCCAGGATCTGCAGGATCACACGATTGGCCTCCAGCCTTTGGAAGGCGACCTCCAGCAGAGCGGTTAACGCTTCATCCATGTAGCCCTTGCCCCAATACGCAGGAGACAGGACGTACCCAAGCTCACAGCATTCGTTGGCGATATCCACGGAGGTGAAGCCGCAGTTCCCGATGACCTTGCCGGTATCGTTTAAGACCACAGCCCAATCGGCGTGCTGTCCTTTGCGATAGCGTTTTTGGATAAATTCCAGATAGCCACCCGTCTCACGCAGGTTCAGGTGGGGCGTCCAGCGGAGGTAGCGGGAGACTGCCTCTGCGGACATATATTCGTTGACGTCGTAAAGATCTCCATCGGTAAAGGGGCGGAGGGTCAGCCGTCTTGTTTGAAGTATGGGAAGTCGGGAAAAAAGGTTGCGGTAAAGCAGGTCGTCCATGAAAAGCTCCTTTGGGGATTTTTTCGGTTGCTTTATTATATCACACTTTGAAAAGTTATGCAATATCCATAATTTTTTTAATAAGATATTTACACTTTGAAACCTTGACAAAAGGGGAAAATAATAGTATAATAGGAACAATCATGGGATGATATTAAAATCCGCCTTTAGGAGGTTCATTATGCGCAACCGTTTTCTCTGTCTTTGTCTGGCACTGGTGATGGTGCTCCCTCTCGTTCTTGGGTCTTGTACCAAGGTCGTGGAGGTTCCGCCGGAAGCCGCTCCCGTGTACACTCTGTACTGCATCACGGGTGATACCACCACGGACGAAGCTATCACTAAGATCGAATACGAGCTGAACCGTACTTTGTTCTACCGTATCGGTTCTATCGTTAAGCTGGAATTCGCCACTGCCGACGAATATCATGATCTCATCGAAAGCAAGCAGCTGGAGATCAACGACTATATTAACGGCACCAACGTCAGCGGTACCAACGAGAAGGAAGAAAAGAAGGCTTTGGTCAACACCGCAAAGCTTTCCGAATCCGCAAAAGCCGCAGGTTACGAGCTGATGACCGGCGAGGCCATTCTCAGCGACCTGGAGGCAGGTATTCCTCTGGAGCTGGAGTCTCCCCGTCTGGATCTGTTCCTGATCACCGATTATCAGGAATATCTGAAGATGGCTGAAAACGGTGACCTGGCTGCGCTGGATACCGTTCTGAGCAACGAAGCAAAGGCCATCAAGAGCGTCGTGCACTCCTCCTTCTTCAATGCGGCAAAGGTCAACAACAAGACCTACGGTGTTCCCTGCAACACCGCCATCGGCGAATACACCTACGTTGTGTTCGACAGAAAAATCCTGGAAGAAAGCAACGTGGCTTTGGAAACGCTGAAGGATATGGACGACCTTTCCGATTACCTGGCTATCGTTAAGAAGAACAACCCCGATATCATCCCCCTCGCCAACTCCGTTACTCCTTGGCAGTATTCCTACATGTTCGTGGATGGCTTTGCCGCTTACGTTAACGCTTCCGGCAACGTGCGTTCCACCTACGAGGATGCCGCTATGAATTCTTACTTCTCCATGCTGGCTCGCTATAACTCTTTGGGTTATTTCGAGAACAACGAAGGCAAGAAAGGCGACGATGAATCCGCCCCCTTCGCAGTGAAGTTTGTTACCGGCACCAAGGAGGACATGGAGGCGCTTGCAAAAGCCAACGACTACGTTTACAACACCTACTGCAACCCCATCGCTACCAGCGAGAACTCTATCGATTGCATCTACGGTGTTTCTATCCTCTGCCCCTCCAGCTGGATCACTCAGGTTATGGAGATCTTAACCGAGTTGTACGTTGACGACAATCTGCAGAACACTCTGCTGTACGGTATCGAGGGCGAACACTACCGTCTGGAGGGCTCCCAGGTAGTTCGTAAGAACAAGGACTACATGATGAGCTACAAGCATACCGGTAACTGCTTCATCGCATATACCGACTTGGATGCAGGCGACTCTGTTGACAGATGGCTCCTGATGAGAGACCAGAACATTGACGCTACCGAGTCCAAGACCATCGGTTTCAACTTCCTCCCCAAGGAATTCGTTTTCGGAACTTACAAGAACGAAGAAGGCGTTGAGGTTGAATGGAAGATTGCCGAGCCCGATTATCAGTCTATTCTGTGGACCATCATCGAGCCCTACTATACTAAGCTGATGAACGGTACTGCAATTGAATTCGACTACCTGAAGGAAGAAGAAGATTCCAGAGCGGCGGCTATGCAGAGCATTTACGACGAATTGTTCGCTACCTATGAGCTCCGTTTGAACGTTGCAGCTACCGCAAACGTCACCCAGGAGGTTACCGCAGAATTCGGCGAGCAGTTCAGAACTGAAGCTTTGGCGAAAACCAAGGAACTCTGCGCCGAGCAGTTTGAAAGCTCCTCCCGTAAGAGAAAGCTCACCAAGGAGATCCAAAGCCAGAACCCCGACCTTTCCGAGGAAGAAGTTGACGCCAAGGTTGAGCAGCTTTTGGCATCTCCCGAAGAGATTTGGGAATACAGAACTCTGATCCGTAAGGAAGCTCAGTGGGAGAACGAGATCGAATCTCAGTACCAGGAGCTTCACAAAGCAAAGGTTGAAGAAAAGACCCAGGAGATCCTGAACAGCGAAGAGTATCTTGCATCCGTTGCTGCGATCCCCGAGACCGAGGCATTCAAGACCGAGTACGATTACACCGTTCTGATCCAGGTTGACGACACCGTTAGCAACTATCTGAACGAAACCTTGTCCGGCAAGATCTCCGAGTACTGCACCGCCATGATCGCAGAGTGCGAGGCGGCTTTGGAAAATGCCATCACCTTGTTCGCGGAAGACTACGCTAAGAACTCCAAGAAGGCATACGAGGACGGTGTAAGAGCACAGCTGAAGAAGCTCTTCCCCTCCAAGAGCGACGAAGAGCTGGATGCTCTTACCGCAGGTCAACTTGACTTCATCAAGACCTACGCAAAGGTCAGCTCTGCAGACAAGAAGTACGACACCGCTTTCAAGGAATTGTTGGCTGAGTACTATCCCACGATCACCGACGAAAAGGAACAGACCGCCAAGCTGGACGAGTTGAAAAAGATCTACACAGAGGTTTACCTGCCCCTGTACAGCAATTACTACAACGGTACCAATCTGGCACTTGTTGAGATCGGCTATCTTTCCAGAAGTGTTTTGGAGACCTTTGGAGACGCTCCCGTAGATGAAGGCACCGGCGAAGAAGGCGGCGCAACCGAAGATGGCGGTGCAACCGAAGATGGTGGCGAGACCGAGACTCCCGAGGAGCCCGGTGAAGACGTTACTGAGCCCGGTCAGTACGAGTCCTACTACAAGTTCGTTATCGAAGCGAAGTTCCAGACTCCTTACTACGCCCAGTTCGGCACCAACGGTTAATCAAACATTCGCGGCAGAGGAGATGACTCCCCTGCCGCTTTTTTATCCTTAACAAAGAGAGGCAAAACGAAATGACCGTCACGACAGTTTATACAAAAGAACGTTTATTACAGTTCAACAACTACGTGTTGCGATCCCGGAAATTTTCCAACCGGATCATGGGAATTGCCACGGTGATAACCATTTTGGGTACGCTTTTGGTATACTGTTACGATGCCCTCGATACCACGGTTATTTTGTGTTTCTTCACCGTCATTGGCTTGAATCTTGTTCAAGTGTTCCTTTCGGTCGTCCTTCCCAGGCTGACAGTAGGAAAATCGAAGATATTGGGCACGGAAATCGAATATACCTTTGAGGAAACAGGCTTCCTCTACCGTTCCTCCGGTCAATTCACGAAGGAAGAAGGCGCTGTACAATACGCTCTGCTGAAGCGTGCGGAAAAGCAAGGCAAAATGTTATACCTGATGCTGAACAACATTTCCGGCAACTTAGTGGACCTCAGTACACTTTCCGATTATGAGGAGGATGAGCTGAGGAAGCTGCTGGAAAAGAGTCTTGGAACAAAAAGAGTTAAATGGAATTAAGAAAAAGCCTGTTCTTCAAAAAAGAGAACAGGCTCTGTTTTTATATATCCATCAATCCTTAAAAAAGGCGGTGGAGCACTGGTACATGGCGTAAATATCGGATTTTGCCGCCAGCTCGGAGGGTGCGTGCATGGAGAGCAAAGGAACGCCTACGTCAATGACGTCGATGCCGAATTTTGCAATTTCCACCGCAACGGTACCTGCGCCGCCCTGATCAACCTTGCCATACTCACCGGTCTGCCATGCCACGCCATCGGCATCCAGGATGCGGGTGACGCGGGACATCAGTTCGGCGGGAGCATCGGAGCAGCCGCCTTTTCCACGAGAGCCGGTGTATTTGGAAACGGCAACACCCTTACCGATGTAGCAGGAATTGTTTGCTTCATAAGCGTCTGCAAAGCTGGGGTCGTATGCACCGCCAACATCCGCGGAAATGCAAAGGGAGTTACGGAAGGCCAGGCGATCGCAGACCTTGGCATCTGCACAAAGGTCGCGCAGGAAGCCTGCATAGGCTTCGCTACGAAGGCCTGTAACGCCCTCAGAACCGATCTCTTCCTTATCGGCCAGGAAGACGACGCAGGTATGCTTAGGCACGTCCAGCTCTTCCAAAGCACGGAGAGAGGGGTATGCGCAGACCTTATCGTCCATGCCGTAAGCGGCAACCATACTGCGGTCAAGGCCAACCTCTCTGGATTTCTGGGCGGGAACTGCGGAAAGCTCGGCGGTCATAAAGTCCCGCTCCTCCATACCGTATTTCTCGTGAAGAATGGCGAGGATGTTCAACTTAACGCCTTCTTCATCGTCGAAAGGCAGAGAGCCGCCGATAAGGTTCAAGGTTTCGCCGCCAATAACGTTGGCGCCTGTCTTGGCTACCTGATCCTTGGCGATGTGGGGCATCAGGTCGCTGATATAGAGGACGGGGTCGTTTTCGTCTTCACCGATGCAAACGTCGATACGGGTGCCGTCTTTGAGATATACCACGCCATGAAGGGCCAGGGGCAATGCAGTCCACTGGTACTTTTTGATGCCGCCGTAGTAATGGGTCTTGAAATAACCGATGCCGGAGGATTCGTAGAGAGGCATGGGTTTCAGATCCAAGCGGGGGGAATCGATGTGGGAAGCCATGATGCGGAAGCCTTCGGAAAGAGGCTCGGAGCCGATCACAGCAAGCATCAGACTCTTTTCGCGGTTGATGCGGTACACACGCTGACCGGGAGTCAAGGGTGCGCCGGGTACGTAGGGGGTAAAGCCCGCATTCTCCGCCATCTCCACAGAGGTACGGACGGCATCACGCTCGGTTTTGGAAGCGTCCATATAAGCGCGATAGGCATTACAAAAGGCGTCAACCGTGGCCCGATCCTGCCCCACGTGGGAAGGAGTGGGCTTGAACAAAAGGTTCTTGGCATATTCTTTTTCCATATTCATGAATCTCCTTTTTTAGGATATAGTTTTTCGTAGATCTCTTGAACGGCAAGCACCCGTTTCACATAACGCCGTGTTTCTGCAAAAGGAATGGTATGAAGAGTTTTGCCGTCGTGGCTGTACCTTGGATCGGCAAGCCATTTTGTCACGTTGCCGAGGCCTGCATTATAGGCGGCAAGGGCGGTGGGAAGTGCGGGAAAATGCTTTAAAAGCTTTTGCAAGTAGAACGTTCCGCATCGGATATTGGTTGCGGGGTCATGAATATCGCTATTCGGAAGCATGCCCAACTCGGAACACAGCTCCCTGAAGGTGGCAGGCGTCAACTGCATCAGGCCGCAGGCACCCATGGGCGAAACTGCCTCGGGACGATAACGGCTCTCACACCAGATAATAGCTTCTGCAAGTGACGACGAAAGATCGTATTCGTGGGTATACCCAAGGATAAGGTCCTCATACGCCAGCGGAAACAGCATTTTGAGAGAAGGTTTGATAGAAAGCACGAGGATCGCAAAAGCTAAACCAAGGCATATCAAGATACGCCGTCTCTTTTTGGGCAATCAAAGCTCCCCTTTTCGGATGGCGGAAAATAAGTCGTAGGCTTTTTGATACAGCTCTTCCCTGCTTGCAGTGTTTTCCAAGCAAGCTTTACAATTGGCACGGAAGAACTCGGCGGAAGGTTGTTGGGCCAGTCTGCAGCGGGCATCCTCTTCTGAAATACCGTCGCGAGAGACAATGCGTGAAATGCAATCCTCCTCCGGGGCGATGACGCCGATCACAAGATCGCAGACAGAATCCAAGCCGCTTTGGAACAGGGTGGGCGCATCTAACAATACGAAGTTTGCAGAGGAGGAGGTAATGCGGGAACGGATCTCCTCTCCCATAAAACGGGCGGTGAGAGCGTTCAGCTTGGTCATGGCTTCGGGGTCGGAAAAGACCTTCTCCCGCAGGGCGGGTCGATACAGCTTACCGTCTTTGATGGTTTCTTTCCCAAAGGTTTCTCCGATTGCCTTCAGACACGGAGTTGCCGAAGACGTGATTTCAGCATAGATGCGGTCGCAATCCAGCACTAGGTAGCCCAAGGCTTTGGCGGCTTCCGTGGCGGTGGTTTTGCCGCTGCCGCTTCTGCCGGTAAGTCCGATCAAAAGCATTGACCCATCACCTCCAGGAGCTTTTCTTTGGGGATGGCGCCCTCTCGCAGGATCTTGGGGGTATCGCCAGCCAGGGACAGGATGGTAGATTCTATGGAATAGGTGCAGATTCCGCCGTCGATGATCAGATCGGCAACCTCGGCCATTTCCCTTGCGGCATCTCCGTCCTTGGCGGAGGTAAAGCCGGAAATGTTGGCGCTGGTGGCAGCAATGGGAATCTCCGCTTCCCGCGCCATGGCCAGAAACAAGGGCTCATCGGGGAATCGCAGACCTACGGTCTCGCCTCCGGCGGTGACTGCAGAGGGGATGTGAGGACGTTTTTTGACGATGATGGAAAGAGGACCGGGAGTGAAGGCAGCCAACAGACGCCGGGCGGCGTCATCCAGGTAAGCGCAGGACTCCGCTTGAGAAAGGGAGTGAAGGTGCAGCAGAAGAGGTTTCTCCTTGGGACGGTTTTTGGCGCGGTACAAAGCTTCCACGGCGGTCTCGTCCAAGGCGTTACAGCCGATGCCGTAGACAGTCTCGGTGGGAAACACCACCAATTTTCCTTCCCGCAGGAAGGATGCACCCAGGGAAACGGCGCGATCAAAGGACACTTGATCGGTGACGCGGATAACGATTGCGGACATTAGCTGACTCCTTTCTCTCATCTGTTCATAATATTATATCACAGGATGCGGTGTTTTTCCATAGTCTTTTGAAAAAAAGTATTGAAAAGAGTAAAAAACCATGGTATAATGTGAAGAATGATTTGAACAAGGAGGGTCGTTATGCCCATTCGTATTCCTTACTCGCTGCCCGCTACCGAAACTTTGACACGGGAAAATATTTTCGTTATGGATGAGCGCCGTGCCTCAAGCCAGGACATCCGTCCCTTGCGCATTGCGATCCTGAACCTGATGCCCACCAAGATCGTGACGGAGACGCAGCTTTTGCGGTTGCTTTCCAACACCCCCTTGCAGGTGGACGTTTGCTTGATGACTCCCGAGACTCATTGTTCTAAGAACACTCCCGAGGAACATCTAAATTCTTTTTATACCAAGTTTTCCAACATACAAAACGAAAAGTTCGACGGTATGATCATCACCGGTGCTCCCGTGGAGTATCTGCCTTTTGAGGAGGTAGATTACTGGGAAGAGCTTTGCAAGATCATAGAATGGGCCAAAACCAACGTCTATTCCACCCTTTACGTGTGCTGGGGTGCTTATGCAGGGCTTTACCACAACCACGGGATCCAGAAGTTCCCGCTGGAAGAGAAGGTTTCCGGGATCTACCGCCATCGGACGCTGGTACCCGAAAATCCTTTGGTGCGCGGGTTCAACACCCATTTCAACGCGCCGCACTCCCGCTATTCCTACGTGAAGCGTGAGGACGTGCTGGCTTGCGAAGACTTGATCATTCTGGCAGACTCCGAGGAAGCAGGGCTGTTCCTGATCGCATCCAAGAACGGCAGAGAGTGCTACGTAACGGGGCATCCCGAATACGACAGGGATACTCTGAGAAAAGAATACGAGAGAGACGTTGCCAAGGGACTGGACATCAAGGTACCCAAGAATTACTTCCCCGACGATGATCCTGCCAAAGAGCCCATGAACACCTGGCGGGCAACGGCGCATTTGTTGTATTCCAACTGGTTAAACTACTCCGTTTACCAGAACACACCCTTTGATATTCGGGAGATCCGCTGATGTACGAACGGGATGGAGAGTGGGTCATGGAAGGGCTTGATGCCCGAGACCCCAAACGAATCAAAAGCATTGAGGAGCTTTACGAATACGTGGAGACGGTGGGCTTTTTGCCACTGTTCCGCAGTCACGTCACAGGCTTCTCATTGGAAGAGCTGACCGCCTCTGAGGCCTGGTTTTCCGGACGGGAGGAGGATCCCTGGGAGTGGCGCAGCATCGCCGCCGCAGAGGGAAAGGTGGTCTACGGAAAGTTTTTCGGACGAAAGGCGGGGTTCATCTCCAAGGAATGGTTCCCCTATTTCGCCACTTACAGACGAGACGGCTACGATTTCGATACCCTGTACGAATTGGGCATGGCGCCCCGCAAGAGCAAGCTTTTGATGGACGTGTTGGAGGGACAGCCTTACGTACCCTCTTATGCGTTGAAGACGGAGTGCGGCTTTTGCAAGGACGGGGAACGCGGCTTCGAAGGCGCGATCACCAATCTGATGATGCAGACCTATGTGGTAATCGACGGGTTTGAGCGGAAGCTGAACAAAAAAGGTGAGGCCTACGGCTGGCCTGTTTCTAATTACACCACGGCGGAAAGCAAGTTTGGCAGAGAAATGGTACGCTCCAAGTACAGACTGAGCAAGGAAGAAGCGCTTCAAAAGATCTTAGAGCAGATGCACAAGCTGTATCCCGATGCCACAGACAAAGAAATTGCAAAAGAAATATAAAAAACGCCTTTCTTCGGCACAGAAGCCGAGGAAAGGCGTTCTTTTTTACAGATTTTGGAGCCGTTCTTCCAAAAGTGTCTTCAGCAGAACGGGATCGGCTTTTCCTTTGGAAACGGCCATAACAGCACCGGTGATAGCTTTCACCACATTGGTCTTGCCCTTGCGGTAGGACTCCAGCATATCCGGGTGTGCGTGGAAAACCTCAGTGATCCACGTTTGAATGACTTCGGAATTGCTGTTTTGCCCCAGATCCAGCACTTCCATAACGGAAACGGGATCTTGTTCCCCGTTCCATACCAGCATCGCAAGACGTTTGGCTGCGGTGGAATTCAGCTTGCCTTCTCCCCAAAGGGTGGCAACCGTCCCGAAGGCGGTGGGAGAGGCGGTGAAATCGGTTGCCTTGGGATCGGCAGGAAGGACGCGGAAGGGCTCACCCAAAAGCAGATTGATCAGCAACTTCGGATACGTTGTCTGAGAAGCGCAGGATTCAAAAAAACTTGCCAGGTGGGGCGAAGAAAGGAGCAAATCGCATTCCTCCTCCGTGGCACCGTAGAGGGCCTTATAATCGGCTCTGCGGGCCTCCGGAAGTGAAGGAAGGGCACTTCGAAGTTCCTCAACCAAACCTTCCTCCAACAGAAAGGGCGGCAGGTCGGGTTCGGGAAGGAAACGGTAATCGGAAACACTTTCCTTACGGCGCAGCAGGACGGTCTCGCCCTTTTGCTCGTCGTAGCGGCGGGTCTCACGGTAGATCTCTTCTCCGTTTTCCAAGGCCCGTACCTGGCGGGCAAACTCGGCTTTGATAGCCCCTGCAACGGCGGTGAAGGAATTCAGGTTCTTCATCTCCGTACGGACACCAAGGGTGGTTTCCCCGATTCTTCGCACGGAAAGGTTCACGTCACAACGGAGGGAGCCTTCCTGCATTTTGCAATCAGAAACACCGGCATAAAGCAACCGCAGGCGCAAGGCCTTCAGAAATGCCACGGCCTCCTCGGCGGAATGGATCACAGGCGCGGTAACAATCTCAATGAGGGGTACACCGCAACGGTTGTGGTCCACCAAGGACATGCCTTCTTTGGTATGGATCAGCTTACCTGCATCCTCCTCTAAATGGATACGGGTGATATCGACGGTTTTCTCTCCAAAGTCCATAGTGAAGGACAAGCTGCCGCCGCAACACAGCGGGAGATCGTACTGCGTAATCTGGTAGGCCTTTGGGAGATCGGGATAGGTGTAATGCTTGCGATGAAAACGCACCTCACGGGAGATCTTACAGTCTGTGACAAGACCTGCCTTGATTCCCAACCTGACGGCGGCAGAATTCAACACGGGTAAGGTGCCGGGAAAGCCTGTGCAAATGGGACAACAGACTGTATTCGGCGGCGCGCCGAAGGTAGTGGGGCAGGCACAAAAGATCTTACTGCGGGTGGAAAGCTCTGCGTGAACCTCCAACCCGATGACAGCTTCGTAATTGCTATACATTGCGGCCAACCTCTCTTTCGTAGGCATCGCCCGCGCGATAGAGTAGATCCTCGCGGAAGGCGGAAGCTACCAACTGGAAGCCGATGGGAAGGGTGTTTTCCGTTTTGCAGGGAATAGAGACAGAGGGCAGTCCCGCAAGGCTTGCAGGCACGGTGAAGCGGTCAAAAGCACGCTTTTCGCTGCGGGAAAAGCCTCCTGTACGAGGGGCTTCGCAGGTGGCTGTTGGCGCCAAAATCAGATCCACCGTTTGGAATGCTTCTGTAAAGGCGGTTTTGATAAGGCGTTGTTTTTCCAATGCAGGCTTGTAGTATGTATCCAGGTTTTCCTCCAGCAGGTAGGCGGCACCCGAGGTGATACGGGCCTGGACTTCCCCGCCAAGGAACCGTTCTTTTGTATTCGACGCGATCTCCGCGGGAGTAACTCCCTTGCCTCGCGCTCCGAAGCGAACGCCGTCGTAGCGGCCGAGATTGGAGGCGGCCTCCGCAGAGGAAAGGATGTGGTACACCGCCAAGGAGTCCTCGGTAACCGGCAGAGACATGGGGCAAAGGACAGCCCCCATAGAGCGGTAAACCTCCATTACATCCGCAAGGGCTTTTTGCACGTTCGGAGTGAGATCGTCGGTGTAAAACTCCCCGGGAATCCCGATGCGTAAGCCCTTTACAGAGGACGGCATAGAAGAAAGATAATCGGGAACGGACTTCAGGGAGCAGGTAGCATCCATGGGATCAGCCCCCGCAAGAACAGACAGCACCATTGCGTTATCCCGCATGGTTTTGGTAACGATGCCCACGGTATCCAAGGAGGAGGCAAAGGCGATCATACCATAGCGGGAAATTCTGCCGTAGGTTGGCTTCATCCCCACAACGCCGCAGAAGGATGCGGGAAGACGTACGGAACCGCCCGTATCCGAGCCCAAAGAGAAGACCGCCTGGTCAGCGGCAACGGATGCGGCAGAGCCGCTGGAGGAGCCTCCTGCCATACGGGTCAGATCATGAGGGTTCACCGCGGGATAGAAGGCGGAATACTCCCCTGTTGCGCCCATGGCAAACTCATCCAAATTCAGTTTTCCCAACAAAACGGCTCCGGCATCCTCCAGCCGTTTTACCACGGTGGCGGAATAGGGAGGGATGAAATCACGCAGCATTTTGGAGGCGCAGGT
Source organism: Eubacteriales bacterium (assembly GCA_045589515.1). Classification (GTDB taxonomy): domain Bacteria; phylum Bacillota; class Clostridia; order Oscillospirales; family CAG-382; genus Coliplasma. Next base: position 13,823 of record JAZNPH010000076.1, on the reverse strand, counting down.
TGTAGGAATTCCTTCCGTGCAGAAATTATCCTTCACCGCCATAGGAATCCCCGCCAGGGGATGCATTTTTTCTCCCTTCATGCGACGGGAATCGACATCCTTGGCAAAAGAAAGAGCCTTTTCCTGGCAGAGGGTCAGATAGGCGCCCAAGTCACGGTTTTCTTCTGCGATGCGAGCCAGATACGATGAAGTAAGCTCGGCGGAGGAGACCTCTTTTTTTGAAAGTTGCAAGGAAAGTTGTTGCAAAGTTGACATTTTAAAAATCCTCCATAACCAATGGTACCGCGGGGCAATTCTCCCGTAGCACAGGAACGTTTTGCAACAGCAACGCCACGTTATCAAAGGGAACGGGAATATCCTCCCGCAGAACCGGGGAAGAAGGATCAGGACAATTTGGGATCACATCTTCATGCATGATATACTTTACTCCTCATCGGCACAAAAGCGTTTTCCGCCGCAGATACAAGGGCAAAAAACGCTTTTTGAAATCATCAGATAGCTTTAAAATCCACGAAGGGATGGGGGGCGTTACGATTTTCCTCAAAGGTGCAATGCTCGAGGATCGCACGTCTGGTAACAATACCTACGAAAACGCCGCGATCGTCCACCACGGGGACGAAGTTTTGGTCCTTCAGCTTGGAAAACACTTGGGAAACCGTTTCGGAAGCCTTGACAGGGGGATTAAAACCGGGACGGATCAGGGAAGAGACCTGATTTTTTTCCAGGGATTTATGGGAACAATCCTCGGTGTCCATAATATACCAAAGGAAATCACCTTCCGTTACGGTACCCAAATAAACCCCGTTTTTATCGATGACGGGGATGGCGGTGTAGCCGCGATTGTGCATTTTTTCCAGCCCGTTGCGCAGGGTGTTGGTATCCTCCAAACAGGCAACAAGGCTCTTGGGAACAAGGAAGCGCAAAATATTCATTTGGTAACTCCTTTGGTCACTCTGTTACGGGTATAGGATATACCAAATATATGAACTCAATATGAACAGAAGAAGGATTTGAAGCAATCTGTGGATTATCCACAAAAACGAGGCGTTGTTTTTGACGTCCGAGAAATCGAACAAGGCAAGTTTTTGCAATTTTTTCGAAAAAGACTTGCATTTCGAATGAAAAAGTGGTACAGTATATCTGTATTTTTGCAAAAGAGTCTGCAAAAAGGAAAGGAAGACTTTTCTATGGAAATCAGAATTGAAAGAACCGCTACCCCTAAGGCGAAGCCCACGGGTGCTTTGGGATTTGGTAAGATCTTTACCGATCATATGTTTGAGATGGATTACAACCCCGAGCAGGGGTGGCATGATCCTCGTATTACCCCCTATCACGATCTTGTGCTCTCCCCTGCCTGCGTGGTTTTCCACTACGCCCAGGAAATGTTTGAGGGCATGAAGGCTTATAAGGATGCCGACGGCAAGGTGCGTTTGTTCCGTCCCATGAAGAATATTGAGCGTCTTAACGCCACCAACGAGCGTATGTGCATCCCCAAGATCGATCCCATGGATGCTTTACAAGCCATCAAGGAGACGGTTCTCACCGATGCGGACTGGATCCCCACTGAGCCCGGTACTTCCCTGTACATTCGTCCGTTTATCATCGCAACCGACGTTGGTTTGGGTGTTCACCCCTCCAAGAACTATAAGTTCTGTATCATTCTGGCTCCCTCCGGATCCTATTACGCAGGAGGCCTTGCTCCCGTTAAGATCGTGGTGGAGGATGAGTACGTCCGCGCTGTGAAGGGCGGCACCGGCTTTGCCAAGGTGGGCGGTAACTACGCCGCGTCTTTGATCGGCCAGCAGAAGGCGGAAAAAATGGGTTACGCTCAGGTTCTTTGGCTGGACGGCATTGAGCATAAGTATATCGACGAGGTAGGCGCCATGAACGTGTTCTTCGTCATTGACGGCAAGGTGATCACCCCCCGGCTGGAGGGCAATATCCTGCCCGGCGTCACCAGAGACTCTACCATTCAGTATCTCCGCGGCAAGGGGTATGAGGTGGAGGAGCGGAGAATTTCCATTCAGGAGGTTTACGACGCGGCTAAGGACGGTACCTTGAACGAGATGTTCGGCACGGGTACTGCCGCCGTTATCTCCCCTGTTGGCGAGCTGAACTGGGACGGCAACAAGGTGATCATCAACAACAACGAGATCGGTGCGATCTCCCAAATGCTCTACGACGACATCACCGGTATTCAGTACGGCAAGAAGGAAGATCCCTTCGGCTGGAGCATGGTTCTTTGATGGAACTGCAGGCGACGAAAAAGAAAACATTTTGGCAAAAGATGAAGGAACGGGGGATCTTGAGTCCCTGGTTCCTCGCTTTTGCGGGTTGTTTCGCATTCGGGCTCCTCGTCTACGTTTTTGCGAGGTTCTTTCCCGCCTTTGCGGAGTTCTGGGCACGGTATCCCTCCCAGGGAATCCGCTTCGTTTTAGGGAAGTTGACAAGCATTTTTCCATTTTCCACGGCGGAGTGGGTAATCTATTCCTCACCTGTGCTGATCTGGGGGTACTTCTTCTTTTCGGCACGTTCTATGAAGAAAAACAAGACGGAACGGAATTACTACCGCTGGGCGTTATCTTTGGTTTGCATTTTGCTTGCGGTGCTCACCTTGTTTTTCACCGCGTTCGGGCCTTGCTATTTCAGGTACGGTCTTGACGAAAACCTTCAGATCCAAAAGCGCCCTGTTTCTCCCGAGGAGCTGTATGAAACGGCTTTGATTCTGGGAAAAGAGATCGATGCCATTACGGACGAGTTGACCTTTGATATCAACGGGGCTTGTATCATGCCCTACGATTACGATACATTGGTGGAAAAGGTTAACGATGCTTACGCCGATTATGCCGAGAAGGAAGACTATATCGGGCATTTTGACACGTACGCAAAGCCCATGGCCATCTCACCCCTGTTCACCTACACTCATATTTCCGGGATCTACACCTTTATGACGGGAGAGGTGAACATCAACACCAATTATCCCGATTTCATCCGCCCCTTTACCATTGCCCACGAGTTTTCCCATCAGCGCGGGATCGCCAGGGAGGACGAGGCAAACTTCGTTGCCTATTTGGTGTGCATTGAAAGTGACGATGCCTTCGTGCGTTATTCCGGCTATACGAACCTCTTGCAATACGTGACGGATGCCCTTTGGTCGGCGGACAAGGAGCTTTACAGGAAATACGCACGGAATTATATGCCGGCGGAGGTTTCCAAGGAGTTTGCCGCCTACTCTGCTTTCTTTGACAAGTACCGGGAAAGCACGGCTTCCCAAGTAACGGGAGCCGTGAACGATACCTTCTTGGGTAGCCAGGGACAATCCGCAGGCACTAAGAGCTACGGGCTTGTGGTGGACCTTGCGGTGGCGTACTATTTGCCTATTAAAGATGAATCATGAATGACATAAGGGAGAGGAGCTTTTTGAAAAAAGTTCCTCTCCCTTTTGCTTCGCAATTGCCCTCTCCTCAAAAACTTTTATTTTCCCAACCGATGTCATCGGTTGGGTGGAGAAGATTTCTTTGGGGATTTTTAAGACCCTTTCTTTTTCCAAAGAAAGGGTCTTAAACGTTCTCTTTAATAGAATGTTGCTACGGGCTGAGCGGGGGGCTCTGCCTTTTCCACGTTGACAGCAGTGAGGACGGGGCCCTCTCCGTCGTAGAGATCGTGGCGCTCGATGGTGATCTTGGCGGTGATTTGGATCCAATCCTGGGTCTTCAACTTGACCTGATCAGTACCCTTGCATACCAAGCCGCGATAGGTAATATCCTCTGCACAGCAGACCATCACGTGTCTGCCCACGGCGAAGGACTTATCGAAGGGATTGCTCCCCTTGGCAACCATTCCCTTAAAGGAAACTGTCTTGCCATCGTACTTTTCCATCTCCTCGGAGAGGTCGCGATACCATTCGGCGTAGTCCGTATCCTTGATCTCGATGATAGGAGCGTTGATATCGAAGGGCAGAGGATCCTCGATCTGATCGTAATCCATTCTGCCGTCCAGATATTCGTAGGCGATGGTGGCGCGGCGGCTGACGGCCCGTACCATCTGGTGAAGCTCCATCACGTCCATATCCAAAGGAACGCGGTTGAAGATAACGATCTCACAGCTTTGCAGCTTGTCCACCATCTGAGTACGCATATTGGTGTTGTAGGTCTTTACGGTAGTGGCGTCGATGAACAGCATCTCCTGGTATACGAACCAATTCTCCGGCATACGGGAATAGAAGAGATCCAGCATCCACATACCGTTGTATTCCAAAATGATCATTTTGGGGTTGTGCTTCTTTTCCAGGGCGGTCATCAGCTCGGTGGTCAGATCCCCGGGCTCCTCCACGAACTCGATGGCTACGTTGGGAGATGCGAAGGAGGTGGGGTCAAATTCCTCGACGCCCTCCTCACAACAGATCACCAGCAGAGGCTCTCCGGTGTTAAATTGGGAATCCTCCAAGGTCTCCTGGATGCATTTTGTCTTCCCAGCTTCCAAAAAACCGGTAAAGAGATATACGGGCATATCCATGGTTCAACAATCCTTTCAAATGCCGAACAGGGCGGCAAGCTTTTCCTGGTTGATCCCTGCGCCGATGACGCAAAGTCTGCCGATTACGTCCGCACTGCCGGTGCGAACGTCCCCTTCGCCGGGTACGTAGTCAAAGTGGAGCCAGGTGCCATCCTTTGCGGGAACGATGCCCTTGGCACGAAGTACCATGCCGTATTCGCCCTCGTTGATCAGCTCTTCCAGAATGCCGTTCAGTTCTTCGGCGGTGAAGGTCTTAGTGGTCTCCACACCCCAGCTGGTGAACACGTCGTCGGCGTGGTGGTGATGATGGTCGTGGTCATGATCGTGACCGCAACAGCAGGAGCAGGTACAGCCTTCCTCATGATCGTGGTGGTGCTCGTGATCGTGGTCGTGGTGGTGATGTTCGTGCTCGTGATCGTGATGATGCTCGTGATCGTGGTCGTGTTCGTGGTCGTGGCAATCACAATCGTGATCGTGGTGATGGTGGTGATGCTCTGCCTCTTGAGCCAGCTCCTCCAGCACGTTTTCGGTGGTGTGGCTGTGCTCCATGGCGGCAAGGATCTGCTCACCGGTGAGGGCATCCCAGGGAGTGGTGACCAAAGTGGCGTGATCGTTTTTGGAACGGATCAGCTCCACACATTTTGCCAGCTTGTCCTCGGAGATACGGTCGGTATGGCTGAGGATCACGGTGTGGGCGTTTTCGATCTGGTCGCCGAAGAACTCGCCGAAGTTCTTCATATACATTTTGCACTTGTTGGCGTCCACCACGGTGGTGTAGTTGCCAAGCTGTACGTTCTCGGTGGCAACCCCTTCCACGGCACGGATCACGTCGCTGAGCTTGCCAACGCCGGAGGGCTCGATGAGAATACGGTCGGGGTTGAATTCGGTAAGAACCTGCCCAAGGGCTTTGGTGAAATCCCCCACCAGACTGCAACAGATACAGCCGGAATTCATCTCGGTGATCTCGATGCCGGCGTCCTTCAGAAAGCCGCCGTCGATGCCGATCTCGCCGAACTCGTTTTCGATGAGCACCAGCTTCTCCCCTGCATAGGCCTCCTTGATAAGCTTTTTAATCAACGTCGTCTTTCCCGCGCCGAGAAAGCCGGAAAAAATATCGATCTTCGTCATAATACTGATTCCTTTGATAATGTTTTCGTTCAAAAATATATTATAACCCTATTTTTTTGAAATGTCAATATTGAAAAATAAGTCTTTTTGTGTTAAGATATAAGAAACTTGGACAACCGGGAGGAAAAAGATGTCTGTTAAAAAGTTTTTCTTCGGAGACAGCAAGGTCGGTCCTGTGGATGGGTACGTTCTGGAGAACGAAGAGGTCTCTTTGACGGTGCTGTCCCTGGGCGGGATCATTCAGAAATACATTTACTGCGGGAAGGATATCGTCTGCGGATTTGACGACCCGGATTCCTATCTGGAAAGCACCTGCTATTACGGAGCTTTGATCGGGAGATACTGCAACCGCTTGAAGGAGCTGAACATTGAGGGTGTTTCTTACGCTCTGACCATGAACGAGAAGGGCACCAATCAGCTTCACGGCGGGTTTGTGGGGATGGATAAGAAGATCTGGGAGGTAGAGCCCGGCGAGGACTCCCTGGTATTGACCTGCCATGCCAAGGACGGCGAGGAAGGCTTCCCAGGAAACATTACCGTGAAGGTGACTTACACCTTGAAGGGGACGGATCTTGTGATAGATTACCAGGCTGTTTCCGACAAGGACACGGCGGTGAATCTGACCAACCATTCTTATTTTAATTTGGACGGTGTGGGCGGGAATATTCTGGAGCATAAGGCCTACATCCCCGCTTGGTTTATCAGCGAGTGCGATGAACTGCACATTCCCACGGGGAAGCGGCTTCCCTGCTGGGATTCTCCCTTGGATTTCAACAAGCCCAAGGCCATTGGGCAGGATATCAAGAAGGATCATCCCCAATTGACCCCTTGGGGCGGGTATGACAACAACTATATTCTGCGGAAGAGCGAACGGCTTTCCATGGCGGCACGGATGGAGGGTAAGGAGATCGCATTGGAGGTGCTGACGGATCAGCCATGCTTGCAGTTCTATACCTCCAACGACGTTCCCAAAAAGCCTATGAAGTACGGGCTTCCTCAGGTGCATCACCGTGCCTTCTGCGTGGAGACACAGCAGGAGCCCAACAGCGTGAATTTTGACGGCAATTATTTGAAGGCGGGTGAGGTATTTACCTCCAGAACCATTTTCCGTCTTTCCAAAGTGTAAATAAGGAGATTGTATGGAGCTTTATATCATTCGTCACGGAGATCCCGATTACGCAAACGATACCCTCACCGAGAAGGGCTGGAAGGAAGCGGAGGCGTTGGTGCCCCGTATGGTACAGATCAACCCTAACAAGATCTACGCTTCTCCCAGAGGGAGGGCGCAGGATACCTCCAAGCCTTCCTTGAAGGTGTTGGGAATGGAATACACCGTTGAGGACTGGATGAACGAAAGTATGGATTACATGCAGTTCTGCAAGGATCCCAAGGATTTCGATGCGGGGTATACCGTTTCCATTGAGAAGGGTGCGGTTTTGAACAAGGATTTTGCTCCCGAAAGAACCAAGGCTTTGGAGGAGATGATCAAGGCCTCCGACGAGTTTCTGGCGCGGCACGGGTACGTAAGAGAGGGGATGCGGTATAGGATCGTGACCCCAAATAACGACCGCATTGCCTGCTTCTGCCACGGCGGGTTTGGGTCTGCCTGGATCAACCATTTGCTGGGGTGCCATCCCCTGTTCTCCTGGTACCGTATTTGCTTCAATCCCACGGCGGTGACCAAGTTCTACATGATGGAAACGGGAGACGGTTACGCGGTGCCCAGAGCGGAGTATATCGGAGATACGTCTCATTTGTTCAAGGCGTGAAAATGACAATCCCCTCATCCCCTTTGCTAAGGGGAGCCTGGTTGCGGTACTTATCCAAAACTAATCGTTAAACCGAAATCTTCATAATTAAAAGGAGCATTATTATGAATACATTGGAAGAGATCAGTCATGAGACCATGGTTTTTATGCGTGGCAAGTATCGCCTCGACGAGATTGGTGACGGGAAAGATGAATTAAAGTTCAAGCAGGGGCAAAAAAATATTCATACCATCTACATTCATGAAGATAGGTTTACGTTTTTAATTATTCTCGGAAAGAAAGAACGAGAAATTTTCGAAGCACAAAAGGATATATTTTCATCATTTATCCTCGATTATTACAATAATTCCAAAACGTATCATGATGGAAAATGGATGTTTATTGACGTAACCACAAAGGAACAGTTAGAAGAAGTCAAGAAACTGATACAGATCAAAAAGAAGCCCAACAGAAAACCATTTCCAAAGGACAATGCCGTATATGCTCAATGCGGTCAGCGATGTGATTTGTGCATTCATTTCACGGGCACCTCCGATGAACAACGATTAGTGATGGAACCACATTTAGCAAAAATGTGGGGAATAACGGATTGGACAATGCGATGCGAGGGTTGTTATAGCGAGAATTGCTATTGCCAAAATGACCCTTGTAACGCAAAAAATTGTGCTTCCGCAAAAGGTTTGGCAGAATGTAAAGACTGTATAGAATTCCCATGTATCAAGGCAACAACTGCCGACCATCGTTCGATGATACATACGGAAATTCATTATGCAGACGAGATAACGTGGGGAATATTGCCATACGTTCCCTATCAATATGAAAAGTAATCGTAAAGCGAAATTTCAATAGGAACCTCATCCCCCATTCGCGAAGCGAATGGTCCCCCTTCCCCAGAGGGGAAGGCAAGAGCACACCTACGGTGTGCGGAAATTTGCTTTCAATCGTTCGCTGACAAAAGCACAGCAGAACGAAAAACTCCGCGAGAGCCACCCGAATGGATTGACTTTTGCGGAGTTTTCATTCATTTTCAGCTGTTCTCGATGATGCCCACGATGCGGCGCATGGATTCTTTGTATTCCGCATCGGAGGAGTTCTTGAAGATCAGCAGGTCGTCCAGGACGTCCGGATCGTCCAGAGCGGCGGGAATGTTGAAGTTGACGGTCTTGATGTATTCATCCCAGTTCTGGAGCTTCCAGGTGTCTCTGTCGGAATTGCGGTCGATCATACGCTGTCTGCACACCTCGGGAGAAGTCTCCACCCAAATGATGGTGAGCTTGGTGTTCATGGTGATGAGCTTTTTCTTCAGCGCCATGATATAATCGTGATCGCGAACCTCTCTGGTGAAGGGGGCGTTGATAAGGACGATGTCGTCGTACTTCAAGGCCTCGTATGCCAGATCCAGAGTGGTGGTATATTCCACGTCGCGGATGTACTTGTAGAAGAAGTCGGAGCTACGGTTATAGGGCTCCCCTGCCACTTGGAAGATCACCTTGGAAAGGGGGATCAAAGTGTCCTTATCCAGATAGACAACGTGGCGGAGGTTTTCCGCAAGCTTTTTGGAAATATAGGTCTTGCCGCAGGCGGGAGGCGAGGTAACCAAGATCAAGCGTTTCATTTTACAGATCCTTTCTGTGTTTCGTGAGTTCAGTATAGCACAGTTTCAAGTATTTGTCAAATATTTTCATTTTTTTGAAAGAATTTTCCCAAAGGCTATTGAATGAAGCGGAAATTTGTGCTAAACTATATGAGCAAAAACATATTATATGGAGGAATTCACATGAAAATTATCGTTTGCGAAAACTATGATGAAATGTCCAAGGAAGGCGCGAAGATCATCGCTGCTCTTCTGAAGGAAAAGCCCGACTGCATTCTGGGTCTGGCAACCGGTTCCACCCCCGTGGGTATGTACAAGGAGCTTGCCGAGATGAACAAGGCAGGCGAGATCACCTTTAAGAACGTTACTTCCTACAACCTGGATGAATACTATCCCCTGGCTCCCGATCACGATCAGAGCTACCGTTACTTCATGAACCAGAATCTGTTCAACAACGTGGATATCGACATTGCGAAGACCCACGTTCCCGACGGTCTGGCTGAGGATCCCGCCGCTATGGGCGCCGCTTACGACGCTGAGATCGAAGCCGCAGGCGGTATCGATCTGCAGGTTCTGGGTCTTGGCCCGAACGGTCATATCGCATTCAACGAGCCTGAGGACGAGCTGTACGTTGGTACTCACCTCACCGGTCTCACCGACAGCACCATCGAGGCTAACTCCCGTTTCTTCGCCAGCAAGGCTGACGTTCCCACCCAGGCAGTTACCATGGGTATCGGTACCATCATGAAGGCTAAGAAGATCGTTGTTCTGGCCAGCGGTAAGGCAAAGCACGCCGTGATCGAAAAGATGATGGACGGCCGTATCACCACTCAGGTTCCCGGCACCATTCTGAAGTGCCATCCCGACGTTGTACTGATCTGCGACAAGGCAGCAATGGAAGGCTAATCAATCAGTTCATATACGCAAAGAAGCGGTTCGAAATGAACCGCTTCTTTGTTTTGCATGCTTGCATTTACATTTGTTTTGAGAACAGCTCGTCCAAGGTGACGGAGAACATATTGGCGATGGGCAGGAGCAACGGGAGGTCCGGATAAGAACGACCTTGCTCCCACTTGGAAACCGCCTGCACCGTTACGCAAAGGGTATTTGCCACCTCGCGCTGTGTCATACTCCGCTGGATGCGGAGCTTGCGGATGTTTGATCCGATCTGAAGTTCCAATTTACAGACCTCCTGTGAGAATGTGGTTTGCCGCACACAGGGTTTCTGTATGACGCAAGGGTACACCCCCGAAGGATTTTCGGGGATGTACCGATTGCGTTATTGCTCGCTACATGCGCTTGGCACGCAAAGAGAGTCGGGCGTGCTTTTGCGTTTTAGTAGGCGAGCAATACGGCGCTTTTGGTAAGACCATAGGTCTTCGTCATATTGCTTCGCCTCCTTTCTTTTGAGATTGAATGCACCGAAGGCTATACGTCTGCAGTCCGCTTTGCCTCGGTACGGGTTTATTGTAACAGAGAAATCGGGGTTTGTCAAGGGGATGGGAGTATACCGTTGGTTGAATTACAGACTCAGGGTGTCGTACACTTCCCCGTCCAGGTTCTTCCAGCAGAAGGTGCCCTTTTCGTAGGTCATATAGCTGTTTTGGGAGCCGCCCTTGGGGATGGAAACGGAGCCGGGGTTGAGGATACGGATATCACCGCAGACGCTATTTTCCGGGATGTGGGTATGGCCGTGGAGCAGGATCTCCCCGGTGCCCATGGGGGGCAGATTCTCCCGGTTATAGTGGTGCCCGTGGGTGGCAAACAGGGTGTGTCCATCAAGATCCAGCATACAGTAATCCGCAAGGATGGGAAAATCCAGCACCATCTGATCCACCTCGGTGTCGCAATTGCCACGGACGCAGAGAAGCATATTTTTGCGATCGTTCAGATATTTTGCCACTGCCTTGGTATCGTAGAAGCTGGGCAGGGCGTTGCGGGGGCCGTGGTACAAGAGGTCGCCCAAAAGCAGGATCTTATCGGGCTGTTCCGCTTCGATGCGCTGTACCAGCTTTTCCACGAAATAGGAGGAGCCGTGGAGGTCGGATGCGATGAGAAGTTTCATTGGATCGTTCTTCCTCCGTCACATTTTGTGGGCTTCCAGCCATGCGGCGATCTCACGGGCTACCTCACCCATGCTGCCTTCATCGTAGGGCAAGGGCAGGCCTGCGGCACGGACGGCTTCCTCGAAGGTGACGGTGCCGCCCAGGTCTACGAAAGCGAGATAGCGTTTCCATGCGTCTGCGGGGTCCTTAAGGGACATGGTCCAGAAGCGGAAGGCCACAGCCTGCGCCATACAGTAGTCGATGTAATACAGGGGGTGGAGGTAGATGTGGAGCTTGAACTGCCAGCCAGAGCCTCTGCCGTAGAAGGGCAGATCCTCCTGGTGGAGGTGGGGACGGTATTTCTTCTCCAGATCCAACCAAACCTTGTTACGCTCATCGGGGGTGAGGTTTTCGTTTTCGTACATGATATGCTGGAATTCGTCCACCATACAGCCGTAGGGAATGAAGGACAGGGAGTTTGCGGCGTGAACGTATTCGTACTTATCGGTGTTCTTGCCGAAGAACAGGTGATGGAAGTCCTGGGTCAAGAATTCCATGCTCATGGAATGCACCTCGCAGGCTTCCATGGTGGGAGACTGGGCGTAGAGGGGCAGGTTATTCTTGAAGGCGCGGAAAGCGGCGAAGGCGTGGCCTGCCTCGTGGGTGAGAACGTCCACGTCGTCGGCGGTGCCGTTGAAGTTGGAGAAGATGAAGGGTGCCTTGTAGTCCTCGATGGTGGAGCAATAGCCGCCGGGGGCTTTGCCTTCCTTGCTAAGGACGTCCAGAAGCTGATTATCGTACATGAAGTCGATGAACTCCGCAGTCTCGGGGGACATTTCGTCGTACATCTTCTTCCCTGCTTCCAAGATCTCTTCCGCAGTACCCTCGGGAAGGGCGTTGCCGTCGGCAAACAGGAAGTCGTGGTCGTAAAGGTGGATCTGATCAACACCGATACGCTTCTTCTGATCCTCCTTGGTCATGGTGACCACGGGAACAAGATCCTCGGCAATCTGCTTGCGGAAGGCTTTCAGCTCTTCGTAGCCGTAGCAGTTTCTGCCCAGTCGGTCGTAGCCCAGTTGCAGGTAGTTTTCATGTCCCAGCAGTCTTGCCTGGGCGTTGCGGTTCTTTACCAGCTTATCGAAGATGGTATCCAGCTCTTCTCTGTGGGCGTCGAAGAAGCCGCCCTCTTTTTCGAAGGCCTTCTTGCGGATGGCTCTGTCGGGAGATTCCTTGTAAAGCCCCAGCATGGGCAGAGGGATGGTCTCCCCTTCCCATTCCACGGTGCCGGAGGCGTACAGCTCCTGGTAGGCGGACTCCAGCTTGTTGGCCTCCTGCATCAGAGGAACCAGCTCGGGGCGGAAGGAACGGACGGAGATCTCCAGGTTCTTGAACAGGAGAGTACCCAGCTCTTTTTCCAGCTCTGCACGGAAGGGGGATTCCAGCAAGGCCAGGTCTACTGCCTGTGCAGGCCCCTGGAGGAGGGGGCTTTGCTCGTCCAGAAAAGTCTTTTCTGCGTTATAGAAGGGATCTTTGGTATTCAGAGTGAAGCGGATATAGGCCAAAGAGCCCATGGTGTAGAAGTGTCCCTGCTCTTCCATAAAGCTACGGTAGACGGAAACGACGGTCTTGGCATCGGGGGCGTTGCGGATGCTTGTCTCTACCTCCTTGCAGAGGGCGATGAGCGCCTCGGGATCGGGGCGCTTGTAAGGCATTTCGGAAAATTTCATGGTCAGATTCCTTTCGTGATGGGTTTGATATAGGCGGCGAAGGCGGAGGGGATGGCGAACTTGCCTGCCATTTCTTCCGCAGTTGCCATGATACGGTCTTGGTGTTCTTCAAAATAGCCCGTCATGAGGTAGGCGGTCATATGCCATTCCACGTGGGTGAAGATATGTGTAGCGGGAGCGAGAGCCTCCAAATGCAAGGGCTGGAAGCCGTTGTCTCTGGCAAAAGATACAGCTTCATCACGGGTAAGCGTTCCAAGCTCGTTGGGAAGCTCGTAAAGCCCCGCTAACAGTCCTTTGGCGGGACGACGGCGGATCATATAGCGATCGTGTTCTTTCAGCAGAAGCACCGTACGATGCTCTATACGGCGGGGTGCTTTTTTGGAGCGGACGGGAAGAAGATCCGTCTTCCCCGTTTTATAGGCGATACACCAAGGGCTTAAGGGGCAATCGTTGCAGATAGGATCGGTGTTGGGACCGCAGACAGTGGCACCCAACTCGATCATTGCTTGGGTGAACTCCCCGGGAGACTCCGACGGGCAGAGGGACAGCACGGCTTCCTCCGCCGCTTTACGGGTGTGAGGATGCATGATGTCCCGTTCATCTCCCGTCACGCGGGAGAGAACACGCAATACGTTACCGTCCACTGCGGGGGCGGGGACTCCGAAGGCGATGGTGGCGATAGCACCTGCGGTATAGCTACCGATGCCGGGAAGCTTTTGCAGCTCCTTGGGGTCGGAAGGAAACTTGCCGCCGTATTCCGTGACCACCTTGATAGCGGCCTTTTGGAGATTTCTTGCACGGCTGTAGTAGCCCAAGCCCTCCCAAAGCTTGAGAAGGTGGGTCTCCTCGGCCTCCGCCAGGGCGTATACGTTGGGAAAAGCTTCCAAAAAACGGTGGAAATAGGGCTTCACCGCCTCCACCCGGGTCTGCTGGAGCATGATCTCCGAGATCCACACGCGGTACGGGGTGCTATCGTGGCGCCAAGGAAGGTCTCGTTTGTTGGCCTGATACCAAATCAGCAAAGACGGAACGTAGCCATGTCGTT
>JAZNPH010000075.1:0-10830 GCA_045589515.1 Eubacteriales bacterium | reverse complement strand
CCCACGGGACCCGTTTACGGGTAGTAAGTAATAGTTGCATGGCTGGCAGGCCAATCTAAAACGCACTTGTGCGTAGCCAGTAGCGTTTAGGGCTTTGCCCGAAAATGAAATACCCCCCGTTTTACGGGGGGATAATTATTGCGTTTGTTTTTCGTTTATTTCTTGAAGATGCGGTGGATGAGCACTTCCAGCTCGTGGACGATGAGGGGCAGGAGCGCCAAGGCGGCGGTGACCAGCCACTGGGTACCGTTCAACGCGGTGGTGGAGAAGATAGCACCCACGGGGGTGACCTGCACCACGACCAGCTGGAGGATCAGGCCTGCGGCGAAGGCAAGGGCCATCATGCCGTTCTTGTTGCGGAACACCTGTACAAAGGAATGCTTGCCTGTGCTGACGCCCAGCATATGGAACAGCTCGCCGATGGCCAACGCGGTGAAGGCCATGGTACGTGCCTGTGCCAGGATGGCAGGATCGGTTTCCAGCAGGGTCTTGATCTCCCCGAAGGTGGAGGCACCGCCCATAACGGCCGCAGAGAGGTAAGCACACAGAACGGATGCGGTGAGGATGGTACCGTAAAGGATCACGTTACGCAGACCGCCGCCGTGGAAGATGCTTTCATTAGGATCACGGGGCTTTTCGTCCAAAATGTCGGGGGATTTGGGATCCATGCCCAGAGCGATGGCGGGCAGACTATCGGTGATCAGATTCACCCACAGCAGATGGATGGCGATGAGGGGTGCGGGAAGGCCTACGCAGATCAGAACGAACATGGCGAAAACCTCGGCGATGTTGGAGGACAACAGGAAGCACACAGTCTTTTTGATGTTGGCGTAGATGCTTCTGCCCTCCTCCACCGCTTTTTCGATGGATGCGAAGTTATCGTCGGTGAGTACCATGTCGGCGGCACTCTTGGCAACGTCGGTGCCGGTAATGCCCATGGCGATGCCGATGTCGGCGGCCTTCAGGCTGGGTGCGTCGTTAACACCGTCACCGGTCATGGCGCAGATGTTGCCGTTGGCCTTGAAGGCCTTGACGATCTGCACCTTATTCTCGGGAGAAACGCGGGCGAAGACGCGGACGGTCTTGCAGGCCTCGCGGAGCTCCTCCTCGGTCATGGCGTCCACCTCCGCGCCTGTACGGCACTGATCTTTGGACTTACAGATGCCCAGATTCTTGGCGATGGCAAAGGCGGTATCCTTATGGTCGCCTGTGATCATCACGGTCTCGATGCCTGCGCGGACGAATTTTTCCACGGCACCCTTGGCCTCGGGACGTTCCGGGTCAACCATGGCAACCATGCCCACGAAGATCAGATCCTCTTCCAGAATGGAATCCCCGTCGCGGCAGGCCAGGGTAAGAACACGCAGAGCCCGTTCGCTGAAGGCGCTGTTGGCGGCGGCGATCTTGGCACGATCGTCCTCGGTGATGGGACGGATCACACCGTGATCCAGGATGCGGGTGGCGCGGCTCATAATAGAGTCGAAGGCACCCTTGGTGAAGCTTCTCTTCCCTTCTCCGGTCTTGTGGAGGGTGGACATCATCTTACGGTCGCTGTCAAAGGGCAGCTCGTCCACACGGGGAAGCTCTGCTTCCAAGGCGGATTTATGCATACCAAGCTCGTTGGCAAAGCGTACCAGAGCAATCTCGGTGGGGTCACCGCTGACACCCTCGTCCACCACGGCGTTGGAGCAAAGGGACATCCCCTTTGCCAGCAGGCGGAAATCCTCGTCGGGATGGGTGACGAAGTCTTTTTGGAGCACCACGGTGTCGTTGCTGTAGGCTTCCACCACGGTCATACGGTTCTGCGTGAGGGTACCCGTTTTATCGGAGCATACCACGGACACGGCACCTAAGGTTTCCACGGAGGGGAGCTTACGGACGATGGTGTTGGCGTTTACCATTTTGCGGACGCCCAAGGCCAGCACGATGGTGACCACGGCGGGAAGTCCCTCAGGGATGGCGGCCACTGCCAAAGCGATGGCGGAGAGGACAGCTTCCACGTAGGCTTCCATCACGCCGCCCTTGCCGTCGGCAAACAGCCAGATGATATCGGCGGCAAGAACGAAGATCACCACGCCCAGAGCCAGAAGTCCCAGGGTCTTGGAAAGGCCTGCCAGCACCTTCTGCAGGGGTGTTTGCTCTTCCTCTTCGTTATCCAAGGCGGTGGCGATACGGCCGATCTCGGTGTTCATACCATGGCGGCAGACGATGCCGCTGCCGCGGCCGTAGGTAACGGGGGTGGACATATAGACGATGTTCTTACGGTCGCCGATGCCTACGGGCTCGGAGAAGGTCAGGGAGGCGTCCTTTTCCACCTGGGTGGATTCACCGGTGAGGCTGGATTCGTTCACCTTCATGTTGTAAGATTCCGTCAGACGCAGGTCGGCACCGATGGTGTCACCCTCCTCCAGCACAACAAGATCACCGGGGACAAGATCCTCGGATTTGACCCGCATACGCACGCCGCCGCGGATCACATTGGATTCCGGGCTGGAGAGCTGCTTGAGGGCATCCAGAGAGGACTGGGCTTTTACCTCCTGTACCGTGCCGATGAGGGCGTTCAGCAGGATCACCGCAAGGATGATGATCACGTCGGGCCAATCCCCTACCGCCAGGAAATCGAAGGCGTTACCCGCCTTGAGCCAGGTAATGGTCTCATAGACGGAGATCCCCGCAGTCACCGCGATGGCGGCGAACAGCACGTAGATCATGGGATCCTTCAATTGGGCGAAGAAGATGGCGATGGGAGAAAGCTTTTTCTTTTCTTCCAGCTTGTTTTTGCCGAACTTTTGAAGTCTTGCGGCGGCTTCCTCTTGGGATAGCCCGCGAATCGGGTCCGTTTGCAGCTCTTCGCAGGTCTGCTCGACGGACAAGGTCTCAAACGCTTTTGGTTCCATTGTTCATTTCCCTTTCTATGTGATTAAATGATTCCGGATATAAAGATCTCCAACCCGATGGCGATGAGGATCACGCCCCCAAGGACAGAGGCCTTCCCTGCCAGCTTAGTACCGAATTTTCTGCCGATGAGCACCCCCGCCAGGCAGATGAAGAATGTGACGGCGGCGATGAGCAGGGCGCAAAGCAAGGCCATAGGTGCGTTGTACTCGGAGATGGTAAGGCCTGCGGCCATGGCGTCGATGGAGGTTGCTATCCCTTGTCCCAGCAAGAGAGGCAGGGTGATGGCCTCCAAGTTGCAGGCTTCCTCTTGATTCTTCAGCCCCTCCACCAGCATCTTGCCGCCCAAGAAGCCCAAAAGCCCCAGGGCAATCCAGGGGATCAATGGACGGAAGGCCTCAAAATAGGTGGCGGCGGTATGTACCACGAACCAGCCCAGCAAGGGCATGGCCGCCTGGAAGAAGGCGAAAATGCCTGCGATGAGGGTCATTTTCTTTTTTGGCATACAGGGACAGCTCAGACCGTTGGCCAGGGACACGGAGAAGGCGTCCATAGCCAGAGCTACCCCCAGGGAGATGGAATTGACAAAAAAGGCAAGATCCAACATAAGTATGTACTCTTTTCCTGTTTTTTACCATGAGAATGAAAAACCCGGTATGACCAAAGAGCCATACCGGGAAAATCCCACAGACGGACACCCAAGTATAACCTCGGTTATACATGAGTCTCGCAAATGAAAGCAAGCCAGGCGGTGAGCCAGGATGTTGACTTGCTACGCAGAAAGCTCTGCGTTTGCTACTCCCTCACGAATGAAGTGAAGTAAGTTTACCACAAAATGCCGGGTTTGTCAAGACCTTCCCGGGGGATTTTTACACGCGGGCTTCGATGTAAGCGGCTACGTCGCCGATGGTGATGAGAGAAGCCAGGTCTTCATCCTCAAACACGATGCCGAAGCGATCCTCACACATCACAATCAGGTCTGCCAGCTCCAGGGAGTTGAGACCCAGAGTAGCGATCATTTCTGCTTCGGGAGTGATGAGGTCTGCATCGATGTTCAGCTCGCTGATCAGGATGCTTTTGATTTTTTCGAACATAACGGTATCCTTTCCTTGCGGTTAGACTTTATAGCGCATAATTTTTCTCGTAGTGGTCTTCTCGAACTCGGTCTTGCGGAGCTCGATGTTACGTACCTGCTTGAAGGTGGGAAGCTTTTTGTTCACGGAGGCCACCGCCGCCTTCATGGCGGAAATGATCTCCTCGTCGGACTTGCCCTCGAACTTGTCGTAATCGGGGTAGATCACGGCGGTGATCACGTCGTCCTCTTCTCCCTTGGAGCGGGCAACGACCACACATTCCTTGATCACGTCCAACTTATACAGGAATTCCTCGATCTCCTCGGGGTAAACGTTCTTACCGTTGGAGAGGATGATGATATTCTTCTTTCTGCCGGTGATGTACAAATAGCCGTCCTTATCCATACAGCCGTAGTCGCCTGTACGGAAGTAGCCTTCGTTATTGAAAGCCTCGGCGGTAGCCTCGGGGTTGTTGTGGTAGCCGATCATCACCTGGGGGCTCTTGACACAGATCTCGCCGATTTCGCCCACGGGAGCGTCAAACTCTCTGCCGCCCTCGTCGGTGATGACGATCTTCACCTGGGTGCCGTAGGCGGGAACGCCCACGGAGTTGTTACGGATGGCGGTATAGGGAACCACGCAGACCAAGGGAGAACATTCGGAGATGCCGTAGCCCTGGACCACGGTGATGCCAAATTCCGCAAAGCGGTCCACCAGCTCGGGATCCATAGCCGCGCCGCCGCAGATCACGTTCTTCAGTCTGCCGCCCAAGGCCGCGGTGATCTCCTTGAAGGCGGTCTCACGCAGGTCGATACCAACCTTGCGCAAGGTCTTGGTCACGGCGATGGCGCCCTTGACCAGCTTTTCCTTGTTCTTCTTTTTGATCTCTTCCGTGATTTTCTTGTAAATGGTGGACAGGAAGAGAGGCACCACGATCATGCCGGTAGGACGGAAGATCTTCACGTTCCGCAGGAAATACTTCAGACTGTTGTTGAAGCAGGTGGTGGCGCCTACGCAGATGGCGCCCAGCTCGGCGCACACAAGCTCGTAAGTATGGTGCATGGGGAGGACGCTGAACAGAACGTCGTCCTTGGTAATATTTACCATGTTGGCGGAATGGTACACGCAGGCGGTCAGATTGTCCTGGGACAGGAGAACGCCCTTGCTGGTGCCGGTGGTACCGGAGGTGAACAGCAAAGTGCAGGCCTTGGAGGTGTCAAACCGTGCGGTGGTGTATTCCATGTAGCCGTCGGAAAGCAACAGCTTGCCCTTTTCCAGAAGCTCGTCGTAGGCCTCCACCACATGATCCTCGGTGGTGACGTTATCGAAGTTGATGATGAAACGGGCGGTGGCAAGCTCGCCGAAACGTTCCTTCAGCCGCTGTGCGTAGCGGTCGGAGCAGAAGATCAGCTCGGATTCGGAGCGGTTCAAGAACTCAATGATCTGATCCTCCTGGAGCTCTTTGTCCATGGGGACCACCATGCCGCCTCCGCAAACTACGGCACAGAAGGCAACCATCCACTGGGGACGGCTTTCTGCCAAGATGGCTACGGTAGCGCCGCGCAATCCTCTTGCGGCCAATGCGGTACCCACACGGTCCACATCCTCGCGGAACTGGCGGTAGGTCATCTCGCCGATCTCGGTGCCTTTGGTGAAGTAACGGTACTGCACCTTGTCGCCATACTGCTCGGCGGCAAAGTCCAGCATATCACGAATGCTCGCAAATTTATCAAATTTCTGTTTGGGGAAAATTCGTTTCAAATTCATGACCACCTTCTGTTAGAATAAAGGGATTTGCTGTGTAAAAGACGGCATGGCAAAAAAGCCCATACTGACGCACTTTACTTATCATATTATATTCATTTTTGGGAAAATGTCAATAGAAATATGGAACGGGGTGCATATTTTCTTGGCGAGAGGCGGAAAATAGAGGCAGAAAAAGATGGGAAAGAAGGATTTTTGGTGGAACAACAGGCTTACAAAAAGTATGCGGAGACACGGGCAAAGCGGTCTCCCTGGGTGAAAAACGGGGCACGGGCGTTTTTGGTAGGCGGCTCGATCTGCTGTTTGGGGCAGGGTTTGGGAGATCTTTACAAGTGGGCCGGGCTTTCGGAAAAGGTGGCAGCCACCTCTGCTTCCGTGACGCTGATCTTCGTAGCGGGGTTGCTCACGGGGATCGGGATCTTTGACCGCATCGCCAAGTTTGCAGGTGCCGGTACTTTGGTGCCCATTACCGGGTTCGCCAACGCCGTGGCCTCCCCTGCCATTGACGCAAGATCCGAAGGGTACGTTTTGGGGGTTGCGGCGAAGATGTTCACCATTGCGGGGCCTGTGATCGTGTTCGGCACGGCAAGCTCGGTGGTGTACGGGGTGATCTACTGGCTTTGGACGGTTTTGTGACGGAAAAAGGTGTTGACAGGGGACGGTTTTCTTGGTATGATGGGTGAAAGAAGGTACGCTTAAACTTTTTTCTTTTCAAGAAAAGAAAAAAGTTTAAGAATCCAAAAAGAAAATCTGTTTCCGAAAACTGTCGTTTTCGGTGAAAGCGGATGAAGGGAACGAAGTATGAAAAAAGCGTGGTATCTGGACGAGGACATGTTGCTGGTGGGAGCTGTGGAGGGGAACAGCTTTTTCCCGGAGGACGGCGGCCGGTACTGCGGGTTCTATCGGCAGGATTTTGAACCCGAAGACATCGGGATCACGGTGTTTTTTGACCTGACGGAAGCACTTGCGGTGTGCGGTGACGTTCCCGTGATAGACAGCGAGAAACGCAAGGAATACAGAGAAGAATAAAAAATGAGGAGCTTCGGTGGATGAAGCTCCTTTTTATAGGTAGGAAACAGTTCTTAGGTTACGGAAAGGTAGATCAGACTCGTCTCATACCCTCCCTCACCGCAAGCGGTTCGGGACTTCTGCTCGGGCGCATGCCACTCGCAGAAGTTCGACGTGCGCGGGGACGCATTTAAGTATATTGCCACAGCGGCTCGATCCCGCGCGTGCTCAGGGTGACACGCAGACACAGCGGCTCGATCCCGCGTGCCAATCCGCAGGGGTGGTATGCTGAAAGGTGACGGGATGACAGGAGACAATTCTTTTACGAAACCACGGCGGAGACGATGAGCATAGAGAAGAAAGCGGCGACGTAAGAGGCGACACCCATAGCGCGCCAGAACTCGATGGCCGTCCATTCATCATGGCTGCAATGCAAACGATCGTCCATATTCGCCGTGACTGCGTAAGAGACTATGAAATGCAACGTAACAGGGATGATTCCCACCACCAGCCAACCGCCCCAAAAGGACAAAAGAAGGTTGCAAACGGCGTAGACGGACTGGAGCAGGACGATGAATTTGTGATACTTTTGAACCTTCCTGGCCTTGGAATCTTTGAACTTAACGTTTTTTCTGATCCGACGATATTCTTTCGTTTTGTCAAGCAGAGAGAGGATACCGATACCAAAGCCTGCCAAAAGAGCGATGCCGATATTGCGTCCGTGATCAAAGGCCCGGTGCCACCAAGGACGGGAGATCACCGTTTGCAGATCGCCGTTTTCGTCTGCGCGGAGAACGGCGTAAGGCTCGAAGTAGTATTTTCCCGGCTCGTAGATCTCGGGAGCCTCCTGAACGGATTCGGAAATGGAAGGCAGATCCATCTCTTCTTTCTCAGCCGTTCCTAAAAACGTGCCGTCCACGGCACTGTACAGATAAGCCGTATCGCAGTAGATGATCAGCTTATCCTCTTGTATGGCGTACCAAGGTCTTCGAAGATTCGGTGCTTCCACAGCCCAAAGAAACTCTCCGGCCGTGTTATAAACGTCCACGTGCTGAGTATCGTAGTAGCATACGTAGATCTGATCCCATTCTTCTGCGTAAAAGCCGCAGACGATATAATCGGGAAGGGTCAGTTCCTCTTGCAGACGATGGTATTCCCCGTTATCCACGGATGCGCAAAGACTCGTTCCGATCCCAGTCAGGATAATCCCGCCCAGAAAGACACATAGAAAGACAACGTATAGAACAGAACGTAGTTTTTTCATGATTGTTCATCCTCCTGTTCTGCAAGAGTGCAGAAGGGCACGTCGAACAAGCCCACGTATTCACGGACGCGAATGGTGTCGCCTATTTCCACGTGGCTGTCGGAGGTGACGCTCAGGCTGTCGCCGTGCAATTCGACAGACCGTTCCTCTCCCTGTGGATTATAGAACCACGCCGTTCCGCCGCCACGGTAGTACGTGTCGGTGACCACGGCGTCGTATTCCGACACGAAGGTGCCTTGGAGGCTGTTGGTGTAAAAGTAGATCACCCAGCTTCCCACCACGGCAATCACCGTAACCAAAAGGGTGAGACAAAGGCGTTTCCAAAGGCTTTCAAAGGAATTCCGCCGTGTCATAAAGGAAAACAGTCCCCCAAACAAAAGCGCTTGGACGGCGAAGTGCCATTCCGTAGGCATACCGCCCACGGTGAAGCCGTAGACCAAGGGCAAAATAACGGCGCAGAGGGCGATGACGAGATACTTTGCCACCGGGTGACGGAACAGTTTTTTCATTTCAGCGACCTCCTTTTTGCTTGGCAGTCTCGTGACCGCCTCTTAAGTTTATTGTATCACGAGAGAGCTCGTTTGTCAATAGGTCGGGCGAAAAAAGCATTTCGGCGGTTCTGTTTGGCGCATAACAAACGGGGCAGGATGGAAAACTAAGGGTATCAAAGCGGGAAAGGTGTTGTTTTGTTTGGAAAACTTTGGATATATACAATTTAAGGACGTTTACCTTGGGGGGAGCTCTGCCACGGTGGGAAAGAAGGAGGCGGCAGGGCCTCTTGGGGATTGGTTTGATCTGGTGGATCCGGACGAATACTTCGGGATGCCCACCTTTGAGCAGGGAGAAAGCGAGATGGTACGGCGGAATCTCGCCCATTTGTTTGAAAAAGCGAACTTACAAGACGAGGACGTGGGGGTGCTTTTGGGCGGGGATCTTTTGAACCAATGCGTGGGGACCAGCTTCGGGGTGAAGGAGCGTTGCATTCCCTTTTTGGGGCTTTACGGGGCCTGCTCCACCATTGCGGAGGGGCTTTTGGTAGGCTCTGCCCTGGTAAGCGGCGGCTTCGTGCCCTCGGCGGTGGCTATGGCTTCCTCCCATTTCTGCACGGCGGAGCGGCAATATCGGTTTCCCCCGGAGTACGGCAGTCAGCGGCCGCCCACGGCGCAATACACCGTGACGGGCGCGGGAGCGTTTTACCTGACGAGGGAAAAGGCTCCCCTGCGGGTGGCGGACGGGGTGATCGGGCGGATTATAGACGGCGGGATCACCGACGCCAACAACATGGGTGCGGCTATGGCCCCTGCGGCGGCGGACACCATCCTGCGGTATTTTGACCACAGCGGCAGGAAGCCCGAAGACTTTGACGTCATTGTCACCGGGGATCTTGGCATGGAGGGGTTGGAGCTGACCCAGGAGCTGTTACGGAGCAGCGGGCTGGACATTGCTTCCCGTCATATGGACGGCGGGGTGTTGATCTTTGATGCCAAAGCGCAGGATATGCACTGCGGAGGCAGCGGGTGCGGCTGTCTTTCCACGGTATTGGGAGGGTATTTTATGAAGCGGTTACAGGCAAAGGAGCTGAAACGGATCTTAGCGGTAGGGACGGGGGCGCTGTTGAACGCCTCCACGCCGTTGCAGAAGCTTTCCATTCCCGGGGTGGCTCACGGGGTTTGTCTGGAGGTGGTTTGATGGCGTATTTCAACGCCTTCTGGGTAGGCGGTATGTTCTGCCTTTTGGCGCAGATCCTCATTGACAAGACCAAGCTGACCCCTGCGCGGATCCTGACGGGGTACGTGTGCCTGGGGGTGCTGTTGAGCGCTCTCGGTGTGTTTGCGCCCTTGAAGGAATACGCGGGGGCGGGGGCTTCCGTGCCCCTGGTGGGGTTCGGGCATCTGCTGGCGGAGGGAGTACGCACCGCCGTGGAGAAGGACGGGCTGTTGGGGGCCTTGACGGGAGGCCTTGCGGCGGCCTCCGCGGGGATCACCGCTTCCCTGCTGTTTGCGCTGGTTTGGAGCTTGGTTTTTAAGTCAAAGCAGAAGTGAGGGTATTACGAGGGAGGAGCCTTTTGAAAAAGGCTCCTCCCTCGTGCTCCCTCCGCGAAAACTTTTCCTGTGAATATAAAAAGAAGATTCCCCGATTCGTGAAACGGATCGGACATTGAGGTTTGAAGGGGATCTTAAGGGGGAACTTTTTCGAAAGTTCTCCCTTAAATCTTGCGCTTCTTAAAAAAATATGATAAAATTTTGTTACACACCCAACCTTTTGACAGTGTTTCCCCTCTTATGGTCGAGTACTCAAAAAAGAAGACGGAGGACGCCATGAACAAGTACACAGACAAATCCGACGGCACCCTGGTGGAAATGTCCCTTTTGGGGGAGCAGTACGCCTACGAGGAGCTGGTACGCCGTTACGAAAAAGCCGTGAAGGGCACGGCGTACAAAGTGACGGGAAACCAATTCTCCGCGGAGGACGCCTCCCAGGACGCTTTCGTTTCCGCCTGGATGAAGCTGGACGGCTTGCGGGAGCGGGAGAAGTTCGGCCCTTGGGTCTGCGCCATCGCCAAGAACTGCGCCAAAGCGGTGGTGACCCATTACAGGAACACCTGCGGAGAGATCAGCTTGCATCTTTTGGAGAATACGGAGGCTTTGGGACTCCGCGACGAAAAGCTGGAACAGCAGATGGATCTGCAGGAGGCTTTGGAAACGCTCAGCGATAAGATCCGACAGACGGTGGAGCTACATTATTTTGAAGGGCTTTCCGTGAAGGAGATCGCAGAGGAGCTGGGAAGTCGGATCGTAGCCATGTCGTTCTGTGAGCCAAGGAGTT
>JAZNPH010000074.1:0-18095 GCA_045589515.1 Eubacteriales bacterium | reverse complement strand
AAAGCGGCCGCAATTGCCATGGTGCTGGAACACGTGGACATTTATCTGGTGTCCGATCTCGCTCCGGACTTTGTAAAAACACTGTTCATGACACCCTTTGACACAGTACAGGCTGCCTATGATGCCGCCGCTGCCAAGCTCGGAAAGGATGCTTCCGTTTTGGTAATGCCTTACGGCGGCTCCACGCTGCCCAAGGCAGCCGAATAAAAAGGAGAATTTATGGATTACGCGAAAGAGTCCCTGCGACTGCATTATGAATGGAAAGGCAAGCTGGAAGTGACGCCCCGTGCTCCGGTGGATACCAAGGACGCCCTGTCCGTGGCCTACACCCCCGGTGTTGCGGAGCCTTGCCTGGAAATCCAGAAAGATATCGATAAAAGTTTCGAATTGACGCGCCGCTGGAACACCGTGGCGGTGATCACCGACGGCTCTGCCGTTTTGGGGCTTGGAAACATCGGCCCCGAGGCGGGGATGCCTGTGATGGAAGGGAAATGCCTGCTTTTTAAGGAGTTCGGTGGGGTGGACGCCATTCCTCTGTGCATCCGTTCTCAGAACGTAGAGGAATTCGTCCGCACGGTGGAATTGCTTTTGGGCTCCTTCGGCGGGGTGAATTTGGAGGACATCTCCGCCCCCCGTTGCTTTGAGATCGAGCGGAGGCTGCAGGCCGTTTCCGATATTCCCATCTTCCACGACGATCAGCACGGTACTGCCGTGGTGGTTACTGCAGGGGTGCTGAACGCCTTGAAGGTGGCGGGAAAGAAGATGGAGGAGATCACCGTTTGCATCTGCGGGGCAGGTGCGGCGGGATGCGCCATCGGCAGGATGCTTTTGGATCTGGGGGCAGGGGACGTGATCTTCTGCGACAAGGAGGGCATTCTGCAAAGCGAGGATCCCCGTATGGATCCGGAGCGGCAAAGACTGCTGAAGGGCACCAACAAAAGGAAAAAAGAAGGCCTTCTCCCCCAAGCGGTGGAAGGTGCTGACGTGTTCGTGGGGGTTTCCGCTCCCGGGCTTTTGACCGGGGACATGGTGGGAACCATGAAGGAAAAGGCCATCGTATTCGCCATGGCAAACCCTACCCCCGAGATCTTCCCCGAGGAAGCGTTACAAGCAGGCGCCTTGGTGGTGGGCACGGGGAGAAGCGATTACCCCAATCAGGTGAACAACGTGCTGGCATTCCCCGGCATCTTCCGCGGAACGCTGGATGCACGGGCGAAGGCCATTACCAAAGAAATGAAGATGGCGGCGGCATACGCCTTGGCGGGCTTGGTCTCCGAATCGGAGCTGACCCCCACCCGTATTTTGCCCGACGCCTTTGATAACCGTGTGACGGCCGCTGTTGCGAAAGCCGTTGCAAGTGCATGGAAGGAGCATTGAGCATGGTAGTATGGTATCCCTCCGTCCCCGTGATGGGCGAGCCGGATCTGCTGGCAGAGCAGACCGACGAAATGATCTACGGCGACGAATGTGAAATTTTGGAAGAGGTGGGCGCTTACGCAAGGGTGCGCACCGATTACGGCTACGAGGGTTACGTGGAGCGGAAGGCGCTGATCCAGCCTTTGCACGCCCCCAACCGCATGGTTTGCGTGCCTTATGCGGACCTGTTGCCCGAGCCCAAGAATCATTTCCGCCCCATGGTGACCCTGCCCAAGGGTGCCAAGGTGGACGTGGGCTATTCCCATGAGATCCCCCGCTACGGCGTGGCCATCATGCCCTCCACCCGCGGGTGGTACGTCCACAAGCAGCATTTGAAGCCCATTCCCTCCGGGGTGGGCACCGAGGAGGAGCTGCGGAAGGGCATCGTAGAGGAAGCTCTGGGCTACCTGGGGGTGCAGTACCGCTGGGGAGGCAGAACTCCCGCAGGGGTGGATTGCTCCGGGCTGTGCTTTATGGCCTACCGCCTCAACGGATTGACGATATGGAGAGACGCCAACATCGATATGAACCCCAACCTGCGGAAGATCACCTTGGAAGAAGCCAAGCCCGGCGATCTGCTGTTCTTCCCCGGCCACGTGGCCATGTATCTGGGGAACGGGGAGTTCGTCCACGCCACCGCCTCCGCAGGGAAGGTGGTCAGAGATACCTTCGAGAACGCAAAGGAACTGATGGCAAGAATGCACACCGTTGCCACCTATTTTTAAGTCATGAAGATCACACAGCAAGAAATATCAGCGCAAGCCGCCATCGCGGAAAGCCTGCGCCCTGTGTTTGCAGGGAAGAAGGCCATGGTGCGTACCTTCGGGTGCCAGCAGAACGAGGCGGACGGCGAGCGGATCCTGGGAGAGCTGGTGGCCTGCGGGCTCACCCCCACGGAGGAGCTTGCGGAGGCGGACGTGGTGATTCTGAACACCTGCGCCATCCGTGAGCACGCGGAGCAACGGGTGCTGGGCATCATCGGCTCCATGAAAAAGGAAAAAGAAAAACGCCCCCACATCCTCATGGGGATGTGCGGCTGTATGGCCCAGGAGCCCCACCGACAGGAACAGCTGATGCAAAGCTATCCCTTCGTGGACTTCCTGTTCGGCACGGATATGCACCATCGTGTGCCGGAGATCCTGAAAGCGGCCTTAAGCTCCCGCAGGCAGAAGCAGTTCGTCACCCATCTGCCCCACCATGAGTTCGGGGTGATCTCCGAGGGCACTCCCGTCTGCCGTGACAGCACCTACAAGGCCAAGGTCTCGGTGATGTACGGGTGCAACAACTTCTGCTCCTATTGCATCGTCCCCTACGTCAGAGGGCACGAGCGGAGCAGGGATTCCGCAGAGGTGCTTGCCGAGGTAGAGGGATTGGTCAAACAGGGCTACAAGGACATCATGCTGTTGGGACAAAACGTAAATTCCTACCGCGGGGATATGGAGTTTCCCGCTTTGTTGGAAAAATGCGCCTCCTTTGAAGGGGACTATTGGGTACGGTTCATGACCTCCCACCCCAAGGACGCCTCTCCCGCGCTGGTGAAGGTAATGGCAGAACAGCCAAAGGTGGCAAAGCATTTCCACCTGCCCTTCCAATCGGGGAACGACAGGATCCTTTCCGCCATGAACCGCAAATACAACCGAGAGCAATATCTGGAAAAAGCCCTTTCCATCAAGGAGCGGGTGAAGGACGTTTCTCTCACCTCCGACGTGATCGTAGGCTTCCCCACGGAGACGGAGAAGGAATTCTTGGACACCGTGGAGCTGGTGAAGCAGGTGGGCTTTGATATGCTGTACACCTTCATCTATTCCCCCCGTAAGGGCACCGTTGCGGAGAAAATGGAGGGCCGCATCCCCCACGAGGAGCAGGTACGCCGCTTCTCCTACCTTTCCGAGGTGCAAAACGAGATCGCCCAGAAGAACAACGACGCCTTGGTGGGGAAGACGCTCACCGTCCTTTCCGAGGGGGCAAACGAAAAGGGCATCCCCACGGGAAGAAGCTCCGGAAACAAGATCGTCACCTTCGACACCCCCGTTCCCCCGGGACAGTTCTGTCAGGTAGAGATCGATACCGCCAAGCAGTACGCGCTGGGCGGGAAGCTTTTGAAATAATTTGCTAAGGAGAATAAATAGTATGAACGAACAATTGAGAATCGCACTGGAAAACTTTTTGAACGCTCTGCGGGACAGTGATGCCGTGGTGAGATACGAAAACGCCAAGGCTCTTTACGCCACCGACGGCAAGCTGATGGCCCTCATCGATCAGTACAACTGCCAGGGCAAGCTGCTCCGTGACGAGGGAGAAAAGGCAGACCGCAACGACGAGCTTCTGGGTCAGATCACCAACAAGCTGAAGGAGCTTTACGACGAGATCATGGAAAACGAGACCATGCTGGCCATGCAGGCGGCTGAACAGGAGATCTCCGCTATTATCAACGACGTGAACAGAGGGATGCAGTCCATCCTCCAGCCCGAAATGGAAGGCGGCTGTACCGGCAACTGCTCCACTTGCTCCTCCTGCCATTGATTTTAGAAAAATAAGGAACGGTTTTTGTTATGGCACTGTCACCCTTGATGCAACAATACAATGAAATAAAGGCGCAATACCCCGACTGTCTTGTGATGATGCGCTTGGGCGACTTCTACGAGATGTTCTTTGAGGACGCCAAAACCGCCTCCGCGGCGCTGGAGCTGGTATTGACCGGGAGAGATTGCGGTCTTCCCGAGCGTGCCCCCATGTGCGGCGTGCCCCACCACGCTTTGGAGACCTATCTGGCAAAGCTGGTGAACCAAGGCTACCGCGTGGCCATCGTGGATCAATTGGAGGATCCCGCCACCGCCAAGGGCTTGGTGAAGCGCGGGGTCACCCGTGTGGTCACCGCAGGCACGGTGTTTGAATCCAGTATGCTCAACGAGAAGCGGAACAACTTCCTGTGCGCCCTGTATCCCGCACCCGACGGCTACGGTGTGGTGTTTGCGGATTTCTCCACGGGAGAAGTGATGGCCACGGATATTCTGGGAGAGGGGGCGGACAAAAAGCTGGCTTCCGAGACGGCGGCCTACTCCCCCTGTGAGTTCTTCCACGCGCCCGGCATGGACGTACCCTTCCTGGACGAGCTTTCCTACCGCTACGGCGCCATGCTCACCGAAATGCCTCCCGAGGCGGCGGAGGAGAGCAAGGCAAGGGAAGCCTATATAGAACGTTACGGTGCCATTCCTCAGGATGCCCCCCGCCACGCCGTTCTGGCCATGGGCAGTCTGATCAACGTATTGCAAAACGGGCGGATGCATTGCGACCTCCGCCATTTCCGCACCCCCACCTTCTACGAGACGGAACGCCACATGGGCATCGACAGCTTCTCCAGAAGGAATCTGGAGCTTTGCGAGACCCTGCGGGGCAAGAATGCCAGAGGCAGCTTGCTTTGGGCCATCGACCGTACCCGCACCTCCGCAGGGGCAAGAATGCTGAGAAGCTGGATCGAAAAGCCCCTGGTGAGCTGTGTGGGCATCCGCACCCGCCAGGACGCGGTGCAGGTGCTGTTGGAGGAGGCCATCGTCCGCGGGGAGCTGCGGGAGCTTTTGAGACAGACGGTGGATATTGACCGTTTGGTCACCAAGCTGGTCCACGGCACCGCCAACGCCAGGGATCTGAAGACCTTGGAGCGCACGCTGGGCTTACTGCCCCGCATTCAGACCCTGCTGTTCACCCGCGAAAACAAGCGGCTGTGGTCTCTGGGCAAGCGGATCGAGCCTCTGCCTTTGTTGGTGGAAGCCATCTCCAAGACCATCGCGGAGGATCCCGCGCTGAACGTGAAGGAGGGCGGCATCATCAAACCCGGCTGTAACGCCGTGGTGGACGAGCTGAGAAGTATGCTGGACGACGGCAAGAGCTGGATCGCCCGCATGGAAGAGCAAGAACGGGAACGCACGGGCATCCGCACCTTGAAGATCGGCTACAACCGTGTGTTCGGCTATTACATCGAGGTCTCCAAGTCCTTTGTGGATCAGGTGCCGGAGGATTATATCCGCAAGCAGACCCTGACCACAGGGGAGCGTTACCTCACCCCCGAATTGAAAGAAATGGAATCCCGTGTGCTGGGCGCAAAGGAACGGGACTGTGCTTTGGAATACGAGCTGTTCACCGCACTGCGGGATTACGTATTGGAATCCCTGCCGAGACTCCAGGAAATTGCGGTCTCTTTGGCGGAAACTGACGTACTTTGTTCCTTTGGGGAGATTGCCGCCGAAGCCAATTACGTCCGTCCCGAGGTGGACGAATCCGACATCATCGACATCAAAGGGGGCAGACATCCGGTGGTGGAGCAGGTGCTTTCCGACACCTACTTCGTTCCCAACGATTGCATGATGGATCGCGCCCAGAGCAGGCTTCTGCTGATCACAGGCCCCAACATGGCGGGTAAATCCACCTATATGCGGCAGGTTGCCTTGATCACCCTGCTGGCTCAGATCGGTTGCTTCGTCCCCGCGTCCTCCGCCCGTATCGGCGTGGTGGATCGGATCTTCACCCGTATCGGGGCATCCGACGACCTGGCTTCGGGAACCTCCACCTTTATGCTGGAGATGAACGAGGTCGCAGAGATCTTAAAGAACGCCACCTCCCGCAGTCTCATCATCTACGACGAGATCGGCAGAGGCACCTCCACCTTCGACGG
This sequence comes from Eubacteriales bacterium, assembly GCA_045589515.1. Classification (GTDB taxonomy): domain Bacteria; phylum Bacillota; class Clostridia; order Oscillospirales; family CAG-382; genus Coliplasma. The sequence continues at coordinate 12,010 of JAZNPH010000074.1, read as the reverse complement.
TATGTCCATCGCCAAGGCGGTGGCGGAATATACCTGCAAGAAGATCGGGGCAAAGGCGTTGTTCGCCACCCATTATCACGAGCTTACCGACTTGGAGCAGACCATGCCCGGTGTGATGAACTACCACATCGCCGCCAAGAAGAAGGGGAGCGATATCCTTTTCCTGCGGAAGATCGTCCGCGGGGCGGCAGACGACAGCTACGGTATTGAGGTTGCCGCGCTGGCGGGCGTTCCCTCTCCCGTGGTTACCCGCGCCAAGCAGGTGCTGGCGGAGCTTCTGGCAGGGGGTCTCACCCCGCCCGCTCCCAAGGAAGAGGAGGACGACGGCCTCATCACCTTCGGCGACCTTTCCGCCCAAGCGGTTGCGGACAAGCTGAAGGCCACGGATCTGAATATGCTGTCTCCTTATGAAGCAATGACTTTGTTGTTTGAACTGAAAAAGTTGCTGTAAGGAGCTTTCCGGATCCGTTGGGCTTGCCGCGAGCGGAAGCAATCGGTGGTGGCTACGTGTCACCCTGAGGGAACGCGAAGCGTGAGTCGAAATTTTCGTAGTGAGGCATAGCCGAACGGAGAAAATCAAGGGGTGCATAGCACCCCGCAGGGGTATGAGACGAGTTTGATGTACCTTTCCCAAACGTAAAGACGTTTTTATTAGTAACAGGTGGAACGAACGAGGCTGTATCGAAAAGCAGCCCCTACCCTCAAAAAATGCGCCGCATTTTTTGCCTGACAATTGAGCTAACGCTACAATTGTCAGTTCGACGCGCGCGGAGATGCACTGTAGCGCGTAGCCATAACGGTTCGATTCCGCGCTTGCTCAGGGTGACAAGTAGCCATGGCAAAACGCATCGAAAAGCATACTGCAGTTGCCTCCCTACCCAAAACCGTGGGCTGTTTTGACTGTAATTCATCACTTCATTACTGCGTAGCAGTACATTTACGGAGGACTCCCTATGGGAATCATCAACATTCTGGATGCCCAGACTGCCAATATGATCGCCGCAGGCGAGGTGGTTGACCGCCCCGCCGGTGCGTTGAAGGAGCTGTTGGAAAACGCTCTGGATGCAGGGGCCACCCGCATCTCCGTGGAGATCAAGGGGGGCGGCAGGGCATTTTTGCGGATCGCCGACAACGGAAGAGGCTTTTACCGCGACGATATCCCCAAGGCCCTCCTCCGCCACGCCACCAGTAAGATCAAGGATGGCAAGGATCTCAACGAGATCATGACTTTTGGCTTCCGCGGGGAGGCTTTGGCGGCCATCAGCTCCGTCTCCCGCATGGAGATCATCTCCCGCCACAGAGAGGAGACCGTGGGAACGAGGCTGACCTCCGACGAAAACGGGGTGGTGATGGTGGATACCGGTTGCCCCGAGGGCACCACGGTGATCGTAAAGGATCTGTTCTACAACACCCCCGCAAGACAAAAATTCTTAAAGCGTGACGCCACGGAGGGATCTGCCTGCGTCAGCGCGGTGGCGGCCGCCGCCGTTTCCCACCCGGAGGTCTCCTTCACTTTGACGGTGGAGGGGGAGAAGCGGTTCTTCACCACCGGGGACGGGAAGCTTTTGCAGGCGCTTTACGCCGTGTACGGCAAGGCTTTCGCCGGCACGTTACAGCCTGTGGACTACACCCTGGACGGTGTTTCCGTAAAAGGCTATATCACTTCTCCCGACGGGGCAAGAGGCAGCCGCAGTATGCAGATGTTCTTCGTCAACGGCAGACCCATCCGCTCCAAGACCATGATGGCGGCGCTGGAGGAGGCCTTCCGCTCTTACCTCCCACACGGGAAATACCCCGGGTGCGTGCTGTTTTTGGAGATCCCCTACGGGATGACGGACGTGAACGTTCACCCCGCAAAGCTGGAGATCCGTTTCGCAGACGAGCGTCCCGTGTTCTCCGCGGTGTACCACGGGGTAAAAAACACCCTGGGCGCCAAGGATCTGCCTCCCGAGGAGACGGCCTTTGAACAGCCCTCCTTGCTTGAAAATCTTCCCAAGGCGGAGTTCCGTCCCAAGGAAGAGCCCCAAAAAGAGCCGATTTTGGAGACCAAGCCCCCTGTGTGGGAGCCTTCCCGTCCCATGCGTCCCCCGACTTCCCGCCCTGCCTTCGGCGGCGCTAAATTCTCTCCCCGCATCGGGGAAGAAGATCTTTCCGGGGAGACCCTTTTGAAGTTTGCCCAACCCGAGGCGGAAGCACTTCCCGTGGAGGTATCTCCCGTGGAAACACCTCCCGTGCAAACGGTCATGGAGGAAAAGCCCTACTACCGTTTGGTGGGGGAGGTCTACAACGCCTTCTTGGTGGTGGAAACGGAAAAAGAAGTTCTTTTCATCGACAAACACGCCGCTCACGAGCGGATCCTATACGAAAAATTGGCCTCCCGCAAGGAGGTTCACAGCCAACAATTGCTTTCCCCCATCGCCATTACCCTGCAGGGGGAGGAGATCGCGGTGCTGTTGGACAACGCCTCCCATCTGGAGGAATACGGCTTTGCGGTGGAAGCCTTCGGCAGCGACACGGTTTTGGTTCGCGTCGTTCCCGGCAGTCTTGCGGGGACACGGGATCTCAAAGGCATTCTGGAGGGATTCGCCTCCGACCTTGCCCGGGGCGGCAAGGTGTCCTTTGCGGAAAAGTGCGACAGAGCCTTGTTCACCGTGGCCTGTAAGGCGGCCTTGAAGGCGGGCATTCCAAACGCCCCCGAGCACAACGCCTGGGTGGTGGAACGGCTGATGGAGGACGCATCCCTGCGGTTCTGTCCCCACGGCAGACCCGTCATCCACCCCATTTCCCGTCGGGAGATGGAAAAATTCTTTGACCGGTGAAGGGTGATCTTATGAAAAAATTCGAATTGTTAAAACAATCCGGCGGGGCACGGCGCGGGGTATTTCACACGGTACACGGGGACATTCAGACCCCTGTGTTCATGAACGTGGGCACCAGCGCGGCCATCAAGGGGGGCGTTTCCACCTTGGATCTCAAGGAGATCAAATGCCAAGTGGAGCTTTCCAACACCTACCATCTCCACGTGCGCCCGGGTGACAAGGTGATCCGCAATCTGGGAGGTTTGCACCGTTTCTTCAATTGGGATAAACCCATCCTCACCGATTCCGGCGGATTCCAGGTGTTCTCCCTGGCGAGCCTTCGGAACATCAAGGAGGACGGGGTGACCTTTCAATCCCACATGGACGGGGCCAAGATCTTCATGAGCCCCGAGATCAGTATGCAGATCCAATCCAATCTGGCCTCCACCATCGCCATGGCCTTTGACGAATGTCCCTCCTCCGTGGCGGAGCACGGGTATATCGACCGCTCCATCGAGCGAACCACCCGCTGGCTGTACCGCTGTAAAAGGGAAATGGATCGTCTCAACTCCCTGCCCGACACCATCAACCGCAACCAGATGCTGTTCGGCATCAACCAGGGCGGCGTGTATACCGACCTGCGGATCCGCCATATGAAGCAGATAAAAGAGCTGGATCTGGACGGCTACGCCATCGGCGGGTTGGCGGTGGGAGAGACGGCGGAGGAAATGTACCGCACCATCGAGGCGGTGGAGCCCTTCATGCCTGCAGACAAACCCCGTTACCTCATGGGGGTGGGCACGCCCATCAACATTTTGGAGGCGGTGGACAGAGGGGTGGATTTCTTCGACTGCGTCATGCCCTCCCGCAACGCCAGACACGGCAATCTGTTCACCTCGGAGGGCCTTCTGAATTTGAACAACAACAAATTCATGGAAGACCCCCTGCCTTTGGACGTGAAGTGCGATTGTCCCGTGTGCCGTAACTACTCCCGCGCCTACATCCGCCATCTGTTCAAGGCCAGAGAAATGCTGGCCATGCGGCTGTGTGTCATCCATAACCTGTATTTCTACAACAATCTCATGCAGGAGATCCGCGGCGCCTTGGACGGCGGCTATTGGCAGACCTTCAAGGAAGAGAAGGTGGAAGCCTTCTCCAAGCGCGTATGAAAAAGATTTGTTTCGCCCTGGCATTGCTGATGCTCCTTACCCTGCCCGTTTCCGCAGAAAAGGCGGAGCTGGAATTGACTTACCGCCAGGTAGACGACCGCTGGAAGGACATCCCCGTGGGGGATCTCACCATTGCGGAATCCGCCTGCGGCATCGCCACCATCTGTAACGCCGTGTATTACCTCACGGGGCGTGAGACGGATTTGGTGGAGCTGTCAAACTGGGCTCACGAGGCAGGGCTGTTCAACGCGCCGGGGGTGCCCGGGTGCTACCGCTCGGTGTTTTACCACGCAGGGGAGACCCACGGGGCTGCCTACGGCTTTACCGCCACCAAATTTCTCTACGGAGATATCTACGACAAACAGCTCCTTGCCCATCTGGAAAAGGGCGGGACGGCGGCGCTCCACGTGCCGGGGCATTTTATGGCGGTGATCGATTACGACGCCGAAAACGGGCTGTTTTTGGTGATCGACCCTCTGCCGGGGGATTACGGCAGGTATGACAGACGCCGCAAGGGCATCACCCACACCGGGGGTGACTGGCTGACGGCGGAGCAATTGACCGAGGGCTACGTGGACGTGGACGGCTTTGCATTGTTTACCCGGGTGCTTTCGGAACAAGAAGAAAAAACGGTAACCGATACGGCGGTGTCCGCCTCTTTGGCGGCATTGCCCAACACATAACGAGGAGGCTTTCCTATGCCCAGAGTTCTTGCAGATTTGAATCCCGAAAAGGTATTTTACTATTTTGAGCAGATCTCTGCCATTCCCCGGGGCTCGGGGAACGTGAAGAAGATCGCGGACTATCTTTGCTTTTTTGCCAAGGTGCGCCAATTGGAATGGGAGCGTGATGAGGCCAACAACGTGATTATCCGCAAGCCCGCCACCCCCGGCTACGAGGAGGCCGCAACGGTGATCCTTCAGGGACACACCGACATGGTCTGCGCCAAAACGGCGGAAAGCACCCACGATTTTGAGAAGGACGGGCTGGATCTGCGCTTGGAGGAGGGCTGGATCTCCGCAAACGGCACCACCCTGGGCGGAGATAACGGCATTGCCGTGGCTTACGGCCTGGCCATCCTGGCCTCCGACGATCTTGACCATCCCTCGCTGGAGGTGGTGTTTACCTCCGATGAGGAGATCGGCCTTCTGGGGGCAAAGGCTCTGGATATGAGCAAGCTGAAGGGCAAATTCTTGCTGAATCTGGACTCCGAAAGCGAAGGGATCCTGACCGTTTCCTGCGCGGGAGGCTCCATGACCACCGTGACCCTGCCCTTCACCCGTTCCTTTGAACAGGGCAAGGTGTCCCGCATCACCTTCTCCGGCCTTTTGGGCGGTCATTCCGGCGCAGAGATCCACAAGGGACGCGCCAACGCCGCCGTGCTGGCAGGGGAACTTTTGGGCAAATGGGGCGGCAAGGTGATCTCCGCCTGTGGCGGCAGTGCCGACAACGCCATCATGTCCTCTCTGACCTTGGAGGTGCTGGGAGAAGGCGCAGAGGAGGCCGCCAAGGCTTGCGAAGCGGAGTTCCGCACCCGTTACCCCGAAGAAAACATCACCCTCACCGTGGAGACCCTCCACGAAAACGGGGGAGAAGCGGTTTCCGCCGATCTGGGCGGGTATCTGCGAAAGGCTCCCTACGGCGTGCAGGCTATGAGTAAGGAAATTGAAGGTCTGGTGCAGACCTCTCTGAACGTCGGGATTCTGGAAACCAAGGAAAACGCCTTCGTTGCCACCTATTCCGTGAGAAGCTCCGTGGAAGCGGAAAAGACGGCACTGAACGCTTTGGTGGCGGAGATTGCAACCGCCTTTGGCGGCTCTGCGGTGACGGAAGGGGAATATCCCGCCTGGGAATACCGCAAGAAGTCTCCTCTCCGCGACTTGATGGTGAAGGTGTATCAGGATTCCTTCGGCAAAGAGATGAAGGTGGAGGCCATCCACGCAGGGCTGGAATGCGGCCTGTTTGCGGGCGGCATCCCCGGGCTGGACGCAGTTTCCTTCGGCCCCGACATGGCAGACATCCACACCCCCGCGGAAAGACTTTCCGTGGAATCCGTTTCCTCCACCTGGCGGTATCTGCTGTCCGCATTGGCGGCTATGCAGGATCTCCGTGAGCCGGAGGAGGAAGAAGAGGAAGAGGCGGAGGAAGCTCCCAAGAAGAAAGGATTTTTGGGCTTATGGAATCGGCGGAAGTAAAGGGAACCCTGTCCCTGGTGGGCACTCCCATCGGGAATCTGGGGGACATGAGTCCCCGCGCTGTTGAAACGCTGAAAAACGCGGATCTCATTGCGGCGGAGGACACTCGTACCACCGCCATGCTGTTGGAAAAATACGGCATTACCGGGGCAAAGGTGTTGCCCAATCATAAATTCAACGAGGAAAACGCCGCTTACGGCTTCGTTCAGGATCTTTTGCAAGGTAGGAACATTGCTTTGGTGACGGATGCGGGGATGCCCTGCGTCTCCGACCCGGGGTATCTGCTGGTGGAGGCCGCCGTGAAGGCGGGGATCACCGTGACGGTAGTTCCCGGCCCCTGCGCGGCGGTGACGGCGGTGGCGGTTTCCGGCTTCAACGCCTTGTCCTTTGCCTTCTACGGCTTTTTGCCTCGCACGGCAGGGGAGATCCGCAAGGTGCTTCGCCGCGTGGAGAAGGAATATTCCCCCCTTTCCGTGTTTTACGAGTCTCCCAACCGCATCACCGACACGGTGGAGCTGGTGGGGGAGGTTCTCCCCGGTTGCAGAGTTTGCGTCTGCAACGACTTGACCAAGAAATTTGAGCGCATCTATCGGGGCACGCCCGGAGAGGTGCTGGAGCAACTGAAAAGCAATCCCAACGCCGCCAAGGGCGAATACGTCCTGCTCATCGAGCGGGGCAAGGCTGAGGAAGGGACAGGGGCGGAAAAGCTCTCCCCCGAGGCGCTTTTGGTGGACCGCATGGTGAAGGAGGGGATCTCCTCCAAGGAAGCCGTGGCTTTGCTGGCATCGGAAAAGGTTCTGCCCAAAAGAGAGCTGTACGATGCGGCGGTCAGACTGCGGGAATTGCTGTAAACTATTCGCTTGATTCATTGTTGTGAAATAAACAGGAGATTTTTATGGAAAAGATCATTCATGCCTTCCTGCCCGGGGCAGAGGTGGCAAGCCTTGCGCCCTTGGGAGAGGGGATCATCAACACCACCTTCTCCGTATCCGACGCCGACGGTAAGCGTTACGTCATCCAGCGGGTGAACACCAACGTATTCCCCGACCCCTATTCTGTCATGGAAAATACGGCAAACGTTACCGATTGGATGCGGAAGCGCCTGGCGGAGGAAGGAAAATGCTCCGACAGATGCGTGCCCCTCTTTTTGCAGACAGAGGAGGGAGATTACCTGTACCGTACCCCCGAGGGAGGCTTCTGGCGTTGCAGCAGGCTTATCGAAGGGGCTACCGCCCACGTCCACGTGACGGATCCCGCCCTGCTTTATAACGCGGGGAAGGGCTACGGGGAGTTCGTCCGTCTCACCGACGGCTTCCCTGCGGGAACCCTTACCGAGGTACTGCCCGACTTCCACAACACCAAAAAGCGTTTCCAAGCCTTTTTGGAGGCGGTGGAGCGGGATGCGGCAGGGAGAGCCCACGAAGTGGACAGAGAGATCCATTACTTAAAGGAGCGGGAGGAGCTGGCAGGGAGCATCGTAGCCATGCTGGAATCCGGGGAACTGCCCTTGCGTGTCACCCACAACGACACCAAGCTTTCCAACGTGCTGTTGGACGACGTGACGGGGGAGGCGGTGTGCGTCATCGACCTGGATACCGTCATGCCCGGTACGGTGCTGTACGACTTCGGCGACGCCATCCGCAGCGGCGCGGCTTCTGCGGCAGAGGATGAGCCCAAGCTGGACAGAATGAATTTCGTTTCCGAAAACTGCAAGGCCTTCAAGGAAGGCTTCTTAGAAGCCTGCGGGGAGATTTTGGTGCCCGCCGAGGTGGACAATCTGATGCTGGGCGCCCGGGTGATCGTGTACGAGCAGGCCATGCGCTTCCTGACGGACTATCTCAACGGGGATACCTACTACAAGACCCTGTTCCCCGGCCACAATCTGATCCGCGCCAGAACTCAAATCAGATTGTTCTCCCAGATCCCGGAATGATGGGAGAGCGGCTATGAAATACATCACAACGGAAATTATGGGCAGACCCTTCCGCGGGTACATCCCCGACGGGACGGAGAGAGCCTACTATAAGGGTAAGCGCCCTGCGGTGATCATCTTCCCCGGCGGGGGCTACTACTTCACCTACGAGGGAGAGGGGGAGCCCATCGCTTTGCGGTTTGCTTCCCAGGGGATCTGTGCCTTCGTGCTGGAATACACCTGCACGGACACGGCGGATTCCGCCTATCCCCACGCCCAAAAGCAGGCCTTCGCCTCCATCGCCTACGTGCGAGATCATGCAGAGGAATGGGGGATCGACCCCCGCAATATCGCCACCTGCGGGTTTTCTGCGGGAGGACATCTGTGCGCCTGCACGGGGGTGCTGTGGAACAAGGAGGAAGCCTTCTTTGAGGGAGATCCCGCCTACCACCGCCCGGATAAGCTGATTCTTTGCTACCCCGTGATGCGTGGGGGCAAGGAGGGCAACCACGGCAGTTTGCAAAATCTTTACGGCAATACGTTTGTCCCCGAGGCTTTCCTGGAGAAGTTCGACCTGCCTCCCAAGGTAGACAGGGAAACGCCTCCTGCCTTCCTGTGGGCCACGGCGGCGGACGGTGCCGTTCCCGCAACCTGTTCCTTGGATTTCGCTTCCGCTTTGGCAAAGCACGGGGTTCCTTACGAGCTGCATATCTGGCGGGACGGAGACCACGGGCTGTGCTTGGGAGACCACGTCACCCAGGCTATGCCCTTCGGCAATCCCTTGCCTGTGGCGGAATGGATATCCCTGGCTACAAGATTTCTTTACACCTAAAAATTTACACACATAAAGGAGACACTATTATGGCAAAGATCGGCGCACTTCTGGGTTACGGACCCCAGACCGATATCGACGCGGCATTTTCCAAATTTCAGGCATTGGGCTTGAACTGCTGTCAGCTTTCCGTTTGGGACGTGGAGAATATGTTCACCCCCGAGAAGGCAGAGGAGGCCAAGGTAGCTTCCGCAAAGTACGGCATTGAGATCACCGCACTTTGGGCAGGCTGGACCGGCCCTGCGGCATGGAACTTCACCGAAGGCCCCGCAACTCTGGGCATCGTCCCCGCAGAATACCGTGCAATGCGTGTTCAGCAGCTCATCAAGGCGGCTGACTTCGCAGAATGGCTGGGGGTTACCGACATCATCACCCACGCAGGCTTCCTGCCCGAATCTCCCTGCGATCCCAATTTTGGGCCTGTGGCAGACGCCATCAAGGAGATCGCCGAGGTTTACAAGGCAAGAGGGCTGTGGTTCCTGTTCGAGACCGGTCAGGAGACTCCCGTTGCTATGCTTCGTTATATTGAGACCGTGGGCACCGGCAACCTGGGCATCAACTTCGACACCGCAAACCTGATCCTCTACGGCAAGGCAAACAGCGTGGACGCTTTGGAGGTGTTCGGCAAGTACGTCCGTAACACCCACTTCAAGGACGGCCTGTATCCCACCTGCGGCAACGAGCTGGGCCACGAGGTGGCTCTGGGCGACGGCAAGGCAAACGTGCCCGGCATCATCGCCAAGCTGAAGGAGCTGAACTACCAAGGCGCTTACGTCATCGAGCGTGAGATCTCCGGCGACCGTCAGATCGCAGACATCAACAAGGCGAAAACTTTGATCGAATCCTGCCTTTGATTTTTAAGGTTCATTTAAGGTTGACGTGTATACTCTAAAGTAGAGGATGTAAGAGTTTACGTGTTTTCTCTTTTGCTCCTCTAAAAAAATTACACATTGCGGAGATTTCTCCCCCTTTTTCTCCGTGATGATAATCCCCCCAAAACCCCAAACCAAAAAAAGACCCTCGGGTCTTTTTTTGGTTGTTTTTTATGTTGCGCCGAAAGCGCTTATTCGTCTTCTTGGGGCCTGTAAGTAAATCTCGGGTTGGTGTATTCGGTTTTGGCCTTCACGTTGCCGTCGTTGTCGTATTCGATCTTAAGGGTCATGTTACCGTATTCGTCGTATTCGTACTCGGTTCTTTCTTCGTAAGTAGCGGTGCCCTTCTCGTCATAGCCGGTCCAACGGATCATGTTTCCGTATTCGTCGTATTCGTATTCGCTGTGGTCCATAAGGTTGCCGTCGTTACGGCTGATTGAAAGGATCACGTTGCCGTTTTTGTCGAACTTGCATTCGAACGTAAGATCGTCATACTGGGGGGCATCGGCGTAAGTGATGGAGAAGAACGACCAGCCGTCTTCGGTGTACGTGTATTCGGTTTTATCCGTGATCTTTCCGTTTTTGTCATAGCTGACGCGAAGGGTGGGATTGCCGCTTGCGTCGTATTCCCATTCGTGGCTGGTGGTCACTGCATCGTTTTTGTTATAGTGGATTTCAAAGGTCACGTTGCCATCTTCGTCGTAGTCGTATACAGTACGGGACTCAGCTTCTCCCTCTTCGTCGTAGTAGATCACAAGGGTTTTGTTATTATTCTCGTCGTACTCGCATCTGTAGCGGCTCTTGAACCGATCCTTTTCATCATAAGTGGTTTCTTGAAGCACGTTGCCGTTTGAATCGTATTCGTATTCGTGTTTGGTGGTGGAATAGATATCAATGTGATCGTTTCTATAGATGCTTGAAAGGGTCACATTGCCATATTCGTCGTATTCTCGTTCAGCTTTGCTCATAACCTCCCCGTTTTTGTTGTAGGCTATCAAAAGGATCTCGTTGCCGTTTTCGTCATACGCATATTCGGTTCTGGCGCCGGCGGCACCGTCTTTTCCGAAACTTTGCTCAAGTGTCAGGTTATCGTTTTCGTCGTAGGTGTATTCCTTTTTGTCTTGAATCTCCCCGGCGCCGTTGGTAACGGTGTAGGCGTCGTAAATGGTCACGAAGTTCTCAAGGAGCTCTTTGCTGTCCTTGAAATCCTCGCATTTTTTCAAATGTACGTATGCTTCGTTGTAGTTCTTTTCTTCCATCAGCGAAAGCGCACGGGAATAATGATACTGCGGAAGCAGGAGCACCGCTGCCGCAACGATAAGGACCACGGCTAACACAAGGGCGATCAGGGCGATTAAGAGCTTCTTTTTCATAGAAAATCCTCCTTAACTCCGATTTTGGTATTTTCATTATAACCGTTTCCCGCGGGATAGTCAAGGGCTTTTTGGTGCTTTACCGCTCATAACAGTTGCAAAAGCGTCAAAAGAGCAGATGGGGAACCCACCTGCTCTCTCTTTTGTGCGTTTATCTCTTGTCAAAGCTGGGGTTATAGGCGTAGAAATTCTTGTAGTCCAAGTCGTCCCGGATCATGCGCATACAATCACCGTTCTTACCAAATCAAAAAGATGCGGGGAAGCCCTTGATACATAAGGGTTTTTGAGCATTTTACATTTTTACCGTTTTTTGTGATTTTTGCCCTTTTTCGATGCAAAACCTTTGATGTAGATAGTGTAGCACAAAAGGACGAAAAAAGCAATAGTTCCTTCCGACCGACCAAACATATAGGAAAGATGTTGAATAAAGTTACAAATAAATCCTTTCATTCTTTTCTGTTTTATGGTATAATCAGTTCGATAAATAGGAATTTGACGAGGTAATTTTATGAAAAAGGCTTTTCGTGTAATTTGCTGTGCAGCTGGTGCTGGAATGATTGGGTTCTTTGCAAATCAGTTGAATACGGTTGTGGGATGTGTGTTCTTTACCCTTGGCATAGTTTTGCTTGTTGGTTCAATCGTTCTTGTATCAAAGCAAGATAAAGAGGATAAGTAAATTCCAATAGGTCGAACAGTTAGGAAAATAAGAATTTGTAGGTGTGAATGATGAAAACTTTATATATGATTGGTGGCACTATGGGAGTTGGAAAAAGAACTGTGTGCCAACAGCTCAAACAGGATTTACCGAATAGCGTATTTCTTGACGGAGATTGGTGCTGGGATGCAAGTCCGTTCCAAG
>JAZNPH010000073.1:0-39190 GCA_045589515.1 Eubacteriales bacterium | reverse complement strand
GCAAGAAAGCCGTTAAGTCCCACCACAACGTGGGCGGCTTGCCCGAGGATCTGCAGTTTGAGCTGGTAGAGCCTCTGAAGCTTCTCTTTAAGGACGAGGTCCGCGTGGTAGGCGAGGCTTTGGGTCTGCCCCACGCCATGGACTACCGTCAGCCCTTCCCCGGCCCCGGCCTGGGTGTCCGCTGTCTGGGCGCCATCACCCGTGACCGCCTGAACGCACTCCGCGAGGCGGATGCTATCCTCCGGGAGGAGTTTGCAAACAGCGGCCTTTCCGAGAAGGTCTGGCAGTATTTCATCGTGGTTCCCGACGTGAAGAGCGTAGGCGTGAAGGACGAAAGCCGCTACGAGGGCTGGCCCGCCATCATCCGCGCCGTCAACACCTCCGACGCCATGTCCGCCACCATCGAGGAGATCCCCTACGCGCTCCTGCACCACATCACCTACCGCATCACCCACGAGGTAGAAGGCATCAACCGCGTCCTCTACGACCTCACACCCAAGCCCATCGGGACGATTGAGTGGGAATGATTTCAGAGATCGAAAAAAGCCTGTAATATCAAGGGTTTTCGAGCTTTTGAAGCCACTTGTGGCAACAAAATGGCAACATTTTTAAGAGAATAATTGCAGCCGGATTGTAGGTTGTATGCATAATTGCTCGCAGTAGACCTACTGCGAGCAATTTGTTTTCTGCAAAGGAGAGATTTCGCATGACGTATAAAGACGGCTACGTTGCTTTTATTGATATCCTTGGTTTTAGTACCTATGTATCTAACGAAAATAATGCCAATGGTACTAACGTCCTTTTTGATTTTGTAAGGAAATTTTCCGATCTATTTAATACTTCACCTGATCTAAAAATTGAAGTGTCATTTTTCTCTGACAGCATTGTTCTAACAGCAAATGAACTGGAAGATTTGGTTGTTCCGATATATATAGCTGAATCTTACCTCAAAGATAAACTGGGGTTACTATTCAGGGGCGGAATATGCTATGGTAAATACTATCATAGTAATGGCGTTACTTTCGGCCCTGCAGTTGTATCCGCATATAAGCTCGAAGGAAAGGCAAACTATTCAAGGATTATTCTGGATTCTACAATTCAGCTATCCGAAGAAACAAGTATCATCTTTTATCAAGATATAGATGGATTTGCATGCCTCAATCCTATGAGTGCCATTCTGAATGAGCCTATTGCTTATGGCTCGGAAGGCGAAGTGTATCCAGAAGGTAATATAAACGAAATCATTAGTAGTTGCTTTGCTAAGCATCGAGACGCCATCATTAAACAAATCGCAAAGTATAAAGGGACACCGGTTATTGATAAATACCTGTGGAGAGTACGAGCTTTTAATTACACATGTAATCTTATTGCGGATTTACCTAATGGCGAACCTATTTACAAAGCTATTAATTTTGTGGCAAATGAACAGTTAAAACATTTGCTCAAAAATCAGTTAATTACAGAAGATGACATTTTGATGTGCTAAGAAAACAGCTCTACTCTTCTAAAGTAGATAAAACCGTGGCAACAGTATGGCAACAAAAAATCAGATAGCCTCCGCTGTCTGAATAATGGAAATAATCCTAAGAGCTTGAGCTAAATCCCATAAGCAAATCTGTTTAAGATTTCTTTTTCAGGAGCGAGTGGGAATAGCAACGACATAACCATCCACGCGGCAGGATTTTTGTTCCTGCCGTTGCTTTTTGCGGGGGAACCCATACCGACGGTATAAAAAAATATAGTCGGATTGTAACGGAAGTGGGTTGCGAGGATCCGTTTCGTGTGGTATACTACGGTTAAGAGCGGAGGGGTTGTATGGACAGGAAGATCGCAGACAATATCAAACGGCTGAGAAAGGCGGGTTTGCTGACCCAGGAGCAGCTTGCGGAGGCCCTGGGGGTGACCGTTGGGGCGGTATACAAATGGGAAAACGGCAGGAGTGTTCCGGAATTGGGGATGCTTATGCGGCTTTCGGATCTGTTTCAGGTCTCTCTGGACGCTCTGGTGGGATATCAAGCCCAAAGCGGCGGAGTCGTTGCCGTGGCGGAGCGGATCCACGCTTTGCAACAGGACAAACAATACGATGAAGCCGCCGCAGAGGCGGAAAAGGCCTTGCAGCGTTACCCCAACGATTTTCGGATCGTGTACCGCGCAGGAGAGCTGTACGCGGTGGCGGGGATCGAGCTGAAGCGGGAGATGTATCTGTATCGCTGTATCGAGCTGATGGAGCGTTCCGTTCAGCTTTTGTCTCAAAATACGGATCCATCTATCTGCGAGGCTTCCTTGCAGGCCCAGATCGCCCAATGCTATCTCGTCCTGGGCAAGACACAAAAAGGGGTGGAGCTTCTGAAGCGATACAACGTCCGCGGTGTAAACGACCCCTTGATCGCCATCGCTTTGACGGGAGACGAGCTCATGGACGGCAACGTCCTGGGCTTGGGGTTGGAGGATGCCGTGCCCTTTATGATGGGTGCCTTCGGCTCCCTGCTGACCAACGCCATCCGCACCCTGCTGGCCTATTCGAATTATTACGGCAGGAAAAAGGAGTACGCCAACGCCTGCGACGCCCTGCTTTTGCTGACGGGGTTGCTGGAGGGGATCAGGATGGATCAAGGCGTTTCCTGCTACGTGGACAAGGTGAACGCTCCCTGTTACGCCGCCTGCGCGAAATTTTTCTTGCTTTTGGGGGAGGAGGACAAGGTGGAGCCCTATCTGAGGCGGGCCTACCGTTCGGCAGTGCGGTTTGACAAAACTCCCACCATCAAGCTGGAAAACGTGAAATTCTGCATCGGCGACCTGCAGAACGCCACCACCTACGACGACCTGGGGGAATCCGCCGTGGCCGCGGTGATGGATCAGCTCACCCGTGAAGGGGGAGACCACCGCCTTTTGCGGATCTGGGAAAGGATTGCCGACGAAGAAGCACTTGGAGGTGCAACGTGAAAAAAATCAAGATAGAGATACGTCCTTACACCAAGCAGTTTTACAGAGGAAACCTGGGCTGCTTTGTCCTTGCGCTGTGCGAGACCCTTCTCAGCGTCGTGGGGGCCTTGCTGGTTTCCTGGCTGATCCAACAGTTGGTGGATCTGATCAGCGGCTACGAGACTGCTTTCTCCTTGGCGGGGTTTGTAGTCATCACCGCGGTTTTGATCGCAGGAGCGGTGGTGGCCAATTTGATCGCATACCACGCAAGGCCTAAGTTTATCACC
This sequence comes from Eubacteriales bacterium, assembly GCA_045589515.1. Classification (GTDB taxonomy): domain Bacteria; phylum Bacillota; class Clostridia; order Oscillospirales; family CAG-382; genus Coliplasma. The sequence continues at coordinate 35,981 of JAZNPH010000073.1, read as the reverse complement.
CGGGGGATCTCCCAATACAAGGAGTTCGTATTTGAAGAGCTGACCAAAAAGAACATCGCCGCTTTCGCGGGGGAAAGCTCCTCCACCTACGTTTCCGCCCTGACCAACGATATACAGACCATCGAGCAAGGCTACCTTCGGAACACCTTCGTGATGCTGGAAAGCCTGCTGACCTTCTGCGGCGCTTTGGTGCTGATGATCCTGTACAGCCCGTTGCTGACGTTGGTGGCCGTCGGTCTTTCCCTTCTGCCGCTGATCGCCTCCCTTCTGACGGGGAATCAAGTGGCGGCGGCGGAGAAAAAGGTGTCCGACCGAAACGAGGCCTATACCTCCACCCTGCGGGAGAGCCTGGGAGGCTTTTCGGTGGTCAAATCCTTCAAGGCAGAGGCCAGGATGATCCGCCTGTTCAAGGAAAAGGTAAAAGAGCTGGCGGACGCCCAATGCAGGAAGGAGAAAAAGCATATTCTGGTGCAGATGTACGGCGTCGTTGCGGGCATCACGGCTCAGCTTGGGGTGTTCCTGTTCGGTGCCTATCTGGCCATGTCCGGGGACGGGGTCACCGCAGGCACCACCATGATCTTTGTGCAGTTGATGAATTACGTTCTCGGCCCCATCGGCACCATCCCCACCTGCTTGGCGGAGCGAAAGGCGGCAAGGGCGTTGGTGGAAAAGGTGGCAACCGCCTTGAAAGCCAACCGACGGGAGGCGGGGGAATCCCGACACCTCTCTCTTTCGCGGGGCATCACCGTGAAGGATCTCTCCTTCGGCTACGACCCCGAAAAGCAGGTTCTGAAGAAGATCAACTGCCACTTTGAAGCGGGGAAGAAATACGCCGTGGTGGGTGCCTCCGGTTGTGGAAAAACCACCTTTTTGAACCTGCTGATGGCCTCCCATCGGGAGTACGAGGGGGAGATCCTCTACGACGGACTGGAGTCTCGGGAGATCGCCGACGGTGATCTGTACGAGCTTCAGACTATGATCCAGCAAAACGTGTTCGTGTTCAACGCAACCATCAGAGAAAACATCACCATGTTCCGGGATTTCCCCGAGGAGCAGATCGCAGAAGCTATCCGACTTTCAGGGCTGTGGGCTTTGACGGAAGAAAAGGGTGCGGATTATCTCTGCGGCGAAAACGGCAACGGATTGTCCGGCGGGGAGAAGCAACGGATCGCCATTGCGCGGAGCTTGCTCAAGCGCTCTCGGGTGCTTCTGGTGGACGAGGCCACCGCCGCGCTGGATGCCGAGACTGCCCACCAGGTGGCAAGCGCCATCCTCGGCCTGGAAGGGATCACGGGCATCGTGGTCACCCATTCCCTGGAGGAGGGGCTGTTGAGACGATACGACGGGATCCTCGCCTTCAAAAACGGGGAGATCGTGGAGGAAGGCACCTTTGAGGAGCTGATCCACAAAAAAGGCTATTTCTATTCCCTTTATACCATCTCGCAATGAATAAAACGGCGGGGACTTCGGTTCCTGCCGTTGCTTTTTGTGTGGGTTTGTGGTATTCTGTAAAAAAGTTTTTCCTTTGTTGTAGTGCAAGGGGACTTTTTCCCGTTTATTGGGGTGAAGGGCCTCTTCAGAAAAAAGGTGAAAGGAGAGAAGGCGTTTGGAAGACAAGGAAATCGTGGAGCTGTATTTTGCACGGGCAGAGTCTGCCGTGGCGGAAACGGAAAAGAAGTACGGGCGGTATTGCCACTACATTGCGTACCGCATTCTGGAAAACGACGAGGATGCCAAGGAGTCCGTCAACGATACCTATCTCAAGGCGTGGAACACCATGCCTCCCCACAGACCTCAGGAGTTGAAGCCTTATTTGGGGATGCTTTGCCGTCAGATCTCCTTGGATCGCTACGAAAAGAACCACGCTCAGAAACGCTTCGGGCAGGTGTCACTTGCTTTGGAGGAGCTTTCGGAGTGTATTCCCGATGGCAAAAACGGAGATCCGGGAGAAGGCCTGGCCTTGCGGGATGCGTTGAACCGCTTCCTCTATTCCCTGCCGGAAAAGACGCGAAAGATCTTTCTGCGGCGGTATTGGTACACCAGCCCCATCGCCGAGATCGCTTCCGACTTCGGCATGAAGGAAAGCAACGTCACCGTCCTTCTGCTCCGCACCAGAAGGAAGCTGAAAGCATTTTTACAGAAGGAGGGCTTTTTTGTATGACAAGCGAACAGATCTACAGAGAACTGGGGGGCATTGACCCTGCCTTGGTCGCTCAGGCGGCGCCCGGGGAGAAGATAACGAAAAAACGGTATCAATGGATCAAATGGGTGGCCGCGGCGGCCTGCCTGACGTTGATGGCGGCGGGGGGGATTTTGTGGCGGTGGCAACAGACCCCCGAGAAGCCTGTGGAAACGGGGGACCGCGTTACCTCTTACTTTACCATCACCGCCATGGCCGCCGACGGGGAAGTGAAGGACCTGGGGGTGCACAGCAGCTGCTTCAACTCCTCCGCTTCCAAAGAAAACGTATTTGGCGTGGATATGCCGCTGTTTAACTTTGAGGTACGCCCCACGGATCTGAAAAACAACGAGGTGCTTTACCAGCGCTTTGACATCGCCGTTTCTTACAACGGCAAATTGGCCCAAGGGAAGGACGAGCACGTGATGGTGGGCTTTGTGGGCTACAGGGACGGTCCTGCTGCATGGGCATATTTCGTTTCGGGATGGTTTACCGAGCCTACGGAGCTGTTGATCCAGATCGTAGACAGGGAAAGCCGTCAGATCGTGGAGACCATCGCCGTGATGGTGACCTATCACGCCGATCGGCAGGGGTACGATTTGGAGATCACCAACCTGACCACCCTGTTCGGGGATCAAAAGCAGGCGGTGGAAGCTCAGAATCAGCTGATGTCCTATTTCTTCGATCAAGGGTACGTCACGGAGTATCCCGATTGGTTCGGCGGGTGCTATATCGAGGACGGCATGCTGTACGTGAAGCTGGTTTCCCCCTCCGAAGAGGTGCGGGAAACGCTGTCCCAGCGGCTTGATCACTATGAGGACGTGGTGGTTTTCCTGGATGAGGAGCTTTCCTTGAGCGTTTTGCAGGACTATGCGGACCGCGGGGCGGAGGAGCTGATAGCCCTTGGCTGCGAGGTGACCTCCTGGTACGTGGACAGCGTGGAAGGACAGGTGGTTATTGCGGTTTTGGAAAAGGATCATGCGGCCGCAACCGCATGGGCGGAAGCCGCTTCCCGAGAGGGTGTTCGCATCAAGATCGAAATAGGCGACTATACTTCCACCGACGTAGGGGAAGTGATGGAATTCCGTGCAGAGCCCTTTTTGCAGCACATTGCTTTATCCTGGGTGTATGAAATGACTGTGAAAATAGAAAATGGGAAGATCTTTCTGGACGGTATTCCGTACGATCAAGTTACCTACGTGGAGGATTTCGTCCTCGACTACGGGACGGGGCTTTGTCCGATGTACCATCAGGAGGAAAAATATATCGAGGTGCTGGCGCAGATCAACAGCCAAAAGGGCTGCTACCTGCTGGAAACGGAAAGCGAGAAAAGCTACGGCACCCTTGCTATGTACGTCATCGGCGACACCTATTATTTCTTCCGCTTCTTTGAAAACGGAACGGTCATGCGGATCCACGCAGGCACCGTTTCGGAATAGACCGGCAAAGCAAGCGCACATAACATGCGCTTGCTTTTTTCGTGGCGAAATGGTATACTGCAGAGGGAAAAAATATGGGCTGTTTTACGAAAAATCTTGACTGTTACGTATGAAGGGACTTGATCACCACGGCAAAGGAGGTACGGTATGGGTCTTGTGAGAAAACGGGCGGAGACGCTGGACGACGGGGCGATCGTCGCCCTTTATTGGCAACGGGACGAACGGGCGATACAAGAGACCGACGTCAAATACAGAGGCTTTTTGCTCTCCATTGCCCGTAATTTCGTTCGTGACCTGCGGGATGGGGAGGAGTGTCTGAACGATACGTATATCGGTGCGTGGAATGCCATTCCGCCCTCCCGCCCTTCCCATCTGCAGGCGTTTTTGGCGACGATCATGCGGCGGGTAGCCATCAACCGTTACAACGCCAACCAACGGCAGAAGCGTTCAGCCTCGGAATTTGCGATCTCTCTTTCCGAATTGGAGGAGCTGGTGGCAGATCGGGGGGACGTGCATGCCGAGCTGGAGGCAAAAGAGCTGGCTTTGCTCATCGGGCGGTTCGTCAGAGGGCTTCCCGAACGGCAGCTCTACGTTTTCATCGGCCGTTATTATCTTGCACAGCCTCTTGCAAAGATCGCAGAGGAGCTGGGCTGCGGGATCTCTACGGTGAAACGGGAGCTTGCGGTAATCAAGGGGAAGCTGAAAGAATATCTGGAAAGAGAGGGGTACTGCTTATGACACGGGAAACCTTCGCGGAAGCGATCACCCAATTGGACGGTGAACTTTTGGAACGGTATTTCGCCATCAAGGCCGATTTGAACAAGCCCAAGAAAGCAACCGGGAGAGCTTGGGTCAAATGGGCGGCCGCGGCGGCTTGCTTTGCGTTGATGACGGGAGGGGTGTTGACCCTGCCGGGATGGCGGGAGGAGGCTCCTTTGGAAAGCACGGCTTCGGATTGTTCGGAAAGCTCGGAGATAAGCGGACCGACGGAGATCCCCACCTGGGAGGAGCCTCGGTATACCGCCCTTGAGATCGCCGACCTGTTTGGGGTGCAAGACAACCTGGGGACCAACCAATACCAACGGATCTACGTGCCGGATGGCAAGGATCTGTCCTTCGTTGCCCCCGGGGGAGAGGACTATCTTGGGGTGTATCGGTATGCCCAAAAAGGGCTTCCCTTGGACGAAAACGAATTGCGGGAGTTTCTGGATTCCGTTCTTCCTTCGTTGACCGATTCTCTGGACATCACGCTCCCTCCCTACGAGATCCGCGAAAGTGAGCGTTACGGCGGCAGGGAGCGGGTATACGAGTACCTGGAATTCGGGGAGCACAGCCGGTATAGCTTAAAGTTCGTGCAATCGGAAACTCTCTTCAGCGTCGGTTTGTCCGACGTCCGGGACAAACAAGGGATCGCTCTGGACGGCGAGATCATCCAAGCGGATCAACGCTTGACGGACGAGGAGATCCTGGATTCTCTGCAATCGGTGAAAAATAAGCTGTGCCGCATTTTCGGCGTGTCCTTTACAAAGGAGAAGGTGGTTCGGCGTTATTCGAGCTATTCGAAACACGGCGTGAATGACCTCCACGTCTATTTCTACAACGAGACGGGGCACCCCTTGGAGCGGTACGGGGAGATCCTTTCCGATTATATCCTTATCCGCTTTGACAACATTGCCAATTACGATGGAGATATTGTCAGCGACGGCGTTTTGACCGTGGCCTCGGTGGGATACCGCAAGTACAGGACTCCTCTTGCGGAAAGCTACGAGCTGATCGCCAATGCCGGGCTGATCTCCCTTAAGGAGGCCGAGGAACTGCTGTTTAAAGGCTACGCGTTCGGCGGACACTACTGCCCTCTTTGCATGGATGCACAGGAAGAGGTCAGCTTTGAGGGGTATGAATTTATGGGGATGGAGTATTACTTCGGAGAGGAGGACGACGGCTCTGCCCTCGGGATCCCTTTCTATACCTTCTACAAGGAGATCGGAACCTCCCAAAACGGGAACAAGGTCTACGCCAAGACCTACGTTTCCGCCATTCCGCTTCTGGGCTACGACGAGTATCTGGAATCGCAAAAAGCGTATCACAGGCGTTGAAACCAAAACAAAAAACGCAGTCTCCCGCGCGGGGGACTGCGTTTTTTACGGCTTACGGGCGGTGCTTTGGAAGCGGAGGGGCGGACGGCTTGGGAAAGCCGTTCCCGGAAAGCCCTTGACAACCATGGGGGGGTGTGCTGCCATAAAGTCAATCAAGAATGCCCGGAAAATGGATCCGTCTGGTACATTTTCCGGGCATTCGCTTTTTTTATATCCTTCGCATATTTCTTATTTCCGTAGGCTTTTTGTCAAACACGTCGTGGCAGACCTGATTGAAGGAACGGATGCTTTTGAAGCCGCATTCAAAAGCGATGCGGGAAATGGGAAGGTCGGTATCCTGCAGCATGGCGAACGCCTGGTGGATGCGGTAAAAGTTAAGCATTTTTTTGAAATTCATATGCATATGCCTGTTGAAGGTGCGGGAGAGATATTGATAATTATATCCCTTTTCCGCGGCGATTTCTTTCAGCGAAATGTTGTTTTGGAAGTTTTCTGCTATATAAAGAGCCACGTCCATTGCCGCCATATCGACTTTGGGAGCGGTGATGAGCGTTGTGGAGGCGAGAAAGTCACCCAACAGCATATATAAAAGCCCTTTGATCCTCATGCGGTCTTCAAACGGAGCTATTCTGGATATGGGGAGGCTGTTTTCCCCGAAGGTATCAAAAAGCATTTTTAGCCCGAAATCGAGAACCTCCTTCTTGGGACGAAAAACAGGATCTCTTGGGATCATGCCTTCAACGGATTGCGCAACGGTGAGAATGAGGTGGTCGTTGAATATGATTCGCTGCGCAGAGGCGTCGGGGGCAAGCACCAGCTCGTGTGGCTGAAAAGGGAACAAAAGGATGCATTCGCCCACGGAAAGCCGGTAACGATGCTCGTTTACCGTACAGACGCATTTTCCCTCAAGTGGCGTAATTAATTCGTAATTTTTGTGAAATTGCCGTATGGCTCTGCTTTGACGCTGCGTATAGCTGTGAAATTCAAATGCGAGATTGTCGGAAGTAAAACGTCCTTCTTTTTTGCTCGCCATGGTAAGCCTCCTCCGAAAGTCAAAAAGTCAACTTCTTGCTATAATATATACACTATTCGGCTTGCTTTGTCAACATTGGTGTGTTAAACTTCTTAAAAATAAGGTATGATCAATACTGCGGAGGGCTTATTATGAAGAAGATCCTATCGGCAATTCTTTGCTTGCTTGTATGTGCTCAGGCATTCGGAGTTGGGTCGATCTCCCCGGAAGCGGAGGGGACAAAGGAAATGTTTTTTGATTCCTTTGATTACAAGACTTTCGGCTCATCGGGGCTTTACGGCGGAAACAACGCTTGGGAAAAGGAATATTTAACGCCTAAGGACGGGAATGACAAGGGCTCGGCCGACAGTACCGCGCCTGTTACGTCCGATGGTGTTTTGAAATTTACCGAGGGCGACGGGATTCGCTTCAACTGGCAAAAGCTTGACGGCTTTTCAAAATTTGATGCTTCAAAAACGTACAAGATAACCTTTGACGTAAAGGTTACCGATTTCGGCGACGATCGACCGCTGGGGGCTGCGGAAACCTGGAACCGAGAGCTTTATTTTGCGGTTGCGGGATATTACAACCAGATCGAATTCCGAAGCGGCAACTATGCGGGCCAGATCGGCATCCGTGCCGGTGACAAGACCGATTCTCTTCCCAAGGGCGGATGGACGAATGATAAATCCACCTACGTGCTGAATAAGACCTATCAATGTACGTTTGAATGGAGACCTTCGGAAAAAGTTGTTATCTCCACCGTTGCGGCGGACGGAAACGTGATCGCACAGGGATCCCGCAGTGACGCCATTTACGGCACGGTCAATCCAAGCACCCGCTTTTTGGTTTGGCGTTGCGAGGACGGCGAGATGGAGATCGATAACGTAACCTTCAGCGACGGGGAAAATACGTATACGCAATCCTTCGATTTTGAAAAGGAAACCGATTCCATGACTGCGTCGGGGGTTTGGGGACTTGAGGATGTTCGCAGGACCGATTCCGAGGAGCCCGCGTTTAACGACGGCGCGTTGCTGATCAAGGAACACAGCAGCGTAAAGTTCAATTGGCAAAAGGTTGATGGAATTGGGGCTTACGACCCTGCCAAAACCTATGTTTTCGATTTTGATGTGAAGCTTGTCGACAAGGGCGACGGAAGCAATTGGGGCGGTGAGGTGTGTACACGCGGGATCTATATTGCATTCGGCGGCTGGTATAATCTGATCGAAATGCCCACGAAGGACAACGTGATAAAGGTTGGTGCAACCACCAAGACTTTCTCGGATACACAGCATTTGAACAAGCAACTGCACGTAACGATTTCTTGGGAGGGCACAAATATTTCGACGGTCATTACCGATCCAAAGGGTGATGTGGTGATCCAAGGCGGAAGAAGCGGAAATGCCTTTACGGATCTGGCTGCCGAAAAGGCGGCAATGACAAATCTCGTCCTCCGTTGCGAGGATGGAGCTTTTGAGCTTGACAATTTTAAGCTCAGCGTGATGACCGTTCAGGTGGACAGCACCACCGAGATAAACATCCCGAAGGGGCAACAAGCGGTCTATACCGCCGAGGTGGAGTACAGCGGAAGCGGCAAGGTTGTGCTTAAATACGGCGGAACCGAACTGTTTTATATAGAAAACGGCAGCTTGAAAGTGGGCGGAAAAGCCGTTGAGGGCTCTTACAAGGCAGGTACTTATCACATCGAATCGGTCATCAGCCCCGATCAGGAAATGCAAACCGTTGAGGTCGTTGCTCCCGGGGGTGAAGTCGTTCGCAGAGGTTTCTACACGCTGTTGGGGGGCGGTGCGATCAATTGCTTCGTCACGGGCGAAAGCAAGGTGATTACCTCCGACGTAAAGTACGAATCTTGCAGTGTCAATGAATATACGCTTACGACGCAAGAGCCGATCTATACCGGCGTAGATGCGAAGATCTATAATCTTGTTACCTCGTTTGACGAGGCACAGACGACACGTAATTTCGCTTGGACGGCCAAAAGCGCATTCATCGGAAAGGATTCCATGGCGCTTAAATACCGCAAGGCGGGGGAAGCCGATTGGATAACGGTTGACGCCGTTCGGGAGACCGAAAGGATGAATATCGCAGACGAGGATTACTTCAAGTGCGATCTTTCGTCTCTTGCGCCCGATACCGAGTATGAATATAAGATCGGCAAAAAGGACGGCGACGAGGATGCCGATTGGACGAAGATCTTTAAGTTCAAGACCGCAAAGGAAAGCATAGACGAATTTACGTTTGTTGCCGTGGGCGATACTCAGGGGGTCACCTGGAACGGGTTGACCTCAAGCGACAAGGGGGTCATGTTCGCCATGGCGGCATACCAAGAGGCTTTTGAAGAGGTCAAGGACCCTGCGTTTATTCTTCACACCGGCGATGTTGTGGAAACCGGCAACAACAAGAATATGTGGAACATGTATTTCAAGGCGTTGAACGGCTATGGCACGTCGACCCCGATGTTTGCCGCCATCGGCAACCACGACACCTGGGGCACGCCGCTTTATTTCGATCACCACTTCAACCATCCCAACAACGGTGGTACGGCGGCTCTTGATCAAAGCTTCAAGAGCAAGGTGACCGACGGAAACGTTTTGCAGCTTTTTGACAATGCCGACGAAACGATTTATTCCTATGATTACGGCAACGCCCATTTTATCGTGCTGAACACGGGAAGCTACTCCAATCAGGATAAGCACATCATTGATGCCCAGCGGGAATGGCTGACCAACGATCTGGAAGCCAACATGGAGGCAAAATGGAAGATTATGCTCTTCCACGAGCCTGTATATCACCGCTTGGGAGCAGGGGAAAGCAGACCCTGGCTCCACGACGTTATCGAAGAATACGGTGTTGACCTTGTTCTCCAGGGACATTCTCACCTGGTAACGAGAACCTATCCCATGAAGGATGGAAAAATCGTCACGAAAGCGGTAGATGAAAAGATCGAAAAGGGAATCGGTACGGTTTATACCACCATCGGCTCTACGGCGCTCAACCACGATGGTGCAAACGACGGGAAATACGAAGAGGAGATCGGCTTCCTTGTGACTCCCACACCCACCCAACCGGCATATACCACGGTGACCGTTCAAAATGATAAGATCGTCGTCACCACCAAGCAGATCAACGGATTCGTTCTCGATAGCTTTACCATTGAGGATAAAACTATCTCGGACGATACAACGCCCGACGAAAGCGACGATGTCTCGGATGAGTCTGCCGAAGCGCCGTCGGAAAGCACGGAAATTACGGATCCCGAAACCGAGAGCTCGGCCGGCTCTGCGATCATGGATCCCGAAAACGAGACTTCGGGAAGCACTGTCATCATCGTAATTTGTTCGGCTGTGTTGATCGTCTTGGGCGTCGGAATCGTTTTGATCCTGAAACGCAGAAAATAAGAAACGGTATCTCTTTTCACACGGCAGGGGCTTCGGTTCCTGCCGTTGCTTTTCCTACGGTGGGCGACGGTGCTTTCCTTCTCCCGCCCTTGACAACGCGTTTCTTTTGTGCTACAATAAGCTTAATCAAGATTGCTCGGAAAGTGTACCAGAAGGATCCATTTTTCGGGCATTCGCATTTTCTTCAGAAAGAGGTAAAAAACAATGAAAGGACTCAAGCTTCTTGCCATGTTATTAGCCCTTACCTGCTGTCTTTCCGCCTGCGCGGGCGGAGGAGACGTCTCCACTCCCGCCACCGAAAGCTCCGCCGCTTCCCAGGACGGGGAGTCTTCCGTGCCCGAGACCTCTGAGGAGGAGACCTTGGGAGAATTTAAGACCGCGTTTCGCTTCCTGGTCACCTCCGACAACCACGTTTCCTCCACCACCGACGTTTCCGCACAGCGTCTGGCACAATTGTTCAAGTCTGCCTACGCTTACGCAGAGACCCAGGAATACGGTAAGATCGACGCCTTCGTTGCCGTGGGCGACATCACCAACTACGGCCAGGCCTACGAATACACAGCCTGGAAGAACGTGGTGAACGCCAACATCAAGAAGGAGACCCAGATCATCACCGTCATGGGCAACCATGAATACTACGGCAATCTGAACGACCTGCAGTGGGGCGTGGACAGCTACGTCCAGAATATCGACCCCGAGCTGAACAAGCACGTGGTGGTGAACGGCTACCACTTCATCGGCGTTTCCACCTACGGAGAAGGGGACTACTCCGAGGATATCTCCTGGCTGGAATCCGCCCTTGCGGAAGCCGCCGCTGACGATGCGGACAAGCCCATCATCACCTTCCAGCACCACCATATCAAGGATACCGTTTACGTCAGCTCTGAGTGGTATGCCAACGAATCCGCTCAGCTGGACGCTGCTTACTCTAAGTACAGCCAGGTGCTGAACTTCTCCGGCCATTCCCACGGCCCCATTAACAACCCCACCTCCTGCTATCAGAAGGATTATACCCTGTTCGGCACCGGTACTCTGGCATATTTTGAAATGACCACCGGTATGACCTACGGCACCGTGCCTCCCGGAGCAGACCAGGCAGGCCAGTTCTACATCGTGGAGGTCTCCGAGGACAACCGCGTGAAGGTCATGCCCTACAACCTGCTCACCGACGATTTCTTCAAGACCTCCGACGGCAGCGAGCAGTTGGTCTACGCCATCGACGATCTGAAGGACAAGTCCACTTGGAAGTACACCGAAGCCGCCCGCAAGGGTTGGAACCAAGCTCCCGCCTTTGAGGACGGCGCCGCCATCACCCTGGGCAAGGTTTCTTCCGCCGCCGTTGAGATCACCTTCCCCCAGGCAAAGGATGACGAATGCGTTTACAGCTACAACATCGTCTGCACCGCAGGGGACAAAAAGAAGGAATTCAACTACTTCTCTGAGTACTATTTCGAGCCCATGCCCGAGACCTTGACCTTCACCCTGGCAGGCCTTGCCGCAGAGACGGAATACACCCTTGAGGTGTTCCCCGTGGACGTTTACGGCGTGAAGGGCGAGGCTATCAAGACCTCCTTCACCACTCCCGAGGTGGAAAAGGTGGAATATTCCTCCCAGAACCCCGTGAACTTCGTGGGTACCTTCACTAACTTTGACGCCAAGAAGTATCTCAGCGTTTCCGGCGGCAACATGGCCTACGGCGGCTCTGCCAACGGTGACGTGTTCGTGGGCTCCTGGAACTCCTCCGCCACCGACGCCAACAGCAAGTTTGAGCTGACCCAGAACGGCTACAACGGCTCCAACGCCCTCACCGTCTGGAGCAACGGCCGCGACAACCAGGGTCTGTACCTCTTTGCCACCGAGCAGAACAAGTACACCACCAAGTACCCCTCCACCGCATACCTGCGTGTTTGGGTGGACTTCACCGACGTGGAGTTCCGCAAGGCAAACTTCGGTCTGGTGGCTCCCTCCGGTGATCTCTACACCACCGACGAAAGCGATAACGTTCCCGATCTGTTCTTCTATTACCTCCCCGAGGGTGGCGACACCTGGCAGGAATACAAGCACGGCAGCGACGGATGCTTCGGCGCGGACCAGGCTTCCTGCGTGAAGGGCTTCAAGGGTTGGATGGCCTTCCCCGTGAAGGACTTCACCTACCGTTACGGCACCGGTAGCGGCACCGGCACCTCCGGCGAGGCTTACCCCCTCAACGAGATCGCAGGCGTGTACCTCTTCTGGAACTATTCCTCCGGCACTACCGAAGGCACCAAGTTCACTCTGGACGAGATCCAGCTGGTAGAGGACTACACCGTATTTGAAGAATACAATCAGTAAGCATTGCAATGCAAAAGCCTCTTTCCGTTTGGAAAGGGGCTTTTTGTGCGGTGTTGGCGAAAAGATTTTTGGGGCTTAAAAGACCAGGGACGATTTGCGGTAAGAGGAACCTCATCCCAAGTCGGCGGACGGCTTTTGATATATACGTGGTATCGTTTCGCCGACGTCAAAAACAGCAAGCCGTTTTTGGAACTGCGGTGGCTACGTGTCATCTCTGAGCATACCAACCCTGCGGGTTGGCCGCGCGGATTGTAGTTGTTATGGCTACAAAGGAGACCTTTTTCCGCACGCGTCGAAGTTTTGCGGAGAAAGCAAGGTGCATACAGCGGCATAAAAGCAGTTTGCATTTTGATCTGCATCGGCCGCGATGCACCGTTCGGAGCAAAACCGCCGTAGGCGGGATCTCATAAGCGTCTGATGTACCTTTTTGAAGTTAAAGAACTGTTTTGTCACAAAGGATGTAAGTTTACCTTTCAAGGGGTAGATCAGACTTTGAGGAGACCCCTTGCGGTTTTGCTTTTTGAAATTGCTGTAAAAGGAACTGCATATCCAAAGACAATGGGCAATTTCAAAAAGCAAAACTTCGACTCCGCAGACTTTTCTTGTTGCGGTTCAAGACACATCATTACCCCACGCCTGCTTCGCTCAGGGTGACAAACGGACACAGCGGCTACGACCCGCGCGAGCCAGCCCAACGGGCTGGGTTGCTCAGAGGTGACAACAGAGGCGGGTTTGGTCTGTATATCACCTTATTTCGCCGACGTCAAAAACAACAAGGGCCTTTCTTTTTTCGCCCACCCTCTTGACAAATCATTCTACATGGTGTAGAATGTAGTTGTTCTACAAGATGTAGACCAAGGAGGACTTGCCATGAACGACAAACAAATGGGTGTCATCGAATCCCGATTTGCGGATCTGATCTGGGAGCAGGAGCCTGTGACCTCTGCCGCGCTGGCCAAGCAGAGCGAGGCCGTGTTCGGCTGGAAGAAATCCACCACCTACACGGTGCTGAAGCGGCTTTGCGACAAGGGCTTGTTCCAAAACCAAAAGGGTGTGGTGACTTCTTTGATCTCCCGTGAAGAATTCTATGCTTTGCAAAGCGAGCGCTTTGTGGAGGAGACCTTTCGGGGCTCTCTGCCCGCTTTTTTGGCGGCCTTTACCGCAAAGAAAAAGCTGACGGCAGAGGAAGTGGCGCTTTTGCGCCGTATGGTAGACGAATACCGGGAGGAATGACGAAATGAGTGAATTGTTCCTTCAAATATTAAACATGAGCATCACCGCAGGCTGGGTGGTGCTGGGCGTGGTGGTTTTGCGTTTTTGCTTCCGCAGGGCGCCCAAGTGGATCTCCGTGCTTCTTTGGGGCTTGGTGGCGGTGCGGCTGTTACTGCCGTTTTCCATCGAGAGCGCCTTGAGCCTGCTGCCCTCCGGGGAGACGGTGCCTCATGAGATCCTGCAAGCGGAAAAGCCCGCCATCCAAAGCGGGATCCCCTCTGTAAACGCCGTGGTGAATCCCTTTTTGCAGGATTCCTTTGCTCCCGCTCCCGGGAACTCGGTCAACCCCATGCAGGTGGTGACGGAGATTGCCGCTTGGGTGTGGATCGTCGGCGTGGCGGGGATGATGCTGTACTTCTTTGTCAGCTTCTTCCTGCTGAAACGGAGATTGCGGGAGGCGGTTTTGGTAAAGGAAAACATCTGGGCTTGCGACGGGGTGGACACCCCCTTCCTGTTCGGTGTGTTCCGTCCGCGGATCTACCTGCCTTCTTTCTTGGCGGAAGAAGACGCCGCCTTCGTCATCGCCCACGAAAAAGCCCATTTGAAGCGGAAGGATCACCTTTGGAAGCCCTTGGGATTCCTGCTCCTTGCGGTGTATTGGTTCCACCCCTTGCTGTGGGTGGGGTATATCCTTCTGTGCAAGGATATCGAGCTTGCCTGTGACGAAAAGGTTTTGCGTGAGCTTGGGGAGGAAAGCAAAAAGCCCTATTCCAACGCCCTGATTAATTGCAGTACCTCTCGGAAATGGGTCTCCGCCTGCCCCTTGGCCTTCGGGGAGAACGGCTTGAAAGCCCGTGTGAAGTCCGCCCTGCATTACAAAAAGCCTGCCCTTTGGATCTTGATCGGGGCCATCCTGGTCACCACCCTGGCGGCGGTGTGGTTCTTGACCGACCCGCTAAAGGCGAAAGAGAAGGTGATCGCCTGGGAGGAGATTCCGGGCATGGAGTACGAAAAAGAAGACGCGATTTTGGAATTGGAAGCTTTTCCGGGCGTGACCTTCCGTTGCAGCCGTTCCAAATTGGTCGCCCTCGCCGAGGAAGGGGAGAGGGTGATCCTGAACGATCAGTTTATGGTGATCAATGGCGTGTATTTTACCGATCTGAACGGGGATGAGGTGCCGGAGATCTGCGTCAGCATGCTGGTGGGATCCGGGGTCATTCGTAACGTGGTGAAGGTCTACGATTACGCGGCGGGAGAACTTTATTCTTTGGTTGATCCTCCTTCCGATTATTGTAGCCTATGTGAGGAAAACGACCGTCTGCTGGTTCGGTATCCGGTTCGGCTCTCCGGCGAGTTTCTCACCGCTCCTCTCGCTTTGGAGGAACGGGACGGAAAGGTCTGTTTGGTGATGAAGGGACAAAGCATCGACGGTGAGGCCTCCTTCGAAGAAAGCGGGGAGAAGCACCCCAATGAGGAATCCTCTGAGGAAGTGCCATTGGACGAATCCATTGTGACTTGGTTCGGCTGGCAGGATCTCGCATACGTTTCGGACATCGCCTTGGAGGAATACCCGGGCAGAACCTTTACCGTGAAGTCCGGCGACGAGATCTACGTGGTAAGCAAATACGAGGAGAAGCTTTTGTTCTGCGCTACTCAGATCGCGGGTGCTTATTTCATAGATCTGAACGGGGATGGCCGACGGGAATTGCTGATACGCTACACGAAGGAAAACCGCACGGGCAGCTACGTTGGGGTATACGATCTGTATTGGGACAAGAAATACGACTTGGGCGCGGAAGGGAGGATCTCCTATTGGCTGGAGGAGCAAAACGGTTCCTTATACCTTACCGCAAGCCCTTGGTATACCGAGCCTCCCGTTTGGATCTGGGGCACGCCCGTCTTGTTCGAAAGCGGCAGGGTGGGCATGGTGGACGCCGTTGCCATCGGGGAGGACGGAACCTCTTTCGCCGTAGACAGAACGCTGATCAAAACCACAAAGGATGCCTACGACACCATGTATCCCTCCATCTGGTTGCGGGAGGACGGTACCTTTACGATGAATTACAGCGTCGTCAGCAGTTACGTCGGAGGCGGAACCTACACCTTGGAAAAAGGGCAGTTGGTGCTGACCACCTCTATCGGAGGCGTGTACCGCTTTGACGTGGCGGGAGACAAATTGGTCTACCGGCAGGAAGGCTCCACAGGTTCGGATTGGGAGGCAGACCTGTTCGACGGTTGCATTTTTGAATAAGAAAAAAGAGGTCGGGTGGAAGCTCGGCCTCTTTTGCGCGGGGAAACCCTATTGCATTTTTCTCCCTGCTGTGGTAGAATACTCCCATGGAGGGCGAGGATATGAAGACCTATCTGGAAGAACAAACAAACCGCCACCCCGTCTGGGAGTGCTGTGACCTGATCAAGCAATGCTACCAGGGGGCAAGGGGTGCAGAGCATCTGCTGGCCGACCTTTCCCGTGCCAAGGGGTACTTTCTGGCAGAATGGGAGGCCACGCCCGCTTTGGATCTGCCCTTGTACGAGGAGATCTCTCCTGCCGTCTCCCGAGTGAATCTGGGGGCGTGGAAATACCACGGAAGATCCCCGGAGGAGCTGTTCGATCTGTTTGCCGCCTCTGCCACCGTTATGGAGGGGGAAGACCTGCTGGAAGCTTACCTTGCCGCGGCGGGAGACTTCCTGGCAGAACGTTACCCCGAAAAGCTTCCCCTGTGGCAGGAGACCTTGGAGGCCTATAAGCAGGCAGGGATGCCCGCCATCCACCACAGCGAAAGCTACCGCACCAAGGAACGCCCCGCCTACCGCGTGGTGCGGACGGCACTTCTTTTGGAGTATTTGGAGAAGACTATGAGCGAAAAAGACAAGCTTCACAGCGGGGAGCTGTACCTCCCCTCGGACGATTCCATTATGGCAGAACAACTGCTCTGCCTGGAAAAACTGTACGATTACAACGCCACCCGCCCCCTGGAGCAGGAAAAACGGCAAGCCCTTCTGAAGGAACTGCTGGCGGAGGTGGGAGAGGGCTGTTATATCGAGCCGCCCTTCCACGCCAATTGGGGCGGGAAGCACGTGCATTTCGGGGCGTATGTGTACGCCAATTTCAACCTGACCATGGTGGACGATACCCATATCTACGTGGGAGATCATACCATGTTTGGCCCCAACGTCACCGTTGCCACGGCGGGGCACCCCATTTTACCCGAACTGCGGGAGCAGGGGTATCAGTATAACGCGCCCGTTCGTATCGGTAAGAACTGCTGGATCGGCGCAGGGGCGTTGATCATGCCCGGGGTCACCATCGGGGACAACACCGTCATCAGCGCGGGAAGCGTGGTCACCAAGGACGTGCCCGCAGGCGTGGTTGCCGTGGGCAATCCCTGCCGTGTGATGCGCCCCATCGGGGAAAAGGATTTGGAGTATTATTTTAAGGATAAAAAGATCAAGGTGTAACTTTTTAGAAACTCTGCTCGGCTTTCGGGCAGAGTTTTACGTATTTTTCCGAAAAAGTTGACTTCTTACAGTGAAGGATCCTTTCACATCAAAACAGAAAGGAGGCGCGTGATGGGAAACAGAGAAAGAAACGGCACTCTCACCGACGGGGAGATCCTAAAGCTGTATTTTCGGCGGGATGAATCTGCCGTTGCGGAAACAGACCGAAAATACGGCTCCTACCTTCTACGGACGGCGGAGCGTTTTCTGACAGACCGCCGAGACAGAGAGGAGTGCGTTGCGGACACCTATTTGGGGGCGTGGAACGCCATTCCTCCCGAAGAGCCCCGCTCCATGAAAGCGTTCCTCACCGTGCTTTTGCGGAGAAATGCGGTGAACCGCTACCGTAAGGACAACCGCAAACGGCGTGTCCCCGGGGAGCTGCTTTGTCCTCTGGAGGACGGCGAGGGGCTTTCTGCGGCGGAAAGTGCGGCGGACGCCTTTGACGGGGAACAGCTTGGCAGAGCGATTTCCGCTTTCGTATCCTCCCTCCCGTCACGGCGCAGAACGGTATTTATGTGTCGATTTTACGAAAACCGTTCCATCGGGGAGACTGCCCGCCTTTTGGGGTGCAGCCGCTCCACGGTGGAAAAGGAGCTTTCCGCCATCAAGGGCGGGCTTAGGGACTATTTGGAGAAGGAGGGCTACAGCGTATGAAGAATGAAAACTGGCAAGCAGGCTTGAACGCCCTGGATGCTTCCCTGGTGGAACAGCATTTGAAAGAGACAGAACGCCTTGAAAAAAGGCGGAAAAGCAGAGGGCTTCGTTTTGCAGCCTTGGCGGCTTGCTTCTGCTTGGTTTTGGGGAGCGTGCTGACGTTGCCGCTATTGAAAAAGCAGCCCGAAACGCCTTTTGTGGACTCCGAACCCTCCGGAGAGCCTTCCGAGGGGGATATAGAACCGCCCTTCGTGGGGCCTGTGCTGTTGGGAGATGCGGTTACGGGAACCCAAAGTGTCACCGTGGGACGTACGGAGATCGGCGAGGCAGCACTTGATATGGCGTATCCTTATTTTCCTGTGGGGATCATAGTGGAGGCATGCGTTGTTGAGGTCTTGCCGGACGTTTATGTCGATTCCGGCGGGACCCGGACTTATTGGGTGGCAAAGCTGAAGATCTTGGACGTGATCCGCGGGGAAAACCTCCCGGAAACCATTTATTTTCGGTTCCGTTATCAAGAACCTCCCTTTTATCAGATTCCGGGGAAAACTTACGAGAGGGACCTGTTTGACGGATACAGCTCCATGATCCTTTCTCTGGAGCAGGAAGGGATCGAAAATTATATGCTGATTAACAAAGATCAAGGCAGAGCGGAATATTTCCCCGATATGTTTTGTCTGGACGGCGTAGATCTTCCCGATTACGGCTCTATCATTCCTTTCGTGGAACGCAGGGCGACTTACGATCTGTGGGATATGATTCCGCATCCGTGCCCTGCCAAAATAGGGGATTCCGTAGAGCAGGTAAAGAAAAAGGTGCGGGATATGATCGCGGAAGAAGACGGCTACCTGCCCCCTTGCAGGTATGTTACCGCCGAGGACGTGTTCGTGACGGAGGAAGGAAAAGAAATCCGTCGGCTGGTTGCCTCGCAAAATGGGAATGTGTTTGCCCACAGGTTACTTTTTGGCGGTGACGAACCCGTGGTGCAATACCATCGCTTGGTGAACGGTGTTCCAACGGAAGAGTGGATCGCCGTCACTCCCGGGAAGGTTACCCGCTCCCAGATACAGTTCACAAGAGAAGAGCTGGAAGCGCTGCCGGACATCGGCACAGCCGTTGCTACGCTGGACGTGTCCAAGCTGACTCCGTCTCATATTTCCCTTGCAGAGGGGGACGTTTTGCAGGGGTATAACGTGCAAGGCTTCTATCGCGTGGCGGACGGGGAGATTTACGGCATTTTGCGGGTGATCTGGGTATATCGGCGGAAGGCGGAAGGCTATTTGCAGGATGATTGCTATTTCCTGTACGATTGCCACGGAAACGCCCGTACCGTGGAGCGGGAGGAGTTGCGGGAGCTTTTAGGCGACGATATCTTGATCGGCAGGTTTTCTTACGAACCCTTTATGGTGTGTATTTGACCTTTCACAGAAAGAGGCTGCTTGCGCGGCCTTTTTCTTTTTTGAGAAAATTCTTCCGATCTCTTGACAAAAAGCATTTTATATGATACAATAATCTCGCAAAACAGTCAAGCGACTGCCGGAAAATGATGAAAGGAAGGTCATGGAGAGAATGATCGTAAAATCCAAGCTTTTGGCTTCCGTGGAGCGGGAGCAGGCGTTCATCAACGAGATGAACCAAAAGGGGTACCGCTTGGTCAGCATTTGGTCCAGCAATCGGTATCGGTTTCAAGAAACAACTGAGGAGCACTTTACCATTGTCCGTGCCGTACCCAAGGAACGGGTGGCGGAGCTTTCCAAAGCAGCGGAGGAAAACGGATACACCTGCATTCCCCATTCCTGGGACGGTATGGGCAATTTCCTCTATCTGGATGGTGTGCGTGGGATCTCCAACGAGGCGTTTTTATCGGACGAAGCGGACATTGCCGTATATAAGGAAAAGGTGCACCAATACTACCGGTGGACCTCTGTGACCATGTTGCTGATGGAGCTGTTTTTCTTGGGGCTGCTTTTCTGGCTCCAAATGGAAAACATCCCCGACGTTTTGCAGATCCGTGACACGCAGGGCGCCGAATCTGCGGCGTTTTGGATCGCAGCAGTGGCACACGGCGTGGGAACGCTGTTGATTGCCGCCGGCGAGGTGTTCTCCGTCTGGTACACTGCAGTGCTGTGCCGTCTGTGGTACCGTTCCGCCAAGGAAAAAGGCAAGGGGAAGCGAGTGCTCCTTGTGCAGGTGCTTTTATGGCTTTTGGTGATCCCGTTGCTTTTGGGGATCTACCTGGTGATGAAGCCTGAGGTAGAAGATGACGACGAGCCCACTCTTGACGAACTGCGGGAACAGGCCGTGCTGTTTGAGGATTACGTCCATTCCACGGAGAAGCTGGGGGAATGCTACTACTTCTACGGTGAATACGAAAGCGATCTTCTTTTTGAAGACGTGAAGCCCCTTTTGGAAGAAAAGGGCTACCACCTGGAGGACATTGGGCATCTTTTAGAGGAAGGCAACGACAACCCTTATTATGGGGCAGGCAATGACACCACGGGAGCGGGAATTATGTTGGTGGAGTGCGCCACGGAAGAGGAAGCGAAAAAGGTGTATACCGCCGCCATGGAATGCTCTTGGGAGTACGACTACCGGATACAAGCCGATTTTCATTATACCATCACCAGAATGGGCAGAATGGTGTACGGCACAGTTGATACAGGTGCGGCTTTTTCCGATCTGATGGGCATTTACGATCTTCCCCTGCCGGAGCCGGTACCCCTCTACAAGGGCGGCAAGTATACCTATTGGGGATTCGTCGGCTTTGAACAGGCTGTGACAACTGCAGAAAACATGAACTATACGGCTTACGGCTACAACGAGCTGTTGGACGAGGCGCCCATCGTCGATTGCCGCAATTATCTGACTCCGGACGGGCGGGGGTATCTCAGCATCGTGAAGCTGACGACCTTGGAGGAAGGCTTCGAAGGGGAGCTTCCCGAGGATGATCCCGTGGTGCTTTATGCATATCAAACGGTGGCAAAGGTACTCTTTGATCTGTTTGGCCATGGCCCCGAGTTAGAGTCCGCAAAATACGTGATGCTCTCCGAGGACACCTTCATCGCGGGAACCAGCTATTACGTAGACGATTATATTGCGGCTCTGGAAACCTCCACCGTTTTCGAAGCTTACGCACCCTCAACAGAGAAGCTGGGAGAACGCCATTATCTCTACGGAGAATATGAAAGCGAGCTTCTTTTTGCGGACGTGAAACCGCTGTTGGAAGCGAAGGGCTACACCTTCCGTGACACCTCCCATCTTTTGGAGGAGTCCGGGGACACCTATTACTACACTGCAGTAAAGGACGCCGTCGTGGGAGAGAAAACGGAGAGAGTGGGTATTTTTATTCTGGAATGCGAGACGGAAGAACGGGCAAAGCAGGTTTATAACCGCGTTATGGCTCGAGATATTTCCCATATTTTTGCGGTGAGCCCTTGGAGCTCCCGCGGTGTGGTGAGAATGGGCAGAATGCTGTACAGTACACTATACAGCGAGCAGGGATTGCCGGAGCTGCTTGACGTTTACGGTCTTCCCCTTCCCGAGGCTTCTCCGCTGTATAAGGGCGGTGCATATCAGCACGAGGGGGATTTCGCCTTTGAGCAGGTGGTAGCGGCGGCGGAAAAGGCAGGCTATACCTTCTACGATTACGATGAATCGTGGGACAATTCGAGTTACGAAAGAGCGTTAGATACCTGTCACTGCTTGGTGTCGGAGGATCGCAGGGGATATCTTCTCATCGGGAAGCTGGATTGTCTGAATCCCAGGTACCTGCCGAAGCTATTCCGCATCGTTCTCGACGACCAGGGGCATGAATCCATGAAGCACGTGATGCTCTCCGAGGATACCTTCATCGCGGGAACAAGCTACTACGTAGACGCCTTTATTGCAGAGCTTGAAGAATAAGGAAGTTTTATGAAAACCGTCAAGACACTTGACCGCTGGGTAACGGCACCGTTATTTTACATTCTGATCTCCCAGCTTCTTTGCCTTTCCTTCCGCGCCTGGGGCTTCTTTTGGGGCACGGTGGAGGAAGGGGAGGAGATGATGATCCCCAAAATCTGCTTTTTCTTTGCCGTGGCGGTGTCCCTGTGGGCTTTTTACAGCCTGTGCCGCTTGGAGACCATCTACCACGAGGAGGCCATGCTGCGGTACGCCGAGACACCCTCCGGCAACGCTCTCGGGAGACTTGCGTTCTTGGTGAAGGAGAGGGATTTTTGGATCCCCTTGGGGCTGATCGCCCTGCTCCACGCCGCGCTTCCCATGAAGTGGACCTTCGCCGCCTTCCATGCTTGGCTGGTGGGCACGGAGGAGACCTTGGCAAGCAAATGGCAGGTGCTTTTGCTCTTGCTGCCCTTGGTAGTAGCGGTGTCCTTTATGGGCAGGCTTGCTGGGGTGAAGCAATGGCACCGCTTGAAGTTTGAGCCTATCGAGTTCCGGGAGAAGGTACGTAACAGAGCCATCGCCCGCTGGATGACGGCCTATCTGCTGGGCGGAACCATCCTTTTGAATTTGGTGTTGCCCTTCCTGGCCTCCTATATCCTGGGCTTCCTTTCCATTTTGTCCTCTTACGCCATTACGTGGATCATCATTCTGGTGGCGGGCTTCTTCGCTTTCCGCTGGGGACGGGTGTTTCTTGCCCGCCGTCGGCTGGTGAAGCGACTGTTGAAGCTTACCCGTATGGACAAAAAGGACTTGAAGAACCCCTACCGCTCCCTTTTGTACTTCAAGGAAGGGGAGGCGGACTTCATCGTGGAAAGCAAGGGTAAGACCTACGCCTGCAAGCTTCTTTCCACCCACAAGCCCTTGGCACCCATGTATATCGAGTCCGAAGGAACCTACCGTATTCTGCACCGCGTGCGGCTGGCACAGTGGGAGCTTTTCCGCTATGAAACGGAGGGGAACTTCACCTTCGAATCCGAGGGGCAGAAGGTGTTGATCATCAACCCCGTCCCCCGCAAGGTGTTTGGCAGACATCTGGGTAAGGAATGGCTTTTGGACAACGGCGACAAGGTGGGAAGCTACCGCGTCTTCACCGCAGGGGCGTTCTTAAATGCCTTAGAGCGGGACTGCCTGGACAGAATGGGATAATATTTTTGAAATCTCTGTTAGAAATCCTTCCGCATGGCGTCTATATGGTTGAAAGCGAGGGAAGAAGCATGGAAGACCGTGACATTATTCTTTTGTACAACCAAAGAGACGAATCTGCCATTGGGGCCACTATGGACAAGTATGAGCCATACTGCACGGAGATCGCCTTCCGCATTCTCCACGATCGGGAGGATGCAACAGAGTGTGTCAACGACACCTGGCTGCGCACTTGGAATGCCATTCCTCCGGATCAACCCCATAGCCTCAGGCTGTACGTGGGAAAGATCACCCGCAACCTGTCCTTGGATCGCTATCGTTCCAAGCATCGGGAGAAGCGGGGCGGAGGGAGCACCGCCGTTTGCCTGGAGGAGCTGTCGGAGCTTTTGCCCGGAGATAGCGACGTAGAAAGGGAATGGGAGCGCAAGGAGCTTGCGTCCGCCCTGAACCGTTGCCTGCGCGAATTGCCGGAACGGGAGTGCAACCTGTTTATCCGACGGTATTTCTACATGGCCTCCACCGAGGAGATCGCCCGTTTGTACCACCTCAAGGAAAGTCACGTCCACGTGATTCTCTCCCGCGTTCGCAAAAAGCTGAAAGAACGGTTGGAACAGGAGGGTTTTACAAGATGAAACGAGACGACTTTGCGTACCTGCTTGGCGAGATCGATCAGGATCTTCTCTTGCGGGAGGAACGGCACGGGGGACGGAAACGTTTTCCTATGAGACTTGTGGCCGCGGCGGCGTGCCTTTGCTTGGTTTTCGGCAGCGTTTTTGCGGCGCTGACCGTTTCTCCGGGGGAGACTACCTCGGAGGCGGGGAACAGCTCCGTGTCTGCTTCGGAGACCAGCAAGCCCGGGATCGTCGATCTTCCCGATTATCCCAAGGGAACTTATCTGCTTTCTGCCGAGGAGTTGGCAGGGATGATGAACTACGGAGCGGAATATGCTCCTACCAATCAATACACCAAGGTATACCTGCCCGCCGACGAATTGGCGGGGAGCGCCAACGTCCTGCCTCCGGAGAAGTGGATGCTGTACCGTTATCCCGGAGAAACCCTGCTGCCCCCGGATCGGGAGGCCTTTGACGAGGCGTTTGCTGTGTTTGCCGAGAAGGCAGAGACGCATCTCGGAATTGATCCCAATTCGTACGATCTGGAGGAAGACGTTTCTGACGGGGTACATGCGGTCTATTTTGAACGTCACGCAGACGTAGAACTGGGGGAACGGAGCATTTCCGCATATCTCATTCAGCGTCCTATGGTAAATAACTACCTGATCTGGAGCTTTGGTATGGGCGGGGACTCCTTATACGCCCCCATGGAGCTGGGCGGAAAAGCCCTGGTCGTCGATCCCAACCAATCCGATGAGGAGATCCTTGCTTCACTGGAAGACGCCTTATCCATTCTGCAGGATCTCTTTGGGGTAGCATATTCCCATGGGAAAGTGACGAGGGATTACAGCGGAGATACAATAGGCATCACCGTAAACTACTTTTCTGTCGAACCCGGCGTAACGGATGAAACCTTCCTTTGGTACTGGCCGCGCATTTCGATCTCCTTCGAAAAAATGCGGCGCGGGGATTCCCGTTTGTTTGCCAAGGTTATTGACTGCAAATGCCTGCGGGAGGGCGTTTCCGGGACGTACGGGGAATATGCAACCGTAGCCTCTGTTTCCTTGAAGGAGGCAGAGCGCATGCTGGAAATGGGCTACGTTTTCGGCGGACATTCCTGCCCCTTGTGCATGGAACAGCAGGACGAGGTGAATTTCCGGGAATACGACCATGTGGAATTGAGGTATGAGTGGGTATCGGCTTTGGGTGGAGAGTTCGAGGAAGAAATGATATGGCTGCCCTTCTACGCATTCTACAAGAAGCTTGAGGAGGGGAAAAACGGCATTTGCACGTATGCCAGAACTCTGGTTCCCGCATTCCCCGTATCGGAGGTAGAGGAGTATTTCGCCTCCCAAGCGGAGAAGCACAGATAGAAACAAATTGCACAAAAAATAAAACGCATTCCCGCGGAATTTCTGATTCCCGCGGGGGCGTTTTTTTGTGGTATCCTATTGCAATCCGACAAAAAATGTGGTATCATGAATCATAAAAAATTTCTGTCCGCTCCCTGCGGAAAAGGAGACGTTATGAAGACTTTGTATTCCGGCAAAACCAAGGACGTCCTTTTGGACGAGGAAAATAACATCGTTCACCTGCTGTTTAAGGATAGCATGACCGGTGAAAACGGCGTGTTCGATCCCGGCTCCAACACCGTCGGAGGCAGCGTGGAGGGCAAGGGCAAGATCGGCCTGGCTATCTCCAAGTATTTCTTTGAGCTGATGGAAAAGAACGGCATCCCCACCCACTACCTGGGCGCAGACGTGGAAAAGGGTTTGATGAAGGTTCGCAACCTCACCGTTCCCAAGCTGGAGTTCGTTCTCCGCTACTACACCGCAGGCAGTATGTGCCGCCGCTTCACTTTGGAAGAGGGCATTCCCTTCGATCCTCCCTACGCAGAGGTGACCTTGAAGGACGATATCCAGGGCGACCCCTTGATCAGCGAGCGTATCTGCTTGATGAAGGGCCTTCTGAAGGAGGGTCAGTACGACGAAGCACAGGCCATCGTTTTGAAGGTGGGCGAGGTGCTGAAGAACGAGCTGGCTTCTCTGGGCTGGATGCTCATCGACTTCAAGATCGAGGTAGGCTACGATGAAAACGGCAAGATCTACGTTGCTGACGAGATCACTCCCGACATCTGGCGTATCCGCGACGAAAATGGTACCATCCCCAACCAGCTGGATTGCTCCAAGGCTCTGCTGGGTAAGATCGGTCTTTGATCATTCGAGTGCCTGCGTAACGTGGGCACTCTTTGCTTTTTGGAGGCTTTTATGCATAAGTTGAATAAGATCATCTGGGGCCTTCTGCTGGTTGCGGCAGGGGTGCTGTTTGCTTTGAATTCTTTGGAGATCACCGACGTGGACATCTTCTTCGACGGCTGGTGGACGTTGTTCCTCATCGTTCCCTGCGGGGCGGGGCTGTTCACCAAGCGGGACAAGTGGGGCAACCTGTTCGGGCTTTTGCTGGGCGTGTTCCTGTTGCTTTGCGCTCAGGACGTCTGGGATGCTTCCCTGGCACGGAAGCTGATCTTGCCTGCGTTGGTGGTGTTCATCGGTGTGAAAATGATCTGGGGCGGCCTGTTCGGCGGCAAGGCACGGAAGCTTTTGGCAGAGAAGAAGTCCTCGGGGGAGCCCTTTGAGGAGACCTACGCCACCTTCTCCTCCTGCAACGTGGATTACAGCGGCAGAGTCTTTGAAGGCGGCTCCGTTTCCGCGGTGTTCGGCGGTGCCAAGTGTGACCTGCGGCAGGCCATCATCGAAAAGGATTGCGTCTTGCGGGTCTCCGCCATTTTTGGCGGGGTGACCGTTTTGGTGCCTCCCACGGTGAACGTGAAGGTGGAGGCAAATGCCATCTTCGGCGGCGTTTCCGATAAGACCACCCGGGATCCGGGGAACCTTGTGACCTTGTATATCACCGGGGAAAGTATGTTTGGCGGGGTAGCGATTAAATGATCAATGACATGACGAACCTGCACAAAGGCATCCGCTACGCCGCCATCGCTTTTGCCATCCTGCTGGCGGTGGGCATCATCGGCAGTATCGTCACCTCCCTTGGGATGGTGCTGGGCTTTATCACCGGAGACGGGGTGACGGGTGAGACCGCGACCTACCCCGTGGAGGGGGAAGTGACCTCCCTGGAGCTGGAGATCGGCGGGGCTGATCTGGAGATCAAAACCGGGGAAACCCTCCGTGTGGAAAGCAACCTGAAAAATCTGAAGGTGGAAACGAAAAAAGGCTGTCTGACGATTATCGACGAAACGGATTTCGGCATTTACAACGGGGCCAAGCTGACCTTGTACCTCCCCGAGGGGACGGTATTTGAGAAGGTGGAGATCTCCACGGGAGCGGGCAGGCTCACGGTGGAGGAGCTATCCGCAGAAAAGCTGTCCTTGGAGCTGGGGGCGGGGGAAGTGATCATAAACCGCTTGACCGCCACCGAGTCCTGTGAGATCGACGGCGGCGCAGGGGCCATCACCGTGAAGAACGGCAGTCTCCACGACCTTTCCATGGATATGGGGGTAGGGCAGTTGACCATGACCGCATCCCTTACCGGCGTTTCCGATCTGGACATGGGTGTGGGAGAGACGGAGTTGACCCTCTTGGGCGGCAAGGAGTCCTACCGCGTGAAGATCAATAAGGGCGTGGGCAGTGCCGAGGTGGACGGGAAGTCCGCTTCCGACGGGGAGACCTTCGGAAACGGGGAAAACCGCGTGACCATCGACGGCGGCGTGGGCTCTATCGAAGTGGATTTTGAATAATGAAAAGTGCCTCGGGCTGACGCTCGGGGCACTTATGCTTTGCTTTACAGATTCACTTCCATACCGTCGGTTGCCATGGTGATCTTCATGGCGGGGAGGGCTTTGGAAAGCTCCGTGATATGGGGGATGTTCCAGGGGGCGTAGTGATTGACGATCACCCGTTTCGGGGATACGGCTTCCAGGAAGGGAGTATACTCCGTGGCGGGGAAGTGAGCCCCCTCACAGATGACCAGATCGGCCTCCTTTGCCAACGCGGCGGGGAAGTCTATATGGGGTCTTTGCAGATCCCCGGTGAACAGCACCGCTTTCCCCTCTGCCTCCAGGCGGTAGGAAAAGGCGCTTTGTGTGTGCTGTGTCCGCACGGCGGTGACCTTCAAGACTCCGTCGTCAAAGACGGTGCCTTCCTCCACCTGCTTGTACCGCAGATCCCGGGTGGCATGGCAGGACAGGGCGATCCAACGGGAGATGATCTCCGCCCCCTCGATCAAGGGCAGGCAAATCTCCGGGTCGGCTCCCGTGTAATACCAACTGATGAGATCCGCAAAATGGATGAGGCCGTTGGTGTGATCCCCATGCATATGAGTGATGAAGATGCCCTTCACCGCCTCCACGGGGATGCCCCGATCCACAAGGTCGCAAATAGCCATCACGCCCATGTCTACGAAGTAGACCCGCTCCCCCAGGGTGACCATGGTGCAGGAGCATTTCCTGTGGGGTTCGGGAACGCCGTGGCTTGCCCCTAAAAAGGTAAGCTTCATGCCTTCTTTTTTCTGCCCAGCAGGACGCCGATGGCCGCAACAGCCGCTACGGCAACAGCCCCCAGGACGATCCACAGGGTGGAGGAGCCGCCCTGTTCTGCGGGAGCGGAACTGCTCTCTGCGGGGGTGCTTTCGGCAGGTGCTTCGGTGGAAGTCTCGGCAGAAGTCTCGGCAGAAGATTCGGTAGAAGTCTCGGTAGATTCCTCGGTGGATTCTTCGCCGGGATTCTCCGAGGGAGGCTCAATGGCGTCGCCCAAGCCGTAAACTGCGTTCTCGGAGGACCAGCAGAACTTGCGGTTGCCCTCGTTCATGGTGTAGGTGAATTTGATATAGCGAGCCTCCACCCCTTCCGCGGAGAACAGGGTGTACAGCTTGCCCTTCCATTCGCCGGAGGCTTCCAGATCCTCTGCGGCAGCCTCGCCCAGATCGGTGTATGCCTTGCCGTCCACGCTGACGGAGACAGCCACGGTGGATTCTGCAGGATTGGGAATGCCCCAGGTGCCGCCCCAAAGGTCGGTACGGAACAGGTGAAGCTTGCGGATCTCCTCCAGATCCACCACGATGGAGGTGGTGCCGGTGGAGGTGGACCAACAGCCCATGGAAGTGTCGTCCCCGGCGGAGGCAAAGGTGCCGTCGGTGCGTTTGCCCAAGGGCTTGCCGCTTTCGTCTGCATCCGTCCATTTGCCGTCGTAAACGTTACCGTCGGTGGTGTAGGTCTTGCCCAAGGAGAAGTTCTCGTACTTGGTGCCCTCGTAGGTCACGGAGTAGTCCTTTTCCGGCAGTTCCAAACCTGCTTCCACAGCCTTCACAGCACATTCCTGCAAAGCGGCCACGGTTGCGGCGGGGAGGTTTGCGGTGTAGGTGTTGCCGCGGGGGTCAACACCCATAAAGGCGTACATCCAGGTGCAGGCGATAAGGTAGCTGCCCTCGCAGGAGTGGTGACCGCCGTCGTCTGCCATCAGATTGATGTCGGGATATTCCTCACGGCAGATATTGAAAGCGCCGGTGACGTTGGCGCAGGGAAGACCGAAGTCCTCTGCCAGACGGGGATAGTTGCCGTAATGGCGTTCGGTACCGTCGTCTCCGGTGGAGTAGCGCATATACAGCAGACCCTGGGCGCCGTTGTCCTCTACCAAGGGCATCAGCACGTCCATGGCGGCCTTGGACATATAGTAGTCTGCGCTTGCCGCATCCTGGAACACGATGTAATCGTACTTGTTGTTCTTCAGCTTCTCGCGGAAGGCCTTGCCACGCTCGTGGTTGGGATCTGCAAATTCGGAAAGGTAGGCACTGCCGAAGGTGCAGTATTCTACCACCACTTCCTTGCCTGCGGCGGCGGTGACGGCTTTGAACTTAATGGGAGTGCCGTTGAAATAGGTGGTAGAGTTGCCCACGAACAGATAGCGGGGAGCGTCCTTGGAGGGGGAAACGGGATCGTCGTAGCGGACGGTCAGGGTGTTGGTTCCCTTGTCGTAGCTGCCGTACATGGGGTAGATGATAGACATGGTGGCGTTGTAGAGCATTGCCCCTTCCATGGCCACGTTGTAGCAGGTCCAAAGCTCACGGGAGCTGCTGCTGAAGGCTACCAGGAAGCCTCCTGCGGGAACGGTGACGGAGAGCTGGGGCGCACCGTAGGTGCCGTCCTTGTTGGCCAGCAGGTCGCCGCCTGCCTCGATCAGTCTGCCGTCCTTGTCAAAGATAAACACCTTAGCATAGCGGAAATTGTAGGTATCCGATGCGATCACACGGGGCTTGTCGGTGTCGTTGGGGTAGACCGTTACACCGGAGAAGGTGGTGTCGTAGCCCTTGATGGCCACGGTGACTTCGTGGTCGTAGCTTTCTGCGGCGGGACGGATCGCCAACACGGTGGGGGCGACCAGAGCCAGCAACAGCAGGGAGATCAGCGTTCTTTTCATAAGGGGCCTCTCTTTCGCTTTTTTCTTTTTTTCAGTATACCCGTTTTTTCCTTCTTTGTCAAGAAAAAAGAAGCCCCCTCCTTATAAATATACCGCCGTAGTAAGGTTTTTCGATTTTTTACAAGAAATTATCGTCTACCTATTGAAATTTTCCGAAAAAAGATTATAATATTTCTGTGATTCGGAGAATGCGGAAAGTTGGGCATTTTTCCGAAGGCTGAAAGGAAGGCATTTTTATGGAACAAAAAGAGAGAAGAGTTGGCACGGTCTCCCGCGGGATCCGTTGCCCCATCATCCGTCAGGGAGATGACCTGGCCGCTATCATTGCGGACAGCGTTCTTGCCGCCGCAGACAGCGAGGGCTTTGAGCTTCGCGACCGTGACGTTATCGCCGCAACCGAGTCCATTGTGGCACGCGCTCAGGGCAACTACGCCCACGTGGATGCCATCGCCGCCGACGTTCGCAACAAGCTTGGCGGAGGAACCGTAGGCGTACTGTTCCCCATCCTTTCCCGTAACCGCTTCGCCATCTGTCTCCGCGGCATCGCCAAGGGCGCAAAGAAGATCGTCCTGATGCTCAGCTACCCCTCCGACGAGGTGGGCAACGAGCTGGTGAGCCTGGACAAGCTGGACGAGGCAGGGGTGAACCCTTATTCCGACGTTCTGACACTGGAAAAATACCGCGAGCTCTTCGGGGTGAACAAGCACGAGTTCACCGGCGTGGATTACGTGGAGTATTACGGCAACCTGATCCGGGAAAGCGGCGCAGAGGTGGAGATCATCTTTGCCAACCGTCCTCAGGCAATTTTGCCCTATGCGGATCACATCCTCACCTGCGATATCCATACCCGCGCCCGTACCAAGCGCATCCTGCTGGCGGCAGGTGCCAAGGCGGTTTGCGGCCTGGACGATATTCTGAACGCTCCCGTGAACGGCAGCGGCTGTAACGAGCGTTACGGTCTGCTGGGCTCCAACAAGTCCACCGAGGACACCGTCAAGCTGTTCCCCAGAGAGTGCAAGGATCTGGTGCTTTCCGTGCAGGAAAGAATCTTGAACGCCACCGGCAAGCACGTGGAGGTTATGATCTACGGTGTCGGCGCCTTCAAGGATCCCAAGGGTAAGATCTGGGGGCTGGCCCACCCGGTGGTGTCTCCCGCCTTTACCGACGGCCTCATCGGCACTCCTAACGAGCTGAAGCTGAAGTATTTGGCAGATAACGACTACAAGGATCTTTCCGGCGAGGAGCTGAAGAAGGCCATCTCCGACAGCATCCGTGCCAAGCAGGAAAACCTGGTGGGCAACATGGCTTCCCAGGGTACCACCCCCCGTCAGTTGACCGACCTGATCGGCTCCCTTTGCGACCTGACCAGCGGTAGCGGCGACAAGGGCACCCCCGTGGTTCTGGTGCAGGGCTATTTCGACAACTATACAACGTAAGCATAAAGAAAGAACAGAGCCAAACGGCTCTGTTTTTTATTTGTTTATAGGTACGGCTCGAAAAAGTCCTTCAATTCCCGCAAGTATGTCTCACGGTCTGCGGGGTAGCAAAGGCCGTGCCCCGCCCCGGGGATGACGACCAACCGCTTGGCATTGGTGCAGGCTTGATAGTTTTCCTTGCTCATTTCCGGGGGCACGAAGGCGTCCGCATCCCCGTGGATGAAGATCACGGGAAGCTTGCACTGCTTCATGGAGCCCAAGGGAGAGCGTTGGTCCGGATCAAACCCGCCGAAGATTTTTGCTCCCAGCCGTGCAAAGGGGTAGAGCAGGTCTGCGGGGAGCTTCATGTCCCGAATCACCTTTTTGATGATGGCCTCCGAGGAAGTATACCCGCAATCCGCCAGCACACCCACCACGTTCCCCGGCAGGTCGTAGCCTGCGGCGGTGAGTACCGTGGCGGCACCCATGGAGATCCCCGTGAGGATGATCTTTGCATCGGGGTTGATCTCCCGCAGAATGAGATTCACCCATTCCGCACAGTCGCGGCTTTCGTTGACGCCGAAGGTGATGACGTTGCCCTCGCTTCTTCCTGCGGCACGGTGATCTACGATCAAAGCGTTCCTCCCCAGAGCAAAGCAACGGAACACCCCGCCGCTGAGATCCCGCAGGGAATTCCCCTTGTAGCCGTGCATCAGAAGCTCAATGGGTGCGCCGGGGGTGTGCTCGTAATACCGTCCCCGCAGCGTCAAGCCATCGAAGGAGGTGATAGAGACCTCCTTGCAGGGAAGCTCTTTTACCTTCCGTACCCATTCCGCCATTTCTTCGCGATAAGGAGCGTAAATATCCCCGTAGGGCAGGGAGGCCAGCTCGCCGCCCTTTTTCTGCTTCCGCTTGGGGAAATAGAAGATGCGAAAAAAACAAACGTAAGCGGTGATCAGAACCGCAAGACACAACAGCAGAATGACTCCGCCAATCCAATAAAATACCATCAAAAGCACCTCTCTTGGCAGGGAAATTACCTTGCTGCTTGTATTTTACCACCGTTTCCTGCTTTTTGCAACTTATTTCGATATTTTTTCATTTTTTATTGCTTTTTTGTTCAAGAATTGATATAATGAATCAATTATAAAAACAGGAGACTTGCATGAATATTGAAGTCAACTACAAGAACAAAAAGCGCTACAAGGCCAAGTATCCCATTCGTCAGCCGTGGATCATCGCCTGGCTGATCAAGGTGATCTCTTGGTTTCTTCTTTTGGGCAAGGATTATCGCATCGAAAAGGTGAATACGGAAGGGCTGAAGCCTCCCTACATCCTGCTTTCCAACCATATGTATTTCATCGACTTTGAGCTGGCGGCGCTGGCTACCTATCCCCACCGCCTTCACAACGTGGTGAGCATCGACGGCTATTACCGCCGTCCCTTCCTGTTGGAGCTCATCGGCGCCATCTGTACCCGTAAGTTCACCATGGATCTCCATCTGGTGCGTTCCATCCGTAAGGTCACCAAGCGGGGAGACGTGCTTTGTATGTACCCCGAGGCGCGGTATTCCCCCTGCGGCGTTACCTCCTACATTCCCGATGCCATCGGCCGTTTGGTGAAGCAGAACGGTGTTCCCGTGGTCACCATCGTTCACCACGGCAACTACCTCCACACACCCTTCTGGAACTACCGCAAAAAGCGCAAGGTGCCTCTCCATACCGTGATGACCCAGCTTCTTACCGCAGAGCAGGTGAAGGAAATGACCGCCGAGGAGATCACCGAGGCCATCCGTAAGGGTCTGCAGTACGACGAATACAAGTATCAGAAGGACAACGGCATCCTCATTACAGAGCCCTTCCGCGCAGAAGGCCTGCACAAGATCCTGTACCAATGCCCCCATTGCAAAACGGAATCCCAAATGGGCTCCAAGGGAGCGGAGATCTTCTGCGGCCGTTGCGGTAAGGTCTGGACCTTAAAAGAGGACGGCTCCCTGCAGGCAAAGGAAGGGGAAACGGAGTTCACCCGTGTTCCCGATTGGTTCGCCTGGGAGCGGAAGCAGGTGCAGGAGCAGATCGTTTCCGGCGCCTATTCCTTTGAGGACGAGGTGGAGGTGTACTCCCTGCCCAGATGCTGGAGGTTCGAGACCTTAGGGAAGGGCAAACTTTCCCATAAGCCCGGAGAAGGCTTCGTTCTCACCGGGGAATACAATGGAGCGGAATACCGCATTCAGCGCACCCCCATCCAGACCAACAGCTTGCACGTCGAGTACGATTACTGCTACATCAAGCCCTTCGACTGCGTAGATATCTCCACGGAACACGATTCCTTCTATTGCTACCCAAAAAAGGAAAACGTGGTCACCAAGCTGGCATTCGCCACGGAGATCTTGTACCTGCAGCAGGAAGCCAAGCTGCTGGAAGCCAGAAACGGCAAAGAATAAGCGCAAACAAAAAACGCTGTGGAAAACACGAAAACCACAGCGTTTTTTGCATTTTTATGGAGAAAAAAGGAAAGTGAGATCAATCAATGGTCATGTCAAGCTCAAAGCGCTTGATCTTCCGCAGGGTGTTCTTGGGGAACTCGGCGGAACGCACCTTCAGCTTGGCTACCCGCTTGTAGGGGGTGGCGGTGCGGTTATAGGCGTCTAAATGGGTCTTCAGGAAGGCGGTGGCGTCTTGGATGCCGTTTTTCTTGCAATATTCCGGGTCGGGGTAGATCTCCGCCACGATGGCGTCGTGCTCCGAGCCCCGCTTGCTCTTGCCCTCGTAAACGATGACCTCCAGCACTCCGGGCAGGGCGATGAGGCTGTTTTCGATCTCCTCGGGGTAGACGTTCTTGCCGTTGGAGAGGATGATGAGATTCTTCTTCCGTCCGGTGATGAACAGCACTCCGTCCTCGTTCAGCTTGCCGTAGTCGCCTGTGTGGAAGTAGCCCTCCTTGTCCAAAGCCTCTGCGGTGGCTTGGGGGTTTTTGTAGTAACCCAGCATCACGTTGGGGCCTTTCACCAGAATTTCCCCTTCGCCGTTTTCGTCGGGGGAGAGGATCTTCACGGTATCCACGTCAATGACGTGGCCCACGCTGTCGGGAACCACGCAGCGGGAGCGGTTCACCGCAATGAGAGGGGCGCATTCGGTAATGCCGTAGCCGTTGAGGGTGGAGATGCCCAGGGCTTCAAAGAAGGCAATAATCTCCCTGTTGATGGGGGCGCCTCCGGAGATCACCGTTTTGAGCTCCCCGCCAAAGGCCTCCCGCACAGAGGCAAACAGCCTTTTCCGCGGGTCGATGCCCACCTTCCGCAGCCCGCTGCTTACGGTCATCATGCGGGAGAGAAGCTTTTCCTTCTTCTGCTCCTTTACGGTGGCCTTGATCTTGCGGTAGAAGGTCTCCAGGTACAGAGGCACCAGAACCAGATGCCCCGGCTTCTGCTCCTTCAGCTCCCTTTGGATATGACGAAGTCCTGCGGAGATATAGATCTCCGAGCCGATGATGGCGTGGCCCAAGAACATTACCGTGGAGCCGTAGGTATGGTGGGGCGGCAGAACGCCCACAGTTTTCTCGGAATAATCGATATAAGGCAGTGCGGCGGTGATGTTACTGAGAATGGCGGTCTGGGAAAGAAGAACCCCTTTTCCCGCTCCCGTGGTGCCGGAGGTGTAGACCAGCAAAGCGGGGGCGAGAGGATCGATTTGGGGCAGGGGAGGTCGGCTGATTTTCCCTGCGGAAAGAAGGGATAATAAGCTGTCGTTGCCCAAATAGATGGGAGGCGCCTCCAAAGCGGCGCTTGCGGCGATGGCCTCTGCTTTGTCCTTCAGATCGGCATCGCAGAAGAGAAATTTCGCTTCCCCTTCCTTTGCGGTGTGGGCCAGGTCCTCGCCGTTCCAGTCCTTGTCCAAGGGCATCAGTACCCCGCCTGCGGAAAGCACGGCGAAGTATACCAGCGCCCAATGGTAGGAAAGCTTCCCCACCACGGCGCAATGCTTACCCGTACAGCCCATGTCCACCAGAGCGTTGGTAAGGGCTTTTACGTCCTTTTGCAGCTTCACAAAGGACATCTTCAATATTTCCTTGTCACTTGCCTTTTCTCGATAGGAATAAGCGGTCTTTTCCCCGTGGGTCTTGCCCGCCCAGGCCACCACCTCGCGGACGGTTTCGAAGCTTAAACGGGGATGAAGTTCATGTTGTTTCATGGTTGGGAGTTATCCTTTCGTAGCACGAAAAACGATCCGTTTTCGAAATCAGACCTCACAGCCTACCAGCATTCCGCCCCGCTCGGCGTAATAGGCACAAAGTCCCCGCAGGGTGGTGACGGTAATAGAGGCGGAGGGAAACTGCTCTCGCATCAGCATGGAGAAGGCTTCTGCCGCGGAGGGGTTTCCGCAATGGGCGATACGAAGCTTGCCTCCCTTGTAGCCCCTTGCCTTGATGAGTCTTGCCAATGCCAGCAGGGACTTTTCGTCTCCACGCACCTTTTCCAAAAGCTCCAGGGTGCCTTCATCGCCGGCTCTCCCCAGGGCGCGGATGCCCAGAACCCCTGCGGTCTTGGCCGCCAGCTAAGTCGGATCGTAGCCATGTCGTTCTGTGAGCCAAGGAGTTGTC